>NZ_DASPIS010000009.1:0-7160 GCF_035628975.1 Azospirillum sp. | reverse complement strand
ATTAAGGCTAACAGACGAGCCTGCGGAACAAGGCGATACCCATAAAGCGGAGTTCCAAAATGGCTACCACCAACACCGACGGCACGATCCAGGTCACCTTCGCGGTCAATGCCTGGGGCACCGTGGCCGGCGGGAAATGGCCGCATTTCCAACTGCTTGTCGATGGCAAGGTCATCGGCGACGCCACCGTCGCCTCCGCCTCGCAGTCGCGCTACGTCTTCACCGCCAACGTGCCGGCCGACAAGGCGCACGCCCTCCAGCTGGTCTACGACAACGACGACACGGTTAACGGCGTCGACCGCAACCTGTTCGTCAAGTCCTTCGAGGTCAACGGCAAGACCATCCTCGCCATCGACCCCTCGGTGAAATACGACACCGGCAAGATCGACGGGCTGAACGTCATCGCCGGGCAGAGCGAGATGTACTGGCCGGGCGCGCTGAACGTCGCGCTGCCCGCCACGCTGTTCTCGACGGCCCCGGTCGATACCGGCACCGACACCGAGACCATGACCACGACCATCAAGGTGAAGGCCTACGGCATCAGCGCCGGCGGCCAGGCCCCGCATTTCAAGCTGCTGATCGACGGCGAGGTGGTGGGCGATGCCTGGGTCAACGCGACCTCGGCCACCGACTACACCTTCACCGCCAAGGTGGACCCCAACGAGGCCCACAAGATCCAGGTCTGGTACGACAACGACGCGACCGTGAACGGCGTCGACCGCAACCTGTACGTCAAGTCGATCAACATCGACGGCAAGACCATTTCCGCCACCTCCGACATGGCCTCCTACGACAAGGGCCCGGTCGACGGCAAGTTCGTGGTCGCCGGCCAGGAAGGCCTGTTCTGGGGCGGCGCCCTGTCCTTCGGCGTGCCGGAGGAGTATTTCGGCGGCGCCTATGTCCCGCCGCCGCCGCCGACCCCGACCAAGCCGGTCGACATCGTCGTCAACGCCTACGGCAACTCGGCCGGCGGACAGGCGGCGCATTTCAAGCTGCTGGTCGACGGGCAGGTGATCGGCGACGCCAAGGCCACCTCCACCACCGCGGGCTACAAGTTCACCGCCGACATCGATCCGACCAAGGCCCACACGGTCCAGGTCTGGTACGACAACGACGCCACGGTGAACGGCGTCGATCGCAACCTGTTCGTCAAGTCGGTGGTCATCAACGGCAAGACCGTCCCCGTCACCGACAGCATCGTCACCTATGACAAGGGTGCGGTCGACGGCAAGGACGTGGTCAAGGGCCAGGAAGGCCTGTATTGGGGCGGCGCCCTGAACATCAAGGCCGGTGCCGAGATGTTCGGCGACACCCCCGCTCCGCAGAACCCCGTCCCGACCCCGCCGACCAAGCCGGCCTTCTACGTCGCGACCAACGGCAAGGATACCTGGTCCGGCAAGCTGTCGGCGCCGAACGCCGACGGCACCGACGGTCCCTTCGCCTCGCTGGAGAAGGCGCAGGCCGCCATGCGGGCCAGCTCGACCGTCGACACCACCTATGTCCGCGAGGGCACCTACCACCTGACCAAGACGCTGGAACTGACCTCGCTCGACAACGGGCACAGCTTCCAGAACTATCCCGGCGAAAAGCCGGTGCTGAGCGGCGGCGAGGTGGTGAAGGGCTTCACCAGCGAGGGCAACGGCCTCTATTCGGCCAAGCTCGGCACCGCCAGCAACCTCGACCTGATCGTCGGCGACGTGCGCCAGCATCTGGCCGAGAAGTACGCCTATGACGCCGCCGACGTCACCACCGGCTGGCGCTTCGCCGATGCCGCCTCGGGGGGGCCCAGCGGCTGGTACATCCGCTCCCATGGGACCGAGGTGACCGCGTCCGACATCCAGCCGGGCACGATGATCCAGGTGATGGACGCCGAGCGGCTGGGCGACACGCTGACCAGCATCGAAAGCTTCAACGCCGCCACCCGCACGATCAAGCTGAAGAACGGCGCCTCGCTGCCGTTTGCGGAAGGCACCACCTACAAGCTGCTGAACAACGCATCCTACGTCGATCAGGCGGGCGAGTTCGCCTGGCGCGCGTCGGACGGCAAGCTGCTGTACAAGGCCGCCAGCTCCGGCTTCGCGTCGACCGGCGTGGAGGTGCCGCGGCTCGGCACGCTGATCAAGCTGACCGGCGCCAGCGACGTCACCCTCGACGGGCTGACCTTCAAGAACACCACCACCGGCGGCGACGCCCTGCTGCTGACCAATGCCGACGGCAACCACATCAGCGACAACAGCTTCCTGAACGTCGGCACGGCGATCCGGCTCAGCTCGGGCTCGTCGAACAACCAGATCGCCCACAATACGCTGAACCACCTCGCGGAAAACGGCATCGAGATGGATGGCCGCAGCAACGGCAACACCATCTACGCCAACAGCATCAGCAACATCGGCGAGGTGCGCAAGGCGGTGTCCGGCATCTTCGGCACCGGCGTCGACAACAACGTCATCTCCAACAACGACATCGACCACAGCGCCCGCTACGGCATCTCGTTCAAGGATTACGGCGGCAGCACCAACACGGCCAACCACAACAACGTCATCCAGTACAACAACGTCTCCTACACCGGGCTCGAGACCGCCGACGGCGGCGCCATCGAGATCCTCGGCCGGTCCAGCACCAACACCGGCCTGATCATCCAGGGCAACCGGATCGAGCATGCCAACGGCCTCGCCACCAGCGCCCAGGATACCTGGATGTACGGCCAGAAGGGCTTCGGCATCTATCTGGACGACATGGCCGGCGGCGTCACCGTCCGGGACAACTTCATCAAGGATGCCGACTGGGCCTCGGTGCAGATCCACGGCGGCGACAACAACGTGGTGACCAACAACTTCTCGGTCATCGCCAGCAACAAGGAAGACTTCATCCGCATCGAATGGCAGCCGGTGCACGGCACGGCCGGTGACCCGCACAACAACACGATCACCAAGAACGTGGTGATGGGAACCCTGCCGCTGGACGACTACACCGAACTGCTGAGCGCCAACGACTTCGTCATCGACCAGAACCTGGTCTACAACGTGCCGAAGTACGGCGACCACGACGTCAGCGCCAAGCCGATGTTCACCAACGCCTATTGGGGCGACTACTCGCTGCAGGCGTCCTCGCCCGCCTTCGCGATGGGCATCCACGACCTCGCCTGGTCGAAGATGGGCGTCGTCGGCACGGCGGCGGCCGGGATGGAGCAGTTCTGGGACGGCGTCTGATCGCACGATCCCGGATGGCGGCACCGGAGGCTGATCCCTCCGGTGCGCCGATCCCGGCGATGGGCGGAGTCCGGTGGGCGGAGCCTGCCCTGCTCGACGGTGTCGGGCAGGACGGGTTCCGCCCTTCGGCGTTCGTCCATCCGCGTTTCCGGCATGGCACATTGCCCCGGCTTGGCTCCAGCCTTGCCGCGCACCATATGCGGATTCCCGATCGAGACCGGACGGACAGAGACCGTTTCCATTGATGATGCAGATGAGCAGGATTGCGGGGACAGCAGGCGGGGCAGCAGGCGGGAGGGTGGCGGCGATGGTGGCCGGCCTCCTGATGTGCATCGCCGGCCCGGTGCCGGCCTTGGCGCAGGAAGACCAGAAGCCGAAATTCGGCCCCGACGCGGTGCCGATCACCCGCGCCGCCGACCATCTCCGCAGCGCCCCTGCGCCCGATTACTGGGCGCTCAGCCCCTTTTACGTGCCGCAGACGACCAGCGCCTCCTGTTCGCTGGCCAGCGTGACGATGATGCTGAACGCCCTGCGCGGTCTGCCGGCACTGGCGTCGGAGCGGCTGGTGACCGGCCGGCAACTGCTCGACCGTCTGGACGACGACCATTGGCGCGCCGCCACCGCCGAGGATGGCGAGGGCGTCTCCTTCGGCGAACTGGAGCGCTATGTCCGCCGCAGCCTCGCCGCCTACGGCATCGACGCGGAGGTGGAGGTCTGGCGCCCGCGCGACGCCTCCCCCGCCACGCTGGCGGAACTGCGCCGCATCCTGACCGAGAACGAGCGCAGCGCCGACGACATCATCCTGCTGGCCTTCGACCAGGGGACGCTGACCGGCGACATCGGCGTCGGCCATATCGCGCCGCTGGGGGCCTATGATCCGGCGACGCGGCGCGCGCTGGTGATGGACCCCGACCGCCTGTGGTACGTGCCCTATTGGACCGGCGACGCCCGGCTGCTGGATGCCATGCTGAAGCCGGACCGTGCCGATCCGGAGGGCAGCGGCCTGATCCGCGTCCGTGCCCGCCGGGTGTCGGGATAGGCGGCGTTACTTCACTTCCTGGCTGGTGAGGTCGGAGGGATTCTGCGAGCGTGTCGGCTCGTTGGGCTGGTCGGGCTCGCTCGCCCACTGGTTCGGACGCGGCACCGGCGTGCCGTTCAGGTCGGGTGGCGCCCGGCGGACCTCGGCGAGCGCCTGCCGCAGCTCCCCGCTGCCGGTGGCGGCGGAACTGGTCGGGTTGGGCGGCTTGTTGCCTTGCTGGCTGGGAAGCGGATCCTGGCTCTGCTGGACTTTGCCGTCGCGGGCGAGTGCGTCGCCGGCCGACTCCTTCGATCCGGATTCGACCTGCTGGGCGGGTTGCTGCTGAGCCGGTTCATGCTGGGCCGGCTGCTGGGCCGTGGCGGCCAGCGGCAGGCCGGCGAGAAGGCTGGACAGCAGCAGGGCGGCGGCGAACTTGCGCATGGCGCATCCTTGGGTTCGGGGGCTTTGATCTGGGGCTTTCGAGAGCCCGGCGGCACCAATCGCCCGCCGGCGCGTTGTACCGGGGACGGAGTCCGTATCCAGCCCATCAGGAACACCGCCCATGCCCACCGAGTTCCCGTCCGCGCCCGCCTTGCCCGCAACTCACCCGGCTTCCCCGCCCGACCGCGCCGAACGGCGGACGGTCGGCGTCGTGGTGGAGCTGCGGCGCGTCGACAATCCCTGGATCGAAGCGCGCTGGCAACCGGTCCTGCTGGTCCCGCCCGAACCCGACCGGCCGGACTGGAGCGTGGTGGCGGAGGGGCCGGACTGGACGCGCCACTACGCCGGCACCGCCGAAATCGCCCTGTTCCCGACCGAAGCGGAGAACTACAAGCACAACCTCGACGGCGGCAACCCCTGCGCCTACGTCATCCTGCGGCCGGGCGGTCCGGCACCGGGGATGCAGTTGCTGGCCGTCACTGTGGACCCCGGCGAGATCGACGCCCATGCCGAGGCCGGCGACGACGTGATCGAGCCGCTGGCGCTGCCGATCCCGCTGCTCCTGTGGATGGACGGCTTCGTCGCCCGGCATTATGTCGAACGCCCCTTCCACAAGCGCAAACGCGACCGCGCCGACACCGAAGCCCTGGCCCGGCACGGCAGGACGGAGCGGCCTCGGCATGGCTGACCCCACAGCCGCGGATGAAGGCTTCCTCGGCCGCTGGTCGCGGCTGAAGCGGGAAACGCGGACGGAGGAGGTGCCGGTCGAAGCTTCGATTGCGGTGCCGGAACGGCTGGACGAATCCTCGGTCGCGGCCTCGGCGGAGATGGCGGCCGCCCCTCCGGCGGCGGAGGAGGAGGCGCCGGACCTGTCCGACCTGCCCCCGCTCGACAGCCTGGACGGCGGCAGCGACTACACCGGCTTCCTGCGCCGCGGCGTGCCGGAGGAATTGCGCCGCCAAGCCCTGCGCAAGGCCTGGGCCAGCGACCCGGCCATCGCCGGCTTCCGCGGCTTCGCCGAATATGACTGGGACTACAACGCCCCCGGCTATGGCGCCCTGCGGCCCACCGACGACATCGCCCGCCTGCTCGACGCCGTGCTGCCCGACGAGAAGCGGGAGGAGGACCTGGTTGAAGAGGACGAGGTGGTGGTTGCTAACGTTCCGGCGGAGGGGGAATCGGCTGACGCCGACGTTCCTGTCGACACCACTTGCCCCCACCCCAACCCTCCCCCGCTGGGCGACTGCCGGATTCACACACATCGCGATGCAGCGGTAATCCCCTCTCCCCCCCGGGGAGAGGGTTAGGGTGAGGGGGGAGCACCCTGGGATTTTCCCAAAGGTCCCGCCGTGCATCCCCCTCACCCCGACCCTCTCCCCAGGGGGGAGAGGGAGAAGTCAGTTGGGAACTTCCCTCACACGCACCGCCCGCCATCCACCTCCAGGCACACGCCGGTCAGGAAATCCGCCTCGTCGGAACAGAGGTAGAGCGCGGAGTTGGCAATGTCGTCGGGTGTCGACAGGCGGCCGAGCGGGATGCTGCGCAGGAATTGCTCACGGCGTTCCGGCGTATCCTGCCCCATGAAGCGGTGGAGCATGCCGGTCTCGCCCGCCACGGGGGCGATGGCGCAGACGCGGATGCGGTCGGGGGCCAGTTCGGCGGCCATCGACTTGGTCAGGGTGATGACCGCCCCCTTGGAGCCGTTGTACCAGGTCAGGTTCGGCCGCGGCCGCAGGCCGGCGGTGGAGGCGATGTTCAGGATCACGCCGCCGCCCTGGGCGCGGAATACCGGCACGGCATGGAGGGCGCCGTGATAGATCGACTTCACGTTGACGGCATAGATGCGGTCGAAGGTGGCCTCGTCCACCTCCAGCATCGAGCCGTAGCGGTGGGTGTAGCCGGCATTGTTGACCAGGATGTCGAGCCGACCGAACTCGCCGATCGCCGTGGAGACGATCGCCCCGTAATCCTCCCCCACCGCGACGTCGGCGCGCACGGCCAGCGCCGTCTCGCCCAGGCTGTCGGCCACCCGGCCGGCCGCCGCCTCGTCCAGGTCGGCGACGATGACGCGGGCGCCTTCGGCGGCGAAGCGTCGGGCGATGCCCTCGCCGAAGCCCGATCCGCCACCGGTGATGACGGCGACTTTCCCTGACAAACGCATGAGCGGTTCCTCCCCGGCAATTCGCGTTCCCAAAAGCGCGCGGCCGTTGGGCGCGCGGACTCCGTACAACAGGGAACCGGCGCTTTCGGCCGCATCGTGAACACGGCGAAGAACGCATGATAGCGCGAAGCCGCCCGGTGGGGCAGTCGCCATCATCCGCTACATCGATTTGGAGAGATATAGGAGAGAATGGCGCGAGTGACGGGACTTGAACCCGCGGCCTCCGGCGTGACAGGCCGGCGCTCTAACCAACTGAGCTACACCCGCGCGATGGCTCCCGGTGCTGGACTCGAACCAGCGACAAGCGGATTAACAGTCCGCTGCTCTACCA
>NZ_DASPIS010000008.1:0-74847 GCF_035628975.1 Azospirillum sp. | reverse complement strand
CTGGCAGCAGGATGATGGCTCGGCGATCGTCGCCGCCGTCAAGCCCTGCGCCTGCGGCGCACCGCGAAGCGGCGATGGGGCTTGACCGCGCCGCCGAGCCGATCCCAAACGCATCCATGCCAGATATGCCGAAAAAGGCCGGCCCCCCCGACACACCGTCAAGCCTAAGCCTGACCTACTGACAGTCCTACTTTGCGCAAACCACTGACATTTCTATCCGGTTGCAACATTGTGTGTGCCCGCAAAGTGGGAATGCCCGCACAGTGAGAATGTCAGTGTCCGATCCGCGCAACTTCCCCCGGCCGTCCCTGTCCGCTATCGTCGCGGACTTTCCCTCCCCGTATCCGGAGACCGCAAGTCATGACCCGCAACATCGACCGGCTGCTCGACGTGATGGCGCGGCTGCGGAATCCCGACGGCGGATGCCCGTGGGATCTGGAGCAGACCTACCGCAGCATCGCACCGCACACCATCGAAGAGGCCTATGAGGTCGCCGACGCCATCGAGAAGGACGACAAGGTCGCCCTGCGCGAGGAGTTGGGCGATCTGCTGTTCCAAGTCGTCTATTACAGCCAGATGGCGCGCGAGGAAGGCCTGTTCGACTTCGACGAGGTCGCCGGCGTCATCACCGACAAGATGATCCGCCGCCACCCCCATGTCTTCGGACCGGAAGAGGTGAAATCCTCCGACCAGCAGACCTCGCGCTGGGAGGACCACAAGGCGGCCGAACGGGCGGCCAAGGCGGCGGAGGAAGGCCGGGCGCCGTCGGCGCTGGAGGGCGTGATCGCCGGCCTGCCCGCCTTGACCCGCGCGCTGAAGCTGCAGAACCGCGCGGCGCGGGTCGGCTTCGACTGGACCGACGCCCGCGACATCCTCGACAAGATCGAGGAGGAAGTGCGGGAGCTGCGGGCGGAGATGGACGCCGGATCGGCGCAGGACCGGGTGGCGGACGAACTGGGCGACTTGCTGTTCGCGCTGGTCAACCTTGCCCGCCGCCTGAAGGTGGAGCCGGAAACGGCGCTGCGCGGCACCAACGCCAAGTTCGAACGCCGCTTCCACCGGATCGAGGCGCTGCTGTCGGCCGAGGGCCGCAAGCCGCAGGACGCCACGCTGGACGAGATGGAAGCGCTGTGGCAGCAGGCCAAGCGCGAGGAACGCGGCGAATCCTGAGCCGTCAATAGTCCCAGCGGTCGAAGGCGAAGGCCCACTGCCGGCGCACCGCGCGGCGGGCCTGGTCCTCCAGATCGTGCCGTGCCCGCCGGTAATCGCGCACGCCGGCCAGATAGCGCTCCATACGCGGCTGCACCGGCTCGAAGGGCCCGAGGTTTAGTCCGTCATAGACGTGGCGCAGCGTTTCCAGCGGATCGGCGATGAAGCGGTCATAGCGGATTTCCACCAGCCGGCCGGGCGGCAGAAGCGCCCGGTCGCGATCGAACCGCGCCATGATCGCGGGATAGAGGTCCAGCACCAGCCCGTCAACCGCCCGCGGATCGTAATTTTGCAGCGAAAACTCCCGCAGCAGGGTCAGCAGCATGCGGCGGGTGGAACTGAAGACCTCGTAGGGATCGCGATGGATGTGGAGGAAGACCGCATCGGGGCGCAGGGCCAGCAATTCCCCCACCCTTGCGGTGTGGGCCGGATTCTTGATCAGCAGGCGCCGGCTGCCGGAATAGAGCTGCAGCTTGGTCAGGTAATGGTCCATCCGGCGGCGCCATAGCGCGACGGCCTCCGGACGGCAGCCTTCGAACAGCACGCCCTGGCGGAAGGCGCGGTACAGGTGCCTGGGAAAGAAGATGCCGTGGTAGTAGGACAGCGGCTGCATCAGCGCCAGGGCCAGTTCGTCCTCCTGCGGAGCAGTCGGGTCGATCGGCATCGGGTCGATGATGCGGTCGGGCGGCAGCCAGGCCTCCAGCCGCGAACGCCAGAAGGAACTGAGGCCGAGGAAGCCCCAGGGCAGGCCGACCGCCAGCGGGTCGGGGGCGGCGAATCTCTCGTCCTGTGCCAGCAGGTTCAGCAGATGGGTGGTGCCGCTGCGCCAGTGGCCGAGGATGAACAGCGGCGGCGGTGCCGCCCTGCCCTGCTCCCTGCCCTGTGCAGCCAGCCGCTGCACGCGCCGCTGCTCCAGCAGGTCCAGCGGCGCGCGAATGGCCGCGGCGCCGGCTGCGGTCACCACCCGGTGCAGATGCAGCGGCCCCACCCCGCCGCCCTTGGCCAGCACCGTCGCCAGCGTCGCTGCGTCGGCGCCGGCCAGCGGGTGGAAGATGCGGTGGGCGCGGCGGCGCAGCCAGGGAGTCATGACGCCCCCGGTCCGGTCGGATAGGCCCGCCCGCGCCACTCCGACGGCCGGCCATGGCGGGCGCGCAGCAGCGCCGACCATTGAATCGCCAGCATGATCAGGATGCCGATGGGGTGCAGAAGCGCGCCGACGACGCTCTGGCGGAAGCGGACGAGCAGCAGCAGCCGGAACAGCAATCCCGCCGCCGCCGCCAATCCGGCCATGACGACAGCCTCGTCCGGCAGCGGGTCCAGCGCCGCCCAGCCCAGCAGGATCCAGGGCAGGACGTGGCCGCCGAACAGCAGAAGCGTCCAAACCGGCAGGGCGGCCGGCGTCGCCATCCCCTCCGTCGCGTTCTTGGTGAAGCCGGACCACACCTCCCGCCAGCCGCGATACATGCGGCAGCGGGCAAGGCCGGTGGCGTCGAACAGGTCGGTCCCCTGCCCCGCCCGGCGGAAGGCGCGCGGCAGCGTCACCCCGTCATGGAGCGACGCCGATATCGCCGCATGGCCGCCGGCTTTCCAGTAGGCCTCCCGCCGCACCGCGATCAGCTGGCCGCAGGCGGCGCCGAAACGCGGGTCGCCCGACCGCCGCATCCCCAGCATCGGCAGATACCCCAGCAGCAGCACATGGATCAGCGGGATCACCAGCGCTTCGGCGAGCGTCCCGGTCTCCTGCCGCGGGAAGCCGCTGACCAGACCATGCCGGCCGGACAGCAGGGCGCCGCAGGTCAGGCGGGCGGCATCGGGCGACAGCCGCACGTCGGCATCCTGGAACAGCAGCACCGGATGCAGCGCCAGCGTGGCGAGCGCCTGACAGGCATGCTGCTTGCCCGACCAGCCCGGCGGCAGCGGCGGCGCGCTTTCAAGCCGGACGCGCGGGTCGCGCGCGGCGATGGAGCGGACGATCTCCGCGGTGCGGTCGGTGGAGTGGTCGTCCAGCACGACGACTTCCACCTCGACGCCGCGGCTGGCGAGTGCAGCTTCCACCGCGGCGGCGATGGTCGCCTCCTCGTTGCGGGCGGGAATCAGGATGCTGACGGCGCTTCCCGGCGGCGGCGCGGCCTTGGGGCGGCGGTAGAGCAGCAGGTTGACCATCCCCTGCCCCAGCGGCAGCAGAGCCAGGATCAGGCTGACGGCGGCGATCCACTCGACGATGCTCATGGCCGGCGCACCTCCTGCCCCAGTGCCCGCTCCTCAGGCCGTTCCTCGCGCGATCCGGCGCCATGGGCCGGGGAGAAGGCCCGCCCGCCGGCCCAGGCGCGCGCCCTGCGCCACAGGTCATAGACGCCGCCGACCCCGGCGGTACCGTCGATCAGCGTCAGGAACCGGGCAGGGTCGCGACTCTGGGCGTCGAGCGCCAGCGCGTCCATCACGTCCTCCAACCGCCGCTCCAGCGCGTGGGCGATGTCCGCCACCGGCCGCTCGCCGAAGGACGCGGCCTCCATCGGCTCGCCGAAGCGGGCGAGCGCCTCCGGCGTGCTTTCGTCCCAGAATGGATATTCGACCGCCAGCGGCACCACCAGGGCCGAGGGCGCCCGGCGGACCAGATGGGCGATGCCCGGCCGCAGGCTGACCGGGCGGCGGCGCGGGTCGGTGAAGGCGCCTTCCGCCGTGATCCACAGCATGGAGCGCGGATCGGCGAGGATGCGTTCGCCGCTGCGCAGGAAGGCGACGGCGCCCGCCCGGCCGGGTTCGATGCCGAACAGGCCGATGCGGGCCATGAAGCGGTAGCGGCGCAGCATCGCCGCATCGATCGGCCCATAGCCCGGCCGGTCGCGGTAGCGGGTGGTCCCCATCACGATCAGCAGCGCGGGATCCCACCAGGAGGGATGGTTCAGATAGACGATGACCGGCCGGTCGGGCGGCAGAACGGGCCAGCCCGGCCGGGCCAGCCGCACCGCGTGGAAATCACGCCGCATCCGCCGCGCCATGATGCCGCCGAAGAAGCGGCAGAGCGCCGGCGACCGTAACGCGACCGGATCGTCCATCATCGCCCGCCGCCTTCCTCAGGCCACGGCACGCGTGGCGTCGGCTTCGGCGCCGTCCTGCATCCCGCCGCGCAGGTCGCGGTCGAGGCTGTCGGCAGCGATCCAGCCGGACATCAGCACCATCGGCATGCCCGGCCCCGGATGGGCGGCGCCGCCGGCCAGATACAGGCCCTCGACATCGCGGGAGCGGTTGCCCGGCTTGAAGGCGCCCATGAAGCGGCCGTGGCTCGCCAAGCCATAGATGGCGCCGTTCAGCACATTGTAGCGATCGTGGATGTCCTGCGGGGTCAGCACATGCTCCACCCGGATGCGGTCCTCCAGGTCGGGCATGCCGGCGGTGCGCTTCAGCTTGTCGAACACCACGCGGCGGTACTCGGGCAGCATGCGCTTCCAGTCGTGATGCGGGCGCAGATAGGGGGTATGGACCAGCACATACAGCGCCTCGCCCCCCGGCGGAGCGACGCCCGGCTCGGTGCGGGCGGGGGCGGCGATATAGCAGGTCGGGTCGGGTGCCGGCTCGCCACGGCGGTAGATCCAGTCGAACTCCTCCGCCGGGTCGCGGGAGAAGACGAAGTCATGGTGCAGCAGATGGTCGTAGCCGCGGTCGAGCCCCAGGTAGAACACCACGCCCGAGCAGGCCGGCTCGTAGCTGCGGCGCTTGGCGAAGCGCTTGGCCGGCGCCCCTCCGACCAGCTCCTGATAGGTGCGGACGGAATCCATGTTGGACACCACGGCGGACACCGTGATGCGCTCGCCCGCATCGGTTTCCACCGCCACGGCGCGGGCGCCCTCCACCTGCAGGCGGCGGACACCGGTGTTGGTGCGGATCTCCACGCCCAGCCGGCGCGCCACCCGTTCCAGCGCGACGGGCACAGCGCGGGTGCCGCCCATCGGATACCAGACGCCGTCGTTGGTCTGCATATGGGCGATGGCGCACAGCACCGCCGGGGACCCGTAGGGTGAGGAACCGACATATTGGGTGAAGTGGTCCAGCATCTGCGCCGCCCGCGCGTCCGGCACATGGCCGCGGATGGTGCCGGCCACCGTGCTGCCCATGCGCAGGGCCAGGACGTCCGACAGGGTGCCGGCATTCAGGCTGTTGCGGAAGTTCAGCGTATCGCCGAGATCCTCCACCGATTTCCAGAAGAAGAAGCGTTCGGAGATGCCGTGCAGCCGTTCCGACAGGGCCTGGAAGCGGCGATAGCCCTCCCCCGCCCCGCGTCCGGGCGCCAGACGGTCGAGTTCGGCCGCCATCTTGCCGATCTCCTCCGACAGGTCCAGCACGGTGCCGTCGTCGAAGAAGCAGCGCCATTGCGGCTCCAGGCGGACCATCTCCAGCTCTCGGTCGAGGTCGCAGCCGGCCTCTTCCAGAATGCGGCGCAGGACGCGCGGCACCGTCAGGATGGTCGGCCCCATGTCGAAGCGGAATCCGCCCTCTTCCAGCACGGCGGCCTTGCCGCCGACCCAGGCGTTCTTTTCCAGCAGGGTCACCTTGTGCCCGCGCGCCGCCAGCACCACCGCCGACGCCAGCCCGCCGAGCCCGCCGCCGATCACCGCGATCCGATCCGTCATGCCATCCCCCCTGCAACGGCCTGCCGCAGCATGCCGGACAAACCCATGGTCTTCGTGCGCCACGGTGTCGGCAGACCCAGTTCCTGGGCCAGCAGCCGCGACGTGATGCGTGCACCTTCGAATATGACCGGCAGACCGCTGCCGGGATGGGTGCCGCCGCCCACCAGATAGACGCCGTCCAGATCCTCGAAGCGATTGCGCGGACGGCGGTGGAGCATCTGGTCGAGGCTGTGCGCCAGATTGAAGGTGGCGCCGCGATGCACCGCGAACTGGCTTTCCCAGTCGGCCGGGGTCACCACCCGTTCCACACGGATGCGGCGCTCGATGTCGCCCAGCCCGAAGCCGGCCAGCCGATCGAGCACGGCGCGGCGGTAGCGCGGCGCCTCGGCCTTCCAGTCGATATGGCCGCGCTGGTGGCCGACCGGCACCAGGATGTAGAGCGTGCTGCCGCCGGGCGGCGCCAGATCGGGATCGGTGACGCAGGCGTTCTGCACATAGATCGACGGCTCGCGCGGCAATTCCCGGCATTCCTCGATCTCCGCGAGGTTGCGGGCGTAATCCTTCGCCAGATAGACCGTGTGGTGGTCCAGCCCGTCCACCTTGCCCTCGATGCCCAGGTACAGCATGAAGGTGGAGCAGGAGAATTTCTTGGTGGCGAGCCGCGCGTCGCTCCAGCGCCGGCGCAGATCGTCGGGCACCAGCGTCGTCATCGCCTTCGCGAAGTCGGCGTTGATGACCAGCGCATCGGCGGGATAGTCGCCGGCTTCCGTCCGCACGCCAACGGCTCGGCGGCCCTGGAACTTGATGTGGCGCACCGTCTCGTTCAGGCGGACGGTGACGCCCAGGCTTTCGGCCACGCGGCGCATCGCCGACATCACCGCATCCGTCCCGCCGCGGGGGTGGAAGATGCCGTGCTCGTGCTCCAGGAAGGACAGGATGGTGAACAGGCTGGGGCAGCGGAAAGGCGACATGCCCAGATACTTGCTCTGGAACGAGAAGGCGAGGCGGATGCGCGGATCCTGGAAGTAGCGGGAGAGGTCGCGGTCGACGGAGCGGTGCGGCGACAGCTTGCCCAGCGCCTTCAGCATCGGCAGCGTCGCAAGCGCCCAGGGGCTGGAGAAGTCCGATTCCAGCACCGGGCGGAAGCGCTCCATCTTCGTCCGGTTGTCGGCCAGGAAGCGCGGCAACCCGTCGGCATCGCGCGGGCTGAGCTTGGCGATCTCCGCCATCAGCGCTTTCATCTGGGCATGGACCCGCAGTTCCCCGCCACCTTCGAAAGCCAGCCGGTAGAGCGGGTCCAGGCGGATCAAATCGACCTCGTCCGACAGCCGGCTTCCGCAGGCCTCGAAGATCTCCTCCAGAATCCGGGGATAGAGGAAGAAGGTTGGACCGCTGTCGAACCGGTATCCATCCATGGAGAAGCCGGCCGACCGGCCGCCGACGCGGTCCTGCCGTTCCAGCACCGTCACTTTGGCACCGGTGAGCGCCAGGAGCATCGCGGATGCCAATCCGCCCGGTCCTGCACCGATGATCACGACTTGTCGTTCCATCCGCTTGCCAAACGCTCCTGCGTTGCCGACTTCTATCGTGACGGTTACGAAGCTAAGTCGGAAATGGATCACAACAACATCCCCACCTCTACAGTCGTAATCCCTTGGTCCTATGAGGTGATTAGGCCATCGCCGGAAGTCCGGGAGCGATGGTCCGCCGCCGATATTTCATCGCGACTTGCGGTCATTCACGGACTTCGCCGCAGGATCGCGGCGAATGCCGAGGACCTCGTGCAGGCATTGGCGACGCGTCCCGGCCGGAGGGCGGCGGAGAGTGTGAGCGCCGAGATCCTGCCGCTGGCCGAAGCCTGCCGCTTTCTGGAGCGCGAGGCCGCCCGGCTGCTGGCGCCGCGGCGGCTGGGGTGGCGCGGCCGGCCGGTCTGGCTGTTCGGCGTGGAGGCGGAGGTGCGGCGGGAGCCCTTCGGCACGGTCCTGATCGTCGGGCCGTCCAACTACCCGCTGCTGCTGCCGGGGGTGCAGGCGGTCCAGGCGCTCGCCGCCGGCAATGCCTTGCTGGTCAAGCCGGCGCCGGGATGCCGCGCGCCGATGGACCTGCTGGCGGGCTGGCTGGCGGAATGCGGCCTGCCCGATGGGCTGTTCCGGGTGCTGGATGAATCCGCCGATGCGGTGGGCGATGCCATAGAGGCCGGGATCGACAAGCTGGTTCTGACCGGATCGGCCGGCACCGGACGGGCGGTGGCGGAACGGCTCGCCCGCCATCTGGTGCCCTCGACCATGGAGCTGTCGGGCAACGACGCCGTCTTCGTGCTGCCGGGCGCCGATGTGGAGGGCGTCGCCCGCGCCCTGGCCTTCGGCCTGCGGCTCAACGGCTCCGCCACCTGCATCGCGCCGCGGCGGGTCTTCGTGCCGCGCGACATGGCGGCGGGGCTTGAGAAGGCGGTGGGGCGCCATGCCGCTTCCATACCGCCGGCGCCGGTTCCGGCACCGACCTTGCGCCGGCTCGCAGTGCTCGCGCGGGACGCGGTGGCGCAAGGCGCCCGCGCGCTTACCGGGCTGCCGGAAAAGGATGGGCCGGGGATGGCACCCCTGGTGCTGGCCGATGCACGGCCGGAGATGGCGCTGCTGCGCGAGGAGCTGTTCGCCCCTGTCCTGTCGCTGGTCCCCGTGCGCGACATGGAGGAGGCGCTGGCCGGCGCGGCGCTCAGCCCCTATGCGCTGGGGGCCTCGGTCTTCGGACCGGAGACGGAAGCGCGGGCGCTGGCCCGCCGGATTGATGCCGGAACGGTGACGATCAACGACCTGATCGTGCCCACCGCCGACCCGCGCCTGCCCTTCGGCGGACGCCATGCCAGCGGCTGGGGCGTCACCCGCGGGGCGGAAGGGCTGCTGGAGATGACGCAGGTGAAGGCCGTCTGCGTCCGCACCGGGCGGCAGCGCCCGCATTTCGACCCGCCGCGCGACGACGACGAGGCGCTGATGCTGGCGGCTCTGCGCCTGCTCCATGGCGGACCCGGCACCCGCGCGGGTGCCATGCGGCGGCTGGTCCAGGCGGTGCGCCGACGCCTTAAGTCATTATGCTCGATCCATAATGACAACCTGATGGACCGCCCTGCCGATGCTTGCCCTGATCCTCGCCTTTCTGATCGGCGCCGTCGCCGGTTCGCGCACCCTGCTCGCCCCGGCTGCGGTCAGCTGGGCCGCCTATGCCGGCTGGCTGGACGTGTCCGGCAGCTGGCTGTTCTTTCTGGGGCACCCGGTGTCGCCCTGGGTCTTTACCGCGATGGCGGTGGTAGAGCTGATCGTCGACAAGCTGCCCACCACCCCCAGCCGCAAGCTGCCCTTCCCCTTCGCCAGCCGCATCGCCGGCGGGGCCATAGCGGGTGCCGCCATCGGGGCCGATGCGGGAATCTGGATCGGCGGGCTGGTGGCGGGGGGCGTCGGGGCGGTTGCCGGAACGTTGCTCGGCTATGCGGCCCGGATGCGCATGGCCGCCGCCTTCGGCCGTGACCGCCCGGCCGCCCTGCTGGAGGATGCCGTAGCGCTGGCCGCCGCCGTCCTGATCGTGGCGGCGGCCTGACGCAAGAGCCACTCTGTCTCCCTCTCCCGCCCCGGGAGAGGGAAGGGTGAGGGGTTAACCAGGGAATCATGCGCTTCGGGATTCTTGGCTCCCCCCTCACCCTCCCCACTACGTGGGTCCCCTCCCTCTCCCGGGGCGGGAGAGGGCATTGATCGCCACGAATGTCCTTTACACCCGCTCGAACACGGCGGCGATGCCTTGACCGCCGCCGATGCACATGGTCACCAGGGCATAGCGGCCGCTGATGCGGTGCAGTTCGTGGATGGCCTTGACCGTGATGATGGCGCCGGTCGCCCCCACCGGGTGGCCGAGCGAGATGCCGGAGCCGTTCGGGTTCACCTTGGCCGGGTCGAAATCCAGTTCGCGTATCACGGCGCAGGCCTGGGCGGCGAAGGCCTCATTCGATTCGATCACGTCCATGTCGGCGACCGACAGGCCGGTGCGCTCCAGCACCTTGCGGGTCGCCGGGACCGGGCCGATGCCCATGTAGTCGGGCTCGACGCCGGCATGGGCGTAGCCGACCAGACGGGCCAGCGGCTTCAGCCCCAGCGCCTGGGCGCGGCGGGCGTCGGCCAGAACCACGGCGGCGGCGCCGTCATTGAGACCGGAGGCGTTGCCGGCGGTGACCGACCCGTCCTTCTTGAAGACCGGCTTCATCTTCGCCAAGCCCTCCGCGGTCACGTCGCCGCGGACATGCTCGTCGGTGTCGAAGACGATGGTGCCCTTGCGCGACGGGATCTCTACCGGGATGATCTGGTCCTTGAAGCGGCCCTCGGCGATGGCGCGGGCGGCGCGGCGCTGGCTTTCCGCCGCCAAGGCGTCCTGCGCCTCGCGGTCGATGCCGTAGCGGGCGGCGACGTTCTCGGCGGTGACGCCCATGTGAATCTTCTGCCAGGGGTCGTGCAGAATGCCGTTCATGTAGTCGACCAGCGCCCCGTCGCCGAGACGGGTGCCCCAGCGGGCGCTGGGAACGAAATAGGGGCCGCGGCTCATCGATTCCGCACCGCCGCCGATGGCGACCTCGCAGTCGCCGAGCGCAATGGCCTGCGCCGCCGACACGATGGCCTGCAGGCCCGAGCCGCAGAGCCGGTTGACGTTGAAGGCCGGCACCTCGATCGGAATGCCGGCGTCGATGGCGGCGACGCGGCTGAGATAGGCGTCGTTGGTCTCGGTCGGGATGACGTTGCCCATCACCACATGGCCGATGGCGTCCGCCGCGGCGCCGGAGCGCTCCAGCGCCGCCTTGACGGCGACGGTGGCGAGTTGGGTCAGCGGCACATCCTTCAGCGTGCCGCCGAAACCGCCGATGGCGGTGCGGGCGGCGCCGACGATGACGATGTCGTTCTGCATGGTTGGGTCCACTTCTCGGGCGGAGGGGAAGGTCAGCGGCCGGTGAAGTCCGGCCGGCGCTTGGCGGTGAAGGCGGCGATGCCTTCGCGGAAATCGGCGGTCGCGGCGGTGGCGAGGAAGCGGTCGCGCTCGGCGTCCAGCTGTCCGTCCAGCGTTTGGGTAAATGATTTCCGCATCAGGTGGCGGATGCCGGCATAGGACAGGGTCGGCCCGGCGGCGAGCCGTTCGGCCAGCTTCGCCGTCTCCACCGCCAGTTCGGCCGCCGGTACCACCCGGTTGACCAGCCCGATGCGCAGGGCCTCCGCGGCGTCGATCACGTCGGACAGCATTGCCAGCTCCATGGCACGGCGCAGCCCGACCAGACGCGGCAGATGGAAGCTGCCCGACCCGTCCGGCGTGGCGCCGATGCGGGCATAGGCCATGGTGAACTTGGCGTCGTCGGCGGCGATGCAGAGGTCGGCTGCGGTGGCGAGGCTCATGCCCGCGCCCGCCACGGGTCCATGCACCGAGGCCAGCACCGGCACGTCCAGCCGGTCGAGGATGCGCACCGCCTCGTGCAGGTGGGCGATGATGGCGCCGGCCACCGCGGGCGCGGCGGAGGGATCGTCGTTGAAGCGGCCGACATCGCCGCCGGCCATGAAGCCGCGGCCGTTGCCGGCGATGACCAGCACGCGGGTCGGCCCCTGCCCGCCTTCATCCGCCACGCTGCGGCAGGCGTCCAGCAGGGCGGCGGCGGTGGGCTCGTCCAGCGCGTTCAGCACGGCAGGGCGGTTCAGCCGGATCCAGGACACGGCCCCCTCGCGGGTGAGAAGGACCGGCGGGGCGGTGTCGGACATGATGGCGTCTCCCCGAACATCATCTTGATGCGAAATCTACCTGCAGGAAGGTATGTTACCGGACGGTATGTCCTGTCAACGGTCAGGTTGCCCCAATGGTAAACCGCGCATCACGGGGGCGGACCAAATCCGGGACTTGGCTGTTGGACATCAGGCCAAGGCACGGCTGAAAAGGCCCGGCTGAAAAGGCACGAGCCCCTTCCCGGAACAGCAGAGTGGAGTCCCGTCATGCATCATCGCCTCCTGACCGGTTTACCGGCCACCAAGCGCTGACGGCGGACGGGGAGATACGGCATGCCATCGGTTGCGCGCTCGGTCGCCTCGCTTCTGCTCGGCGTGGCATTCCTGATGCTGGGGAACGGCGCCCTGTCCACCCTGATCGGGCTGCGGCTGTCGGCGACGGAGTCCGGCCCGACCGCGGTCGGGCTGATCACGGCGGCCTTCTATGCCGGGCTGACTCTGGGATCGCTCTACGCCCACCGCGTCATCACCCGCGTCGGCCATATCCGCTCCTTCTCCGCCTTCGCCTCCATCGTCTCGGTGGCGGCGCTGGCGCATGCGCTGTTCGTCGACGTGCCGCTGTGGGCTATGCTGCGGCTGGCGCAGGGCTTCTGCATGGCCGGCCTCTACATGTGCATCGAAAGCTGGCTGAACGGCACTGCGACGAACGAAAGCCGCGGGCAGATGCTGTCGGCCTACATGGTGACGCTGTACGGCGCGTCGGGCATCGGACAGCAGCTGTTGCGGCTGGACGACGAGGCCGGGGTCCGAATCTTCATGATCGTGTCGATCCTGCTGTCGCTGGCGCTGGTGCCGGTGGCCCTGACGCGGACCACGCCGCCGCAATTGCCGAATGTCTCGTCCTTCGGCGTCCGGCGGCTCTACGAGAGTTCGCCGCTGGGGGTGGCCGGCGTCTTCATCAGCGGGGCGATCACCGGGTCGATCTATGGGCTGGCCCCGGTGTTCGGCGCGGCGTCCAGCTTCGGGGTGTCGGGAACGGCGCTGTTCATGTCGGCGCTGATCCTGGGCGGCATGGCCCTGCAATGGCCGCTCGGCCGGCTGTCGGACCGGTTCGACCGGCGCACCGTGATCATCGGCCTGTCGGCCGCGCTGTCGCTGACCAGCTTCGGCATGATCGCCGCCGCCGGGCTGGACCAGCCGCTCGCCCTGATGCTGGTTGCGCCGCTGTTCGGCGGCCTGTCCTTCACGCTCTATCCGATCTGCCTTGCCCACACCAACGACCATGTGCGGCGGGAGGATCTGGTGTCGGCCAGCGGCGGCCTGATCCTCGCCAACTCCATCGGCGCCATCATCGGTCCGCCGCTGGCATCGGCGATGATGACCACCGGTGGGCCGGAGGGGCTGTTCGCCTTCATCACCGGCAGCGCGCTCTGTGCCACGCTGTATGGCCTGTGGCGCACCCGCGTCCGTCCGCCCCTGCCGGCCGAGGCGCAGGCCGCCTTCCGCCCCCTGCCCCAGACCACGCCGACGGTCGGTCCGCTGGACCCGCTCGGCCCCCTGAAGCCGCCGCTTCCGCAATAAAATCACGCACCCGTTCGCCGACTGTTCGCCCTCCCGGCAATCATAGGCAATGGAAGCCATCAAGGAGTTCGGGGTAAGCTGCCGGCCGGTGGAATGCTGTCTGGTGGTTGCATGCCGTTTTCCGAGAGGCCGTCGCCGCAGGACGCGGTGCCGCAGAGCCCGGCCGACGACAGGTTCGGGGAGCTGGTCCGGTCGGTCGCGCAGCAGCGCGACCGCGCGGCCTTCGCCGCCCTGTTCCGCCAGTTCGCCCCCCGCATCCTGCAATATTGCCAGAAGCTCGGTGCCGACCGTGGTGCGGCGGAGGAGCTGGTCCAGGACGTCATGCTGACCGTGTGGCTGAAGGCCGACAGCTATGACCCGGCCCAGGCATCGGTCGGCACCTGGATCTTCACCATCGCCCGCAACCGCCGCATCGACCGCCTGCGCAAGGAGATGCGCCCGGCCCCCGACATGGACGATCCGGCGATGACGCCCGCGTCCCAGGCAACGCCGGAGGAGGCCGCACAGCTGGCGCAGGGCAGCCGGCAGCTGCACGGCGCGATCGAAACATTGGCGCCCAACCAATCCGAGGTGCTGCGGCGTTCGTATTTCCTTGAACAAACCCATGAGGAGATCGCCGAGGAGACCGACGTTCCTCTTGGCACGGTGAAGACAAGGCTGCGCCTGGCACTCGGCCACCTGAAGCGCAGCATGAAGGACACAGCATGAAGGACACAGCATGAGGGGCCGGGCGTGACGTTCCCCCACCATCATCCGGACGACCAGCTTCTGATCGGCTATGCCAGCGGACAGGAGCGGGTGGGCAAGTCGCTGCTGGTGGCGACGCACCTCGCCTATTGTCCCGACTGCCGCCGGCGCGTCGCGGCCTTCGAGGCTCTGTGCGGCAGCTGGTTCGAGGAACTGCCCGGCGAGGCTGCCACCGATCTGGACGGGCTGCTCGACCGGATGGACGGGCTGCTGGCCGCTCCGCCGGCATCGGCGGATATGGCGCCGCCGCGCGTGTCCGACGTTGCCGGGCAACAGGCCGGCCGGCTGGTGCCGGAACCGCTGCGCAGCTGGCTGCCGGAGGCGATCGACAGCCCGGTGGATTGCGGGTCCTGGACGGAGCTGTCGCCCGGCGTCTGGCTGTCGGCGTGGCAGCGGACGCTGTCCGGCACGACCATCTGCCTGCTGCGGATGGCGCACGACGCGCCGGTTCCGGCGCACCGGCACACGGCCGACGAACTCCTCCTGGTGCTGCGCGGCGCCTTCAGCGACGAATACGGCCACTATGAACTGGGCGATGTCGCCCAGTATGTCGCCGACACCGACCACCATGCCCGCGGGGCCAGCGAGGAGGACTGCATCTGCCTGTTCCTGCTGGACGGCGATCTGATCTTCCTCGATGGCGAGGAGGAACGGCGGGCGGGCTGACCATCCCCGCCCGGCCTCCCCCTACTCCACGAGGTCGGCGTAGTCGGGATGGCGCTTGATGTAGCTGTCGATGAAGGAGCAGAGCGGCAGCGCCTTCTTTCCCTGGGCGCGGACATCCTCCAGGGCGCCCTTGGCCAGTGCCGAGCCCACGCCCTTGCCGGACATGCTTTCCGGCACGTGGGTATGGGTGAAGACGATCTTGCCGTCCCGCAGTTCGTACTCCGCCACCGCGGTGGCGCCGTCGACGGTCAGCTCGTACCGGCTGAGCTGTTCATTGTTCCGCACGGTTTCAGTCACGCTCATGGGAGCTCCGCCTTTTCCTGACTGGTTGTTTGATGACCAACGAATGCCGCAACCTCAGCCGACCATCAAGGATTCCGCCCCGTCGATCCAGACCGGCGTGCCGCTGATGTGCTTGGCCCGGTCGGACGCCAGGAACAGGGCGAGTTCCGCCACGTCGAAACTGTCGCCGGATTTCCCGTCGGTCAGGGGCACCTTGCCCTCGGGATACTCGATCGGAACCCGCAGGGATTCGAGATTGCGGGATTGGGTGTTGTCGGGGATCTCCGTATCGATGATGCCGGGACAGATGGCGTTGACGCGGATACGGTCCTTCGCCAGTTCCAGCGCCAGCATCTTCACCATCGCCACCTGGGCCGCCTTGGTGCAGGAGTAGGCGGTGGCGCCGGTGTTGCTGAACACCCGCGTGCCGTTGATCGACGCCGTGACGATCACCGACCCGCCCCCCGCCCTCTTCAGATGCGGAACCGCATGGTGCAGCGTCAGGTAGGTGCCGCGCAGGTTGGTGTTGATGGTCCGGTCCCATTCCTCCGGCGTCAGCTCGTCGATGGCCGCCCAGACGCCGTTGATGCCGGCATTGGCGAAGACGATGTCGATCCGCCCATACTCCGCCGCCAGCCGGTCCACCGCCTGCCGCATCGCCGCGTCGTCGCCGACATCGGCGGTCAGCGCCAGCGCCTTGCCGCCGGCAGCAACGATCTCCTCGGCGGTCTTGCGGATTTCGTCCTCGGTGCGGCTCAGCACCCCGACGCTGGCCCCCGCCCTGGCGAACAGCACTGCGGACGCCTTGCCGATCCCCGACCCGGCGCCGGTGACCAGCGCGACCTTCCCCGACAACTCCATGACCTTCGGCTCCAACAAAGACTGAAGAGACGGGAAAGCCAACCGAGCGGCCGGCGGTTCGGTTCCCGTTCTCCGCCACCGTCATCGGGTCCTGCGGTCCTGCTCAGGACCGAGCTGCGGCGCACATGGAACACGAATGATCGTTGAATCGAGACATTGGGTGCGGTCCCAATGTTCATTCACATGGGGAATGTCATACATCAGATGTCTTGACTCGGACGCCCTGTCTGTTGTGCACTGCAACATAACCATGAAATGAACCCGAACGGCGGAGGTCAAACGGGGTCGCCCGCAACATTCCTGACTCTGGAGATGTCATGATCGAGTTGCTCTTCGTGGTCTGCCTCGTGTCCAGCCCCGACCGCTGCACCGTCGAACGCCCGTCGTTCCAGGAGCCCTTCGCCAACGTGATGACCTGTTCACGCACCGGCATGTTCCGGGCCGCCGAATGGGCCGAACAGCACCCGAAATACACCGTCCGCCGCTGGAAGTGCGAACCGCGTCAGGTCTGACCCCGCGGACGCGTCTCTTTCCGTACGGCGCCCCCGCCTTCCCAACCCATCCACTCCGAAGGAGGCCCCCCTCCTTCGGAGTGGACGAGTTCAATCCGTGTCGATGATTGTTATATAGTGAAATCATCGCGGATGGACGGTCGCGGCTCACCGGCTGCGATCCGCGGGCAAGAGGGGGAGAATTCCGGGCATGCCAGTTCGCATCGCGCTTGGTCTCGCGGCAATTTTCCTCGGGACGGCGCTTCCCGCCGCCGCCGGTCCGGCCAACGACTACCCCACGGCGGCGCGGGCCGATTACGTGATCGCCTGCATGGCGGCAAACGGCCAGTCGCACATCGTCATGGAGAAATGCGCCTGCAGCATCGACGCCATCGCCGACCGCATCACCTATGACGACTACACAGCCATCGAAACGGTGAAGGTGATGACCGACATGCCGGGCGAGCGTGCCGGGATCTTCCGCAGTTCCGGCTGGGCCAAGGACCTGATGGACCGCTTCCGCCAGGCCCAGGTCGCCGCCGACCGCCAGTGCTTCTGAGGCGCGCCTGTTTACGGTTCGCCCTTATCCGCCACCGGCCCCCAGCGGAACGGTCTGGCTGAAGGTGGCGCCCTTGGTGTCGTGGGCGGTCACCTCCAGACTGCCGCCCTCGACGGGGATGAAGCTGAAGCGCAGGTTCGGATCCTCGCTGATCGAGATGTCGGTGTCCGCCTCCAATACCGTCTGTCCGCCGATGCGGATGGCGATGGACTGGATGTAATGGGCGGGGATGTAGGTGCGGCTGACCTGATCGAACTGCAGGCCGCTGGCGTTGGGATGGCTGATCAGCAGTTGCGCGTTGGCCGCGCTGCCGGGACCGGCCGTCTCCAGCAGCTTGACCTTGATGCGGCCGAGCCGGGCCATGGCCTCCTGCGGGTCCTTGAGAGCCGGGGCCGAACAGCCGCCGGCCGCCTTGACGAAGACGCGCGTCATCAGCAGCCGCCCGTCCTGCGTTTCGCCCACGGCGTGGAGGTTGGTGTATTCGTTGACGCGCACGCGGGTCTCTATGCTGCCGCCGGCGCTGGCCGGGCCATAGCGGAAGGTTGCCGCCAGCGGCACCGGGTTCTTGTCGACCAGCAGCGACAGCGACTTCAGGTGAAGAGAGGGATCGACCTCCACCCGCACCGGCACCAGCGCCGCGTCGTGGGCGCGTGCCGGGGCGTCGATCCGCATCCGGTCGCCGGCTTCCTCGACCGGACGGTCCTTGAAATACATGTCGCGCAGCAGGTCCCAGCGCGCGGCATCCTCCGCCGCATCGGTGGCGGCGAGCGCCGGCATGGACAGCATCATCAGGAACCCCGCCGCCAGCGCCATCGGCAGCGCCATCTCCTGCGGCTTCCGCATCGGATATCCCGTCATCGCTTCCTCCCTCCCGTATCGCGCTCCTATTCCCATTCCAGCTCGGCGAAGGTCGCCGTCACGTTGCGCGGGTTGTACACATCGAACAACAGCCAGCGGTCCCGTTCATTCTCCGCCACATGCGCGACGGCCTCCTGGATGCTGCCGCCGGCCTTCAGCACCCGCCGCACCCCCTGCACCAGCGTGGTCAGGTAGCGCCGCTCGGGATCCAGCGCGCCCGGCCAATCGACGGCGGCAGGGCCGTGTCCGGGAACGGCGCGCACTGCCGGAATGCGCTCCAGCGCGTCGAGCACCCGCAGCCAGCCAACCGCACTGCCGTCCACCGCCGGCAGATGGTCGAGAAACAGCAGGTCGCCGGCGAATAGCGTCCCGGTCTGCCGGTCGAAGACGGTCAGGTCGTTGTTGGTGTGCGCCGTCGGATGAGCGGTCAGGACGATGACTCGGTCGCCGAGGTCGATCCGCACCTCCTCCCCCACCGGCCGGTCCACCCGCACCGGCGCGATCCCGGCCGCGGCCTCGGCGCCCAGTTCGTCGGCCAGCCGGCGCTGGTAGACCTCGATCCGGGCGGCCAGCGCGTCCCGCAGGTTTGCGTGACCGACGATTGGAATCCCCTCGAAGGCGGCGTTGCCGAACACATGGTCGGGATGCATGTGGGTGTTGATGACCACGACCGGCGGCTTGTCGGTGCGGGCTGCGATGGTCTCGCGCAGACGACGCCCCAGTTCCGGCGTGCCGCCGGTGTCGATCACCGCCACGCCGTTGCCGCCCACGACGAAGCCAATGTTGGCGGTGTCGCCCCCGTTGTCCGGCGCCGGTTCGGCGATGGCGCCCTGATGGACGAAGATGCCGGGCGCGACCTCCGTCACCGCGAGCGGTTCCGACCATGCGGGTGCCGCGGTGGCGACGGACAGTATGGCGGCAAGGATCAGGCGGATGCCCATGCCACCCTCCCCCGCCGGGTTCCGTCCGGCGCCCGGCCGAGCGCGTTCAACAGGGCTACGGCGACCGCAGGTGCGCAGTCCGCGGCGATGGACCGCCAGCATTCCGGCAGGGTGGCCGCCTCCATCAGGAAGCGGTAGGGGCGGCCGGTACGCGCGGCCACACGCTCCACCAGGAAACGGCCGACCCCGGCCCCGACCAGGGGCGCTTCGTCCGGCACCGCGCCGCGCGAGGCGACCTGGGCCAGCCCGTCCTCGATCCTGCGGACCTGATGGTCGATGAAATGGTTGGCGAGCCGGCGCCATGTCGCCTCACCGCCGTTCGCCGGATCGCCGGAATCGGCCCCGACCATGCGGGCAAGGCGCCGGGCGCTGGCCTCCAGTCCCTTTTCGCGGCCATCGGCAGTCGGGTGAAGGTCGGCCCCCTCCGGCAGGGTGCCGGCAAGCCGGTGGGCATCGGCCATGGTGGCGAAATACTCCGCCATCACGCCGCGCCAAACGCCCTTGACGGGAGCCTGCGGTGCGACCGCCATGATGGGGGTGCGGACGACACCGGTGTAGAGCAGTTCGCCCGTCTCCATCCGTGCCGCGTCGGTGTAGCCCGCATTCAGGACGCAGCCGGCGGCGAAGGGTACGATGTCTGTGGTGGTGCTGCCGATATCGACGAGGATACCCTCCGGCAGCGCCAGGGCGGCCAGCGCCGCCGTGGCATGCCAGTTGGCCGAGGCGACCTCCGCCACCCGATGGCGGGCCTCGGCGGCGGGCAGGAAGCCGGCCGGGCCGGCGAACACCTCCAGCGGCACTCCACCAGGCAGTCCGGCGGCCAGCACATCGAGGATCCGCCCGACCCCATCGGCGCGGTCGGCGAACAGATCGACCAGTTCCCCGGTCATGGTGACCGCCACATCCGACAGCGGCCGATGGAGTTCCGCGACCTCCGCCAGCGCCCCCTCCAGCTGGTCGAGCCCCTGCCACAGCGGACAGGGAGCCTGCACCACGTCGATCAGCTCGCCATCGGAGAGCCATGCGGCCTTCAGGTGCGCGCCGCCGACATCAAGGCCGAGGGTGAACGTCATTCCTGTCATCCTTTGCTTCCTGTTCCCTTTGCTCCAGCCAGTGGGCGAAGAGGCTGGCGACGGTGAGGTCGGCGGAGGTGCCGGGGTTGATGCCCTGCCATTTCAGCCTGGCATCGAAGGCAAACAGATGGTCGTGCCGGACGGCATCCGATTTTTCCGCCGCCAGCTGCCGGCGCACGTCCTGTGCTTCCGTCATCAGTGCCGCCGCCACCGTCTCCCCCTGCTTGCGCAGGACGTGGCTGTCGGGGAAGGCGGTCAGGAACTCCAGATAGACCGCTTCGGCCATCGATACGGGATCCTTGCCGGCATCCCTGCCATCCAGCGCCCGCGCACGGACGACGCCGATCTCGAAGACGTCGCGGAAGCCATCGGCATATTGGGCGGCGATGCGGTCGCGCGACCGTGCCGCGGCCATGGCGGTGCGCAGATCCACCGTCGCGGGGCCGGCGACGTCATGCTCCGCCGCGCGGCCCAGCCCGCCGGGTGACGCAAGGCGGATCGCCTCATAGGCGGCTTCGGCGTCCTCCACGCTCAGCTCCTCCAGCACGGCGCAAACCCTGTCGCGGAGCGGACGGGACGGCGGCATCTCCGCGGCGCGCGCCAGCGGGGCGGCCAGAAGCAGGATGCCGAGATTGGTGTTGCAGTTCACCGCCGCCCGCGTCGCCCGCACCGCCCGCAGGATCCGCTCCCCCACCGACGCGCCGGGCCGTGCGATCTCCGGCGCCGCGACCTCCGCCGACAGCAGGAAGTCCGCCACCGTCATGCCGTGGCCGGCAGCGTGGACATGGACGTTCCCGGGCTTCAGCGCCATCACCTCCGCCCGGCAGACGGCCATGAACAGCTCCGCGACGCCGGGGGTCATTCCCGTCACCCCCCGAAGGATTGGTCAAGCATGCCGGACGCAAGACGCCCGCCATGGAAGCTGCGGCCGGAGTCGAGTGCCGTCACCACCGCGCGGGCCGGGGCGAACAGCAGCGGGTCGATGGCGTAGAAGTCCTTGTTCACCGCCGCGAACACCTCGGCGAAGGGGCGCCCGTAGTCGCGCGATTCCGTGCTCGGCAGCCGCCGCGCCAGGTCGGCGGCGGCATCGTCGGGGCCGGTGACGAACAGTTGGACGGTGCCGCCGAACAGGATGGCGTCGTTGGTCCGGCCCATCGCCTCGACGAAGCCCTTGCCCGGCGGCGGCAGTGGCGCCACGCCGATGCCGTCGACGACGTCATGCAGCGGAAAACCCAACGCATGCACCTTGTGCAGGGCGACCTCCAGCACGCGGGCGACGATCTGGACGGTGCCGGCGAGGCTCGCCGTCGGCGTCAGCACCAGGGTCAGCCGCTCCGGCGCCACCCCGCAATCGGCGGCGATCCGCTCCACCAGCGGGACCGGCGGGACGGTGCCGCTTTCCAGAACCAGAACCGCATGGTCGCCGCTGTCGCCGTAGCCCAGTTCGTCGAACAGCGTCTCCTTTCGGGCCATGGCGCGTCCGGGACCGGAGCCCAGAGCGAAGAAGGACCCGGTCTCTTCCTTATGCGTGAGGCTCCACCCCGCATACTGGCTGCCGAGGCAGGCGAGCACCGGGTCGGTGCTGTGTACCGCCACCTGGAAGGGCCAGCGGTCTGACTGGGTGTCGGCCTGCAGCGTCACCCGGCCAAGGCCGCCCATGCACAGCTCGGCGATGCGGCGTCCGGCCTCCAGCCCGCCGGGCCGGGCGATCCCGCCATCGACAACCGTCGCACCGGCAACGCGGTCGATGCCGATCCGCAATTGTGCCGCATCGGCGACCAGTGCGGCGGCGAGCGGAGCGGCGAGGGCCGACAGGCTGGGGCGATCCTGCATTATGATGCCTTTCCGGCGATGGTCCGCGCCGCGTCCATGGCGTCCTGAAAATCGAAGGCGACGGCGGTGCCGCCGGTTTGCATCCGCTCCAGCAGATGGTGCTGGACCTTGAACTTGACGTTGCCGATGGCGAGCGCGCCGATGCCGACGGCGCCCGATGCTGTTGCCAAGGCGACCCCGTCGTCCTGCACGCCGACGCCCTCGACCCCGGCCGGCGGCACGGCGTTGATGTCGGCCGCCACTCGCAGGCGCTTTGCCGCGCGCAGATCCTCGGCGGGCAGCACCGTGATCCCGGCCTTGCCGCAGGCGAGCACGACCTCCGCCCGCTCCAGTAGAGCCGCCTTGCCGCCGCTCGCCGTGTCGGCGCAGGACAGCGTCACGCCATAGCGGCGTCCGAACTCCTCCGCCTTGCCCTGCACCGCCGAAACGCCGCGGTGGCTGACCAGGGTGACATTGCCGCCGGCCTGCGCGGCGATCAGGCCGGCGATGCCGCCGACCACGCCCGTCGCGCCATAGACCTGGACATCCAGCCCGCTGAGGCCGTCCAGACCGGCGCGCCGCAGGGCACGCTCCACCACCGCGACCATCGCGGCGGCGGTGGTGAAGGCGCCGGACGGATCGGCGAAGACCGAGATTTGGAAGGGCGGGAACATCGCCTTGCGGGCCACGTCCAACATGTCCAGCGCCATCGCCGCGTCGCGCCCGCCGATGAACAGGCCGGTCCGCGCCGCGTTCTTCGGATCGCGGGAGAACATGGCGTCCTGCGTCAGGGCCTCGACCTGCGCAGTTTCGATCCCCGTATAGGGGATCACCGTGTCGATGCCGGCGTCCACCGCCATGTTGACGTCGAACGGGCTGACATTCGCCAGCGGCGTGATCATGTGCAGCACGTAAGGGGCGCTCATGCCTGCCTCCCTGTCAGTTGTTCACCGGCCGCCTATTCACCAGCCGCCCGCCGGGCCGCAGGCATGAAGCCCGTCCCGGCGTTCGTGTTCTCCACCGTCGCGCCGAGGTTCCGGCCACGGCAGACCATGACCTCCAGCGGCGATCCGGCCCAGCGGTCGCGCATCTCGCCGGCCAGCCGTTCCGCCGACGCGGCATCGCCGACGATGGCGAAGCAGGTCGGCCCCCAGGAGCTTTGGCCGACGCCGGCGATCCCCTGCGCCTCCAGCCAGGACAGCGCCTCCGCCACCAGCGGGCTGGTGAAGCGTCCGCCCTGGGCCGGGGCGAAATGGTCGCCGACGGTGCGCTGAAGCTCGCCGATGGCTCGGCCGAAAGCCTCCACGTCGCGCTCCGCCAAGGCAGGGAGTGCGACCATCAGCATCAGCCGGCACAGATGGGCCGCGGCATCCGGCGGAAAGGGCGGCAGGCGCCGGAAGGCCTCCGCCTCCGGCGCGCCGTGCAGCCCGTGCCCGCCGCGGTGGAGCAGCAGCAGGATGCGCCAGTCGTCGGGAAACTCGGCCCGCGCGATCAGCGGGGGCGCCGCATCCAGCCCGCCCCGGCCGCCGTCCAGCAGCACCCCGCCCTGCTCGAAGGCCGCCAGTCCGATGCCCGACCGCGCCCCCCGTTCCAGCGCGCGGGCCAGATCGCGGGCGGCGGTGCGGCGCCCCTCCAGGCAAACGAGCGCCGCCGCGACGGCAAGGTCCGTCTGGGTGCCGGAACCGAGCCCGACATGGGCCGGGATCGCCTCCTCCACCGTTACGGCGACCATGTCGGAAAGCCCGGCCTCGCGGCCCAGACGTTCTATGCTGCGGCGGACACGGTCGGCGGACGGGCCGTCGACGGTGAGCCGGTCGGCCGGACGGATGCGCAGGGTGATCGCCGGCCGGTCGATGGCGATGCCCAGGCTGCCGAAGCGGCGCCCCAGCCCGCCATTGAGGTCGACGAAGCCGGCATGCAGGCGCGCGGGCGCATGGACCCACACCTCCCCTATCCGATTGCGCTGGTGGCTCATCTGCATTCCCTTTGCGCGGGTCCCGGCACAATGTTAGCGTTACGAACAAAATTGTCCGTAGCGCGAACGAGTATCTGCGCGCAGTAACCCGAATGGGGTGCGGATTTCCGGGGAGGAAACTGGTCATGAACGGACCGAACGGCATGTCCGTGGCCGATCATGTCCAAGCATCGGGCGTTCCGTATCGGGGCCGATGCTTGGACGGTTGCCGGCGAAGACGACTGCTCATTTGAAATCCACCGGATAGGCTGCTGGCAATAGTTCCTGCGGCCTATGCAGTCGATTGCGCATCCGGGTTCATTCTCCGCGGTTCAATCTCCGTTCAGGCAATTGGGGGGCCATGACCTTCCACCCCGAAATCCTCTGTCCGTTCTGCGGCCTGGGATGCGGCGACATCGGGATCGATCAGGACGATTCCGGCATCGCCCCCCGGCCCAGCGGCTGCCCGCAGGCCGACCGGCTGTTCCGCCGGCCCATGGGGGTGGCAACGGATGCCCGCATGGCCGGCACCCCCGTCCCCGTGGACCAGGCCGTTGCCGAGGCGGCGCGGCTGCTCGGCTCCGCACGTGCGCCGCAGATCGCCGGGCTGGCCGCCGATGTCGAGGGCGTGCTCGCCGCATTGACGCTCGCTGCACGCATCGGGGCGACGGTCGACCATGAGCGGTCCGACGCCCTGTTCCGCAACCTCGCGGTCCTGCGGCGCTTCGGCTGGTCGGTCACCACCCTGGCAGAGCTGCGCAACCGCTGCGATCTCGTCCTGGTCGTCGGGCCGGATCCGGCCGCCGCCTTCCCGCGCCTGTGGGAACGCTGGGTTGCGCCGGCACCGGCCTTCGTCCCCGGCGGGGACAGGAGCGTCGTCTTCCTGGGCGGGGAGCCGCTGCCCGAGACCGTGCAGTGCCTTGCCGGTCAGATCGAGACGCAGGGCATGGAGGCCGACCCGCAGCCCGACCTCGCCACCCTGGTTACAAGACTGAGGACGGCACTGGCGGGCCGGACGGCGTCGAACGATGCCCGGATGGCGGAACTGGCGGCCCGGCTGCGGGCCGCGCGCTATGCGGTGGTGGTGTGGGCGGCGGGGCTGTTCGAGGGACCTCAGCCCGACCTGATCGTCGAAGCGCTGGTCCGGCTGGTTCGCACGGTGGACGGCACGACGCGCTGCGCCGGCCTGCCGCTTTCCGGCGCCGACAACCTGATCGGCGCCAATCAGGCCTGCACATGGCGCACCGGCTTTCCTTTGCGCACCGGCTTCGAGGCGGGCGCGCCGTCACACGACCCCGACAGGTTCGCCTGGCGGACACGGCTGCGCGATGCCGACGTGACGCTGTGGATTTCCGCCTTTCGGCCCGAAGTGCCGGAGTTCGGCACCAGCGGCAGCGTCATCATGCTGGCGCCGCCGGAGACGGCCATCACGCCCGAACCGGCGCTGTTCATCCCGGTGGGAACGCCGGGCATCGACCATGCCGGCGACGTGTTCCGCGCCGACAGCGTGGTGGCGCTGCATGCGGGCGCGCTGATCGACCGGGGCTTGCCCAGCGTCGCCGACGTGATCGGCCGGATGCTGGTGGCGCTGGAGCAATCCGCCGAAACTCAGGAGGCTGCCGGATGCTGACGAAGCTTGCCGGCGGACGGCTGTTCGACCCGGCCAACGGCCGGCACGGCGAGGTCGCCGACCTCTGGCTGCGCGACGACCGCATCACCGCCGATCCGGGACCGGGCGCCACGCCCGACGCCACCTACGACCTGACCGGCAAGGTGGTGATGGCCGGCGCCATCGACATCCACAGCCACATCGCCGGCGGCAAGGTCAACCTCGCCCGCCTGCTGATGGGGGAGGAGCACGAACACCACCGTTTCGCCGGCAGTCCCTGCGGCTGCGGCGGGGGAAGCGGGCTCGCTACCCCATCCACCCATACGACCGGCGCCCGCTATATCGAGATGGGGTTCACCGCCGCTTTCGAGCCGGCGATGCTGGGCTCCAACGCGCGGCATGCGCATATGGAGATGGGCGACATCCCCTACATCGACACCGGCGGCTATCTGGTGCTGGGCAGCGACGATTTCCTGCTCGACCTGATCGCCACCAATGCCGGGCAGGCCGCGATCAACGACTATGTCGCCTGGATGCTGACGGCGACCCAGAGCCTCGCCGTCAAGGTGGTCAACCCCGGCGGAATCAACGCCTTCAAGTTCAACGCGCGCACGCTCGATCTGGACGAGCCCGGACCCTATTACGGCGTCACCCCGCGCACCGTACTGACCGTGCTGGCCCGCGCGGTGTACGAGCTGGGACTGCCCCACCCGCTGCATGTCCATGGCTGCAACCTGGGCGTTCCCGGCAACGTCGCGACGACGCTGGACACCATCCAGGCGGCGTCGGGCCTGCCGATGCACATGACGCACATCCAATTCCACAGCTACGACAATGAGGGCGACCGCAAATTCTCTTCCGGCGCCGCGGCGCTGGCGGAAGCGGTGAACCGGACCCCAACCCTGTCGGTGGACATCGGGCAGGTGATGTTCGGGCAGACGGTGACCGCGTCGGCCGACACCATGGCGCAGCGCCACACCGCGCCGCTGGCCCATCCGCGCAAATGGCTGGCAATGGACATCGAATGCGACGCCGGCTGCGGCGTGGTCCCCTTCCGCTACCGCGACAATTCCTATGTCAACGCGCTGCAATGGGCGATCGGGCTGGAGCTGTTCCTGCTGCTGGACGATCCCTGGCGGGTGTTCCTGACCACCGACCACCCCAACGGCGCGCCATTCACCTTCTATCCGGAGCTGATCCGGCTGCTGATGGACCGCGATTACCGGCTGGCCAAGCTGGCGGAAATCCACCCCGACGCGCCGGCCCATACCACGCTGGGCTCCATCACCCGCGAATACACGCTGGCGGAGATCGCCGTGATGACCCGTGCGGCCCCGTCCCGCATCCTGGGGCTTGCCGACCGCGGGCATCTGGCGCCGGGGGCCTCGGCCGACGTCACCGTCTACACCGACCGGCCCGACCGCCGCGCCATGTTCGAGCGGCCCGACCTCGTCTTCAAGAGCGGCCGGCTGGTGGTGCGCGACGGAACGCTGGTGGCGATGGCACAGGGCTGCACCCATGTCGTCCGTCCCGGCTTCGACGATCTGATCGAGCGCCGCATCGCCCGCCATTTCGACGAGCGCCTCGGTCTGCCGATCAAGCATTTCCGCATCCGCGACGAGGAGATCCGCCACGGCGCCGGCCCCATCCTTCACCCCTGCCGGCGGCGGGAGGTGCCGTGATGGCGGACCTGCAGATCAACGGCGTGCGCATCGAGGACACCTTCGCCGAAGCCTTTCCGATGACCTACACCCGTCTGGTCGTCACCGCCGATACGCCCGCCTGGGTCGATGCGGCGACCTCCAGCCTGACCGGATTCGCCACCTCGGTCATCGGCTGCGGCTGCGAGGCGGCGGTGGAACGGCTGCTGACGCCGGAGGAGACGCCGGACAGCCGGCCCGGCGCCGCGGTGATGATCTTCGGCATGTCGACGGGCGACCTCGCCAAGCATGTCGTCAACCGGGTCGGGCAATGCGTCATGACCTCGCCGGGGTCGGCCTGCTATGCCGGGCTCCTCAACGGCGCCAAGCGCATCCCGCTCGGCGGCGGCCTGCGCTATTTCGGCGACGGGCATCAGATCGCCAAAAAGTTCGGCGACCGCCGCTTCTGGCGCCTGCCGGTGATGGACGGGGAGTTCGTCTGCGAGGACAGCGTCGCCGTGGGCAAGGGCATCGGCGGCGGCAATTTTCTGATCCTGGCCGCCAGCCACCGCCAATGCCTCGCCGCGGCGGAGGCGGCGGTGGCGGCGATCCGGCCGCTGCCCGGCATCATCCTGCCCTTCCCCGGCGGGGTGGTGCGCTCGGGCTCCAAGGTCGGGTCGAAATACAAGGCGCTGATCGCCTCCACCAACACGCGCTTCTGCCCGACCCTGCGGGCGGTCGAACCCGAGACGCTGCTCTCCCCCGATGTCGAGGCGGTGCTGGAACTGGTGCTGGACGGCACCGACGAGACCGCCATCCGCGCCGGCATGCGGGCCGGAATCGCCGCAGCCGTTGCCGGCGGGACGGCGGCCGGCGTGCTGGCGATCACCGCAGGGAATTACGGCGGCAAGCTCGGCCCGCATCACTTCCATCTGCACGAGGTGATGGCATGAGCGGCCTGTCCCTGACCTACCGCGGAGACGCCGGCATGACGGTGGACATGTCCGCGCTGCTGCCGGAGCGGCTGGCCGGGCTGACGGCTGACGCCATCGCGCGGATGACCCTGCCCTGCGGTGGCGGGTCGGCCCGGCTCGGCGACCTGTTCGATCTGTCGGCCGGCGATGCGGCGGAGGGACTGCTGATCCGGCCGGGCGGCGCCATCCTGCATCGGGTCGGCGCCGGCATGACGATGGGCCGCATCCTGGTCGCGGGCGACGCTGGCAACCATGCGGGCGCGGGTATGACCGGCGGCCTGCTGCGGATCGAGGGCACGGCCGGCGACAGCCTGGGCGGCGTCCTGCCCGGATTGCCCCTGGGGATGCGCGGCGGGCTGATCAGCGTCGGCGGCGATGCCGGGGATCGGGCGGGCGAGCGGATGCGGCGCGGGATCGTCGTCGTCGACGGCCGGGCCGGCGCCTATGCCGCCGCCTTCATGGTCGCCGGCACCCTCGCCATCGGGGGAGGCTGCGGTCCGCATCCGGGGTTCGGCATGCGGCGCGGCACGCTCCTGATCGGCCGGCCGCAAGAGGCTGCGCCGGATGGATTCGCCGACGGCGGCACGCGGGATTGGCTGTTCCTGCACCTGCTGCGCCGCGCGCTGGAGGGCACCGGAAGCTGGTTCGAGCGCGCGGGCACCACCCGCGCCCATCGCTTCATCGGCGATCTTGCGGAAGGAGGGAGAGGTGAGATTCTGGCCGTTGTCTAGGCGACGCACCGACTTATCGAATGCCGTGAAACGAAGGCGGCTGATCGCCGCCCTGCCGCTTGCCGGGCTCCTGATCGCCGCGCCGGCAGCGGCGGCATTGGCCCAGGATGCCGGCGGGCAGGCCGTTTTGATCGGCTACCTCACCCGGCAGGAGGACCCGCGCACGCCGGCCAGCTTCCTCGAACCGGTGGCGACCGACGAAGGTCTTCAGGGCGCCCGTCTGGCCCTGGCCGACAACAACTCCACCGGCATGTTCCTGAACCAGAGCTTCCGGCTGGTGGAACAGGTCCTGCCCCCCGACGGCGACATCGCCGCCGGGCTGAAGGCGCTGGCGGACGAGGGCGTTCGCTTCGTCGTCGCCGATCTGCCGGGCGATGCGCTGCTCGCCATCGCAGACCGGCCGGAAGCCCGGTCGATGCTGCTGTTCAACGCCCGCGCCCCCGACGATGCGCTGCGCAACGAGCAGTGCCGGGCCAACATCCTGCACACCGCCGCCAGCCGGCGCATGCTGGCCGATGCGCTGGCGCAGTATCTCGCCTGGAAGAAATGGTCGGGCTGGAGCCTGCTGATCGGCCGCGATCCCGGCGACGCGCTCTATGCCGATGCGGTGCGCCGCGCCGCCAAGCGCTTCGGCGGCCGGATCGTCGCCGAGAAGAGCTGGACCTTCGACACCGGCAACCGCCGCACCGATACCGGCGTCACCACCATCCAGTCCGACATCCCGCTCGCCACCCAGGGACCGGACTACGACGTGCTGGTCGTCGCCGACGAGGCGGGGAATTTCGGCGATTACCTCGACGGCCGCACCTGGCATCCCCGCCCGGTGGCCGGCACCCAGGGCCTGATCGCCACCGCCTGGTCACGGGTGAACGAGCAGTGGGGCGGCACCCAGTTGCAAAGCCGGTTCGAGAAGCTGGCCGACCGCTGGATGCTGCCGCGCGACTATGCCGCCTGGCTGGCGGTGCGCAGCGTGGGAGAGGCGGCGACCCGCACCGGCGCCACCGGCTTCGACGACCTCGTCGCCTATCTGCGCAGTCCCGAATTCGAACTGGCCGGCTTCAAGGGCGAAGCCCTGTCCTTCCGCAAATGGGACGGCCAGATGCGGCAACCCATCCTGATTGCCGGGCCGCGCATGCTGGTTTCGGTGTCGCCCCAGGAAGGGTTCCTGCACCCCGTGACGCCCCTCGATACGCTCGGCGACGACGCGCCGGAAAGCAAATGCCGTTTCAACCGTTGAAGAGGCGGACCACCCCATGCGTTCCTTACTGTGCACCATGCTGTTCCTCGCCGCACCGGCCCTGATTGCGGAACCGGTCTTGGCCGAAACCATTTTCGTGTCCAACGAGAAGGACAACCAGATCGCCGTGGTCGACGGCGACAGCCTGCAGATCACCAACAAGATCAAGGTCGGCCGCCGGCCGCGCGGGATCACGCTCAGCGGCGACGGAACACAGCTCTATGTCTGCGCCGGCGACGACAACCGCGTCGATGTGGTGGACATCGCCAGCGGCAAGGTGGTCCATTCCCTGCCCTCCGGCCCCGATCCGGAGCTGTTCGTCCTCTCCCCCGACGGCAACCGGCTGTATGTCGCCAACGAGGACGACAACATGGTGACCATCATCGACATCCCCAGCCGCAAGGCGGTCGGCAACATCCAGGTCGGGGTGGAGCCGGAAGGGATGGGGATCAGCCCGGACGGCAAGATCCTGGTCAACACGTCCGAAACCACCAACATGGCGCATTTCATCGACACGGAGAAACGCGCCGTCGTCGGCAACGTGCTGGTGGACAGCCGGCCCCGCGTGGCCCGCTTCAGCGACGACGGCAAGCATGTCTGGGTGTCCAGCGAAATCGGCGGCACGGTCAGCGTCATCGACGCAGCCACCCGCAAGGTGGTGAAGAAGATCCGCTTCGAGGTCACAGGCGTCCGGCGCGAGGCGATCCAGGCGGTCGGCATCCAGATGACCCGCGACGGCAAGCGTGCCTTCGTGGCGCTCGGCCCCGCCAACCGGATCGCCGAGATCGACACCGAGAGCTTCGAGGTGAAGCGGTACTTCCTGGTCGGCCAGCGTGTCTGGAACCTCGCCTTCTCTCCCGACGAAAAGCGGCTCTACACCACCAACGGCATCAGCAACGACCTGTCGGTGATCGATCTGGAGCGCAACAAGGTCATCAAGAGCATCGCCGTCGGCGGCGCACCCTGGGGGGTCGTGGTCAAGCCGTGACGGGCAGGTGACGACATCGCGGAACCCGCGACCGCAGCGCCCGGTTGAGGGGAAGGCCGGGTGCGGCGGCGGCTGTCGGCGACGGCCCGGCCCTAGGGAGGTGTAATCATGACAATGAAGCTCTCCAACGGCCCGGTCCGTGCCCTGGCCTGTGCAGCCGTGGTCGGTGCCGGCATCCTCGGCGTGGCGGCCATGGCCCCGTCGGCCTCTGCCCAATCCACCACCGGCACCACTACCCAGAACGCCCCGGCGGCGACCGAGGGGCAATTGCCGTCAGATTCCCTGCCCGGCCAGCGCCAGGGTGCCATCGGCGGCGCTCCGGTGCCTCAGGGCAGTTCCGGCACGTCAGGCGGGACTACCAGCGGTTCTGCCACCGGCTCGACCTCGGGAAGCGGCGCTGCGTCGCCGACCGGACAACTGCCCGACACGTCTCTGCAGCAGCAGCGTCAAGGCACCATCGGCGGCGATCCGGTGACCCAGGGCGGGTCGGGCGGAACGGCCGGATCGACCGGCAAGCAAGGACAGCAGTGACGCCATCCCGCGGACCGATCGCAGCCGCCGCAAAGATGGGGTAACAACCACCAAACGGTCATGCCTTCCCAGCCGATACTGGTGCGGCACGAAGACGGCGGCTGCGATTTCAAGGTACTCCGGAACCCTTTTGTGAGTTTGTTGTACAAACAAACAAACTGGCATAATGCCCACCGTGACCGACGCCGGAACTCTCAGACAATCCAGACGCCGCGTTACCGGCGACCCGGCCGGATTGAGCTGACAGGATCGAACTGACCGGCGTGACCGCATGACTGCGGCGGTCCTCCAATGATTTTCAAAAACATGGGAGAAAACGGCGATGGGCATGTGGCAGGGGTCATCCCCGAAAATCAATCGTGTGCTGGTGGGTGAGTCGCTGGTCGGCGACGGGAACGAGGTGGCCCACATCGACCTGATCATGGGGCCGCGCGGCAGTGCTGCGGAGACCGCCTTCTGCAACGCACTGACCAACAACAAGGACGGTTTCACCAGCCTGCTGGCGGTCATCGCCCCAAATCTTCAGTGCAAGCCCTCCACCATCCTGTTCAACAAGGTCACGATCAAGGGCGCGGAACAGGCGGTCCAGATGTTCGGCCCGGCCCAGCACGGTGTGGCCAAGGCGGTCGCCGACTGCGTGGCCGAAGGCACCATTCCGCAGGACGAGATCGACAACATCTTCATCTGCGTCGGCGTCTTCATCCATTGGGAGGCGAAGGACAACGCCAAGATCCAGGATTACAACTACCGCGCCACCAAGGAAGCCATTGAACGCGCGGTGTCCGGCTATCCCACCGCCAAGGATCTGATGAACCAGAAGGACGTCGCGAAGCATCCGTTCGCCGCCTGATTTTCACCAGGGACCGTTCATTGCGAAAGCCCCTCTCCCCTCGTGGAGAGGGGTTGGGGCGAGGGAGAAAAGGCAACCTCCGCAGGCTTCGGCCGTTGAGCCGAACAGCGAACAGAGGACCGAAAACCTTCCGCCATCCCAGCCATTCCGCTGTTGCCCATCCACGGCGATACCAGGTTGGGCACAAACATCGGATCATTGAACGCATTTGAATAAATCATTAGGTTGACGCAATGTTACACCAACTCAGCGCTTAACGACTTGATTTATTCCAGTTCTAAACTAGATTTTCTGCACATCTCACCCCGCATCGCACAAAGAACTAGCCATAATTCTCTGATCACTACCCGTTCGGGTGATGGTCGCGCCGGGCCATCAACGGTACCATTTCCTAATGGGCATCAAGGCAATCATGCCGGTTCGCCCATTGCAGCGGAGGAAACGGACATGAAAACCTGGCGCAAACCGAAGACCGCCGAAATCCGGGTCGGCACGGAAATCAACGCCTACGCCTGCGCCGGCCTGTAACCGGCACGGAACGTTCCCACTCGAAAAGAAACGTTCACTTCGGCCACTCAGGCCGGCCGCGGCTCGAAATGGGCAAAGAACTGCCCGGTGCCGTCCGGCGCGCTGGCGTCGTAATGCAGCGCGCAGAGCCGCAGCCGGCCGGCATCGCCCAGTTCCGGCCCGGCCAGCATGCTGTGGAAGCTCTCGCCGCCGAGCAGCCGATGGGCGGTGGTCAGATACAGGCGCGACAGCCTGCGGTCTCGCAGCATGGTGTCGAGCATCCGCGGACCCGTCAGCAGATAAATGCTGCGCAGCCCCTGCCGGCCAAGTGCATCGGCCAGCGGCCCTCCTTCCACCGACGCACCCGATCCGACGGCCAGCACCTCATGGCCGGCGGCGCGCCACTGCGCGATGCGCTCGGCCGGCGCCGCCGCCCCGGTGGCGATGAGGACACGCTGACCATGGCGGGCCGGCGAGTCCGGCATCGGGAAATCCAGGCTGGCGCTGGCGATGACCAAGGCCGGTTGTGGCGCCAGGCCGTTGTCGGTGCGCCACCGCGCGAGATCCCGCGTCGCGTCCTGCGTCCCCACCTGCAGCACATTGTCCAGCCGGCCGGCCGCCAGATCGCGCAGATACCCGCCATGGGTGACCATGCAGTCCGCCTGCGCCTGGAGTTCCAGGAACAACCGGAAATCGTTGCCGCTGACCAGCCCGGCGGGCAGGCGGCTTTCACCGGTCATAGGGTCGCGCAGGGCGATGCGCCCGTCCAGGCTGGCGACGAAGCTGGCATAGACGAAGGGTGCCCCGGCACTCCCCCGCTCATGCAGGCGGTGGGCGAGATAGGCGCCGTCAAGCGCCATGTCTTCCGGCGGGCCGGGAAACAGCCGCAGCATGCGGGCGGTCATTGCGGCCCTCGCGGTGCGGCGGCATCGACCCGGGCGAGGAAATCCGCCGCCAGCGCGTCGGCGATGTCGGCGTCGCTGACCGTTTGAAGCCCCTGCCATGCGGGCATCGAGTTCACCTCCAGCACCAGCCACCGCCCGTCGTCATGGGGGGCGGAAATCAGATCGACCCCGGCATAGTCGGCCCCCACCGCCGCCGCGGCGCGCACCGCCAGTTCGCCCACCGAACCCTCCGGCGCCAGGGCTTCACAGCGCCCACCCTGATGGACATTCGTGATCCAGCTGCGGCCATGGCGGATCATCGCCGCCACCGCGCGCCCTCCCACCACGAAGACCCGGCAGTCGCGCCACTCGCCGTCGCGGCGCGGCGGAACGAAGGGCTGCAGGTAATAAACGCCGGCCACGGCCTCGGACTCCGGCACGTCGTCCGGCCGCGGCAGGCGGCGCAGGCCACGGCCCTGGGCGCCGAACAGCGGCTTCAGCACGCAATCCGGCCAAGCCTCCACCACCGCGCGGGCCGTCGCGGCATCCTGCACGGCGACGGAGGGCGGCGTCGGCAGTCCGGCCTGGGCCAGCAGGAAGCTGGTGGTGCTCTTGTCCACGCAACGCTCGATGGCGCGGGCAGTGTTGTAGACGGGCACCCCCAGCCGGTCGAGCGCATGAAGCACCCCCAGCCGCAGCGTCACTTGCTCGAAGCTGCCCTGCCCGACCACCCGCACGAAGGCCCCCGCCGGCAGCGCATCGCCGAATCCGGGCAGCAGCAGCCCCGTCGCCGTCCGCCCGACGGCGAAACCGCAGGCGCTCAGGGGCACGCGGCGGCATTCGACGCCGCGGCGCGTCATCGCCTGTTCGAGCCGCGCGGCATGCCAGTCGGCGCCATCGGTGAACAATGCGACCACGCCGCTCATGCCGCCTCCGCCAGGTTATGGCGCCGGAAAAGCTCCCGCGCGCGCCGGCCGGCAAGTCGACGGGCCTCCACCGGGTCGGCAGCGTCCGCCAGGACGGTGCAGAGCGGCGCACCCGCCGGGATATGGGCCGGTGTGCAAGGACGGTCGGCGGTCCAGTCCGGCCAGCGCATGCGGCTGTCCAGCAGAACAGGCGTCCGCGCATAGACGACCAAGGCGGCGCGACAGCCGGCAAGCGGCGGCAGAGCCTGCGGCAGCTCCCCGGCACAGGCGGCCATGTGCAGGCCCAGCAAGCCCGGCATTGGCGGACGGTCGAACAGGTCCAGCGTCGCCCCCGGCCGCGGGTTGATCTCCAGCAGGCACCAGCCCTCCGGTCCGGCCAGGAAATCGGCGCTGTTGAGCCCGACCAACCCGACCTCCGCAGCGATGCGCGAGACGGCGGCGATCATGGACGCGGCAACTCCTTCGCGCATCGGCGGCACCGGCAGCGGGCCGACCGCACCGCCATAGCGAAAGGGCTGGCGGGGCGCGGGAGCCGCCCATTGCCGGCTGAACCCGACCGGCAGCACGCGCCGGCCATCGGCCAAGAACAGCAGGGACACCGGACGCCCCGCCACGCGGCGTTGGAGGTAATGTCCGGCCGGCACGCGCCGCCCCGCCGGCCGGATGTGGCCGCCGCCGCTGGCACCCGCGCGCTTCATCAGCCATCCCCCGCGGTCATCCGGCAGCGACGTGGCGATCTCCGGATGCGGAATGCCGAGGCGGGCAAGCAGAGCGGCGAAGGCAAACGGGTCCTTCAGCCTTGCCACCGTTCCCGCAGCGTTGCCGAGGACCGGCCGGTCGCGCTCCAGCGCCGCAAGCAGCTCCGGCCTGTCCTCGAATCCGGCGCCATAGACCAGCGGCACCCCGTGCAGATCGGGAGCCGCCAGGGCGCGCCGCAGCGCCGGGTTGGGAAGGCGCAGCCGCCTTGACGGCAGGGTAAGGCAGCGGTCGGCCATGGCTGCGGTGTCCGCGTCGGCGAACAGGTCCAGGGCAGTGACGCCCAGCCCGCTGCGGCGTCCGCTGGCCGTCAGTGTCCGCGCCGACAGCGCCACCACCAGGACATCACTCTTCGGGAGTATGGTCGGGGTCAAGCTCACGTCCCGGCGCGAAAGCGCCTTGAACATTCATCCGCGATCCCAACAATCATGCGGCAAAGCCATCTTTGCAATCACCCTTCCGAACAACGGCGCGTGCCGCCCATCCGGCGCCCATCCGGGTGAAGACGGGGGTGCGGCCCGTGGAAAGACAGTTGGGGAAGACAGTTGGGGAAGACAGGATGTTCGAGGCCGTGGTGCTTCCGGAGTCTCCGTCGATTTCCGCAATTCACGAATCCGCCGCCCCGTCCGTGGCCGCTCTGGCTGTGGAGGATCTGAGCCACAGCTTCGGCAAGCGCGTCGCGCTGGATCATGTCTCCTTCACCGTGCCGCCGGCCGGCTTCACGATGCTGCTGGGTCTGAACGGCGCGGGAAAGACCACGCTGTTCTCGCTGATCACCCGGCTCTACTCCAGCCGCAGCGGCGACATCCGCATCTTTGGCTTCGACCTGCGGCGCCAGCCGACCCGCGCGCTGGAGCGCATCGGCGTCGTGTTCCAGCAGCCGACGCTCGACCTCGACCTCACGGTCCTGCAGAACCTGCGCTATCACGGCGGCCTGCACGGCATGCGGCCATCGGACTGCGAAGCCCGCGCGCGCGAGGAGTTGGCACGCATCGGCCTGTCCGACCGCGCCGACGACAAGGTCCGCGCCCTGTCCGGCGGGCAGCGCCGCCGGGTGGAGATCGCCCGCGCCCTGCTGCACCGCCCGAACCTGCTGCTTCTCGACGAGCCGACGGTCGGGCTCGACGTGGACTCGCGCCGCCACATCCTTGCCCATGTCCGCGCGCTCTGCCGCGAAAAGAACCTCGCCGTGCTGTGGGCCACCCATCTGATGGACGAGGCGGCGGACGAGGACTCCGTCGTCGTGCTGCACCAGGGCCGCCTGCGCGCCTCCGGCAGCGTCCGCGCGGTCTGCGCCGAAACCGGCACGGCCGCCCTGCCAGCCGCCTTCGCCGCCCTGACGGCGGGGGAGCGCCGGCCATGAGCGCCGCCACCTACTGGTACTGTCTGCGCAGCATCATCGTGCGCGAGGGACTGCGTTTCCTGCACCAGCGCGAGCGCTTCTTCGCCGCGCTGGTCCGGCCGCTCGTCTGGCTGGCGATCTTCGCAGTCGGCTTCCGCGCGGTGCTGGGCGTGTCGATCATCCCGCCCTACGAGACCTACATCCTCTACGACGAATATGTCGTGCCCGGCCTGGTTGCGATGATCCAGCTGTTCAACGGCATGCAGAACTCCCTGTCGATGGTCTATGACCGCGAGATGGGCAGCATGCGGACGCTGCTGGTCAGCCCGCTGCCGCGCTGGTACCTGCTGGTCGCCAAGCTGCTGGCCGGTGTCGCGGTGTCGATCGCGCAGGTCTATGTCTTCCTCGGCATCGCATGGCTTTGGGGGGTGGAGCCGCCGCCGCTGGGCTATCTCGCCGTCCTGCCGGCACTGGTGCTGAGCGGGCTGATGCTGGGGGCGTTGGGCCTGCTCCTGTCGTCCTTCGTCAAGCAACTGGAGAATTTCGCCGGGGTGATGAACTTCGTCATCTTCCCGATGTTCTTCGCGTCCTCCGCCCTCTACCCGCTCTGGCGCATCCGCGAAGGCAGCCCGGCCCTGTACCTGATCGCCGCCTACAACCCCTTCACCCAGGCTGTGGAGTTGATCCGCTTCAGCCTGTATCTCCGAGTCGACGTCACCGCCCTGCTGTGGGTGGCCGGCTGCCTCGCGCTATTCCTCGGCGCTGCGGTTCTGGCCTACGATCCCGGTCGCGGATTCTGGGCGAGACGGGGTGGACCGGCGGAACAGGCCTGATCGCGCAAGCGCCAGCTCGACCATGTTCGACGTTCGAATTACCGCTTTCGGTTCCCTCTACCCGCTATTTCGCTTCGTTCAAAAACTTTCGAACGGCGGCGGAAAATAATCTTCACAGACTATCTTTATTTGATCAGACTGACTGTCAGCATCACCAACATAATGCGGGGCAGTTTAGAACCCCGCCAAGGGCCGTGCTCCGGCACTTGATACCGGCACGCCTGGATGCCGGAAGCATTGTGATTCGGAACTTTGGGTGCGGATGCACCCCCGACGCCGTCTGATCGACATCACGCGCCAACGATGGAGGGAGACCGCCCTCTCAAAAGACCACTCCACCGACACCGCCGCCTGTCGCCGCGCAGTCCCTGGGACCACGGACCACCCCTAAAAAAACGGGAGGAAACAGATGAACCCCTTCGTGCGCTGTCTGCTCGTCACCGCCGCGATCCAGGCGGCCACCGCCACGGTCGCCTATGCCAACGAAGACACCCTGAAAAATCAGAAGGATCCGGCCAACTGGGCGATGCAGCTCGGCAATTATGCCGGCCAGCGCTACAGCACGCTCGACCAGATCACCCGTGAGAACGTGAAGAACCTCAGGCCGGTCTGGCAGTTCTCCACCGGCGTTCTGCGCGGCCACGAGGGCGGCCCCGTGGTGGTCGGCGACACGATGTACATATCGACGCCCTTCCCCAACATCGTCTATGCGCTGGACCTGAACGACAACGGCCGCATCAAGTGGAAGTACGAGCCCAAGCAGGACTCCGCCGTCATCCCCGTGATGTGCTGCGACACCGTCACCCGCGGCGTCGCGGTGGCCGGCAACAAGGTCTTCCTGGGTCAGGCCGACAACACGCTGGTGGCGCTTGATGCGCAGACCGGCAAGATGCTGTGGTCGGCCAAGAACGGCGACGCCAGCAAGGGCGAGACGCTGACCGCCTCACCTCTGGTCGTCAAGGACAAGGTCTATGTCGGCATCAGCGGCGGCGAGTTCGGCGTCCGCGGCCATCTGACGGCCTACGACATCAACTCGGGCAAGATGGTGTGGCGGGCCTATTCGACCGGTCCCGACAAGGACGTGATGATCGACCCGCAGAAGACGCTGATGATGGGCAAGCCGATCGGCGAACCCGACCTCGGCATCAAAACATGGCCGGCCGACCAGTGGAAGATCGGCGGCGGCACCACCTGGGGCTGGTACACCTACGATCCCGACCTGAACCTGATCTATTACGGCACCGGCAACCCCGGCACCTGGAATCCGGCGCAGCGCGCCGTCAACAAGGACCGGGCCAAGAGCGACAACAAATGGTCGATGACCATCTTCGCCCGCGATGCCGACACCGGACAGGCGAAGTGGGTGTTCCAGAAGACGCCGTTCGACGAGTGGGACTATGACGGCGTGAACGAGAACATCCTGGCCGACATCAACATCGGCGGCCAGCAGCGCAAGGTCCTGGTCAACATGGACCGCAACGGCTTCGGCTACACGCTCGACCGCAACACCGGCGAGCTTCTCGTGGCGAAGAAGTTCGATCCGACCGTCAACTGGGCGACCGAGATCGACATGACGACCGGCCGGCCCAAGGTGGTCGACAAGTACAGCACCTTCGCCCAGGGCGAGGACACCAACACCACCGGCGTCTGCCCGGCGGCGCTGGGATCGAAGGACCAGCAGCCGGCCTCCTACTCGCCGGACAGCGGCCTGCTCTATGTGCCGACCAACCACATCTGCATGGATTACGAGCCGTTCAAGGTGGAGTATTCGGCCGGCCAGCCCTATGTCGGCGCGACGCTCAGCATGTATCCGGCTCCGAACTCCCACGGCGGCATGGGCAACTTCATCGCCTGGGATCCGGCAGCCGGCAAAGTCGTCTGGTCGAAGCCGGAACGCTTCGCGGTGTGGAGCGGCGCCCTGACGACCAAGGGCGGCATCGGCTTCTACGGCACGCTGGAAGGCTATCTGAAGGCCTTCGACCTGCGTGACGGCAAGGACCTCTACAACTTCAAGACGTCGTCCGGCATCATCGGCAACGTCAACACCTACACGCACAAGGGCAAGCAGTACATCGCCGTGCTGTCGGGTGTCGGCGGCTGGGCCGGCATCGGGCTGGCCGCCGGGCTGACCGGCGAACAGGAAGGCCTTGGCGCCGTCGGCGCGCACAAGTCGCTGGGCGAGTACACCCAGCTTGGCGGCACGCTGACCGTCTTCGCCCTCCCGGACAACCAGTAACCGGCAAAGCTTGGCGCCGTCCCGGAAAGGGGCCGGCGCCAAGCTCCTTTTTCCAAGCTGATGGCAAGACACGAACAAAGGCAGTGGGGAGAGACAGTGAGATGCCCAAATACCTGATCGGGCTGTGCGCCGCTGTTGGGTTCACCGCGACGGTGACCCTCGGCAGCGCGTTCGGCCAGCAGGAGGCCGCACAGAAGCCGGCGCAGAACCAGCCAACACAAAACCAGCCGACGCAAAACCAAACGGCTCAGACACCATCGAGCGGAAGCGCACCGCAGGAAGCGAAGATCGCAGAGCCCGAGGAACTGGTGAACGATGAAGGGGTGCCGCTCTACGCCGTGCGGGACGGCAAGGTGGACCAGGGGACCTACAACGGCTATCGGCGCTATGCCTCGTCCTGCCATGTGTGCCACGGACCGGACGGGCTTGGATCGTCCTTCGCCCCGGCCCTGACCGACTCGCTGAAGCGAATGGACTACTGGCAGTTCACCGACGTGGTCACCAACGGCCGCACCAACATGGGGGCCACCGGCGACCGGGTGATGCCCACCTTCGGCACCGATCCGAACGTGATGTCGAATCTCGCCGACATCTACCGGTATCTGAAGGCCCGCTCCGACGACAAGGTCGGCCGCGGCCGGCCCGAACGGATCAAGTCGGCATCGTGAGTCCCGCATGATCCGCCGGCCCGCCCTTTCCTTGATGCTGGCCGCCGTGCTCTGTGCGGCGGCCCTCCCCGTCCGCTCGGCCTTTGCTGCGGAAGGCATTCCGACGGAGGTGCTGCGCGTCTGCGCCGACGGCAACCTGCTTCCCTTCTCCAACGACCGGCAGGAGGGGTTCGAGAACCGCATTGCCAAACTGATCGCCGACGAGCTGAAGGTGCCGCTGGCCTTCACCTGGTGGCCGCAGACCATCGGCTTCGTCCGCAACACGTTGCGCACCCGGCAATGCGATCTGGTGATGGGGACGGCGGTCGGCGAAGAGCTGATGCAGAACACCAACCCCTATTACCGGTCCACCTACGCGCTGGTCTACCGCAAGGATTCCGGGATCACGGCCAGGACGCTGGCCGATCCGTCGTTGCAGGGCGCGCGCATCGGCGTCGTCGCCCGCACGCCGCCGTCCGCGGTGATGCTGCGCCACGGGCTGACCAACCTGGAGCCCTACCAGCTCGACACCGACACGCGCGCCCACCACCCGGCCCAGCAGGCGGTGGAGGATGTCGCGGCGGCCCGCACCGACGCCGCCATCGTCTGGGGTCCCATCGCCGGCTTCTTCGCCGCCCGGCAGTCCGTGCCGCTGACGGTCGTGCCGCTGAAGGACGAACCGGGCACTTCGCCCTTCCAATACATGATCTCAATGGGCATCCGCCCGGACGAGCCAGACTGGCGCCACTGGCTGAACGACTTCATCGTCCGCCGCCAGGGCGATATCGACCGCATCCTTGCCGAGTACCATGTCCCGCTCGCCAATGCCGACGGGTCGATCCGGGCGACGTCCGCCAAGGCGGAAGTGCCGGAACCGGACGGCTATCGCATGGCCGATTACCGGTCCCCGACGCCGCCCTCCCTGCGCGGCGCCGAGACGGTGGGACCGGATGAGGTCGAGCGACTGGCCAAGGCCGGCGCCGTCCTGGTCGATGTCCTGCCGACGCCCCCGAAGCCCGAAGGGCTGGCGGCGGGAAGCCGCTGGGTCCCGCCGCCGCATCGCAGCCTGCCGGGAGCCCACTGGCTGCCGAATGTCGGCTATGGCGCCCCTTCCGCCGATCAGGAGGCCTATTTCCGCACCAGCCTGGAGGCGCTGACCGCGGGCGACCGCAAGCGTCCGCTGGTGGTGTTCTGCCAGCCGGATTGCTGGATGAGCTGGAATGCCGCCAAACGGGCGGTGGCGCTCGGGTATCAGGCGGTCAAATGGTACCCGGCCGGCACCGATGGCTGGACGGCCGCAGGCCGCGAGCTCGTCACGGTCGAGCCTGAACCCAAGATGGCGAACTGAGTGCCGGCCTCAGGACAGAAGCGCCGACAGCATGCGCGCGATCTGGCCGAGCCGCTGTTCGATGCGGGCCGGCTGCTCGCAAACCGCGTTCTGCGCCCGGCGGCGGTCGTCGAGGATGCGGCGGTCCCAGGCGATGGCGGCCTTGATCTCCTGCGCGCGGGCCGCATCCGCCGACGCGGCGTCGAGGTCGCGCAGGGCGGCGGCGATGCGCTCGCGCATGGCCCGCTGATGCTGGGCATAGCGCTCGATGGACGCGATGGCGGCGGTGCGCTGGCGGTCAAGCGTCTGGAAGGTGCCGGCGAAGACCAGCGCGAGCTTGCGGTCATGCTCCTGCTCCGCCCCCTTCTGCACCGGACCGGCCAGCGCGCTGGCTTCCGGTTCGAGGCTGGCGGGATCGATGCTGCCGTCGGCCGCACGCCTGACCAGGGTGGCGATGGCCGCATCGCGCTGCCACTCGTCCCCCAGCCCGTCGATGGACGGGCCGTCCCACACCGAAGCCGGCGACAGGGCCGGCACCAGAACCTGCGGGCAGGGCCAGTCGGGATTCTTCGGATCCGAAGAAGCCGGTTGAGCTGCCGCAAGGGCGGGCAGGCCTGCGATCAGTGCCGCGGCCACAGCCACAGCCGAGATGGAAGAAAATCGATGCATGCCGAGAATGATGGCAATACCAACGATCCGGTGCAATCGGAACCGCTGCGCAAAAGGGGAAGCCCGATGGATCATGCGGGGAGGAGGATCGGAGCCGCTATGATCACAGGGCTCGTCCTCGGCTTGGCACCGGGCTTCACGGGCGCCGGAACCGCCTCGGCGCGGACGCTGGTGCTCGATCTGGAGCTTGAGGACAGCAGCGGCGAACCCCAGTCGGCCGAGCATGCGGAGCGTCTGAAGCGGGTCAGCGCGGAACTGCGCCGGGCGCTGGACGCCAAGGGTTATGAGGTGATCGACGACGCCGCCACGGCAGGGCTGGTGCCGCCGGGGACGCAGATCCGGACCTGCAACGGCTGCGAGACCGACATCGCGCGTGCCGCCGGCGCCGATCTGGTCGTGTTCGGCGTGGTCCGCAAGATCAGCAGCCTGATCCTGTGGATCGCCGTGGTGGTGGAGGATGTCGGCACCGGCCGCGCGGTGACGACGGCGCGCGGCGACATCCGCGGCGACAATGCCGCCGCCTGGTCGCGCGGCGTTGCCTGGCTGGTCGAACACCGGCTGGCGGAACATGCACCGGCCAAACGGTGAGTTGGGCGGCTCCAAGAAGGACAGGCGGCGGGGAGGACCCAGAAGATGCCGGATGATTCACAGAGCGGCTACATCACCATCATGAACGTCCTGCGGCCGCCGCCCGCCAGCGCCGTCATGCGCCGCTACGACCTCGTGCTGAGCGACTATGTCGGGGAGTTCCGCATCGGCGTCTGGGACCATGAGAAGACCCGCACCCAGCGCGTGCGCGTCAGCCTGACCGTTACGGTCGAGGTGCCGAACCGCCCCTTCGTCGACGATCTCGACGCCGTCCTCTCCTATGAATACCTGATCCAGGGTGTCGAGGCCTTCACGCGCAGCCCGCACATCCAGCTGCTGGAGGTTCTCGCCGAAAAGCTGCTTGCCCTTTGCCTGTCGCCGCCGGAAGCGGTCTTCGCCCGGGTCCAGGTGGAGAAGCTTGAGATCGTCCCGCAGGCGGCCGGCGTCGGCGTGGTTCTGACCGGCGCGCGGGAGCAGCCTCGATGAGCGGGATTTGGCCTGCCACTTGGGTCGTCAAGCTGGGCGGCAGCCTGTGGAACGGCCCTGCCCTGCGCCCCTGGCTCGCCGCGCTGGCGGCAGAGCGGACCCGGCGCATCATCATCGTTCCCGGCGGCGGTCCCTTCGCCGATGCGGTCCGCAATGCGCAGCCGGTGCTGGGCTATGGCGCATCCGCAGCGCACCGGATGGCGATCCTGGGCATGGAGCAATATGGGCTGGCGCTGCTAGACCTCGAACCGCGGCTGCAGCCGGCGCGGACCATGGCCGATTTGGCGGACGCGCAGGGAACGGCGGTATGGCTGCCGGCGATGCTGGCGGAAGAGGCGGATGTGGAGGAGAGCTGGGACGTCACCTCCGACACGCTGGCGGCATGGCTTGCGGAACGGCTGGAAGCGGAGCGGCTGGTGCTGGTGAAGTCGGCGCCGCTGCCGCCGGGGACGGCCGATGCGCGGGCGCTGGCACGCGCCGGCGTGATCGACCCGGTTCTGCCCGGCCGCATGGAGCGGCTGGCGGCGGAGGTCCGCTGCGTCGGCCGGGACGACCTGCCGCTGTTCCTTGCGGAACTGCACGGCGGACCGGCGGCCGGCACCCGGCTGTGGGTGAAGCGGGAACGGGAGGCGGCATGGCCCGGCACATCCTTTTCCTGACCGGTTCCCTGGCGGAGGACCGGCTGCGTCAGGTGCTGGAGTCGCTCGCCCCCCTGCCCTTCGAGGCGACCATCGTCAATCTCGGCGTCAAGGTCGCGGCGCTTGCCACCACCGATATCGTGCTGCGGCGGCTGGACTCCGCGCGCGGTGCCGACCTGATCCTGCTGCCGGGCCGGTTCCGCGGCGATCTCGACGCCTTGGCCGGCCATTTCGGCACGGCGGTCGAACGCGGACCCGACGAATTGGAGGATCTGCCCCAATACTTCCAGCGGCAGGCCCGCCCGCTCGACCTCAGCCGGCACGACACCCGCATCTTCGCCGAAATCGTGGACGCGCCGTCGCGCAACACCGCCGCCATCCTCGCCAAGGCGGCGGAGCTTCGCGCCGACGGCGCCGATGTCGTCGACCTCGGCTGCCTGCCCGACACCCCCTTCCCGCATCTGGAGGAGGCCATCGGCGCGCTGCATAATGCCGGCTTCGCCGTCAGCGTCGATTCCCTGAACGCCGACGAACTGCGCCGCGCCACGAGGGCCGGTGCCGACTATCTGCTCAGCCTGACGGAGGAAACGGTCCACCTTGCCGACGAGGGCGATGCGGTGCCGGTGCTGATCCCGACCACCCCGCCGGATCTCGACAGCCTGGGCCGCGCCGTCGACGCCATGACCCGCCGCGGACGGCGCTTCCTGGTCGATCCGATCCTGGAGCCGATCCACCACGGCTTCACCGACTCCCTGCTGCGGTACCGCACCGTGCGGGAGCGCTGGCCCGGCGCCGAGATCCTGATGGGCATCGGCAATGTGACGGAACTGACCGACGCCGACACCTCCGGCATCACCGCGGTGCTGATGGGGGTAGTTTCCGAACTGCGGATCGGCAATGTCCTGGCGGTGCAGGTCAGCCCGCATTGCCGGCGCGCCATCCGCGAGTTCGATGCAGCGCGGCGCCAGTTCTTCGCCGCCCGCGCCGCGCACAGCATGCCGCGCGGCTTCGGCACCGGCCTGCTGTGCCTGCGCGACCGTCGGCCCTTCGTCCGCGGCGCCGAACAGATCGCCGAGACCGCGGCACAGATCCGCGACCCCAATTACCGGGTGGAGGTCAGCGCAGAAGGCATCCATCTCTACAACCGCGACGGCCACCACCGCGCCACCGATCCGTTCGACCTGTTTCCAAAGCTCGATCTTGGAACCGACACCGGCCATGCCTTTTATCTGGGGGTGGAACTGGCGCGGGCGCAGATCGCGTGGCAACTCGGCAAGCGCTATGCCCAGGACAGCGAATTGCGCTGGGGCGTGGCGACGGACGAGCCGAAGGACGACCCCACCGGCTTCCACGCCGCCGGCCCGACCAAGCGAAGCAGCTGATCCATGCCCCTGATCCGCGAGACCATCATCACCACCACCGGCGCGGACGGACGGCCCCATGTGGCGCCGATGGGGGTGACGGTGGAGTCGGCCGGTGACGGTGAGCGCTTCATCCTGGCCCCGTTCCGGCCGTCGCGGACGCTGGACAACCTGTTCGCCCGTCGCTGCGCCGTCGTCAACCACACGGACGACGTGCGGGTCTTCGCCGGCTGCATCAGCGGGCGGCGGCGCGACTGGCCGACCGTTGCGGCGGAACGGATCGACGCCCCGCGCTTGGCAGACTGCCTGTCGCATGAGGAGATCGCGGTGGCGGAGGTGGAGGACGACCCGGTTCGCCCTCGCTTCCACTGCCGCACCATCCATGCCGCGACCCATGCCCCTTTTCGCGGCCACAACCGGGCACAGGCGGCGGTGATCGAAGCGGCCATTCTGGTCAGCCGTCTGCACATGCTGCCCGCCGACAAGATCCAGCGGGAGGTCGACTACCTGTCCATCGCCATCGGCAAGACCGCCGGCCCGCATGAGTTGGAGGCCTGGGGCTGGCTGATGGACCGCATCGCAGCCCACCGGGCGGAGGAAAGCTCATGACCGGGTGGTTGGCCAGCGTCGCGACCGCGGCGGAAATCCCCCTGCTCCTGCCGGCAGGCCCCGACATCCTGGATCTGAAGGACCCCTCCGCCGGGGCGCTGGGAGCATGGGCAGCGGAGGACATCGCCCCGACGGTGCGCGATCTGGCGGCCCTGCCCGGACGCCCGCGGCTGAGCGCCACCATCGGCGACCACCCGATGCGGCCCGAGATCGTCGAGCCGGCAGCGCGTCGCATCGCCGGCACCGGCGTGGATTTCGTCAAGATCGGCTTTGCGCCGGATGGAGCGCCCGACCGCTGCATCGACGCGCTCGCCCCGCTGGCGGCGGAAGGGGTGCATCTGGTCGCCGTGCTCTTCGCCGACCTTTGGCCTCCGGATCCCGGCTGCCTGCCCATCGACCGGCTGGCATCCGCCGGCTTTCGCGGGGCGATGCTGGACACAGCCGGCAAGCGCCACGGGCTGCGCCACCATTGGCACGATGCGCAGCTGTCCAGCTTCGTATGCTGCACACGGGCGCACGGCCTGCTGACCGGGCTGGCCGGGTCGCTGCGCGTTGCAGACATCCCGGCCCTCTCGGCCCTGTCGCCCGATTACCTCGGCTTCCGCGGCGCGCTCTGCGGCGGGGAGCGCACCGCGGGCATCGACCCGCAGGCGGCGGCGCGGGTCGCCGCCGCCATTGCCGGTCTTCCCGGCGCTACTCCGCAGCCTCGGCCATCTCCGCCTTCTCGATCTTGATCGCGCAGTATTTGAACTCCGGGATCTTGCCGAAGGGATCGAGCTGCGGGTTGGTCAGCACATTCGCCGCCGCTTCCGCGTAGGCGAAGGGGATGAAGACCAGCCCGACCGGCATGCGGTCGTCGATGCGGGCCTTCAGCCGGATGGTACCGCGGCGGCTCGACACCAGCATGTAGTCGCCGGTGCGCATGCCCGCACGGGTCAGGTCGTGCGGAGAGACATAGGCGACCGCCTCCGGCTCCACCGCGTCCAGCACGTTCGACCGGCGGGTCATCGACCCGGTGTGCCAGTGCTCCAGCTGGCGGCCGGTGGTGAGCACCAGCGGGTAGTCGAGATCGGGCGTCTCCGCCGGGTTGATCGGCCGCGCCGGCACGAAGCGACCGCGGCCCGTCTTCGTCGGGAAGCCGTTGCCGAAGACGATGTCGTGGCCGGGCTCGTCCGGGCCGTCGACCGGATAGGTGACGGAGCCCTCGCGCTCCACCCGCTCCCAGGTGATGTTGGCGAGCGACGGCATGGCGCCGACCATCTCCGCGAACACCTCCGACACATGGGTGTAGTTCCAGTTCAGCCCCAGCCCGCGGGCCATGTCCTGGATGATCCACAGATCCTGGCGCGCTTCGCCCGGCATCGGCACCGCCGCGCGGCCCATCTGGACCTGCCGGTTGGTGTTGATGACGGTGCCGTCCTTTTCCGGCCAGGCAGAGGCAGGCAACACCACGTCGGCGTATTTCGCCGTCTCGGTCAGGAAGATGTCCTGCACCACCAGATGGTCGAGCATGGCCAGCGCCTCTCGGGCGTGGGTCACGTCCGGATCGGACATCGCCGGGTTCTCGCCCTCGATGTAGAGGCCCTTGATCCGGTTGTCATGGATGGCGTCCATGATCTCGACCACCGTCAGGCCGCGCTTGCCGTCCAGCTTGGTGCCCCAGTAATTCTCGTAGAAGGACTGGACCTCCGGATCCTCGACCGACTTGTAGTCGGGGTAGAACATCGGGATCAGGCCGGCGTCCGACGCGCCCTGGACGTTGTTCTGGCCGCGCAGCGGGTGCAGGCCGGTGCCGGGGCGGCCGATCTGGCCGGTGACCAGCGACAGCGCGATCAGGCAGCGGCTGTTGTCGGTGCCGTGGATGTGCTGCGAGACGCCCATGCCCCAGAAGATGATCGATGCCTTCGACCGGGCGAACAGACGCGCCACTGTGCGCAGGGTTGCGGCGGGGATGCCGCAGACCTTCTCCATCTCCTCCGGCGGGTAATCCTTGACCGTCTCGGCCAGCGCCTCGAAATCCTCGGTGTTGGCCTGGACATATTGCCGGTCGTACAGCCCCTCCGCGATGATGGTGTGGAGGATGGCGTTCAGCATCGACACGTCGCGGCCCGGCGTGAACTGCAGCATGTGCGTGGCGTGGCGCGCCATGGCGAGCCCGCGCGGATCCATGACGATCAGCTTCGCCCCGCGCTCCGCCGCGTTCTTGAAGAAGGTCGCGGCGACGGGATGGTTCTCCGTCGGGTTGGCGCCGATGATGACGATGACCTCGGCATCCTCCGCCGCCATGAAGGGGGCCGACACCGCCCCCGACCCGACGCCCTCGATCAGCGCCGCCACCGATGAGGCGTGGCAGAGCCGGGTGCAGTGATCGACGTTGTTGGTGCCGAAGCCGGTGCGCACCAGCTTCTGGAACAGATACGCCTCTTCGTTGGAGCCCTTGGCCGACCCGAAGCCGGCCAGCGCGTTGCCGCCGCGCTCGTCCCGGATCTTCTTCAGACCGCCCGCCGCAACCGCAAGCGCCTCGTCCCAGGTCGCTTCGCGGAAATGGGTGAAGGGGTTCATCGGGTCGATGTCAACGTCGTGCTTGGAAACGCCTTGCCGGCGGATCAGCGGCACGGTCAGCCGGTCGCCGTGATGGGCGTAATCGAAGCCGAAACGGCCCTTCACGCAGAGCCGGTTCTGGTTCGACGGGCCATCCTTGCCGTCGACGGCGACGATCTTGTTGTCCTTGATCTTGTAGGTCAGCTGGCAGCCGACGCCGCAATAGGGGCAGACGGAGTCCACTTCGCGGTCGGGCGCATTGGTGTAGACGCCCTTCTCGTCAACCAGGGCCGCCGGCATCAGCGCACCGGTCGGGCAGGCCTGCACGCACTCGCCGCAGGCGACGCAGGTGGACTGGCCCATCGGGTCGTCGAAATCGAAGACGATCTTTTCCAGATGCCCGCGCGCCGCCATGCCGATGACGTCGTTGACCTGGACCTCGCGGCAGGCGCGGACGCACAGGTTGCAATGGATACAGGCATCGAGCTGGACCGCCATCGCCGGGTGCGACATGTCGTCGGTCTTGTTCGGCCGGTCCACGGTGGGGAAGCGGCTGCCGGCGATCTCGACCTTGTCGGTCCATTTCCAGAAGGTGGAGTTGGGGTCGTGCGCGGTCTCCCGCTCCGGCTGGTCGGCCAGCAGCAGTTCGAAGACCAGCTTGCGCGATGCCTTGGCCCGCTCGGACGCGGTGCGCACGGTCATGCCCGGCTTGGGCTTGCGGATGCAGGAGGCGGCGAGCACGCGCTCCCCCTCGATCTCCACCATGCAGGCGCGGCAGTTGCCGTCGGGGCGGTAGCCCGGCTCCGGCCGGTGGCAGAGATGCGGGATCTCGGTGCCGATCCGGGTGGCGACCTGCCAGATCGTCTCGCCGTTGCGTGCCTCGACCTCGGTGCCGTCCAGGGTGAAAGTGATGCCGTGGGACATGTCGGTCTCCTTACCCCTGCGATCCGGTTGCGCCCTGGGCCACGGTCTGCGCCGAGCCCTGACGCGACACGAAGTCTTCGCGGAAATGCTTCATCACCAGCTTGATCGGGTTCATCGCCGCCTGACCCAGGCCGCAGATCGACGCGTCGCCCATGACGGTGGCGAGCGCGGTCAGCAGTTCCTCGTCCCATTCAGGCTCGCTGATCAGGCGCACGGCCTTCTCGGTGCCGACCCGGCAGGGCGTGCATTGGCCGCAGCTCTCGTCCTCGAAGAACTTCAGCAGGTTGAGCGCCACGTCCCGCATGTTGTCCTTGTCGGACAGCACGACGACGGCGGCCGAGCCGATGAAGGAGCCGTGCGGTTCCAGCGTGCCGAAATCGAGCGGGATGTTCGCCATCGACGCCGGCAGGATGCCGCCCGACGGGCCGCCGGGAAGATAGCCCTTCAGCGTGTGGCCGTCGGCCATGCCGCCGCAATACTGGTCGACCAGCTCCTGCAGGGTAATGCCGGCGGGAGCCAGCTTGACCCCCGGCTCCTTCACCCGCCCGGAGACCGAGAAGGTGCGCAGCCCCTTGCGCCCGTTCATGCCGTGGCTGGCGAACCAGGACCCGCCCTTCTCCAGAATCTCGCGGACCCAGAACACCGTCTCGATGTTGTTGATCAGGGTCGGGCGGCCGAACAGGCCGACCACCGACGGGAAGGGCGGCTTGTGGCGGGGCAGCCCGCGCTTGCCCTCGATGCTCTCCAGCATCGCCGACTCTTCGCCGCAGATGTAGGCGCCGGCGCCGCGCCGCAGATGGATGCGGGTGTGGCGGGCCAGGCCGGCGGCCTCGACCTTCGGGATCTCGCGCAGCAGGATTTCCCGGCATTGCGGGTATTCGTCGCGCAGATAGATGTAGACGTCCGTCGCCTCGGCCGTCCAGGCGCCGATCAGCATCCCCTCCAGGAAGCGGTGCGGGTCGCGCTCCAGATGGAAGCGGTCCTTGAAGGTGCCGGGCTCGCCCTCGTCGCCGTTGATCGCCATCATGCGCGGCCCCGGCTCCGCCCGGACATAGCGCCATTTCAGGCCGGTGGGGAAGCCGGCGCCGCCCAGGCCGCGGATGCTGGAATCCTCCAGCATCTTCAGCACCTGATCGACGTCGCGCGCTCCATCCAGGCATTCGGCCAGCATCTTGTAGCCGCCGCCGCGGATATATTCGTCGAAGCCGAGATAGTCGGGGATGTCCGGATGGACATGGCCGTGCGCCACGGCGTCGAGCACGCTCTCGACGGTCGCGTTCTCGTGCGGGGCATGGCCGATCGCCACGACGGGCGCGTTGTTGCAGCCGCCCATGCAGGGAGCGCGCAGGATGCGGACCTCGCGCTCGTCGACGCCCGCCTTCAGCGCCTCATGCAGCTGTTCCGCCCCGGCGAGCGCGCAGCTCAGCGAATCGCAGACGCGGATGGTGAGCTTCGGCGGCGCCGGTTCGCCGTCCATCACGATGTCGAAATGGGCGTAGAAGGACGCGACCTCGAACACCTCGACCAGCGCCAGCTTCATCTCCTTCGCCAGCGCGGCGAGGTGGCGGGCATGCAGGCAGCCGTAATGGTCCTGAAACAGGTGGAGATGCTCGATCAGCAGGTCCGCCTGACGGGAGCGGTCGCCGAGAAGCGCCCGAACCTCCTCAAGGCTGACGGGATCGACCTGACGGCCCTTCTGCTGGTCGCGCGTCTTGCGGCGGCCGGAGCCGGGATGGATGCTGCGGGCAGGAACGCCGCCCGGCGGCTTTGCGCTGATGATTGGAGCGCTGATGTTCGGGGGGAATGCGGTCACGGCGTTTCTGGCCTCTGCTGGATGGTCCGCGCTTCTGGGTGTCGCGATCCGAGTTCCTGGTGTCTCGTATACCAGATGCCACGGTAACGCATCCTTTGCTGAAAGTCAGCATCCTAAATCATTATCGGTTTCCGCTGGATGGGAATGTCGGATGGGGTGAGGGGGATCCCGGCGAACGGCCTCCAACGCGTCCGGAAGGTCGGTGAAATGGTGGATCAGCCGGTCGGCCGCAAGGTCGGCCGGATTGCCGCGCGCATAGCCATAGGACACCAGGATGCAGGCGACGCCGGCGGCACGGGCGGCGGCCAGGTCGTTGGCGCCGTCGCCGACCATGACCGCACCGGCGGACGGGCCGTTCAGCGCATCCAGCACGGCCAGCAGAGGCTCCGGTGCCGGTTTGCGCTGGGGCAGGCTGTCGCCGCCGACGATGGCGCCGAAGAACGGCAGAAGCCCCAGCTCGCCCAGTAGGTAGCGGGCGATCGCCTTGGGCTTGTTGGTACACAGGCCGATGGGGTGGCCGCGTGCCGCCAGCCCCGCCAGCGTCCGCGGCACGCCGGGATAGACGCTGGCAGGGTCGGCGGGAAGCGCCGCATAGAGGTCGAGGAAACGGACCAGGGCGGACTCCACCTCCTCCGCCGGAAGGGGCCGGCCGGCGGCGGCGAAACCACGCTCCACCAGCAGCCGGGGGCCGTCGCCGATCAGGGAGCGCAGCATGGCGTCACCGACCGGCGGCCGGCCCCATTCGCCGAGCAGGCGGTTGAGGGCATGACCGAGATGCGGCGCGCTGTCGATCAGCGTCCCATCCAGGTCGAAGACGACCGGTGCCGGCCTGTTCACCGTCTCGCCCGTCAGCCCGACGCCATCACGGCAGGCGACCGCCGCTCCATCGCCGCGAACTCCAGTGCCGCGGCGCGGGCGGCCATGCGTTCCAGCGGAAGCGGGGCGATCCGGTCCGCCTGCCCGGCCGACCCGAATGCCTCGAACCGCTCGCGGCAGAGGGCGCGGGCGGCCCTGGTCGCCTCGGCCAGGAACTTGCGCGGGTCGAACTCGTCGGGCCGCGTCATCATCGCGCGGCGCAGGCTGCCGCTCATGGCGAGGCGGATGTCGGTATCGATGTTGACCTTGCGCACGCCGTTGCGAATGCCCTCGCGGATTTCCTCGACCGGGACGCCGTAGGTCTCGCGGATGCTGCCGCCATGGGCGCGGATGATCTCCAGCCATTCCTGCGGCACGCTGGAGGAGCCGTGCATCACCAGATGGGTGTCGGGGATGCGGTCGTGGATGGCGCGGATGCGGTCGATCGCCAGCACCTCGCCGTCCGGGCGGCGGCTGAACTTGTAGGCGCCGTGGCTGGTGCCGATGGCGATGGCGAGCGCATCCACCCCCGTCCGCGCCACGAAATCCGCCGCCTGCTCCGGGTCGGTCAGCAGCTGGTCGTGCGACAGAATGCCGGCGGCGCCGGATCCGTCCTCCTCCCCCGCCCGCCCGGTCTCCAGCGAGCCGAGGCAGCCCAGTTCGCCCTCCACCGAGACGCCGACGGCGTGCGCCTGCTCCACCACCTGCCGGGTGACGCGGATGTTGTAGTCGTAGCCGGCCGGCGTCTTCATGTCGTCCAGCAGCGAGCCGTCCATCATCACGCTGGTGAAGCCGGAGCGGATCGCCTGCTGGCAGACGGCCGGGCTGGCGCCATGGTCCTGGTGCAGGCAGACGGGGATGTGCGGCCACATCTCCACCGCCGCCTGCACCATGTGGCGCAGGAACGGCTCGCCGGCATATTTGCGCGCCCCGGCCGAGGCCTGGAGGATCACCGGGCTGGCGCAGTCGTCCGCTGCCTGCATGATCGCCTGGATCTGTTCCATGTTGTTGATGTTGAAGGCCGGCACGCCATAGCCATGGTCGGCCGCGTGATCGAGAAGCTGTCGGAGGGAGATCAGGGCCATCGCGGGAGGTCTCCGGTTCAGGTCAGGACAGATGGGAGCAGAGGCGTTGGGCACGGTCCGCCACCGCCTCCGCCGTGATGCCGAAATGGCGGTAGAGGTCGGCTGCGGGCGCGGATTCGCCGTAGCGGTCGAGGCCGACCACATCGCCGTCCAGCCCGACATGGGCGCGCCACAGCCCGGTCGCCCCGGCCTCCACCGCCAGCCGGGGAATGCCGTCCGGCAGCACGCCGCTTCGCCATGCCGGGTCCTGGCGGTCGAAAACCTCGCAGCAGGGCATCGAGACGACGCGGGCAGCGATGCCCCGGCCGGCGAGCAGCCGCCGCGCCTCCATGGCGATGGCGACCTCCGACCCGGTGGCGATCAGCACCACGTCGAAGCCCTCGTTATCGGCCAGCACATAGCCGCCGCGGGCGGCATCGCGGGCTCGATCAGTTCCGGCCTGTACCGGCAGGGTCTGGCGCGACAGCAGCAGCGCGCTCGGCCCGTCCGCCCGCTCCACCGCCGCCCGCCATGCGATGGCGGTTTCCAGGGCGTCGCAGGGGCGCCAGACGTCGAGGTTCGGCATCAGGCGCAGGCTGGCGGCATGCTCCACCGGCTGATGGGTGGGGCCGTCCTCGCCCAGGCCGATGCCGTCATGGGTGAAGACATGGACAACGCGCAGCCCCATCAGCGCCGACAGGCGCAGGCCGTTGCGGGAGTAGTCGGAAAAGGCCAGGAAGGTGCCGCCGAAGGGCAGGAAGCCGCCATGCAGTGCGATGCCGTTCATCACCGCGGCCATGGCGAACTCCCGCACGCCGTAATGGAGGTGGCGCCCGCCGCTCCCCCGCCAGTCGGTGAGATTGGAGCCGGTGAGATCCGCTGATCCGCCCAGCAGCTCCGGCAACAAGTCGGCCAGCGCCTGGATGACTTGCTGGGACGCCTTGCGCGACGCCATCGGCTCCGCCCGCTCCGCGACGGCGGCGATCCAGGCGTCGGCTGCCTCGGCGAAAGTCTCCGGCAGGTCGCCGCGCATGCGCCGCAGGAACTCGGTTGCGAGTTGCGGGTGGGCGTCGGCATAGGCATCGAACCGGGCCTGCCAGTCGGCTTGTGCCGCCGCACCGCGCCGCCGGGCGTCCCAGCCGGCACGCACCTCCTCCGGCATCTCGAAGGGCGGGGAGGTCCACCCGAGCGCGGCCCTGGTTGCGGCCAACTCGGCCGATCCCAGCGGCGCGCCATGTGCCTCGGCCGACCCGGCCCGGTTGGGGGAACCATGGCCGATCACCGTCTTGCAGCAGACCAGCGTCGGCTTGCCGCAGGGAGCCAGTGCCTCGTCGATGGCGGTGTCCAGCGCGTAGGCATCGTGACCGTCGACCTCGCGGATCACCCGCCAGCCATAGGCCTCGAACCGCCCCGCCGTGTCGTCGGTGAACCAGCCGCTGACGGGTCCGTCGATGGAGATGCCGTTGTCGTCATAGAGGACCACCAGCTTTTCCAGCCCCAACGTACCGGCCAGCGAGCAGGCTTCGTGGCTGATCCCCTCCATCAGGCAGCCGTCGCCGACGAAGCAGAAGGTCCGATGGTCGACGATCCGGTGCCCCGGCCGGTTGAACTCCGCCCCCAGCAGCCGTTCGGCCAGGGCCATCCCGATTGCGTTGGCGAGGCCCTGCCCCAGCGGCCCGGTGGTCGTCTCCACACCCGGCGTGACGCCATATTCCGGATGCCCCGGCGTGCGCGAGCCGAGCTGCCGGAAGCGCCGCAGCTCCTCCATCGGCAGGTCGTAGCCGGTCAGGTGCAGCAGCGCGTAGAGCAGCATCGAGCCGTGCCCGTTCGACAGCACGAAGCGGTCGCGGTCTGGCCAGCGCGGGTCGGCCGGATTGTGGCGCAGATGGCGCCGCCACAGCGCCTCGGCGATGTCGGCCATCCCCATCGGCATGCCGGGATGGCCGGAGTTCGCCGCCTCCACCGCATCGACGGCGAGCATGCGCAAGGCGTTCGCCAGCAGGCGGCGCCCCGGAGCGCGGCTGGAGAGATCAGTTGGCGGCAAGGCAAGCCGGTCCTGTTCGCGGACCTCGACGGCCGCGATCATCGACGCGTTCATGGTTGGTGTCCTCCCGGTTTTGAATTTTCAGGCGGCAAGGAGAATCCCCCTCTCCCCCCCGGGGAGAGGGTCGGGGTGAGGGGGATGCATAGCGTGGCTATCCCGAGAATCCTCGCCGCGCGTCCCCCTCACCCTAACCCTCTCCCCACTTTCGGCGGACCAATGGTCCGCCTGCCGCGTCAGCGCAAACGAAGTTTGCGCGTGAGCGGGGGAAAGGGGATTGCTGGTGCCATTGGGCGCGCGCCCTCAGAACGCCTTCTTCTTGCGGTCGACCAGCTGCCAGATCATCGGCGTGAAGATCAGCTGCATCGCCAGCGCCATCTTGTCGCCCGGACAGACGATGGTGTTGGGCCGAGTCATGAAGCTGTCCTTCAGCATCGACAGCAGATAGGGGAAGTCGATGCCCTTCGGCCGGGTGAAGCGGATGACCAGCATGCTTTCGTCCGAGGTCGGGATGTCGCGGGCGATGAAGGGGTTGCTGGTGTCCACCGTCGGCACGCGCTGGAAATTCACGTCGGTGCTGCTGAACTGCGGGCAGATGTATTTCACGTAATCGGGCATGCGCCGCAGGATGGTGTCGACGATGGCCTCCTCCGAATAGCCGCGCAAGTTGCGGTCGCGGTGGATCTTCTGGATCCATTCGAGGTTGACGATGGGAACGACCCCGATCTTCAGGTCGGCATGGCGCGCGAGATCGACGCGGTCGGTGCGCACGCAGCCGTGCAGGCCTTCGTAGAACAGCAGGTCGGTGCCGGGCTCGATCTGTTCCCACGGCGTGAAGGTGCCGGGGTCCTGGCCGTAGGGTTCGGCCTCCTTCTCGTCATGCAGGTACTTGCGGGTCCGGCCGCCGCCGGTCTCGCCATAGCTGCGGAACAGGTCGTCCAGTTCCTCGAACAGGTTGGCGTCTGGGCCGAAATGGCTGAAGGTCGAATGGGGTTCCTCCTGCGCCTCGGCGACCTTGGCGCGCATTTCGCGGCGGTCGTAGCGGTGGAAGCTGTCGCCCTCGACGATGGCGGCGGCGATGGCCTCGCGCCGGAAGATCTGCTGGAAGGTGCGGGTGACGGTGGTGGTCCCGGCGCCGGAGGAGCCGGTGACGACGATGATCGGATGACGGGCCGACATGGCATCCTCCTCCTTCAGCCGAGTGCCGCGGTTTCGGACGGCAGGAACAGCGACCGGCTGCCGAACAGCGGGGCGTGGAAGGCCAGTTCCTCCCCCCGGTCGTAGGCGGCGTGATAGGCGACCAGCCGTTCAACCTCCGCCTTCGATCCCAGGATCACCGGCACGCGCTGATGCAGGGCCATCGGCTTGATGTCGAGGATGCGCTGCCGCCCGGTGCTGGCCGCCCCGCCCGCCTGCTCCACCAGCATGGCGATGGGGTTCGCCTCGTAGAGAAGGCGCAGCCGGCCCGGCTTGTGGGTGGGGCGGGCGTCGCGCGGATAGAGGAAGACGCCGCCGCGGATCAGGATGCGGTAGACCTCCGCCACCAGCGAGGCGATCCAGCGCATGTTGAAATCCGCCTCGCGCGGGCCGGAGCTGCCCTTGATGCATTCCTCGACATACTGGCGCACCGGCGGCTCCCAGAAGCGGGCGTTGGAACTGTTGATGGCGAATTCGCAGACATGATCGGGGATGCGCATATCCGGATGGGTCAGGGTGTAGGCGCCGATCTCGCGGTCGAGCGTGAAGCCGTGCACGCCCTCGCCGAAGGTGGCGATGATCATGTCGGCCGGGCCGTAGAGCGCGAATCCCGCCGCCACCTGCTGGGTGCCGGGCTGCAGGAAATGCTCCACCTCCGGCTCATCCACCCCGTCGGGCGCCTTGAGGATGGAGAAGATGGTGCCGACCGTCAGGTTGACGTCCACATTCGACGAGCCGTCCAGCGGATCGAAGGCCAGCAGATAGCGGCCGCGCGGGTATTCGCGGGGGATGCGGTACGGCTCCTCCATTTCCTCCGACGCCATGCCGCAGAGCTTGCCGCCATATTCGCAGGTGCGCAGCATGATCTCGTTGGCGATCAGGTCCAGCGGCTTCTGCGTCTCCCCATGGACGTTGACGCCGGGTTCGGGTGCCGTAACTGCCGGCTGGCCGGCGGACGGCGTCAACGACCCGCGGGCGGCGGCGCTGGCGATGAACTTGCACGCGGTCTGCACGTCGTTGAGCAGCGCGGTCAGGTCGGTATCGGCCCCGCCGCGGCGGCGCTGGTCCTCGATGATGAATTTGCTGAAGGTCGTGTGACGGTGCGGCATCGGTTCCCCCTCTCTCGTGTTTTGTCCGGCCGGCTTGTTGCCGGCCTATTGTGTGAAGACGCGGCTTTGGCGGATGTCCTCCTCGGCGATGGTCAGCAGGTCGGCGGCGGCGATGGCGCTGCCGCGTGCCTCGAACAGGCGGTTGGCCTGACGCAGGCGGGCACGGTCCAGCGCGTTGCGGATGGAGCGGGCGTTGGCAAAGCGCGGCTGGGCCATGCGGCGGAGGATGTAGTCGCCCATCGCCCGCTCGGCTTCCGGGGCCATGCGGTACTGCATGCCCTCCGTCATCAGCCGGGCGATCTCCAGCAGTTCGCCGGCCTCGTAGTCGGGGAAGTCGACATGATGGGCGATGCGCGACGCCATGCCGGGATTGGAGCGGAAGAAGACCTCCATGCGGTCGCGATAGCCGGCGAGGATCACGACCAGATCGTCGCGGTTGTCCTCCATCACCTGGAGCATGATTTCGATGGCTTCCTGGCCGTAATCGCGCTCGTTCTCCGGCCGGTAGAGGTAATAGGCCTCGTCGATGAACAGCACGCCGCCCATGGCGCGCTTCAGGACCTCCTTCGTCTTCGGCGCGGTGTGGCCGATATATTGGCCGACCAGATCGTCGCGGGTGACGCTGACCACATGGTCGCGGCGGATATAGCCCAGCCCATGGAGAAGCCCGGCCATGCGGCGAGCCACCGTCGTCTTGCCGGTGCCGGGATTGCCGGTGAAGCACATGTGCAGCGACGGCGGTTCCGCCCGGAGGCCGATGCTGCGCCGTGCCCGCTCCACCAGCAGCAGGGCGGCGATCTCGCGGATACGGGTCTTCACCGGCATCAGCCCGACCAGTTCGCGGTCCATCCCCGCCAGCATTTCGCCGATGCCGGACTCGCGGTAAAGCGCGTCGAGATCGACGGAGGGAGCGTCGGGCGGCTGGTTTCGGGTTTCCGGGGCGGTTTTCGGGGCGGTTTCCGGATCGAGAAGGTCGGCCGCCCCGCTCATGCCGCCCTCCATTCCGGTTCCCTCATCAGGGCGGCGCGCATCCGCCCGACCACCCCGCGATAGCCGCCGTCGGCGTCAGCAGCGCCGAAGATGGCAGAGCCGGCGACGAAGACGTCGGCCCCGGCATCGGCGACGGCGCGGATGTTGTCGGGCTTGATGCCGCCATCCACCTCCAGCCGGATGTCGCGGCCGGTGCGCTCGCGGTGGCGGTCGATGCGGCGGCGGATTTCGGCGATCTTCTCGAACGCGGAGGGGATGAAGGACTGGCCGCCGAAGCCGGGGTTGACCGACATGACGAGGATCAGGTCCAGCCGGTCCATCACATGATCGAGATGGGCCAGAGGCGTCGCCGGGTTCAGCGCCAGCCCGGCGCGGCAGCCCTGCTCGCGGATCAGCGCAAGGGTACGGTCGGGATGGTCCGACGCCTCGGGGTGGAAGCTGATGATGTCGGCCCCGGCCTTGGCGAATGCCGGCACCAGCGCATCGACCGGCCGCACCATCAGATGGACGTCGATGACGGCGCGGGTGCGCGGGCGGATGGCGGCGCAGACCAGCGGGCCGATGGTCAGGTTCGGGACGTAATGGTTGTCCATCACGTCGACATGGACGACCTCGCATCCGGCCTCCACCACCCGCTCCACCTCCTCGCCCAGCCGGGCGAAGTCGGCGGACAGGAGGGAGGGGGCGAGGAGATTGCCGTTCCCTAGGTTACGCTCCATGACGGACCTCCCCGCCATAGCGCTCGCCCGGCGGACGGCCGGTGGCATAGCTGCGCACCGTGTAGCCGATGCGCCGCCCCGGCCCTTCGGAGCGCAGCAGCTCGAAGCCGGGCTCCACCGCCGGGCGGTTGATCAGGTAGGACATGCGCACCGTCTCGAACCCGTGGGAGCTGTCGAAGGCGAGAACCTTCACATACTGGTCGGGGTGGGCGGTGCGGCAGGCGTCGATCTCCATCATCACGCCCTTGGCGTCGCGCAGGTCGAACATGGGGTTGCCCCACATCGTCCAATAGCTGTTGCGCGGGTGCGGATCGTCGGTGAACTCCACCGCCACGGCCCAGCCCTGGTCGAGGGCGTATTGCACCTGTTTGGTGATCTCCTCGTCCGTCAAATCCGGCAGGAAGGAGAACTGACCCTGTGTCAATCGCATGGAAAACTCTCCTTCTCACATCGCCGCGGTGGGGGTGGGAACGTAATCGACGCTGTCGGTGGAGGCGTAGTCGAAGGTCACGTCCTTCCAGGTGTCGAGCGCGGCGCGCAGCGGGGCGCACCAGCGGGCGGCATCGCGCAGGATTTCCGGCCCCTCGCTCCAGATGTCGCGGCCCTCGTTGCGGGCCTTGACCATCACTTCCAGCGCGACACGGTTGGCGGTGGCGCCGGCCTGGATGCCGTCCGGGTGGCCGATGGTGCCGCCGCCGAACTGCAGGATCACGTCCTCGCCCAGATATGTGAGCAGCTGGTGCATCTGCCCGGCATGGATGCCGCCGGACGCCACCGGCATCACCCGCTTCAGACCGGCCCAGGGCTGGTCGAAGAAGATGCCGTGCTGCAGGTTCTGCGGGACATGGGTCTCGCGGCAGGTGTCGTAGATGCCGCGGATCACGTTGGGATCGCCTTCCAGCTTGCCCACGACGGTGCCGGCATGGATGTGGTCGACGCCGGCCATGCGCATCCACTTGGCGATGACGCGGAAGGACACGCCGTGGCTCTTCTGCCGGGTGTAAGTGGAATGGCCGGCACGGTGCAGGTGAAGGATCATGTCGTTGCGCCGCGCCCATTTCGCCATCGACTGGATGGCGGTGTAGCCGATCACCAGATCGATCATGATGATGACGCTGCCCAATTCCTTGGCGAACTCGGCGCGCTCATACATGTCCTCCATGGTGGCGCCGGTGACGTTCAGATAGGTGCCCTTGACCTCGCCGGTCTCGGCGACGGCGCGGTTCACCCCCTCCATGCAGTAGAGGAAGCGGTCGCGCCAATGCATGAAGGGCTGCGAGTTGATGTTCTCGTCGTCCTTGGTGAAGTCGAGCCCGCCCTTCAGCGCCTCGTACACCACGCGGCCATAGTTGCGGCCGGAAAGCCCCAGCTTCGGCTTCATGGTGGCGCCCAGCAGCGGCCGGCCGAAATTGTTCAGCCGCTCGCGCTCCACCACGATGCCGGTCGCCGGCCCCTGAAAGGTCTTCAGATAGGCGACGGGGATCCGCATGTCCTCCAGCCGCAGCCCCTTCAGCGGCTTGAAGCCGAAGACGTTGCCGATGATCGATGCGGTGAGGTTGGCGATCGACCCTTCCTCGAACAGGTCGAGTTCATAGGCGATGTAGGCGAAATACTGCCCCGGCGTGCCGGGCACCGGATCGACGCGGAAAGCCTTGGCGCGATAGCGCTCGCAATCGGTCAGGCGGTCGGTCCACACCACGGTCCAGGTGGCGGTGGAGCTTTCGCCGGCGACCGCCGCCGCCGCTTCCTCCGGGTCGACGCCATCCTGCGGCGTGATGCGGAAGACGGCGAGCACGTCGGTGTCCTTCGGTTCGTAGTCGGGCTCCCAATAGCCCATCTGGCGGTATTTCAGCACGCCCGGCCGGTAGCGGGCCTTCGGGTCGCTGACCACCCCCTCGGCGGCCTTCTGATCCGTAGGGAGCGTCGTCGATACGTAGTTCATCGTCTTCACCTCGCCGGTGGCGTTCGGTTCGTTCCGCTGAAAACGTTAGCTCCACGTACTATTGAGGAAAATTCAAATACACAGCACAGTATGAATAGGGATTCCTGATGAATGGGCCGACCGATGACCATCCAGCATGCCACGCTGCGCCAGCTGCAGATCTTCACCGCCGCCGCCCGCAGTCTGTCCTTCGCCCGCGTGGCGGAGCAGTTCGGCCTGACGCCCGGCGCGGTCTCGTTCCAGATCAAGCAGGTCGAGGGGCATTGCGGGTTTCCGCTGTTCGAGCGGGTCGGCCGTGGCGTCGTGCTGACGGAGGCGGGGCGCGACCTGCTGGAGCATGCGACGCTGATTCTCCAGGCGCTGGACAATGCCGACCGGCGGATGCAGGCGCTGAAGGGGGTGACCGGCGGCAACGTCACCATCGGGCTGGTCAGCACCGCCAAATACATCGCCCCGCATATGGTCTCCCGTTTCCAGGCGGAGCGGCCGGGCGTGTCGATCCATCTCCAGGACGGCAACCGGCGGGAGGTCAATGCGATGGTCGCCAAGGGCGAGGTCGATCTCGCCATCATGGGCCGCCCGCTGGACGAGGATGAACTGCTGGCCGACCCCTTCGCCCGCCATCCCAGCATCATCATCTGCGCGCCGCCCCATCCCCAGGCCGACGCCCCGTCCCTGCGCCTGTCCGATCTGGCTGACAGCGGCTTCATCGCGCGGGAGGAAGGGGCCGGCACGCGGGCGCTGACCGACGCCTATTTTCACGGACAGGGCTTCTCGCCGCGCATCGTCATGACCTCCAGCAGTAACGAGACGATCAAGCAGGCGGTCATGGCCGGCATCGGCGTCGCCCTGCTGTCGCGCCACACCGTGGACCTGGAACTGGCCTTGGGCATGCTGCGGGAGTTGAAGGTGGAGGGGCTGCCGCTGATGCGATCCTGGTACATCGCCCACCGCCGCAGCCTGCCGCTGCTGCCGGTGCACGCGCAGCTGCGCGGCTACCTGCTGGAGCGTGGGCAGGCGATCATCGACAGCATCCAGGCCGGCCACCGGGCGCTTGCGGCCGGCAGCTGACCTTGCTTCCCGACCGCACCGTCACGCATCGTCCGACAGCCGGCGATCCCGCTGGAAGGCAAGAACGGACGCACCGCTCTCCGATACGGGAACCACGCCCTTCGCCTGCCCGCCGGCCTCGGAAACAGTGCCGGGAGCCATGGTCAGATAGCGCACGCAACTGACACGCAGGAAGGAGGCGAGATTCTGAACCGCGCCATGGACCTCCACGACCTCGTCATACAGGGTGACGATCAGGCGGTTCGTGGTGGTCCCCTGCTCCGCCGCGATGTCGGCGAGGACATTCCAGAACAGGTTCTCCAGCCGGATGCTGGTCACCATGCCATGGATGCGGACCGAGCGGGATCGGGCCTCGTACAGGATGGGGTCGGTGTTGACGAAGATCTGGCACATGCACCGGCCCTCCCTGGAGCGGTTATGCTGTCCTGCGGCAGACGAAATCAGGCACGGGCGGCGCCCATCCCTTTCCCGATAGCCTCGCGCCGGATGCCGTGCTGGCTCAGCTTGCGGTACAGGGTGCTGCGGGAGATGCCCAGCACTGCGGCGGCATCCGACAGGTTCCCGCCGGTGGCGGCGATCACGTCCTCGATGGTGCGCTGCTCCGTCACCGTCAGGGACATGGCCGACGGGTCGGGAGACACAGGCATCGGCATCGGCGGACCCGGCAGGGGCCAACCCTCCGCGGCCATGCCGCCGCAGCCGTCCCGGAGCTCTTCGGGAAGATCGCTCACGTCGACCATTCCGCCGGTGGACAGCAGGACCGCGCGTTCCACCAGATTCCTCAGTTCCCGGACATTGCCCGGCCAGTCATAGCGGTGCAGCCGCTCCAGCGCCGCTGCCGTGAAGCGGACCGGGTCGCGCCCATGCCGGTCGGCCAGCAGGTCGTTGAAATGGGCGATCAGGCGCGGCACATCGCCCTGCCGCTCCCGCAAGGGCGGCACCCGCAGGGCGGTGACGGCGAGGCGATGATACAGGTCCCGGCGGAACCGGCCGGCGGCCACCTCATGGCGCAGGTTGCGGTTGGTCATGGCGAGCAGCCGGACCGACACCCGGCGCGGCGTGCTGTCGCCGATGCGGTACAATACCCCTTCCTCCAGCACCCGCAGCAGATAGGGCTGCAGGTCGAGCGGCAGTTCGCCGACCTCGTCCAGGCACAGCGTGCCGCCGTCGGCCAGTTCGAAACGGCCGGTCCGCCCCTCCGCCGCCGCCCCGGTGAAGGCGCCGCGCACATAGCCGAACAGCTCGCTGCCCAGCATCTCGCGCGACACGGCCCCGCAATTGAAGGGAATGAACGGTCCGCTGGCCACGGTGCTGTGGCCGTGGACGGCACGCGCGAACAGTTCCTTGCCGACGCCGGTCTCCCCCTCGATCAGGATGGGAACCGGCAGCGGCGCCAGCCGCTCCCCCTGGCCGATCACCGCGCGCAGGCTGTCGCTGGCCCCGACGATGTCGCCGAAGCGCGACCGTGCATGGTCGGTCTCGTCGGACGCCGCGCGGCGGCCGGCGGGCAGGCGGCAGGAGGCTGCGCGGGGGATGACCAGCAAAGTGCCGCGCCGCTCGCCGTCCAGCATCAGTGGCCGGACCCAGTCGGCCGGCACGGGCAGATGGCCACCCGATTGATGGCTCTCCGCCGGCTTGCCCGACGCCATATCGGCGATCCCGACGATGGGCAGCCTCGTACCGCGGCTGAGCTGAGGCAGGTCCGACCCGAGGCTGGCCTTCAGCAGATGCGCCGCCTTGCGGCTGGCGTAGAGCAGGCGGCCACGCGCATCCAGTGCGATCAGCCCCTCGCCCGCATATTTCTGGCTGTCCTCCAGGCAGGCTTCCAGCAGACGGACATGCTCCGCCTCGGTCTGGCGGGCGAGGTTCCATTCCACCTGCCGGGCGGCGACCACCGCCAGCGCCAGTGCCTGGGCGCTGAATCCCTGCTTCAGTCCGGAGATGTCGAGCAGCCCGACGACCGACCCGTCCAGCGGATCATGGATCGGCGCCCCGGCGCAACTCCACCCCTTGATGCCGGCACAGTAATGCTCGGCCGCCTGGACCAGCACCGGCGTCTTGGACGCCAGCGCCGTGCCGATGCCGTTGGTCCCGGCGCAGCTCTCGCTCCAATGGCCGCCGCAGCCCAGGCTGATGTCGCGTGCCGCGTTCAGCGTCGCCCGGTCGCCCGCCGCCTCCAGCACCACGCCGTTGGCATCGGTGATCAGCATCACCGTCCGCGTCCCGGCCAGAAGGTCCGCCGCCTCCGCCAGCGTGGTGGCCGCGGCCTGCAGGAGTTCGCGATTCTCCCGCCTCAGGGCTTCGACATGGTCGGCGCCGACCACCGGCGCCGCATCCGCCCGCGCATCGACCAGAAAGCTCTGGCACCGCGCCCAGGACCGGATGACCACGTCGCGGACCGGCAGATTTTCCTGCCGCGATCCGGAAACGAAGTCCTCCCACGCCTTCATCGTCGCCCGTTCGCCAGTCAATTCGCCATGGGCCAGCGCATGGAACGCCGGACCGGATGACGCAACGGCCGAACGGCCGATGGCGACCTCTTCATTGGCCAACACTGTCCCCTCCCTGCTTCCCGGCGTCTTTTGCTGTTTATTGTCCGTGCGCCGATTGTCCTTCGGTCCGGATGCGGAGGACCGCCCCCGATCCTCCGCATTCTGTATTGTTGGTATAAGAAACCATAAGCCGAACCGAAGCGGGAGCGGTAGTAGCGGAATACTCTATGGCTTTTTTCCCAGCCCCTTTCCCCGAAGGTGGAGGTTTCCTGCCGCCGGACCCGGTTCAGGCGCGCCCGTAGCGCTCCATCCCGCCGCCGCGGGCAGGGCCAGCGGTGGGATCGACGTCGTCGGGGATGTCGGCGACCAGGGTGTGGGTGGTCAGGACCAGCTTGGCGACCGACACCGCGTTCACCAGGGCCAGCGTGGTGACCTTGGCCGGGTCGATGATGCCGGCGGCGAACAGGTCGCCGAACCGGCCGGTGCGCGCATCGAACCCGGTGCCGTCGGGAAGCTCTGCGAGGCGCGCGGCGATGCCGGCCCCGTCCAGTCCGCCATTCTCCGCGATGCAGACCAGGGGCTGCAGCATCGCCCGCTGCACCAGCCGTATCCCTGCTCGCTCGCCCTCCCCGACATCCTCTGCCAGCCGGTCGAGCAGCGGGGCGATGCGGGCCAGCGCGGTGCCGCCGCCGGGCAGCACCCCGTCGGCCAGCGCGGCACGGGCGGCGGCGAGCGAATCCTCCAGGAGCTGGGCCGTGCGCTTCTGTTCCACCGGCGTGGCGCCGCCGACCTCGATCAGGGCAGTGCCGTGCGTGAGCTTCGCCAACCGCTGGGACAGCTTGTCCCGCTCGATGTTGGGCGGCGCCTCCTCCCACTGTCGCTGCACCAGCGCGCGGCGGGCGGCCAGCGCGTCCGGATCGCCATGGCCGCGCAGCAGGGTGGTGCGGCCGGCGGACACCTCGATGCGGTCGGCACCCCCCAGATCGTCCGCCGTCACGCTGTCGAGGCGCCCGCCGAGGTCACGGGCGATCACGCGCCCGCCGGTCAGGATCGCGATATCCTCCATCATCGCCTGACGCCAATGGCCGAATTCCGGCGGGTTGATCGCCACCACCGTGGCGCGGCCATCCCGGCGCAACCCCATCAGCGCCGCCACCACCTCCGGCGCCACACTGTCGGCGACGACCAGCAGCGGGCGCTTGTCGGCGATGCGGTCGATCAGGCGCAGGAGCGGCTCCGGATCGGTGATCTTGTGGTCGGTCATCAGGATTCGGGGCCGTTCCAGTACCGCAGCCTGGCCGGTCGGTTCGGTCGCCATGTGGTGCGACAGGAATCCGCGGTCCAGCACCATGCCCTCCAGCACATGCAGCGCGGTCGGCGCGCCCGGCTGGCCGTATTCGATGTCGATCACTCCCTCCGTCCCCACCCGGCGCAGGGCGTCCGCCACCAGCCGGCCGAGTGCCGGATCGGTCGCCGCGACCGTCGCCACCTGCTCCAACTGCGCATCGCCCGCCAGCGGCCGGGCCATGCCGCGCAGCCGGTCGACCACGAAGCCGCAGGCGCGCTCCATCCCCTCCACCAACTCTACGGAACCATGGCCGTCCGCCAGCACGGCAACGCCATCCTGGATCAGCGCGTCGGCCAACACGGTGGCGGTGGTGGTGCCGTCGCCGGCCACGTCATTGGTCTGCTTCGACACCTCGCGCACCACCTGGGCGCCCATATTCTCGAAGCGGCAGGGCAGCTCGATCTCGGCGGCGATGCTGACGCCGTCGCGGGAGATCATCGGCGTGCCGATGGGGCGGTCGATGATCGCGTTCGTCCCCTTCGGCCCCAGCGTGCCGCGCACCGCCAGGGCCAGCTTGCCCACCCCACGGGCAAGCGCAGCCCGCGCCTCGGCACGGTGCAGCATCATCTTCGGCATCGTCTCGTTCCCTCCCATTCTTGGTTTTGTGGATTTGAAAAGGATTCCCTCTCCCCCCGGGGAGAGGGTTAGGGTGAGGGGGATGCGCGGCGAGGATTTTCGAAATAGCCACGCGATGCATCCCCCTCACCCCGACCCTCTCCCCGCTTTCGGCGGACCAAAGGTCCGCCTGACGCCGTCAGCACAAACGAAGTTTGTGCGAGAGGCGGGAGAGGGAGATTTCACTCGTAAGCGAGCGCGTCATCCATGTTGCCGAAGAGGACGACGGTGTCCTCGTCGATCATGACCATGCGGCCATAGTGGGTGGAGGTGGAGATCTCGAAGATGTGCGGGGTCATCTCACGGCCGAGAGCCTCGCCGATCTCGCTCATCTTGAACTCGATCTTGCCTTCTCCGTCGATGCGGATCATCGCCGGCAGGTAGGTGACGGTGATGCCGGGCTTGCTCTCCATCACCTCGGCGATGCAGCGCGCCTCCACGCTGTCGTTCATCGTCACGCCGCACTGGTGCGAGATGGTGCCGTCCTGGGTGATGTCCTTCAGCGGCTTGAAAAGCTGCTGCACGGTGGTGACGCTCATGGTCTTCGTCCTTTTGTGGCGGAGATGCGGGAAGGATCACTCGGCCGCAGCGTCGGTGACGGCAGCCGCAGCGGCCGGCTGCCCGACCTCGACCGGCGGCAGGGCCGGCAGGTCGGCGTCGATGCCGATTTCGCGCCCGATGGCGGCGACGCGGTTGCGCGCCCGCTCGAAGGCGTCCGTGAAGCTCGCCGCCTTGACCCGCGGCAGCGACCACAGCGGCTGCAACTGCAACGCCGCCTTCACCGCCAGACCGCCGTGGTGGGAGAACCAGCTCTGCAGCATGGTGCGGTTGTCCTCGCCATGGACCGGGTCCCGCAGCAGCAGGGCGAACAACTCCACCGCGTTGGCGAGGTTCCGTTCATAGTCCGCCTCCGCCGCCGAGATGACCGACGGGGTGGAGAAGTCGTTCTGCGCCGCGGCCACCTGCATGACGAAGCCGCTGCGGAACAACTCGCCGACCAGCGGTTCGAAGACGAGGTTGACGGCGAAGTACTGCTCCAGGAAATCGGTCGCGGCGCGGATATGCTCCACCGCCTCGCGGCAGGGCTGCCAGATCGGGTCGTCCAGCCAGTGCGCCTTGCCGGCGTCGAGGTCGAAGCCGCCGATGTCGCTGCCCACTTCCGCCAGATAGAGCGTCAGATCCTGGGCGAAGCGCAGCTTGTAGGAGGCGTTGGTCAGGATGGCGTTGTTGACCATCTGGGTGTAGCCATAGCGCTGCGCCCGCATCAGCGCGGTGCCCAAGCCATATTCGGCATGCTTGAAGGCACCGACATGGTTCTGGAGCACGGCGACCCAGGCCTTGTCGAAGCGCTGGGGCGCACCGGCGCGCCGCGCGTTGTCCACCACGTTCTGGATCATGCCGACGATGGTGGACTGGCGCTGGTAATGGGTGCGCTCCCATTCCTGGTCGGGCGCGCGGAAGCCGTGCCAGTCCGTGCATTTCAGCGCGGTCCAGTCCTTGGAATATGTGGGCGTGCCGTCGCCGAAGGAGATGATCCAGTTCTGGAGCAGGTAGCGCTCCGGATCGGGCTGGACGTCGACCGTCACGTCCTCGTAATGGGTCGCCTTGCGCCCCTTCGGCTCGAAGTAATTGTAGCGGCGGCTGTCCGATCCCGGAAATACTTTGGCTCCGGCGGCGGCAGAGGTGGCTGTGGTTTCGGTTTCCTGCATGGTCATCGTCTTTCCTCCCGTATTTGCAAAATCCCGGCTCAGCGGGTGGCGGGGGTGAATTTGTCGAAATAGACGCGTGCGGAATCGATGCCGGCCATCTGCAGGACCGGCAGCACCGCGTCGATCATCGGCGGCGGCCCACAGGAGAAGACGTCGGCCTCCTCCACCTCCGCCATGTCGGACAGGTGCCGGCGCAGCACCTCGTGGATGAAGCCGGTCTCGCCGTTCCAGCCGTCGCCCTCTTCGGCATGGGACAGGGCGGGGATGAAGGCGAAATCCGGCAGGCTGCGGGCGAACTCCTCGAACAGGTCGAGGTGGAACAGGTCCCGGCGGCTGCGGGCGCCATAGAAGAAGCGCACCGGCCGTGTCTCGCCGTTGGCGGCCTGATCGCGCAGGATCGACAGCAGCGGCGCCATGCCCGAACCGCCGCCGACCAGGATCATCGGCCCTTCCCTCCCCTCGCGGCGGAAACAGGTGCCGTAGGGACCGCGGACGGTCACCCGGTCGCCGACCGATAGGCCGCCGTCGAGCTGGCGCGAAAAGGCGCCGTCCGGATATTTCTTGATGATGAACTCCAGCCGGTTGCCATCGGCCGGCGGGTTGCCCATCGAGAAGGACCGGGTGAGACCGATGCCGGGCAGCGTGATGTCGGCATACTGGCCGGCCCAGAACTTCATCGGCTGGTCCAACTCCAACGCGATGGCGACGATGTCGTGGGTCAGCGGCTCCACCTCCGCCAGCCGGGCGGCGAAATCCTTCACCGGGATGGAGCGGGACAGCAGGTCCTCGTCATAGTTCAGCAGTTCCACCGCCACGTCGCTGTAGGCCAGCGAGCGGCAGAGCAGGATGTGGTTGCTGTCGCGCTCCGGATCGGAGAGCGCGAAGGTGGAGTATTTCAGCATCTCCACGTCGCCGTCGATCAGCAGGCACTTGCAGGCAGAGCATTGCCCCTCCTTGCAGCCATGCATCAGCGAGACGCCCTGGCGGAAGGCCGCGTCGAGGATGGTTTCCCCTTCCGCGACCTCCATTTCGATGCCGACCGGCTCCAGCCGCACCGTGTGGACGGCCGGACTGTTGTGCAGCGCTTGTGCGGTCATGGTCTGTCGATCTCCGCGGTGATGTCCGCCTGTGATGTCCGCAGGGGACCCCGTCCCCCCTCTCCACCCGGAAAGGGGGGACGGAAAGGGGGGCAGGCCCGAGTGAATGGGCGGGGGGCTCAGACCCGGCGGATCTTGAAGCCCTTGCGGTATTCCTCGACATGCGCCTGCCGCTGTTGCGGCGTCATCTCGCGGAGCGCCAGCAGCGGGCTGCGGATGGTGTGGCCGCGCACATGGTCCAGCGTCCACATGTCCTTCTCCTCGAAAGACAGATGCGGCTGGGCGACCAGCGTCTTCCCGTCGGGACGGACGAAGCCCATGTCCTGGATGGCGTCGGCGAGGTCCCAGCCGTCATAGACCTCCTCCCACTGGCGCCGGCCGGAGAAGCGGCCCATCGCCGGGGTCGGGCGACCCTGGTATTCGGCGGCGAAGGCCTCCTTGTGGGTCCAGCGGTCGACCTCGGAGGCGTAGGTGTAAAGCTCGCCATCCACTTCGTCGACCTGGAAGTCCTCGCGGATCACGCAGGGCACCAGGCTCGACCAGCAGCGGTGCGGATAGACGTAGCCGGTGTCGGCGAAGGTGATCGGCACGCTGCCGGGTTTGCTGAGCTTGGCGTAATTCTCCCACCAGACGCCGAACTCGTCATACCAGCCCGGATACTTGCTCTCGAACCACTCGAAGTCGCGCTCGGTCATCGCCTCGATGCGCCAGAAATTGGCCCACCAGCCGGCCGAGAAGAACTGGGCGATCTTGTGGACGTAATTCTTCTTGACGATGCTGTCGAAGGCTTCGTGAACGTCGTCATGGTGGATCTTGATGCCGTACTTCTCCAGCGGCAGCATGTAGGTGCGGTAGTAATCCTCGAAGATCCAGCGGTGCCACAGCTCGGCGTAGGATTCCTTGTTCTTGTCGCGATTCTTGGTGCCGTATTCGATGATCGTGCCGATGGCGGCGTCGACGATCATGTGGTTCTGCCAGAAGGAATAGCGGATGTCGCGTTCCAGCAGCAGATGGTTGTCCGGCTCCTTCAGCACCGACATCAGCATGGAATGGCCGTTGCCTATGTGGCGGGACTCATCGCTCTGCACCGACAGGAAAACCGTTGGCAGGGCATAGTCGCCGTTGCGCGCCGCTTCCGACGGCATGGCGACGAACAGCGTGTTGGTGAAGGCGGTCTCCGCCACGACCTGCAGGTAGATGTTCGACGCGGTGATGGCGTCGCCGGTCAGGAAGGCCTCACCGAACTGCCGGCCGATGGTGGTGGCGTAGCATTTGCCGAACGCCTTCTCGGTGATGTCGAAGCCGGCCGGGTCGATGTAGTTCTCCATGTACCATTTCTTGAGGTTCATCTGGATCGTCGAGTGCCGGAACTCGTCGATCATCTGCATGGTGAAGCCGGTGCGCAGGTCGTCGCCCGGCGCCAGCTGGCCCAGCGTCGCCATCGACCGCGCCGCAGAGATCTCCGGGAAGGGGATGATCGCCAGGAAGAGCTTCATCCACTCGATCCAGCGCGGCTCGACGTTGCGGAACATGTCGCCGCGCAGCGCCGCGTCCAGCGCGCCATAGACGCGGTTGTCCTTCTCCTCCTGCATCGGGAAGTAGGAGCGCAGGACCTGCTTCATCGGGTCGCGCGGCGCCTTGGAGATCTTGTAGTCGGTCGGAAAGGCCATCGCCTCCTTGACGTAGGACGGCGTCCAGCCGAGATCGGCGACGCGGCGCGCCGCCTCGGTGATGCCGATGCCTTTCTGGCTGGTGATCTTGTTCAGCGTCAATCCATCTGGCATGTCGTCTCTCCCCATGATTATGATGATGGTGTTCCGATGGTCGGGCTCAAGGATCGGGCCTGAAGGATCGCGCCGTTCGCCGATGGCGATCAGAGGCGTGCCGACCTGCCCGCGGGAAGCCGGCAGCGCGATATCGGAAATCATCTGGTTTCAGGCCGTTTGCGGCCGCCGAACCGGGGCGGCTGCATCGTCGACGCTGTTAAGCAACCGCCGTGCCAAGCCGCCAAGCGGCGACGCCAACCCAATTTTAAAGAATGTTTGTGGCGCCCACTGTCCCATCATGAGACGATCTGTCGCGGGCATGTGTCTCAAAACGAAACAGTCGGGACACTCGATACCGCCGAACTTCTTGGAAAACGCCCCAGCATCTAGCCTTCGACAGCCGATCACCAGATGGCATGACGCTTGCTTTTCCCAGTCAACGGCGCCGCCCCGGCCACCTGCCCGGCTGATCCGGCAAAGAAAAGCGCAGGCGCCACCCCACGCATCGGGAGGGATTTTAAAAGATGAGGCATGCGATGCACGCGAAACTGTCGCCGCACCGCTGGGTGATGCTGTTGCTCCTGCTGTCCATACCGTTCTCGCCCTTTACGCGGAAATCCGCGGCGGCGGAAGGAGAGGCGCTGTTCCGGCAGCAATGCGGAGCCTGCCATACGGTGAAGAAGGATGATGGACCGCGCGCCGGACCGCCGCTGTTTGGCGTCATCGGCCGCAAAGCCGGCTCGGCGGCCGGCTTCGAATATTCCGACGCGTTGCGCGGCGCCGGCTTCGCCTGGGACGCCGGCCATCTTGAACGCTGGCTGGAGAATTCGAACGCGTTCCTCCCCGGCAGCTACATGAACTACCGGCAGGACGATGGCAGCGTCCGCAAAAGCATCGTCAATTTCCTGGAAACCAGCGCCACCCGCTGACCCGGACCCACAACGACATCGCAGGAAGCATCATGGCCAAGATCATCCACATGATGGTGCGCGTCATCGACGAACAGCGGTCGCTGGACTTCTACGCGAAGGCCTTCGGGCTGGAGCCGGCCGAGCGGCTGGCCTTCGACGGCTTCACGCTGATCTACCTGCGCAATGCTGAGAACGATTTCGAGCTGGAGCTGACCGTCAACCACGACCGCACCACTCCCTACACCCATGGCGACGGCTATGGCCACATGGCGGTCGCGGTGGACGATCTGGAGCGGGAGCACGCCCGGCTGTCGGCCTTGGGCTTCCCGGTAACGCCGGTGAAGGAGTTCGCCCCCGGCGGCGCGCTGCTGGCCCGCTTTTTCTTCGTCACCGATCCGGACGGCTACAAGACCGAGGTCCTGCAACGCCACGGCCGCTATCGCTGAGTTTTGACGACAAGAACAAACCACTTGGGAAGGAGACGTCGATCATGCGCGTTCTCGACAAACGGACACGGTTCAACCGGCGGAATTTCCTCAAAACCTCGGCCGCTTCGGTGGCGGCGGCGGGCGCGGTCTCCAGCGGTGTCGTGTCGATCGCGGCAACGCCGGCCTGGGCCGACGCACTGACGGCCATCAAGCCGGACGCTGCCAAAACGCTTCTGGTGATGGTGCGCGACCTCTATCCGCACGACCGGCTGGGCGACGCCTATTACGAGAAGGCGCTTGCCTCGATGGACCAGGAAGCCGCCAAGGACGCGACGTTGGCCGGCCAGCTCAATGAGGGCGCCGTGGCACTCGATACCGCCGCGCGCAAGCTGCGCAACGCCCCCTACGCCGCCATTCCGGCGGAGGCGGACCGCGTCACTGTGCTGAAGTCCATCGAAACCACCCCGTTCTTCCGCAAGGTCCGCGGCGACATGGTGGTCGCCCTCTACAACCAGCCGGAGGTGTGGGCGAAGCTCGGCTACGAAGGGGCGTCGGCCGAATATGGCGGCTACATCCACCGCGGGTTCGACGATCTCGATTGGATCAAGGACGCCTGACGCTCCTGCCGACCTGCCTCAATGAATACCCACAAAAGCCCGTAACGGGGAGGATCGAGACATGGCTGCGAAATTCGCGATGGATGACGACAGCGTCGTGGTGGTGATCGGATCAGGTGCCGGCGGCGGCACGCTGTCGAACGAATTGGCCCAGAAGGGGATCAAGGTCGTCTGCCTGGAAGCCGGCGGGCGCCACGAAATCCAGGATTTCGTGAACGACGAATGGAAAAGCTTTTCGCAGATCTCCTGGCTCGACAAGCGCACCACGTCGGGGGCCTGGCGGGTGGCGAAGGACTTTCCCAACCTGCCGGCCTGGATCGTCAAGGCGGTCGGCGGCTCCACCGTCCATTGGGCCGGCGCCTCGCTCCGCTTCCAGGAGCATGAGTTCAAGGCACGCACGACCTATGGCGAGGTGGAGGGGGCCAACCTGCTCGATTGGCCGGTGACGCTGGCGGAGATGGAGCCCTACTACGCCAAGGCCGAGTTCAAGATGGGCACGACCGGCACCAACGGCATCCCGCGGCTGCCCGGCAACAACAATTACAAGGTTCTGGCGGCTGGCGCCAAAAAGCTGGGCTACACCGACTTCCACACCGGCAACATGTCGATCAACAGCAAGCCGCGCGACGGCCGCGGCCCCTGCCAGCAGATCGGCTTCTGCTTCCAGGGCTGCAAATCGGGTGCGAAATGGTCCACCCTCTACACCGAGATCCCCAAGGGAGAGGCCACCGGCAACCTGGAGGTCCGGCCGAACGCCCAGGTCTTGAAGGTCGAGCATGACGCAAAGGGCCGGGTCAATGCCGTGCTCTATGCCGATGGCACCGGCGCCATCCAGCGGCAGAAGGCCCGCATCGTCGCGGTGGCCGGCAACTCGATCGAAAGTCCGCGCCTGCTGCTGAATTCGGCCTCGACGATGTTCCCGGACGGGCTGGCGAACTCCTCCGGTCAGGTCGGACGCAACTACATGCGCCACATGACCGGTTCGGTCTATGCGGTGTTCGACCGGCCGGTGCACATGTATCGCGGCACTACCATGGCCGGCATCATCAAGGACGAATCGCGCTTCGACCCGCGGCGCGGATTCGTCGGCGGCTACGAGATGGAAACCCTGTCGCTTGGCGTGCCCTTCATGGCCGCCTTTCTTGATCCGGGTGCCTGGGGCCGCGATTTCAGCTCGGCGCTGGATGCCTACGATCATATCGCCGGCATGTGGCTGGTGGGGGAGGACATGCCGCGCGAGACCAACCGCGTCAGCCTGCACGCGACCGAGAAGGACAAGTTCGGCCTGCCCATTCCCAACGTGCATTTCGACGACCACCCCAACGACATCGCCATGCGCACCCATGCCTATGGGCGCGGCTCGGCGGTTTATGACGCGGTTGGGGCGGTCCGGACCATCAACACGCCGCCCTACCCGTCCACCCACAATCTCGGCACCAACCGCATGAGTGCCAACGCCCGCGACGGCGTCGTCAACAAGTGGGGACAGGCGCACGACATCAAGAACCTGTTCGTTTCGGACGGCAGCCAGTTCACCACCGGAGCATCGGAGAACCCGACCCTCACCATCGTCGCGCTGGCGATCAGGCAGGCGGAGTACATCGCCGACCAGATGACCAAGCGGGAGATCTGAAGAAGACGGCCCAAACAGCAAAACGCCCCGGCTCGCATGAACCGGGGCGTTTCTGATGTTCGTGAGGATGCCAGCGTTTATGCTTTGGTTTGACGTCTCTTGAGCCTGAGTGACCTGGCGGCGACCTACTCTCCCACGTCTTAAGACGCAGTACCATTGGCGCGGAGGCTTTTCACGGCCGAGTTCGGGATGGGATCGG
>NZ_DASPIS010000007.1:0-53230 GCF_035628975.1 Azospirillum sp. | reverse complement strand
AACGTCGGTGGCCGAAACGATGGCGCCGAGGCGCTTGGCGGTGGCGATGGCCTGCAGGCCGGCGACGCCGACGCCCATGATGAAGGCACGCGCCGGCGGAACGGTGCCGGCGGCGGTCATCATCATCGGGAAGGCGCGGCCATACTCGCTGGCGGCATCCACCACGGCTTTGTAGCCGGCGAGGTTGGCCTGGGAGGACAGCACGTCCATGACCTGGGCGCGGGTGATGCGCGGCATGAACTCCATGGCGAAGGCGTTGACGCCGGCATCGGCGTAGGCCTTCACATGGTCGCGGCTGTTGTAGGGGTTGAGGATGGCGAACAGCAGCGTGCCTCGGCGCATCAGCGCCAGCTCGTCCTCGCCGCCTTCAGCGGCGATGAGCGGACGCTGCACCTTCAGCACGATGTCGGCATCGGCCAGAGCCGAGGCCGCATCGGCGGCGATGGCGGCCCCCGCCGCCTCATAGGCCGCGTCGGGAAGGCTGGAACCGAGACCGGCCCCGCTCTCCACCACCACGTCCAGTCCCAAACCCTTCAGCTTCTTCACCGTCTCCGGTGAGGCGGCCACGCGAAGTTCGCCCGCACGTCGCTCCTTTGGAATGGCGACTTTCATTAGATAAGACTCCCCTGCCTCAGATACGCCGATCCCGGCATCCCCCATGGGTCATCGGCCCAGACGACGGGCATACATGCCGCATCCGTGTGACTTTGTGAAGCCGAACCCCTCGATGGTAATACCAGCCTATACAGTGCATCGCAACAAAGGGAATGGCTGCGTGAGCCTATCGTACGATTGTTTCAGATAATAAGACAAACCAGCCACGGGCTGTTCAAATCCGCGCGGCGGAACCGGGTGTACGAAGGAACCAGCGCGACGCGATGACGCAGGCGCAAGCCCGCCCCGTCCGACCGGGTCACATCGTCGGCTTGCCAATCCCCCCGCCCGCCGATATTGTCCCGCCCCTGTTCCAGAACACCCCCATCGTTTGAGGTTTTGCCATGTCCGACGTCGGCGGCATCGCGGCTGATCGCCTGAAGTCCTTCGTCGAGCGCATCGAGCGTCTCGAAGAGGAAAAGCGCGGCCTGCAGGAAGACATCAAGGAAGTCTACGCCGAGGCGAAGGGCACCGGTTTCGACACCAAGATCATCCGGCAGATCATCCGCCTGCGGAAGATGGACAAGGCCGACCGCCAGGAGCAGGAAGCCATCCTGGAGCTGTACAAGGAAGCGCTGGGCATGGTGGAGTAACGACCCGGGAGGTGACGGCCGTCAGTTGCAGCCGGCCATCATCAGCCCCAGCGTCTTTTCGTCCGCCTCGTCCGGCAGAACCTCGCCGACGATGTGGCCGTCGAACATCACGACGATGCGGTCGGCCAGGGCGCGGATCTCGTCCAGTTCCACCGAGACCAGCAGGATGGCCTTGCCCTGGTCGCGCAGGGCCACCAGCCGGCGGTGGATGAACTCGATGGCGCCGATATCGACGCCGCGGGTCGGCTGCCCGACCAGAAGCAGGTCGGGATTCCGTTCGATCTCGCGCGCCAGCACGATCTTCTGCTGGTTGCCGCCGGAGAAATTGGCCGCCGCCAGCGTGCCGTCGCGCGGCCTGGTGTCGTAATCCTCCATCTGGCGGGCGCAGTTGGCGGCGATGGAGTCGCGGTCCAGCAGCACCCGCCCGTTCCAGGCCGGATCGTCCTGGAAGCCCAGGATCGAACACTCCTCCGCCGAAAACCCGGTGACGAGTCCGACCTTCTGCCGGTCCTCCGGCACATGGCCGACGCCGAGCCCGCGCAGCGCGCGGGCGTTGAAGCGGTTCGCATGGCCGGCCAGTTCCTCCCCCCGCAGCCGGATCGAGCCGCCAGTTATGGGCCGCATGCCGGCCAGCGCCTCCAGCAGTTCGGACTGGCCGTTGCCGGACACCCCGGCGATGCCGACGATCTCGCCCGCCCGCACCGACAGGCCGACGCCCTTCACCCGCTCCACGTCCGACGGATCGCGCACCCGCAACCCCTCGACCCGCAGCACCTCCGCCCCCGGCTTGGCCGGCGTCTTGTCGACGCGCAGCAGAACCTTGCGGCCGACCATCAACTCGGCCAACTGCTCCCGGCTGGTGTCGCGTGTGGCGACGTTGGCCACCACCTGCCCGCGGCGCATCACCGTGACGTTGTCGGTCAGCTCCATGATTTCCCGGAGCTTGTGGGTGATGATGATGACCGTCTTGCCCTGCTGGCGCAGCGCCCGCAGGATGCGGAACAGGTGGTCGGCCTCCTGCGGGGTCAGGACGCCGGTGGGCTCGTCCAGGATCAGGATGTCGGCGCCGCGGTAGAGTGCCTTCAGGATCTCCACCCGCTGCTGGGCGCCCACCGGCAGCTCGCCCACCGGGCTGTCGAGATCGACCTCCAGCCCATAGTCGCGGGCCAGCCGGGTCAGTTCGGTCCGGGCGCGGGCAAGGCCGCCCGACAGGGTCACCCCGCCTTCCGCCCCCAGCAGGACATTCTCCAGCACGCTGAAGGGATCGACCAGCATGAAGTGCTGGTGGACCATGCCGATGCCGGCGGCCAGCGCGTCGCGCGGCGTCCGGATGGCGGCAGGATTGCCGTTCACCCGGATCTCCCCGCCATCGGCGCGCAGATAGCCGTAGACGATGCTCATGATCGTCGACTTTCCGGCGCCGTTCTCGCCGATCACCCCGTGGATCGTTCCGGCCGGCACGGACAGCGACACGTCGCGGTTGGCATGGTTGGTGCCGAACCACTTGTTGATCGCCACCGTTTCCAGAGCGATGCCGGAGCGGGCGGGCGGCGGGTTTTCCTGCATCATCGACGGAGCCGGTCCCAGGGAGTGTATCAGGGCTTGTACGGCTTGACCGCCAGCGAGCCCGCGATGATCTGCTTCTCGGCCTCCTCCAGCTTGGCTTCCATCTCCGGCGTGATCAGCTTGCGGTTATGCTCGTCCAGCGCATAGCCGACGCCGTCCTCCTTCAGGCCGACGACGCGGTGGCCGGCCTTCCAGCTGCCGTCCTTCGCCGACTTCATGCAGTCATGGACGACGACGTCGACCCGCTTGACCATGGAGGTCAGCACCTTGCCGGGATGGACGTGGTTCTGGTTGCTGTCGACGCCGATGGCGAGCTTGCCGGCATCCGATGCCGCCTGCATCACGCCGAGGCCGGTGGCGCCCGCCGCGGCGAAGACCACGTCGGCGCCGCGCGCGAACTGGCTCTTGGCCAGCTCGGCCCCGCGGCCGGGATCGTTCCAGGCGGCCGGCGTGGTGCCGGTCATGTTGACGAACACCTCGTCGCTGGCCGCGACATGCTTCACGCCCTGCTCGTAGCCGGTCAGGAAGTTGCGGATCAGCGGGATGTCCATGCCGCCGATGAAGCCGACCTTGCCGGTCTTCGACGCCAGAGCCGCCGCCATGCCGACCAGGAAGGAGCCCTCCTCCTCCTTGAAGGTCACGGACTGGACGTTGGGAGCCTCCAGCTTGTCGTCGATCAGGCAGAACTTGGTGTTGGGCGACTCCTTCGCTACCTTCTCCACCGCCGCGGTCTGCGAGAAGCCAACGGCGACGATCACCGAGGCGCCACGGCGGACCAGCGTGCGCATGGCCTGTTCGCGCTGCCCCTCGTTCGTGATCTCGAACTCGCGATAGGCGGTGCCGGTCTCCTTCTTGAAGCGCTCGGCGCCGTTATAGGCGGCCTCGTTGAAGGACTTGTCGAACTTGCCGCCCTGATCGAACACCACGGCCGGCGAGAAGTCCTGCGCCAGCGCCTGGGGGCCGACCGCGGTGATCGCCGTCATCGCCAGCATAGCGGCAAGGATACGCGTCTTCATGTCCCACCCACTCCGGAAAGCCGAAACTTGACCCAAAGGATAACCGCGCCATCATTCCGCACAACAGGGAAAGCGGACGATACGGTGCAGCGAATCGCGGCGCCCCCGGTTGACGACGGGAACGGGGGCGTTTATCACCCCCGCCGATAGTCGTTGCGTCGAACCGGTGGCGGATTGCCGCAGCCAGCGGGCCACGGGAACGACCACGGCAATTGGCGACAGAAGTACGGGGGCGACGCTCGGTGGATGAAGTCTGGGTGCTTTTGCAGGGAATCGTTCTCGGATTCGCCATCGCCGCACCCGTGGGGCCGATCGGTCTTCTGTGCATCCGCCGCACCCTGCAGCACGGCCCCCTGATGGGTTTCTTCACCGGATTCGGCGCCGCGGTGGCCGACACCATCTATGGCGCCATCGCCGCCTTCGGCGTTTCGGCGGCGCTCAGCTTCCTGCGCGGGCACGAGACGGCCTTCCAGCTGATCGGCGGCATCTTCCTGCTGGTGGTGGCGATCCGCACCTTCCGCCAGCAGCCCGACGCGGAAGAGCGGGAGGCGGCATCCGCCCCTGACACCAAATCCTGGTTCACCGGCTTCATGACCGGGCTGTCGCTGACCCTGACCAACCCGGCGACCATCATGGCCTTCATCGCCATCTTCGCCGGGTTCGGGTTGGGCGGCACGCTGGACCGGCTGGAGGCCTCGACCCTGGTGCTGGGCGTCTTCATCGGATCGTCGCTGTGGTGGATGACGCTGTCGATGGGCGTCGCCGCCGTCCGCCACCGCATCTCCGACCGCGGGCTGACCATGCTGAACCACTGCACCGGCGTGGCACTCGGCGTTTTCGGCCTGTGGGCGCTGGGCATGGCCGCGACCGGCATCGTCGGCATGGCCTGAGCCCATAAGAAGCCGACCGTCAGCAGCCTGCGGTCGGCGTGGCGGAAGGGGCGTCCGGCGCCGCGGTTCCCTTGCGCAGCAGATGCAGGTGCTTGGTCAGCCGCCACAGATAGAGCCCGACCAGCACCACCAGCAGCCCGACGGTGAAATAGCCGATCAGCCGATGCGCGAAGGGCCAGGTGGACAGCATGTAGCCGGTCCAGGCCAGCAGCGCCGTCCAAAGGATCGAGCCGATGCCCGAAGCCAGCGAATAGTTCAGGATCGACATCCTGCACGCCCCGGCCGGGATCGAGATCAGGGTCCGCACCCCCGGCACCGGCTGCGAGAACAGCACGGCGATGCCGCCGTGCTTGGCGAACCAGTCGGTGCTCTGCCGCACCTTCTTCGGGTTGATGGTCAGCCAGGGACCGTATTTCTTCAGGAAGGCCTCAAGCCGATCACGGCCCATCAGCCGGCTGGGCAGGAACCACACCAGCTGCCCGGCCAGCGAGCCGAGCCCGCCGGCGATGGCGACCCCGACCAGCGTGAACTCGCCGGTCGCCGCTCCGATCCCGGCCAGCGGGATCACCGACTCGGCCGGCAGCGGCGGAAAGATCCGCGCGAGCGCCACCAGCAGGAAGATCCCGATATAGTGGAGGTGGTGCATGGTGTGCACCAGCCAGTCCGTCAATCCGCCATCCATTCCGTTCCGTCCTCCCCCAGCGGTCGATATGACCCGCATCAGGAAAACGGCCGGCTGTGGCGGGCGGTTCCCGCCCCCTTCGGCAGGGCAGGATTGAGCCGTCGGGGTAAGGCGGACCGGCATTCGGCGGCCGGAGTCGGGAGCGTGTCGATAGGAAAAGCCGATCGGTGGACAGGCGCATCGCGCGGGGCCACTCAGGCCGCCGTCGCCATCCCTCCGCCGGAGCCGCTGTTCTCCCGGTGGCAGCGCCGCAGCCGGAAGGCGGTCACCAGCGCCAGCATCCCGAACGCGATCAGATAGGCCGCCACCCCCCAGGCAAGCGCCAGCAGGCCCAGCGCCGGCAGCACCCACATGCTGAGACCGAACAGGATCGACAGCAACCCGGCCACGCCCCAGGCCCATTTGCCGTGGGTGCGGTCCATGCGCCAGGCGCTCATCACCTCGGCGAAGCCGGTGATGACCGACCAGGCGGCGATCAGGAAGACCAGGGCGAACAGGCTGGCGGCCGGCCACAGCGCGGCGACGATGCCGGCAACCAGGCTGACCACGCCCTCCAGGATGAAGGGCAGCGAGCGTTCATGGTGGCGGGAGGCGCGGATGCCGGCGAGGATGGCGAAGACGCCGTCCAGCAGCAGATAGGCGGCGAAGGTCAGCGCCAGCGTGGCCACCGTCACGCCCGGCATCATCAACGCCAATATTCCCAGCAGGATGGCCGCCGCCCCGCGCAGCGCCAGCGCCCACCAGTTGCGCGCCAGCAGCATGTTCATGCTGCGCAGGCGGCTTGCAGGCTCGGGCGTCGCCCGCCGTGCCGGATCGTAGGACATGAAACGCCTCCCGCTGCCCGTTTTGCGAAATGACAACAGGAGGCGAAGGGTTTTGTTGCCGGCCCTGGCAGGGACGATGCGGGACCGCTCAGTTGCCGCGGCCGAAATCCGATCCGCGTGCCGGCTCCTTGAAATAGAACATCTCGCGGTCGAAGGCGACGTCGGTGCGCGGGTTCAGCAGGGCGACCTCGGTGGTCATGCCCTGGGCGTCCAGCACCCGCCACTTGCGCAGCTGGAAGGGGCGGTCCTCGAACACCAGGGTCAGCGTGCCCTTGCCGGGATCCTTGGTCTCCAGCAGACTGACCTCGATCACGCCGGGGGCCTGGAAGACCTCGGTGACGGTCACGTCACCCGACAGGCGGATGTTCTTGCGCAGGATGAAGTCGGCCAGCGTCGATCCGATGGGGGCGCTCGACTGCTGGCGCATCTCGCCGTCCCAATAGAAGACGAAGCTGCCGTCGGCGACGATGAAGTCCTTCAGCGGCCGGTCATATTCCAGCCGCATCCGGCCGGGCCGCCACAGATAGAAGGTCCCGGTCGCCTGCCGCCCGTTGGGCGCCACCTGCAGGAACTTCGACTGCAGGGTGGTGATGTCGTTCAGATACTCCTCCACCTTGGCGACGATGGCCTGGTCCTGCGCCGACAGCGACACGGGCGCGGCGGGCGCGGCGACGGCGGACGGAGCGAGCATGGCCGGCAGCGAAGCCAGGAGTGCGGCGGACAGCAGGGCGCCAGGCAACAGGGAGCGGGAGAGGCGGCGAAGCACGATCTTCATCCTTGGTCGTAGTGGCCCGTATTGCTTGGCCGGGCAGTGTGGCGGACATAAGGCGTCCGCCCCCCGCTGCCAAGGATTACCGATGCCGGCAGAGTGGCTGCTTCAAAGTGGCTGCTTCAAAGCGGCTGGCCCCGGATCATCCGGGGCAGGTCGCCGACCACGCCCATGGCGTGCTTCATGAAGAAGCGCTTGACCGGCGGCAGGCGGTTGATCGCCGCCATGCCCAGGTTGCGCGCCAGCTTCAGCGGCGGGATGCTGTTGGAGAACAGGTGGACCAGCCCGTCGCACACCGCCGCCAGAAGCACGGTGTCGAAGCGGCGCCAGCGCTGGAAGCGGGCCAGCACCTCCGGCCCGCCGACGTCGAGGCCGAGACGGTAGGCGTCGACCACAACCTCGGCCAATGCCGCGACGTCGCGCATGCCCAGGTTCAGCCCCTGCCCGGCGATGGGGTGGATGGCGTGCGCCGCCTCCCCCACCAGGGCCAGCCGGTCGGCGACGAAGCGGTCGGCCAGAAGCACCGACAGCGGCCAGGCCTCGCGCTTGGTCAGCAGCGTGATCTCGCCCAGATAGCCGCCGGAGCGGTGCTGCAACTCGTCGATGAACTGGTCGTCGGGCAGATTGAGGTAGGTGTCGACCAGCGAGGTCTTCTCGCTCCACACGATGGAACAGCGGTTGTCCGTCATCGGCAGGACGGCAAAGGGTCCGTTGGGCAGGAAATGCTCGACCGCGACGCCGTTGTTCGGCTCGGTGTGGCGGATGGTGCAGATGATGGCGCTCTGATCGTAGGACCAGCGCCGCACCCTGATGCCGGCGCTCTCGCGCGCCAGCGACCGACGCCCGTCGGCGCCGACCAGCAGCCGGCCCCGCACCGTCCGCCCGTCGGCAAGCCGCACCGACACGCCGGACCGCGTGCGCTCCACCGCCGTCGCCTGGGCCGGCGCCAGATGGACCAGCCCCGGCAGTTCGGCCGCGCGGGCGAACAGGGCGCGGCGGATGTCCTTGTTGTCCAGAATCCAGCCGAAGGGCTGGTGCTTGCCCTCCATCGCCAGTTCGGTGTGGTCGTAATGGATGAACATCGGCGAGAACTGGTCGGCGATCCGGATGTCCAACATCGGGCCGGCCTGATCGGCCATGTGGCGCCAAACGCCCGCCGCCTCCAGCACCATCTTGGAGGCGTAGGAGATGGCGGTGGTGCGGATGTCGAAATCCCCGCCGCCCATCCGTTCCGGGCTGTCCCGGTCGATGCAGACCACCGGCACGCCGGCGCTGGCCAGCGCCGCCGCCATGGTCAGCCCGGCCAGACCGCCGCCCAGCACTACGACCTCGGTGGTGATGTCGCCGCCGACGCCTCCCTGGGGGGGGACGGTCGCGTTGCCCGATTCGGTGCCCGGTACGGCCATGATGCTCGCTGCCCTCTCGCCTTCTTGTGCCTGCGCTGCGACCGGCCGGCCGGACTTGAGCCTTGCCGGTGCCACGCGCGGTGAAACAATTGTCGCACAGGGGCGTCCTGTCCAGTCTCCTGTCCCCGGCCGATGGTCGCCGTGCAGCGGACAGATTGCCGCTGAGCAATTTTTGAGCAAATGCCGCCCTTTTGAGCGCTCAATCAACAGGCATATTCCCATTGTTGCGGCGCATTTCAACCGGCACGATTCTTGTAATCGTTGCTTTTTGCGGTCGACGCGAACAGGCTTGGGCCATATCAGCGGAAGGACGGAACGGCTGTCGGGCCGGACTGGAACCGCAACTGGCGGCCACAGCCTTTATCCGCGGCCGGAACAACGCTTTAAGGGGAAGCCACATGAAACTGGTTATGGCCATCATCAAGCCGTTCAAGCTCGACGAAGTGCGCGAGGCGCTGACGTCGCTCGGGATCCAGGGCCTGACCGTCAGCGAGGTCAAGGGCTTCGGCCGCCAGAAGGGCCAGACGGAAATCTACCGCGGCGCCGAATATTCCGTGAGCTTCCTGCCCAAGGTGAAGGTCGAGGTCGCGGTGTCCGACGACCAGTACGAACAGGTCGTCGAGGCGATCCAGAAGGCCGCCAACACCGGCCGCATCGGCGACGGCAAGATCTTCGTGCTGGAGATCGCCCAGGCCGTGCGCATCCGCACCGGTGAGACCAACTCCGAGGCGCTGTAAGGCTGCCAGCCCCAAGGCTGCCGGCCCAAGGCTGCCGGCAATGACGGGCGCGCGTCTGCGCGCCTGTCCGCTTTCTCAGCCGGCAAACGCATCCGCCGCCATCGCACGCGCATAGTCGCGCAGGTCGGTCGGCCAGTCCGCCGTCAACGCATCGAACCGCGCATGGTCCGCGGCATAGAGCGCCCGAACCGCCTCTTCATAGCCCGGCCGATCGCCGGCCAATTCCAGCATGACGTGATAGGCGGCCTCCTGCGCACGGCGCACGCGGTCCTTCGCCTCGTTCCCCTTGCGCGCCTCGTCCACCAGCTTGCGCAACGCCACCGACGCCCCGCCCGGCTGGGCGTTCAGCCACTCCCAATGACGCGGCAGCAGCGTCACCTCCCGCGCCACCACCCCCAGCTTCGGCCGGCCCGGCCCCCGCGGCGGGGGAGCGAGACGCCACGCGACCTCCTCATCGCTTCCCCGCAGATCGAGGTCGACCGCCTTTCCGGTGGCATCGTCGAACACCAGCACCGGCGGTCCGTCCGGTTCCGCGTCCAATACCGCCCGCAACGCCCGTGCGACGCTCAGCGCATCCCCGGCGGCAAGACGTCGCTCGCCCCGGAAGGCGGTGCAGAGGGTCTCGGCGGTGACGGACATGGATGGACTCCGGTTGTGAGAACGGTGTTTTACCCGGATGGAATATGGGAGTCACTATCATCCGGGTATAATGCTGGCGCAGGAAAGGGAATGACTCCCCTGTGACCGTTCGGCCACCTGCCGCGCTCAGCCGCAATCAAGGGCTTTGGGCGCTTGTGCCCCCCGTGCCCCGCCGATAGGATCGGTCGCTCGTAAGGCGTGGCCGTCGCCCCTGGCCGGGGTGTGGCACCCAGGGTGGGAAGAGGGTTCCGGTCGTCATGGTCTCTGCCGATTTCAGCGTCAACAGCGGTGCCGTCTTCACCGAGGCGATCGGCAACGATCGGCTCGACCTGCTGACCGACTATCCCTTCACCCGGCTGGCCAACCTGCTGGCGCCGATCACCCCGCGCGCCAATGTCGCCCCCATCCTGCTGACGGTGGGCGAGCCGCAGCACACCCCGCCCGCCATCATCGAAGAGACGCTGCGCGCCAACGCCGCCGGCTGGAACAAGTATCCGCCGGTCGGCGGCACGCCGGAATTCCGCGCCGCCGCCGGCGACTGGCTGAACCGCCGCTACGACCTGCCGGCCGGGCTGCTGCATGCCGACAGCTCGATCCTGCCGCTGTCCGGCACGCGCGAGGCGCTGTTCATGCTGGCCCTGCTGGCGGTGCCGACGCGCAAGGCCGGGCGCCAGCCGGCGGTCCTGATGCCGAACCCGTTCTACGCTCCTTACGAAGGGGCGGCGGTGATGGCGGGGGCGGAGCCGGTGTTCCTGTCGGCCAGGCGCGAGACCGGCTTCCTGCCCGACCTCGACGCGCTGACGCCGGAGTTGCTGGAACGCACCGCCCTCTTCTATCTCTGCACCCCCGCCAACCCGCAGGGCGCCGCCGCCTCGCCGGCCTATCTGGCCAAGGCCATCGGGCTGGCGCGGCAATACGGTTTCGTGCTGGCGGTCGACGAGTGCTATGCCGAGATCTGGCTGGACGCGCCGCCGGTCGGCGCCCTCCAGGTCGCAACCGCCCTGCCACACGAGGACGGGAAGCCCTGGGCGAACCTGCTGGTCTTCCATTCCCTCTCCAAACGGTCGAGCGCCGCCGGCCTGCGCTCCGGCTTCGTCGCCGGCGACCCGGCGCTGATCGGGCGCTTCTCGCGCCTGCGCAGCTACGGCTGTGCCGGCATGCCGCTGCCGATCCTGGCCGCCAGCACCGCGCTGTGGCGCGACGAGGCGCATGTCGAGGAGAATCGCGCCGCCTACCGCGCCAAGTTCGCGGCGGCGGAGGCGGAGCTTGGCGGGCGCTACGGCTATCACCGGCCGGCCGGCGGCTTCTTCCTGTGGCTGGAGGTCGGCGACGGCGAGGAGGCGGCCAAGCGGCTGTGGGCGGAGGGCGCCGTCCGCGTGCTGCCCGGCGCCTATCTGTCGCGCAGCAACCCCGGCGAGCCGAACCCCGGCGAGGCCTTCATCCGCGTGGCCCTGGTGCAGGACACCGACACCGTCGCCCAGGCCTGCGCCGCCATCGTCCGCATTCTCGGCTGACCGGTTCCGGCCAGTCCCTGCTCCGACCAGCCCGTCTTTTCGGTTTCTACAGCACGAGGTTTCCGCCCCATGGCCCGACCCGCCGGCCCCACCTCCGCGCGCCCCCGGCCCAGCCTGGGACGGACCGCCCCCAGCCCGCGCAAGGGGTCGCCCCGCGACGGCGGCAAGGAGTTGGGCGCCAAGGATCCGGGGAAGGACCGCCTGCGTGCCGGCCGCAGCCGGCAGGAAAAGCCGCCCTTCTTCTCCCCGGCCATGCGCGCCTTCGTCGTCGCCCGCGCGCGGGAGGCGATGGGCTTCGTGCTGGGGCTGTTCGGCCTGCTGCTGATGGTGCTGCTGGGCAGCTACGACCCGCGCGACGCTTCGCTGAACTCGGTTCCCGCCACGGCGGGGGACACCCACAACCTGTTCGGCCCCCCCGGTGCCTATGTCGCCGACCTTCTGATCCAGTCGCTGGGTTGGGCCGCCTTCGTCATCGCGCTGGTGCCGATGTTCTGGGGCTGGCGGCTCGGCGCCCAGCGCAAGCTGGGGAACCCGCTGTTCCGCACCGTGCTGGCCCTGTGGGGGGTGATCCTGGTGTCGATGGCGCTGGCCGGCCTGACCGACGCCTCCACCGATCCTCTCGCCCCGCTGCCCGGTGGCAGCATCGGCCAGATCCTGCTGCGCGGCGTCGGCAACCTGTTCGGGGCCGAGCCGATGGTGGCGACCGTCGCTGCGGTCGGCGGCGGGCTGGTGCTGTTCCTGGCGGCCGGCCTGACGATCGGCGAATGGATCGCCAGCTTCCGTGCGCTCGGCCGCGGCACGGTGAACGGCGTCCATCTGATCCGCAACAGCGCTCGCAACGGCGTCGACGCGCTGCGCCGCCATGGCCGCAGTGCGGCGCAGGCCGCGGTGCAGACCGCCTCCATCGCCGTGGACGACGCCTTGCGCGGCGATGAGGCTTCCAAGCGCAAAGGCCCCCGCTTCGACGATGCCGTGCGCGTCGATCCGCTTCCCCCCGCCGGCCTGGACGCCGGGCCGGTGCCGCTGCCGGCCACGCCGTCCGCCGCCGACAAACCGCTGCGCCCGGTCCCCATCGTCACCCCACCGAAAACCACCGCGCCGGAGAGCAGGGGCGACAAGGCCGGCACCTTCCAGCACCGCCTGCCGCTGGGCGAGGAAGACGGGCCGCCGGGCTATGAGCTGCCGCCGCTCGACCTGCTGCAGGTGCCGCCCACCGGCATCCGCGGCGAACAGCTGGACGAGGCGGCGCTTCAGCGCAACGCCGGCCAGTTGGAAGGCGTGCTGGGCGATTTCGGCGTGCGCGGCGAGATCCAGAAGGTCCATCCCGGCCCGGTCGTCACCCTGTACGAGCTGGAACCGGCCCCCGGCACCAAATCGTCCCGCGTCATCGGCCTTGCCGACGACATCGCCCGTTCCATGAGCGCGGTGTCGGTCCGTGTCGCCGTGGTGCCCGGCCGCAACGTCATCGGCGTCGAACTACCCAATGCGAAGCGGGAGACCGTGCTTCTGCGCGAGTTGATGGCGGCGGAGGGCTTCGACAAGCATGGCGGCAAGCTGGCGCTGGCGCTCGGCAAGGACATCGGCGGCCAGCCGGTGGTCGCCGACCTCGCCCGCTTCCCCCACCTGCTGGTCGCCGGCACCACCGGTTCGGGCAAGTCGGTGGCGATCAACACGATGATCCTATCGCTGCTCTACCGGCTGCCGCCGGAACGCTGCCGCTTCATCATGATCGACCCCAAGATGCTGGAGCTGTCGGTCTACGAGGGCATTCCCCATCTGCTGACGCCCGTCGTCACCGACCCTAAGAAGGCGGTGGTCGCGCTGAAATGGACGGTGCGGGAGATGGAGGACCGCTACCGCAACATGTCCAAGCTGGGCGTGCGCAACATCGAGGGCTACAACGCCCGCCTGCGCGAGGCGCGCGAGGGCGGCGAATCACTGACCCGCCGCGTCCAGACCGGCTTCGATCCCGACACCGGCAAGCCGCTGTTCGAGGAACAGCCGCTCGACCTCACCGAGCTGCCCTACATCGTCGTGATCGTCGACGAAATGGCCGACCTGATGCTGGTCGCCGGCAAGGACATCGAGGCGGCGATCCAGCGTCTGGCCCAAATGGCGCGCGCCGCCGGCATCCACCTGATCATGGCGACGCAGCGCCCGTCGGTCGACGTCATCACCGGCACCATCAAGGCCAACTTCCCGACCCGCATCAGCTTCCAGGTGACGTCGAAGATCGACAGCCGCACCATCCTGGGCGAACAGGGCGCCGAACAGCTGCTGGGCCAGGGCGACATGCTCTACATGGCCGGCGGCGGCCGCATCACCCGCGTCCACGGCCCCTTCGTCTCCGACCACGAGGTCGAGCAGATCGTCAGGTTCCTCAAGGCGCAGGGCGAGCCGAATTATGTCGACGCCATCCTGGAGGACGAGGAGGGTGAGGAGTCCTTCGATGACGGCAGCCTGCCCGGCACCGGCGGCGGGTCGGGCGACGACCTCTACGACAAGGCGGTGGCGGTGGTCTGCCGCGAGCGCAAGGCCTCGACCAGCTTTATCCAGCGCCAGCTGCGCATCGGCTACAACTCCGCCGCCCGCCTGATCGAGCGGATGGAGACCGAAGGGGTGGTCAGCAAGCCCAATCACTCCGGCAAACGCGAAGTGCTGGCGCGCAACATCGACGAATGAGTGTTTTTGGACACCCCGTTGACAGCGGGCGGGTGCAACACCAATATCGGGGGTAGGCAGGCCTGGGACTGGTACTCCCCGGCCCGCCCGCCCGATCTTAGTGCATCAGAAGGTCAAGCAGCCGCTTGACGATCTCCAGCACCAGGATCAGGAGAGTGAGGAAGCGTTCCATCCTCAAGCCCTCCGTTCGTGCGGCGGCGATGGCGGCCCTTCCGCCATCGCGTCCGCCGGCGGACTATGGCGCAGGCGGGCACGTCCGCAAACGGGAAACTCACGCAGTCGTATTCTTTCCCCGATTGCACTCAGCGCCGCAACGGCACCAGCGATCCCAGCAGGAACAGGGCGGCGGCGGCCACAACCACGCTTGGGCCACCCGGCAAATCCCAGTTCAGCGACGCCAGCAGTCCGGCGACCACTGCCAGGACGCCCAGGACCGATGCCAGCGCCGCCATCCCTTCCGGCGTGCGGGCGAAGCGGCGGGCGGCGGCGGCCGGGATGATCAGCAGCGAGGTGATCAGCAGGATGCCGACGATCTTCATGGCGATGGCGATCACCAGCGCGATCAGCAGCATGAAGGCCAACCGTAGGGCGTCGACCGGCATGCCCTCCACCCGCGCCAGATCCTCGTCCACCGTCACCGCCAGCAGCCGGCGCCACAGCAGCGCCAGCCCGGTCAGCGCCACCGCGCCGCCGCCATAGATCGCCATCAGGTCGCCGTCGGTCACCGACAGGATGTCGCCGAACAGATAGGCCATCAGGTCGACGCGCAACGTCTCCAGGAAGGCCAAAGCCACCAGCCCCAGCGACAGCGAGCCATGCGACAGGATGCCCAGAAGCGTGTCCGCCGCAAGGTTGCGCCGCCGCTGCAAGGCCACCAGCGCCAGCGCCAGCGCCACGCAAACCGCCATCACGCCGACCATCGGGTTGACGCCCAGCAGGAAGCCCAGCGTCACGCCCAGCAGAGCCGAATGGGCCAGCGTGTCGCCGAAATAGGCCATGCGCCGCCACACCACGAAGGATCCCAGCGGCCCCGCCAGCAGGGCGATGCCGCCGCCGGCGATCAGGGCGCGGATCACGAAATCATCCATGGCAGCAGCCCCCGTCATGATCGGGCACGACCTTGCCGTCCTCGGCATGGGCGTGGTCGTGATGATGGACATAGACGGCGAGGTCGCCGGCATGGCCGCCGAACAGCGCATGATATTCCGGATGCCGGCTGACATCCTCCGGCCGTCCGGAACAGCAGACATGGCCGTTCAGGCACACCACCCGGTCGGTGCGCGCCATCACCGTGTGCAGGTCGTGGCTGACCAGCAGCACGCCGCAGCCGCGCCGCTGCCGCACCTGGGCGATGCGGTGGAACAGCTCCGCCTGCCCATGGACGTCCACCGCCTGGTCCGGCTCGTCCAGAACCAGCAGGTCGGGGTCGCTTAGCAGGGCACGGGCCAGCAACACCCGCTGCATCTCGCCGCCGGAAATGGTCTGCACCGCCGAGTCGGCCAGCCGCGCCACCCCGGCCTCCTCCAGCGCCGCTTCCACCCGGTCGGCGGTCACCGGCCGCCAGAGCGCCAGGAAACGCCGGACGGTCAGCGGCAGCGTCTGATCCACCGACAGCTTCTGCGGCATGTAGCCGATGCGCAGGTTCGGGCGCCGCAGCACCCGTCCGCCGTCGGGCGCCACCAGCCCCAGCACGGCGCGCACCAGCGTCGTCTTGCCGGCGCCGTTGGGGCCGATCAGCGTCACCACCTCCCCCGGCTGGACGGCGACGTTGACGCGGTCCAGCACGGTGCGGCGGCCGAAGCGGACGGTCAGATCCTCGGTCCAGGCGAGCGGGCCGGCGAAGAGCGCGGAGGTATCGCGGCTTGGATGGGGTGTTGACATGTTATGTTATAACGTGACACCAAAGTGAACGTCGCTTCCCTATGCGCTGAAACCAGCAGCCTGTCCAGCAAGTCGAGAGGATCCCTCCCATGCGCCGATTCGCGCTGTTCACCACCCTGACCGCAGCCCTGACCGCAGCCGCCGCGTTGCCGGCCCATGCCGAGGTGCCGAAGGTGGTGGTGTCGATCAAGCCGATCCACTCCCTGGTCGCGTCGGTCATGCACGGGGTGGGCGAGCCGACGCTGCTGGTGCGCGGCGGCGCATCGCCGCACAGCTACACGATGAAGCCGTCTGACGCGAAGGCGCTGTCGACCGCCGATCTGGTGGTCTGGGTCGGGCCGGAGCTTGAGAGCTTCCTGGAAAAGCCGCTGAAGGCCAATGCGCCCAAGGCGACGCGGCTGACGCTGATGGACCTGAAGGGCCTGACCCTGCTGGAAACCCGCGAGGGCGGTGCCTGGGAGGCGCATGATCATGGCCACAAGGGAGGTCATGATCATAAACACGATCACAAGGGCCACGATCACGCCGAAGAGCACGAGGAACTGAACAGCCACATCTGGCTCGACCCCGCCAACGCCCGCGCCATCGTGACCGCTACGGCGGAGGCGCTTGCAGCCAAGGACCCCGCCGGCGCCGAGGCCTACCGCACCAACGCCGACCGCACGCTGCAGCAGCTCGACGCGCTGGACGCGGAGCTGAAGGCCGCGCTGGCGCCGGTGAAGGACAAGCCCTTCGTCGTCTTCCACGACGCCTACCAGTATTTCGAGGCGCGCTACGACCTGTCTGCGGTCGGTTCCATCACCGTCAGCCCGGACCGCCGCCCGTCGGCCAAGCGGCTGTCGGCGATCCGCGCCAAGATCGGCGGGCTGGGCGCCGCCTGCGTCTTTGCCGAACCGCAGTTCGAACCCGCGCTGGTCCAGACGGTGGTGGAGGGCACCAAGGCCAAGACCGGGGTGCTCGACCCCGAGGGCACCGAGCTGCCGGAGGGCGAGACGCTCTACCCCACCCTGCTGCGCAACCTCGCCGCATCGCTGCGCGGTTGCCTTGGCGCTTAAGCCCAGGCCGGGCCTGTGCTAAACCGCTGAGAGGGCGGAAAAGTCCGGCCGGAACGCTGAACAGGGGATGGGCGTCATGAAGATCGGTGTCGTCGGGTGCGCGGGGCGCATGGGGCAGATGCTGGTGCGCGAGATCGCGGCGACCGCGGGCTGCACGCTGGCCGGCGGAACCGAGCGGGTGGGCGGCCCGGCGCTGGGCAAGGACCTGGGCGTGCTGGCCGGGCTCGACCCGCTGGGCGTGACCGCCATCGACGATCCGGTCACCCTGTTCGCGGAGGCCGACGCGGTGATCGACTTCACCAGCCCCGACGCAACGGAGCGTCACGCCGCCCTGGCCGCCCAGTCCGAAACCGTGCTGGTCGTCGGCACCACGGGCCTGAACCCGTCGCAGCAGGCGGCCATCGCCACCGCGGCCACCCACACGGCGATCATCCAGTCGCCGAACATGTCGCTGGGCGTCAACCTGCTGCTGGCGCTGGTGGAGCAGGTCGCCCACACGCTGGACGACGACTTCGACATCGACATCCTGGAGATGCACCACCGCCGCAAGGTGGACGCGCCGTCGGGCACTGCGCTGGGCCTCGGCCATGCCGCGGCGGCCGGGCGCGGGGTCAAGCTGGAGGATGTCTGGCAGAAGGTCCGCGACGGCCACACCGGCGCCCGTCCGCGCGGCGAGATCGGCTTCGCCACGCTGCGCGGCGGCGATGTCATCGGCGACCACACCGTGATGTTCGCCAGCGAGGGCGAGCGGATCGAGCTGACCCACAAGGCCTCCGGCCGCCAAATCTACGCCAGGGGCGCCGTCCGCGCCGCCCTGTGGGCGCAGGACAAGACGCCGGGCCTCTACAGCATGCGGAACGTGCTGGGTCTCTGACCCTCCGCAGGGGGGCGGCTACACCCCCGCCCCTTCCCGCGTCAGCACCGCCAGGAAGGCGTCGACGACGCGCGGGTCGAAATGGCGGCCCGATTCGGCACGCAGCAGATCCAGCACCTCGTCGATGTCCCACGCCTTCTTGTAGGGGCGGCGGTGCAGCAACGCATCGAAGACGTCGGCGACGGCGACGATGCGGCCGGAGAGCGGAATGGCGTCGCCTGCCAGCCCATGCGGATAGCCGCTGCCGTCGAATTTCTCGTGATGGCTCTCGGCAATCTCCGCCCCCATCGACAGGTAGCCGCGCCGGTCGCCGCCGCAGGCGTCGCGCAGGATGCTGCCGCCGATGGAGGCGTGGTCGCGCATGACAGCCATCTCCGCCTCGTCCAGCCGGCCGGGCTTGCGCAGGATGGCATCCGGGATGCCGACCTTGCCCACGTCGTGCAGCACGCTGGCCAGCCCGATGGTGTCGCAGAACCAGTCGTCCAGCTCGTCCGCAAAGTCGCCGCGGGCGAGCAGTTCGCGCGCGATCGCCGTGGCCCAGCGGCCCAGCCGCTTCACATGGTCGCCGGTGACCTCGTCCTTGTACTCCGCCAGCTTGCCGAGCGCATGGACGGTGGCGACCTGCGCCTCGTTCAGCCGCTCGTAGAGCCGCAGATTGTCCAACCCGACCGCCGCCTTGGTGCAAAGCAGTTCCAGCAGCGGCCGGTCGCCCTCCGCAAACGGCCCGCCGAGCAGGCAGAGAGCCAGCGGCGCCGAATCACGGCCGCGCAGGACGGCCACGCCGTGCCGCGCCCCCCATCGCACCTGCCCATCGCCCGGTGCGGCGGCCAGCGCGGCGGCGATGTCGGCCACGGCCTCCGCCGGCGGATCGGCCGGCAGCCCGGCTTCGGCGAGGATCGTCACGCCTCCGTCCTCCCCGGCCCCGCACAGCAGGGCGGTGGTGGCGTCGGTCACCAGGGCGGACGCCCGTCCCACCAGACCGGCCAGGAACTGGGACCGCGACCGCAGACCGGCCAGATGGACGGCCGCCTCCATCACCCGCTCCAACCCCTGCCGGCCGCGTTCGATGGTCGCGATATGCTGGTAGGAGCGCAGGGCCGCGACGGTGGCGGTGTAGAGCTTCTGCGCCGTCAGCTCGCTCTTGGCCTTGTAGTCGTTGATGTCGTAGGCGGCGATCACCTGCCGCTCCGGCGCCTGCCCCGGCTGGCCGGTGCGCAGGATGATGCGGATTTGCCGGTTGCCCATCTCCTCGCGGATGTGGCGGACCAGCTTCAGCCCGGCATCGTCGGTCTCCATCACCACGTCCAGCAGAATGGCGGCAATCCCCGGATTCTCGGCCAGCAGCGACCGCGCCTGCCGCGCGGTGTAGGCGGACAGGAAGCGGACCGGCCGCTCCTCGAACGTCATTTCGCCGAGCACGACGCGGGTGATGGCGTGGACCTCGTGGTCGTCGTCGACGATCAGGATCTGCCAGGGCGGGTTCTGCCGAACGCCGGCCGCATCGACGGTCTCGGCGGCGAACTCCAACACATCCCCGGCGGACTCCCGCCGGACCTCTTCCGCCATCTCGCCCCTGTTGCAGCCGTCGGCCATCACCGCCCCCGCGGATCGATTCGCTTCCGCCGGCTCTATGAAAGTTACCGGCGCGTGCATCCCCCTGGTTGTCGACAATTTTCAGTGAAGTTATCTTGCTTTGTCAATAAATCGCCGGGTGCGTGCGTGTGTCGCGCGTCGCATTTCCCCGGGCCGCGAGCGCGTCAGGCGGTCCGCTTCCAGGCGACGGTCAGCAGCCCGGCCCCCATCAGCAGCGACCCTCCGACCCGGTTGACCGTGCGCTGCACCGACGGCGTCCGCACCGCGCGCCGTGCCGCCGAGGCCAGCAGGGCGTAACCGGCGGCGTTCAGCGTCGCCAGCACCAGGAAGGTCGCCTCCATCACCACCATCTGCTCGGCCAGCGGCCGGCCGGGATCGAGGAACTGCGGCAGGAAGGCGACGAAGAAGACGATGCTCTTGGGATTCAGCGCGGTGACGGCATAGGTGTGCAGCATCATGCGCCAGGGGCGGACGGCCGAGTCGTCGGCGTCCGTTTCGGCACCCCGGACCGGTGCCCGCCACAGCTTGATGCCAAGATAGAGCAGATAGGCGGCGCCGGCCCATTTCAGCAGGGTGAACAGCGCCGCGGAGGTCGACAGCAGCACCCCCAGCCCCAGCATCGAGGCGGTCATCGCGGTGAAGTCGCCCAGCGCCACCCCCGCCACGGTCGCCATGGCCGACTTGCGCCCGTGGCCCAGCGCGTAGGAAACGACGATCAGCACCGTCGGCCCGGGGATCATCAGCATCACGGCGGACGCGGCGGCGAAGGCGAGCCACAGGTCGGGGGACATCGAACGGGTCTCCGGTCAAGGCCAGGAACCCGTCCATCAATCCACAGTGCTGCGGCCCGCGCAATGGGTCTCTGCGACCTCAAATCCGCCGCAGCGGCCGCCTTGCACTCCACACCCCGGCCAGGAAGGGCAGCGCCAGCAGGACCTGCAAGGCCGCCCAGCCCAGCGCTTCCCAGTTCGGCAGGGTCCAATCGACCTCGTGCAGCGCCTCCATGAAGGGAAGCTGGCCGTAGATCAGCGATTCCAGCGGGACGAAGCCCTCGGCCACCACGGTCAGCAGGGCGCCCAGCAGCAGCCCGAAGCCCAGCAGCGACTCCACCGGCATGCGGCGGACGGCGCCGCAAAGCCCGCGCGGCTCCCCGTCTTCCACGGGAACCGCCGGGCGGAACAGGCTGGCGATGCCAAGCGCATCACGCGTTTCCGTCCCCACCGGCCGGCGGGCGGCACGGACCAGCCCCAGCGCCGGCAGCGCCACCGCCGGGATCAGCAGGTAGGGGTTGGGGAAGTCGCGATAGCGGCCGTCATAGATGATGAGCAGCGACCAGACCAGCGCCGCGACGCCCAGCGCCACCGCGCTCCACCGCCCCACCCGCTCGGTGCGGGTCAGGGCCGGACGGGCGTGGCGCAGGCCGACCAGCGGCTCGCGGGCCAGACCGCCGCTTGCCAGCGCGCGGTGGGCGGTCAGCAGCACCGCCAGCACCAGGGCGGCGGCCAGCGCCAGCATGCCAACGGCCAGAGTGGTGTCCTGCCAGTAATGCTTGCCATGCGCCGCCACGAAGCCGGCGCGGACATAGAGGGTGGACAGCGCCTGGGTCAGCAGGATCAGCACCACCCAGCCGGTGCCCGGCACATGGCGGCGCAGCAGGGCCAGCCCGCCCAGCAGCACCAGCGCCAGCCCGCTGGAGATCACGAACAGACGCGGCCAGGCGACATTGCCGACCACCGGCCCGGCCAGCGAGAATTTCGGCGTGCGGTCGGCGTTGTAGAGGCCCCAATGGCCGCCGACGGTGCCCTCCAGCTTCGCCTTCCATTCCTGGTCGAAGGCCTCGATCACGTTGTAGTCGAAGCCCTCCTGCTCGGCCATGCGGACGAAGGCGTTGACGAACTTCGCCTTGTTGACCAGCCCCGGCACGGCGGCGCCGCGCGAACGGCCTTGCGTCGGCCAGCCGGTCTCGCCGACCAGGATCGGCTTGCCCGGAAAGCGCTGGGCGATGGTGCGGTAGCTGTGGCGGATGCGCTCGGTGGCGCCTTCGACGCCGGCCGGCACGTCCTCCCAGTAGGGCAGCAGGTGGATGGTCAGGTAATCGACATGATCCGCGATCTGCGGGTATTTCAGCCACCATTCCCAGACATCGGCATAGGACACCGGCTGCTTCACCGCGGCCTTGACCCGGTCGATGTAGCCGGTGACCTGCTCGGGCGTCAGTTCGCGCCGCAGCAGCACCTCGTTGCCGACGATGACGCGGGTGATGACGTCGGGATAGCGGTTGGCGAGGTCGATCAGCGAGGCGATCTCCGCCTCGTTCTTCTCGGCCTTGGAGGACAGCCACGCCCCCATGGTGACCTGGATCCCGTGCCTGCGTGCCATCTCCGGCACCACCTGGAGCCCTTCCAGCGAGGTGTAGGTGCGGATGCCGGCCACCTGCGGCGCCAATGCCGCGAGGTCTTCCTCGATCTGGGCATTGGTCGGGAAGACCTGGGTCAGCGGGCTTTGGCCGTCGCGGAAGGGGGCGAAGGACACGCTGCGCAGCTTGCCCCCCGGCGGCGGATCGAGCGGCACCGGGCGGTTCGGCAGGGACCAGACGGCGAGATTCGCGAGGCCGGCGACGAGGATCGCGGCGAGGATGAGGATCAGGCGCATGGGCGGGATGTCTACACCAAAGGCTTGACGGTTTGAACGGGGACCGTCGCACCAACAGGCCGGACGGTGATTTTATTCACCGGCTGCGGTCAGAAAATAGGCGCGCCCCCCGGAGGAGGCGCGCCCAGTCGGTCAAGGATTGAGTGACGTGCCTTCGTCACGAATTGGTAAACCGGCGGGAGGGGGAGTTTATTCCGCTGGGGGCGTGACTTTGTGGGGAAGCGCTCTGCCCCCTCCCTAACCCTCCCCCACCTTTGGTGGGAGAGGGGACTGCCGCTGCTCTTGCACTTACTCCCTCTCCCGCGGAACGCGGGGGAGGGTTGGGGAGGGGGCATTCGTTAGACGCCCCACACCCTCACCGCTCCACGAACGCCTTCTCGATCACGAACCCGCCCGGCTCGCCGTTGGTGCCCATGACGAAGCCGCGCTTCTCCATCATCGCGGTGGTCTCGGCCAGCATCGCCGGGCTGCCGCAGATCATCACGCGGTCCTTCTCGGCGTCCAGTTCCGGCAGGCCCAGGTCGCTGTACAGCTTGCCGGTCTCCATCAGCGTGGTCAGGCGGCCCTGGTTGCGGAAGGGCTCGCGCGTCACGGTCGGGTAATACAGCAGCTTTTCCTTCACCTGCTCGCCGAAGAACTCGTTCTCCGGCAGGCTGTGATGGATCAGGTCGTCATAGGCCAGCTCCGCCACGGTGCGGGTGCCATGGGTCAGGATCACCCGGTCGAACTTCTCGTACATCTCCGGGTCCTTGATGATGCTGAGGAACGGCGCCAGGCCGGTGCCGGTGCTCAGCAGATACAGGTTCCGCCCGGGAAGCAGGTTGTCGGTGATCAGCGTGCCGGTCGCCTTGCGGTTCACCAGCAGCGTGTCGCCTTCCTTCAGGTGCTGGAGCCGCGATGTCAGCGGGCCGTCCTGCACCTTGATGCTGAAGAACTCCAGCGTCTCCTCGTAATGCGCGCTGACGAGGCTGTAGGCGCGCAGCAGGGGCCGGCCTTCGACCTCCAGCCCGATCATGGTGAACTGCCCCGGCAGGAAGCGGAAGGACGGATCGCGCGTGGTGGTGAAGCTGAACAGCGTGTCGGTCCAGTGGTGAACGGTCAGCACGCGCTCTTTGATCAGATTGCTCATGGGGGCGTTCCAAAACCTGTCGAGGCAAAGCTCGGTTGGCGGTGTTCAAGCCGCACTGTTCAAACCATCATCCGGGACGCTGCATCAGGTGGCCGGTGCGCGATGACGCAAGCGGAGCTGCCGCGACGCAACGGCCGAAACCTATCAACAAACCCGGTCGAAGGCCACGGATTTATACCAGTCAAATGACGGGCTTTCCGGCAAACAACACAAACTCCGCCGTACAACATTGATCCCGGTCAATCGCCGTTTCATTCGGCACCTTATTCGGCGCTGGGCGGAGCGAACAGGTAGGGCGACAGGCCGCGCAGGTTCTCGTCCACGATAAGCCGATGATTCAGCGGCGGAAATGCCCGCTGCGAACAGTCCAGCCGCGGGCAGAGCCGGCAATTCACCCCGATCGGCGTCGCAGCACTGGTGTTGGAGAGGTCGAACCCGTCCGCATAGGTGACCTGAGCCGCATGCTGGACGTCGCAGCCGAGAGCGACGGCGAATTGCTGCGGCGGGCTGCGGTGGCCGCCGCCGGCCTTCACCACCGTGCGCGCAATCGAGAAATAGGCGGTGCCGTCCGGCATCTCCGCCATCTGGCTGTGGATTTTGCCCGGCGTGCGGAAGGCGTCGTAGACGATCCAGCGCGGGCAGCCGCCGCCGAAGCGGGCGAAATGAAATCCGGCTCCGGAAAAGCGCTTGGACACGTTGCCGGCGCTGTCCACCCGCATGAAGAAGAAGGGCACGCCCTTGGCCCCCGAGCGGTGCAGGGTGGTCAGGCGATGGCAGACCTGCTCGAACGACGCGTCGAAGCGCCGCCGCAGGATCTCGATGTCGTAGCGGACCTGGGTCGCCGCCTCGTGGAAGCGGGCATAGGGCATCAGCACCGCCGCGGCGAAATAGTTGGCCAGCCCGATGCGGGCCAGACGCCGCGCCTCGTCGCCGGACAGGTTGGCGGCGTCGACGATGCCGTTCAGCAGGTCGCGGTGGCGCAGCAGCGCGATCTGGCAGGCCAGTTGGAAGGTGCGGCCCGACGGCGCCAGCATTTCCGACAGCAGGATGCGCCGGCTGTGGCGGTCGAAACGGCGCACGGCATAGCCCATCACCTCCGATGGCAGCAGGCGGACGCGCACGCTGTGCTGGGTGTTCAGCCAGTCGACCAGCCCGCGATAGAGGTCGCCGCGTTCCAGCTTGCCGTCCTGCCACAGGCTTTCGGCCGCCGCCTCCAGGTCGGGGAAATGGTTGGAATGGGTCTGGAACAGGTCGCGCACCTCGTCCTGCGGAAAGCCGGCGCTCTGCACCAGATGCAGCTTCTCGCGGTCGGCCACCCGCTCCGCCAGCGCCTGCAGATCGTCGCGCGCCCCGCGGAACCCGCGATAGAGCGCCACCACCGCCTGACCCAGCGTCGGGGCCACCGCCGCCAGTTCGCGGAAATCCTGGTTCTTGATGTCGGAGCCGTCGAACAGCGGATCGGCGAACACCTCGCGCAGGCCCGCCACCAGCCGGCTTTCCTCGTCCTCGGCGAAAGCCTGCAGATCGACACCGAACTGATGGCCCAGCTTCAGCAGCAGCGGCACCGTGACCGGGCGCTGGTTGTGCTCGATCAGGTTCAGATAGCTGGGGGAGATGCCGAGCTGGTCAGCCATCTGGGCCTGGGTCAGGCCATGGTCGCGGCGCAGGCGGCGGACCTTCGGACCCAGCATCGCCTTCTTTTCCATGGTTGCCACGACAGCCCTCCACAGTTCTCTGACTTTACAAGATTTACGGATTTACAGGATTTGGAAAACGGTAGTTTACAAACGGACCTTTTTACAAACAAGGGCTTATTGCAACGCACTCAGGCGGGGTTTAAGTCTTGGTTCACGGCCGCGCTGTAAAGCGCAAGCGGCCCCGAAGACGGCAAAGTGCAGATGAAACCGGCGGGAGGAAACGCCGCTGCACATCAGCCGCAGGGATCGACAAAAGGCCCGCCCCGAGACCCCAGTTCCGCCCCGATCGACCGGGCGCACCGGACAATAAGGAACCTGACCCATGTCGCTCGATGAAAAGACCAAGGCCGCCATCCACGCCGCCCGTTACGAGGGCATCCGCCGCGACTACACCATGGACGACGTCAAGCGTCTGAGCGGCTCGGTCAAGATCGAGTACACGCTGGCCGAGCTGGGCGCGCGCCGCATGTGGGAGCTGCTGAACACCGAGCCCTACATCAACACGCTGGGCGCGCTGACCGGCAACCAGGCGATGCAGGCGGTCAAGGCCGGCCTGAAGGCCATCTACCTGTCGGGCTGGCAGGTCGCCGGCGACGCCAACACGGCCGGCCAGATGTACCCGGACCAGAGCCTGTATCCGGTCAACTCGGTCCCGGCGGTGGTCGAGCGCATCAACAACGCCTTCAAGCGCGCCGACGAGATCCAGACCTCCGAGGGCAAGGGCGACACCTACTGGTTCGCGCCGATCATCGCGGATGCCGAGGCCGGCTTCGGCGGCCCGCTGAACGCCTTCGAGCTGATGAAGTCGATGATCAAGGCCGGCGCCGCCGGCGTGCACTGGGAAGACCAACTGGCTTCGGAAAAGAAGTGCGGCCATCTCGGCGGCAAGGTTCTGATCCCGACGCAGCAGCACATCCGCACGCTGAACGCCGCCCGTCTGGCCGCCGACGTCTGCGGCACCTCGACCCTGGTGATCGCCCGCACCGACGCTGAATCGGCGCAGCTCATCACCTCGGACATCGACGAGCGTGACCATCCCTTCATCGACTTCGACGCCGGCCGCACCACCGAGGGCTTCTTCCGCCTGAAGAAGGGCATGGGCGTCGATCACTGCATCGCCCGCGGCCTGTCCTACGCGCCGTATTCGGACCTGATGTGGTGGGAGACCTCCAAGCCGAACCTGGACGAGGCGCGCCGCTTCGCCGAGGCCGTGCACAAGCAGTTCCCGGGCAAGATGCTGGCCTACAACTGCTCGCCGTCCTTCAACTGGAAGGCCAACCTGGACGACGCCACCATCGCCAAGTACCAGCGCGAGCTGGGCGCCATGGGCTACAAGTTCCAGTTCGTCACGCTGGCCGGCTTCCACAGCCTGAACTACTCGGCCTTCACGCTCGCCAAGGGTTACGCCGAGCGCGGCATGGCCGCCTACTCCGAACTGCAGCAGGCCGAGTTCGCGGCCGAGAAGGACGGTTACACCGCCACCAAGCACCAGCGCGAAGTCGGCACCGGCTACTTCGACGCGGTCGCCACGGCGATCTCCGGCGGCACCTCCTCGACCACCGCGTACAAGGACTCCACCGAGGCTGACCAGTTCCATTGATCGCAGGTTCCGATCATCGGGATTGGTCCGTGATCCGGTGTGCGAGCCGGATCTTTTCGAACGGCTGATGCTTTGACTTGCCGACGGCCGGGGGCCTTCCCCCCGGCCGCTTTTTTGTGCCCGAACGGTTTTGAAGCCGTTCATTCGGAATAAGCCGTCGGCGAAGCCACGCCCCTATGGTATGGCAGACCTGCGCCGCATCAACCGGTGGTACGGCCCGGTTGGGCCGAAAGTCTTGAACGGGGCTGGAAAATACCGCCAAATCCCTTGCCGGAGCGCGGAACAGCAGGCCGGCAGCCTTGGGTGCGGCGCGGAATCCGTTGTTGACTTGGCACCGCATCGGGACCAATTAAGTCCGCATGCTGAAAACAAACCGATCCGGGACGTAAAGGTCCCACACGCCGGCACCCCGATCTCGGGCCACCGGCGGGCGGAACTGGCCGCCGCGCATCCCCTTGCGCGGCGATGACCGTTTCCCGACCGCCCCCCTGCTCCGGCAGGGCCCCGGCGGGTTCTCCCCTGGTCGACATGCCATCGGAGATGTCCGGCGTTCTTTGGTGAAACGATGAAAGGACAAGACAGTATGGATCAATCGCTCGCAGGAAAGTCCATCGCCATCCTCGTCTCCAACGGCTTTGAAGAAGCGGAGATGACCGAGCCGCAACGCGCCCTGATCAAGACCGGCGCGACGCTGCGTACCATCTCCACCGAGACGGGTCTGGTCAACGGCTGGCACGGCAAGTCCTGGGGCCATTACTTCCCGGTGGACAAGCATCTGAGCGAGGCGCTGGGCGCCGACTTCGACATGCTGCTGCTGCCGGGTGGTGAGCGCAGCGTGGCGAAGCTGCAGCAGTCGGCCCACACCCGCCGCATCGTCGGCCATTTCCTGGATGCCGGCAAGCCGATCGCCGCCATCGACCAGGGCATCCAGCTGCTCGCCATTCCCGGCAAGCTGCGCGGCCGCCTGCTGGCCGCCCCGGAAGCCTACCGCGCCGACCTGACCGCCGCCGGCGGCCGGATCAGCGACGAGGCTCTGGTCGTCGACGACATCACGGTCTCGGCGCTTGGCCAGGACCAGCTGAACGAGTTCGTCGAAGCGGTGGTGAAGCTGTTCACCGAGTTGGGTTCCGTTCGCAAGGCCGCCTGACCTCCATCCTCAGCCGGTCCCGAAACGGCCGCCGCACCAACCGGGTGCGGCGGCCGTTTCGTTTTGGCATCCCGAGCGTCAGGGCCGTGATCATTTGCGTTCGCCTGCAATCTCCGACCAATTCGCTCACCTTCCGCGTTGATAATTTTAAACGTTCGGATTAGTAAGGTTGAGGGTCGAATAATTCCGTCGGTTGGGGGTTTCTCTTGCCGATGCCTTGGCGGGGATGCAGGCAAAATGGCTAAAATTCGTGCATTCGGGCGCCTCACCATCCGCGCCAAGATCATCGTCGCCGTGCTGGGCACCGTGGTGATGGCTGGTGCCTTCGGCCTGTTCACGCTCAGCCGGCTGGAAATCCTAAACAATGCTGCGGAAACCATGCGCAGCCGCTCGCTGCCGGCGACCCAGTTGGCCGGTCAACTGACCTCCGCCGCGCAGAGCCATCGGATCGCCGAAGCCGCCTATGCGCTCGCCACCAACGAGATGCAGGTGAACCAGGCGGAAAAGGGCTGGGCCGACGCGGTGGCCGAGGTCACGGCCCGCCGGCAGGACGCCGGAACCCGCTTCACCGCCGGCGAAGGGGCGGCGCGGCTGGCAGCGTTCGACGAGGCTTGGACCGCCTATGCCGCCGCCGCCGACCGGGTGCGGGGCCAGGCGCGCGACGGCAACGCCCAGTCCGCCGTCAGCGTCTTCAAGCGCCCGAGCGCGGTCGCCTTCGCCCGCGTGCAGGAGGCATTGGACGCGCTGGTCGACGGCACGATGGCCGATGCCGGTGCCGTCGCCGACCAGGGAGCGGAGGTCTACAACAACGCCCACGGCATGGTTCTGGGCGGGGTGACGCTCTGCACCCTGCTGGCGCTGGGCTTCGGCGTCGTGCTGGTGCGCGGCATCTCCCGCCCGATCCTCGACGTGGCGAGTTCGCTGGAACGGCTGGCCGCCCGCGACTTCTCCGCCAGTTTCGAGGAGGGCCGCCGCGACGAGATCGGCCGCATGGCGACCGCCGCCCGCGTCTTCCGCGACACCATGCTCGACACCGAACGCCTCCAGCAGGAGCAGGAGCGGCTGAAGACCGTGGCCGCCGAGGAACGCCGCCGCGAACTGCGCACTCTCGCCGACGGCTTCGAGGCGACGGTGAAGCGGCTGGTCGAAGCGCTGTCGGCCTCCACCGCCGAGATGGCCGCCGCCTCCACCGCGATGGCGCAGGGTGCGGCCGAGACCGCGCGCCATTCCGACGCCGTGTCGTCCGCCGCCGGCCGCGCCTCGGCCAATGTCGACAGCGTCGCCGCCGCCACCGCCGAGCTGTCGGCCAGCTTCGCCGGCATCGCCAGTCTGGTCGCCGATTCCGCCGGCATCGCCGCCGACGCCACCCGCGACGCCGAACGCAGCACCGCCGTGATGGGCAGCCTCGCCGAAGCGGCGGAGGAGATCGGCAAGGTCGTGGACATGATTTCCGGTATCGCCGGCCAGACCAACCTGCTGGCGCTGAACGCCACCATCGAAGCGGCCCGCGCCGGGGAGGCCGGCAAGGGCTTCGCCGTCGTCGCCAGCGAGGTCAAGCAGCTCGCCGGCCAGACGGCGAAGGCCACCGCCGAGATCCAGGCGCGCATCGCCGAGATCCAGAATGCGTCCGGCACCGCGGTCGACACCATCGGCGCCGTCACCCGCACCATCGCCCGCATCAACGAGATCGCCGCCGAGGTCGCCGCCGCGGTGGAGCAGCAGTCCGCCGCCGTTGGCGAGATCGCCGCCAACATCCAGGATGCCGCCGACGGCACCCGCACCGTCTCCGACAACATCGCCGCCGTCACCGCCGCCGCCGCATCCGCCGAACAGGCCAGCGGCGTGATGGTGCGCTCGGTGGATACGGTGACGGACGACGCCGGACGGATGCGGCAGGAGGTGGACGGCTTCCTGGGGGCGCTGCGGGCGTCGTAGCGGGCGTTGTTGGCCCCCTCCCCATCCCTCCCCCGCTTCGCGGGAGAGGGGGCAGGACGCTTGTCGGCATAAACTGAAACGCGAAGCTGCGGCAGTCCCCTCTCCCGCGGAACGCGGGGGAGGGTTAGGGAGGGGGCAACAGCAGTCCGCCCCCTCACGCCTGCTTGGCGTCGATGATCCCCCGACGCACCGCCCGCGTCTTCGTGAAGTGGTCCTGCAACTGCTCGCCCTCGCCCCAGCGGATGGAGCGCTGCAGCGCCGTCAAATCTTCCGTAAACCGCTGCAGAATCTCCAGAACCGCCTCGCGGTTGTTCAGGAAGATGTCGCGCCACATCACCGGATCGCTGGCGGCGATGCGGGTGAAGTCGCGGAAGCCGCCGGCGGAGAACTTGATCACCTCGGACTTGGTATCCTCCTCCAGGTCGGACGCGGTGCCGACGATGGTGTAGGCGATCAGGTGCGGGAGGTGCGAGGTGATGGCCAGAACGCGGTCGTGGTGGCTGGCCTCCATGATCTCCACGGTGGAGCCGACGCGGCGCCACATCTCCGTCACCTGCGCCACCGCATGGCGGTCGGCGCCGGTGGCCGGGGTCAGGATGCACCAGCGGCCCTGGAACAGGGTGGCGAAACCGGCCTCGGGACCGGAATGCTCGGTGCCCGCCACCGGATGGCCGGGGATCAGGTGGACGCCGTCGGGCAGATGCGGCCCGATGTCGCGCAGCGTCGCCTGCTTGACCGAACCGACGTCGGTGACGATGGTCCCGCGTTTAAGCAGCGGCCCGATGGCCTCGCCCACCGCGGCGAAGCTGCCGACCGGGGTCGCCAGAACCACCAGTTCCGCACCGGCCAGCGCCGCCGCCAGATCGGTGGTGGCCTCCGCCACGATGCCCAGTTCCAGCGCCTTGGCGCAGGCGTCCGGGTTGCGGTCGGCGCAGACGACCTGCCGCGCGATCCCATACTCCGCCAGCGCCCGCGCCAGGGAGGAGCCGATCAGACCGATGCCGACGATGGCGACGCGGTCGAACAGGGGGGCGGTGTCGGTGGTGACCATGACGCGGGGTGTCCCGAAAGCGGATTGGAAGGCGGATTGAACGGGCGAGAAACCGTCCCGTTTAAACCACCTCGCACCCGTCGGACCAAGCGTTTCTTTGCGGCACGGCCGCTCAACCGTCCTTCCGCGTCATCTCCGCCCTGAGCGCTTCGGCCAGCCGCTGGAAGGTCTCCTTCCGGCCGGAGGTGCGGCGCCAGGCCAGCGCGATGCGGCGGCCGGGGCGGTCGCCGGCCAGCGGGCGCACCGCCAGGTCGAGCCCGCGCAGGATGCCCGAATCGACCGCCATCTGCGGCAGCAGCGTCACCCCCAGCCCGTTCGCCACCATCTGCACCAGCGTGTGCAGGCTGGTGCCCTGGAAGGCGGTGTTGTGCGGCGTGGCGTCCAGGGCGCAGGCGGCCATGGCATGGTCGCGCAGGCAGTGCCCGTCCTCCAGCAGCAGCAGATCCTCCGACGGAACCGCCACGGGCTGCGCCGGGTCGCTGCCGCTCAGCCGGTGGCCGGTGGGGCAGACGAAGGAGAAACGGTCCTCCGCGATGTCCTCCGTCTCCAGATCGCCCATCGGATAGGGCAAGGCCAGCAGGGCCGCGTCGAGCTTGCCGGCATTCAGCTGGCCGAGCAGGCGGGCCGTCTGATCCTCGCGCAGGTACAGGCGCAGGCGCGGGAAGGTCTCGCGCAGGGCCGGCATCACGCGGGGGATCAGGAAGGGGCCGATGGTCGGGATCACCCCCAGATGCAGGGCGCCCGACATCGGGTCGGCGGCGGACCGGGTGATGTCCACCAACTCCTCCGCCCCCTTCAGCAGTTGGCGGGCCCGTTCGGCGATCTCGCGGCCGAGCGGGGTCGGCAGAACCGAACGGCGCGTGCGCTCCACCAGCGTGGCGCCCAGCAGGTCTTCCAATTCCTGCAGGCCGGCGCTGAGCGTCGATTGGCTGACGAGGCAGGCCTCCGCCGCCTGCCCGAAATGGCAGCGGTCGACGACGGCGACGAGATAGCGGAGCTGGCGCAGTGTGGGGAGCGGCTTCATGCCGGGATATGTAATCGGATTTATCGATCAGTTCAATTGGTATTTTCTACTTCTCTTGATCACAGATTTCCCGTATTCCTCCTCGGGTCAACGGGACAACGGAACGACGCCTCGCCCCCGCCACCTGAAACAGCCCCCCTTGTTCGACCCGGTGCGCCGCACTAAGTCGGGCATGTCACGGCCACCGGCCGGGGATCGAGGCGACAATCATTCATCGCACCCCATCGGAGAACACTAATGTCCTTGATCAACAGCGAGATTAAGCCCTTCAAGGCGACCGCGTACAAGAACGGCAAGTTCATCGACGTGACCGACGCCGACCTGAAGGGCAAGTGGTCGGTCGTGTTCTTCTATCCGGCCGACTTCACCTTCGTCTGCCCGACGGAGCTGGAAGACCTGGCCGACAACTACGCCGAATTCCAGAAGCTGGGCGTCGAGATCTACAGCGTCTCGACCGACACCCACTTCTGCCACAAGGCCTGGCACGACACCTCGCCGGCCATCGGCAAGATCGGCTACACCATGATCGGTGACCCGACGCTGGCCATCAGCCGCAACTTCGAGGTCCTGATCGAGGAAGTCGGCCTGGCCGACCGCGGCACCTTCGTCGTCGACCCGGACGGCAAGATCCAGATCGTCGAGATCACCGCCGGCGGCGTCGGCCGCGACGCCAAGGAGCTGCTGCGCAAGATCAAGGCCGTGCAGTACGTCGCCGCCCACCCGGGCGAGGTCTGCCCGGCCAAGTGGCAGGAAGGCGAGAAGACCCTCGCCCCGTCGCTCGACCTCGTCGGCAAGATCTAAGGGTCCTTCGGGAACCCTAAGGATCGGGGGCCGGTTCCGGCCGGCCCCCACCCCGCCGCCACGGCGGGTGTTGATTGCAGTACCCTTGGACGGGCCGACAAGGCCGCAAGGCGGTTTCCACGGGCCGGCTGCCATAGCCCTCCCGTGACGGGTTTCGTCGTCGGTTTCCCCATCCCCGCGAAGGCGGGCACCCAGACGCCGCGCTTTTTGTCGCAGTCCTTTCAAAGTCTGGATCCCCGCCTGCGCGGGGAGGACGATGACGTTTCGAACTCTTCACTGTTTCAAAACCGGACCACTCGCCGGAACCGATACCGCCTGCCCGACTCGACCTCCCGATTCGGGCCTCCTTATTCTCCGCCCGGACCGCCGCGCCCTTGGCGCAGGCGATCCGCCCCGGACACGAGACGTTGGGAAAGAGAGCCATGCTGGACGCCAATCTGAAGACGCAGTTGAAGGCCTATCTGGAGCGCATCACCCATCCGATCACGCTGGTCGCGTCGCTGGACGGCGGGGCGAAGTCGCAGGAGATGCTGGGCCTGCTGGAAGACATCGCCTCGTTGTCGGACAAGATCACGCTGGACCGCAACGGCGCCGACGCCCGCCGGCCGTCCTTCGCGATCAACCGCGACGGCAGCGACATCGGCGTCACCTTCGCCGGCCTGCCGATGGGGCACGAGTTCAACTCGCTGGTTCTGGCGCTGCTGCAGGTCGGCGGCCACCCGTCGAAGGAGTCGGAGGAACTGCTGGAGCAGATCCGCAACCTCGACGGTGACTTCCGTTTCGAGACCTATTTCTCGCTGTCCTGCCAGAACTGCCCGGACGTGGTCCAGGCCCTGAACCTGATGAGCGCGCTGAACCCGCGGATCAAGCATGTCGCCATCGACGGCGCGCTGTTCCAGCAGGAGGTCGAGCAGCGTCAGGTGATGGCCGTCCCCACCGTCTTCCTGAACGGCGAGCCCTTCGCCCAGGGCCGCATGGACGTGGCGCAGATCGTCGCCAAGCTCGACACCGGTGCCGTCGCCCGCGCCGCCGAGAAGATCAAGGCCAAGGCCCCGTTCGAGGTGCTGGTGATCGGCGGCGGCCCCGCCGGTGCCGCGGCCGCCATCTACGCCGCCCGCAAGGGCATCCGCACCGGCGTGGCGGCCGAGCGGTTCGGCGGTCAGGTGCTCGACACCATGGCGATCGAGAACTTCATCTCCGTCTCCCACACCGAGGGGCCGAAGCTGGCCGCGGCGCTGGAGCAGCACGTCAAGGACTATGAGGTCGACGTGATGAACCTGCAGACCGCCACCGCCCTGGTGCCGGCCACGCAGGAAGGCGGCCTGATCGAAGTGAAGCTGGCGAGCGGCGCCTCGCTGAAGTCCCGCACGGTGGTGCTGTCGACCGGCGCCCGCTGGCGCTCGATGAACGTTCCGGGCGAGGCCGAATACCGCAACAAGGGCGTGGCCTACTGCCCGCACTGCGACGGCCCGCTGTTCAAGGGCAAGCGCGTGGCGGTGATCGGCGGCGGCAACTCCGGCGTCGAGGCGGCCATCGACCTCGCCGGCATCGTGTCGCACGTCACGCTGATCGAGTTCGACAGCCAGTTGCGCGCCGATGCGGTGCTGCAGCGCAAGCTGCACAGCCTGCCCAACGTCACCGTCATCGTCTCGGCCCAGACCACCGAGGTGCATGGCGACGGCAACAAGGTCGTCGGCCTGTCCTACAAGGACCGCAACAGCGACGACCTGAAGCGGGTCGAGTTGGAAGGCATCTTCGTGCAGATCGGCCTGGTGCCGAACACCGAATGGCTGAAGGGCACGCTGGCGCTGACCCCGCGCGGCGAGATCGAGGTGGACAACCGCGGCCAGACCTCGCTGCCCGGCGTGTTCGCCGCCGGCGACGCGACGACGGTGCCGTTCAAGCAGATCGTCATCGCCATGGGTGAAGGCGCCAAGGCCGCACTCGCCGCCTTCGACCACCTGATCCGCACGGTGCCGGCCGAGGAAGCCGTGCGGGAGAGCGTCGCGGCGGAGTGAGGGACTTATTGCGAAGCGTAGGCTTCGAATGCCCCCTCCCTAACCCTCCCCCACCTTTGGTGGGAGAGGGAACTCCGCCACCCTTGCACTTAACCCCCTCTCCCGCGTAGCGGGGGAGGGTTGGGGAGGGGGCGCGGCGCCAGCCGCCCTGCGCCTTCACCCCTCCTTCTTGACCGCCGCCTTCTCCTTGTCGATCACTTCCAAAATCCGCTGCAGCGCCTCGGTGCTCAGCGCCGACTCCATCGTCAGCCCGTCGCCGAACTTGCGCAGCGCGCCGATGGCGCGGCGGCGGGCGATGAACTCGTCGTCGCCCGGCTCGAACGGCTCGACCACCGGGCCCTTGTAGTAGCCGCCGCGGAAGCCCCACTGGCGGCGCCCGTCGGCGCGCCATTCGCTGCCGTCGGACAGCACCATGCAGCGCCCCCCTTCGGTATAGCGCTCCACCGTTGCGGTGGATTGTGGAATGGACTGGCCGCTACGGATCGTCACGCGGTCGCCGACGCGGAAGCTGGCGGCAGTGAACATGCTGTCTCCCCAAATGGCGCTCGCCCTCTCAACCGGGCCGGGGCGCCGCAAAAATTCCGAAGGCGCTGTTTTCCACCAGTTGCCCCGGCAAATCCAGTCCTACAGCGCGAAACTCGCCACCACAGGCGCATGGTAGCTGACCGGCGACGGCTCGTCGGCATGATCGATCTCGTCGGTCAGATCCTCGTTGTGGATGGCGACCTCCTGCAGCCGTTCGGTCAGCCGGGGCGAGGTCATCAGATGGTCCAGCAGCACCGGCGTGCCGGCATGCAGGACGGTGTAGCGCCGCTCGTCCGGGATCGCCTGCTCCAGCGGCTCCAGCACGCGGTTCGCCAGCTCCGGGTTGCCGGTGAAGTCGGGGGCGGCGCGGATGATGCGGACGGCCGTCTGCTCCAGCTCGGCGTTGCAGTCGCCGGCCACCACGATCAGCGCGTCGGGATCGGCGTCGAACAGCCGGTCGACCGCCATGCGCGTCTCCAGCGCCTGCCCCGTCCGCTTGATCGAGGCGAGGTAAAAGCCCTCCGCCCAGCCGGACGCCGTCTTCCATGTCTGGGCATCGGCCTTCTGCCCCGGCACCGGGGCGGCGATTGGGGCGCGCAGATGCAGGTCGAAGACATGCAGGATGCGGCTGTCCGGCAACTCCACCTCGGCATGCAGCACCGGCCGGTCCCACCCGACCTCGATCTCCGTGTCCGCCACCGGGTCGGCGGTGGCGAGGCGCACGCGGGCCGGCGGCACAAGATGGTGGCGCAGCAGCCGCGTCGCCCTGATCGGCCAGCGGCTGACGATCACCGGGTTGTGGCGGTCGGCCGGCGACTCGGCGTCGCCCGCGGTGACGTGGTAATCGGCATAGCGCGTGCCCTCCAGAAGGCGGGTGAGCGCGCGCAGGGTCCGCGGCTCGCTCTTCACCGGGTGCTGGGCATCGACCTCCTGCAGGCAGAGGATGTCGGCCTCCAACCGCTCCAGCTGCGGGCGGAGCGTGGCGATCCGCGCCTCGAAGGGCGGCTCGTCGGCATCGTCGTCCAGGTTTTCCAGGTTGAAGGTGGCGATCCGGAACAGCGTGTCGGCCATGAAGGACTCCGCGGAGGAACAGCGGGTATCGACGGCGCGCCCGTGGACGAGAGCTGTGGACGGGAGCGCCGTCGGTCGAGCTTATCAGAACAGCTCGACGTCGCCTTCGATCCGCGTCTTACGTAGATGTTCCATGTAGGACGACTCGTTGCGGGCGATGTCGTGCAGAGTCTCGTCGCCGATCAGCCGGCGCTGGCTACGCCCGCTGGTGGGGAAGAAGCGCACGCCGCGGGGGCTGGCGCCACCGACATCCCAACTGACGGTGGGAATGCCTTCCGTCGCCAGATACTCCATCACGAATTCGACGTTGCGCTGGCCGATGTTGGCGGTGCGCAGCGTGGTCAGGTTCACGTTGGCGCCGCCGAACACCTTGGCGCGCAGCCGGTCGCGCCGGCCGGTGACGGCCAGCAGACGGTTGATCAGTTGTTCCATCGCCGTGGCGCCGTAGCGGGACGACAGCGACAGCGCGTCAGTGCCGGCATCGGGCAGCAGGAAGTGGTTCATGCCGCCGATCTCCGCCACCGGATCGTACAGGCAGGCGGCGACGCAGGAGCCCAGCGTGGTGGTGATGACGACGTTCGGATCGTCGGTGACGACGCAGCCGCCGACGACGATGTTGACGACCTCCGCCCCCAGCCGCCGGTCGTGGTAACGGTTGGCGGCGACGTCCTGCCGTTCCAGCCTGCGGCGCAGGGCGCTGCGCGCGGTAGAGGTGCTGGAACTGGCTGTCATCATCGGGGCTGGCACTCCCGCTGCCGAATGGGGACGGATATGGTTCGGATGGATGGGCATTCAATCCGCCTGCGGACCAGTTTGTATCGGATCGACTTTGCCTTGCATTTTAACGGACGCGTCATAGTCCGATGTATGACCTATGTCAGTCAATAGGTTAAAACCCACCGCTCCAATAGCCCGCTCTGCAACGCACGGGCGTCCGCGGCCCAGGCACGAGCGTCGGGCGGGATGGCGGTCACCCGGCGGTCCAGCGCGGCGTCCATGGCCGCCCGGCGTCGGGCATCGGCGATGAACAGAACGAAGCCCAGCCGCTGGCCGCTTGTTGCCGTCAGCAGCCCGGCCAACCCCTTGACATAGGCCAGGGTCCCGGATTTGGCCCGGACGCCGGGCGGCAGCGACTTGCCGTCCTCTTCCCCCGGCAGCAGGTCCCACAGCGCCGGCCCGCCGGCCCGCAGCAGCCCCGCCATCTGCCGTGGCGTGGCGCGCGACCCGGTGCCCAGCCCCGAATGGTTGGCCAGCCGCAACCCGCCCCACCCGGCGCCGTCCAGCGGTTGCCGCGCCAGCAGCCCCTGCAGCAGCGCCGCGGAACGCCCGAGCGTCGCGACGGCCGGATCCAGCCGGCGCGCGGCGGCCAGCCCGATCACCTCCGCCGACAGGTTGTTGGAATGGCGCAGAAGGCCGCGGACCAGTTCCGCCAGCGGCAAGCTGTCCAGGGTCGCGATCGGGACCGTCCCGGCCGGCGCCGGTCCCCGCAGGGGTGGCGGCAGGACGATGCCGGCATCGGCGGCCAACCGGCGGAACAGCGTGGCGGCGGCCAGCCCCGGCCGGGCCACCGGCACCCAGGCCGCCCCGGCCTCCCCCGCTGCCGGCGGCGTCATGCGCCAGCGGTCGGTCCCGTCCGGCAGCAGCGGAAAGCGGCCGCCCGCCGCCATCGGCAACACGGTGACGCTGTCCAGCGGCAGCCGTCCGGCGTCGGCGACGGTCAGCGCCTCCGGCCCGCCCCGGCCGCCGCGCCCCCAGCTCAGCAAGGCGCGGTTGTAGTTCAGCGACAGCGCCCCGGCGCCCGTGTTGTAGGGAGCGGCCCAGGGCTGGCCGGAATCGATCTCCGCCAGTTCGGGCAGCAGCGTGGCGTCGTAGAGGAAGCGCCCCTCCACCCGGCGAAGCCCGGCCGCCCGCGCCTGGTCGAGCAGTTGCAGCAGCCCTTCCGTCGCCAGGGCCGGATCGCCGCCGCCCTGCAGGATCAGGTCGCCGCGCAGCACCCCGTCGGAAGACGGTTCGCCGCCGAGCAACCGCGTGGCGAATCGGTGGTCCGGTCCCAGCAGGGCCAGCGCCGCCGAGGCGGTCGGCAGTTTCGCCACCGAGGCCGGGATGAAGGGGGTGTCGGCCGCCCGCGCCTCCACCGCCCGGCCGCTGTCGGGATCGAACAGGATATAGCCGACCGCGGTGCCTTCAGGTCCCCGACCCTCGAAATCAATGGTTGCGGCATAGGAAGGCCGCGCCACTGCGGGCAAAGCGAGGCAGCCGAGCAGGCCGAGGAACGGACGGCGGCCCAGCGGCATCGCGGGCAGGCGGCGCTTCCAATCGGCACGGTCGGAGTCGGGAAGGACTGTCAAGGGTCGGGTCTTTCCACTTCTGATGCAGGATTTCATAAAGTATTTTGGGGATAAATCGCTGGAAATCGCGAACAGGGACGTAGCCGGCAGCAGTCCGACAGGGGCAGGCCGAAGGGGGACGGTATGGCGATGTCCAAGCGGCGCGAGGCGCGCTTCGAGGTGGTGGTCGAACAGGGCGGCAAACCCAACATCGACGGCGTCTTCGATGACGAGAAGTCGGCGACGGAGCGCGCGAACTTCCTGCTGCGCCTTGCCAAGTTCCCGGTGGTGCGGGTGGTGAAGGTCACCGGCACCGGCCGGGAAGAGACGATCTTCCAGAAATCCTCCTCCGGCGGCGCCAAGCTGACCACCATCTCTCCGATCGAAGAGGCCAGCCTCTGCACGAGCGTGCTGCAGATCTTTTCCTTCGACAGCCGGATGACCCTGCTGCGGCTGCTGCGCGGTTATTGGGACGACCAGGGCGTCATTCCGTCGGAACAGCTTCACCGCTACTATCCGTTGCGGTATTTCGAGCGGGAGGCACTGCTGTTCAACCCGGCGGTCAGCCGGCTCGCCGCCATCCAGGCACCGATGCTGGGGCTGAAGCCGCATGAACGCTACGACCAGATCATCCGCCTGTTCGCCGGGCTGAAGGAACTCGCCCAGGCGTCCGACACGCTGGCCCCCTTCGATCAGGCGCTGATGCGCGGCGGGATTTCCGGCCTGCTGCTGGCCGCCGTCGACCGCCCGGTGGAGGAACGCGACCGCATCGTCACCCACGCCTTCGGCACGCTGCTGGAACCGCAGCGCGAGTGGGGGGCCAAGCTGGCGGCCGTCCTGCGCCTGCACCGGGAAGGCGACGGCGAGAACAGCCGGCTGGTGGACGAATTCACGGCGGAGATCGTCGACGGGCGGGAGCCGATCCGCGCGCTGATCGGCTACGCGCCCGATTTGGGCTCGGCCATCCTGTCGCTGCTGGCCACCCTGCGCGGCGATCTGGACGACCGCCTGCCGCATACCGAGCCCCTGCTGGCGCTGTCCGATGTGCTGGGGTCCGATGGAACGACAACCGGCTTCCCCCGGACGCGGGAGGCTCTGCTCAACCGCATCCGCGGCGGGATGGACGGGCTGACGCCGCTGACCCGCACCGGACTGTCCAGCGACGCCCGCGCCTTCGGCGCCATCGTCGACGGGATGATCGCCTTCGACGGCTTCATGGGCGGTCCGGCAATGGCGGAATCGCTGACCCGCCGCGGCAAGACGGTGTGGGCGGCCGGCGGCAGCGACCTGCCCTTCGAGGAAACGATGATGCGGCTGGCCGGACGCTTCAACACCGCGGCCGGGCGGCTGGGCTACCTGCTGGACCTCGGCACCAGCGCCTACGGCCACCGCAAGATCAGCACCGTCATCCAGCATGTCGCCGACGAGTTCGGCCGGGTGAAATCGGCCGCCGAGCTTGCCGCCCCCGGCGCCTCCCTCCAGGAGGTGCGCGAAGGGCTGGGCCGCCGCCTGCGTGCCGCCGGAATCCCGCGGGCCCTGGCCGACGGGCTGATCGCCAAGATCGCCGCCATCCCCGACGAGCAGCGGATGTCGGTGACCGGCAGCGGCATCCTGGCCGGATCGCGCCTCGCGCCTCGGATCCCGGAGGTGACGGTCGACCTGCAGGCGCCGCCCGCGCCGCGCCTGACGCTGAGCTTCCAGGGCCGGACGGTCGCCCTGCCCGATGCCGGCGGCGACGTCGTGATCGGCCGCGCCGCCGAATGCGGCATCGTGCTGGACCATGCCTCCGCCTCGCGCCGTCATGCGGTGGTGCGGCTGCGCGACGGCGCCTTCACGCTGGAGGATCTCAGCCGCAACGGCACCCGTCTGGTGCGGCAGAACGGCGAACAGAGGCTGCTGAAGCTGGGCGACGTGGTGCCGCTGTCCGGCCGGGGGGAGATCGTCATCGGCTCCCTCGACCTCGGCGAACATCCGGCACGGATCGCTTGGGACGTGTCCGCCCGTTGAAGGATCAGTCGCCCGCGCAGGCCTCGGCCAGCCGGGCGTCGGCGGCGCGGCTGGTCGCGCGGCTGGTGGCGCGGTCGTCCAGCATCGCCACCGCCCAGACCGCCAGACCGCCCAGCGCCAGCGCGGCGCCGACCCAGCCGGTGGAGGTCCAGCCCCAGCCGGCGGCGATCGCCATGCCGCCCAGCCAGGGGCCGAGCGCGTTGGCGGCGTTGAAGGCGCTGTGGTTCAGCGCGGCGGCCAGCGTCTGCGCGTCCTCCGCCACATCCATCAGCCGGGCCTGCAGCGGGGTGCCCAGCCCGCCGCCGCAGCCGATCATGAACACCACGACCGACACCAGCCAGACATTGCCGGCGGCGAAGGGATAGAGCGCCAGCGAGCCGGCGCTCCACAGCAGGAGGAAGGCGACGGTCGGCATCAGGGCGCGGTCGGCGGCCCAGGCGCTGACCAGCGTGCCGACGGTCATGCCGGCGCCGAACACCGCCAGCACCACCGGCACCGCCGACGGCGAGACCTGCGTCACCTCCATCAGGGTCGAGGCGACATAGGTGTAGACGGCGAACATGCCACCGAAGCCGATGGCGCCGATGCCCAGCGTCAGCCAGACCTGCCGCCGCTTCAGCGCGCCCAGTTCGCGCAGCGGGCTGGCGTTCGGGTGCGGGCGGTCGTTGGGGGCGAAGATCCAAACCAGCAGCACGGTCAGCAGGGCCAGCAGCCCGACGACGCCGAAGCCCCAGCGCCAGCCCAGCGCCTGCCCGATCCAGTTCGCCATCGGCACGCCGACGATGGTCGCCACCGTCAGCCCCAGCATGGTCCGCGACACCGCCTGCGCCCGGCGCTGCGGCGGCACCAGCGACGCCGCGACCAGGGCGGCCACGCCGAAATAGGCGCCGTGCGGCAGGCCGCTCATGAAACGGAAGACCAGCATCCAGCCATAGGAGGGCGAAAAGGCGCTGGCCACATTGGCGGCGGCGAAGACCGCCATCAGCCCGATCAGCAGGGTCCGGCGCGACAGCCGCGCCGCCAGCACCGCGATCACCGGCGCGCCCACCACCACGCCCAGCGCATAGGCGCTGATGACGTGCCCGGCGGTCGGCTCGTCGATGCCGAGGCCCCGGGCGAAATAGGGCAGCAGGCTCATCGTCGCGAATTCGGTCGTTCCGATGGCGAAACCGCCCATGGCGAGCGCCAGAAGCACCAGCCCGGGATGGGCCGGGGCCGCCTGCGCCTCGGCACGCATGTCGCCGTGATGGCCGGCAGAAGCCATGGTCGTTTCTCCGCTGTCGCCGCTTGATGAGGGAATTGTGGAACCCGGCGGTCAGGGGACGGAAAACGACCGGGACAGGGTCAGGATATTTGCCCCACCCATGCTGAGGCAATCCGCCGCAGGCCGCCAATTTCGCAGATGCGAGATGAGCGACGGGCATGGCTCGGGGAAACAACTCCCTCTCCCGGGGCGGGAGAGGGCATTCATGCCTACAGCAGATCCTTGAACAGCGGCATTTCCGGCGCTTTCGGAGTCTTGCCCTGCTTGCGCGGGGCGGACTTCCGTTTCGGCTTGTCCTCGGCGTTGGCGGGCTGCTCCACCGGGAGTTCCGGTGCGGCCATCGGCATCGGCAGTTCGGCCGCCGGTTCCGGCGCCTCCTGCGGCGGAGCGGGCTCAGGCTCCGGCGCGGCGGCAATCTCCGGCGCCGCCTCCGCCATCGGTCCCACAGGCGGCGCGGCCACCGGCGCCACTTCCGGGGCGACTTCGGACGCAACTTCCGGCGCGGCCTCCGCTTCCGGTTTCGCGGACTTCTTCCTGGACGGGCGGCGCGGCGCGATGCCGACGCCTTCCTTGGCGCGTTGCTTGCCCATGTCGCGCGCCTGGGCTTCCGGCGCCTCGGGGTCGTCGGTCAGCCATTTGCGGCGCTTGATGACCTCGTTCACCCGCCCCTGGTTCACGCCCAACTGGAAGGCGATCTCCTGCTGGGTCATGTTGGTGGTTTCGTGCAGATGCAGGATCTCGGCGGCCAGTTCCGGCGTCATCTTGCGTCCGGTCAGGCGCCGCGCCGGGCGGATGGAGCGCTGGCTACGGTCGCGCGCCCTCAGGGATTCCAGGATCTCCAGCGCCGCCGTGTTGCCCGCCGCCTTCAGCGCGTCCTCGAATTCCTTCAGCGTCGCCATCAGCTTTCCTCCCCCTGTCGCCGGCCCCTGTAGCCGGCCGGTCCCCGCTGCAACCGGCAGGATCACAGATAGTTCGTCCCATGGCGACGGAAAAGCCGCAATGGACATCTAGACAAGCGTGGGCGGGACAAGCATGGGCTCAGGTGGGAAAGCGCAGGTCGATCCGCGTACCGGCGCCGTCGGCGGGGCCGTAGCTCAGCTGGCCGGAAAGCTGGGCGGCCAGGCTCTGGATGATCTTCCAGCCCAGGCTGGGCAGGCGCAATACGTCGACTCCCTCCGGCAAACCGACGCCGTCGTCGGTCACCCGCAGGTGCAGATGGCCGGGATGGTCCGGCACGGCATGCAGTTCGATGGCGACGATCCCGCCCTCCCGGCCGACGAAGGCGTGCTTCAGGGCGTTGGTCAACGCCTCCACTATCAGCAGGGCCAGGGCCAGCAGCCGTTCAGGCGACTGCGGCGCCGCTCCGACCGAGACACGGCAGGTGACGTCGGGCTTGCCGGCGGCCTCCAGCATATCCTGGCACAGCGCTTCGATGTGGCGGCCGAAATCGTCGCCGGACCGGGGATCGTGCAGGCGCCGGTGTACCCGCGCCATGGTGTCCAGCCGCCGCCCCGCCTCCTCCAGCGCCGCCATCGCCCCTTCCGGCGACCGGCCGACGGACCGTCTCTGCAGGTCGAGCACCGACGAGACGAACTGCATGTTGTTGGCGACGCGGTGCTGCAACTCGTGGAACATGGTGGTCTGCGCGGCCAGCAGGGACCCGGTGCGGCCGCGCTCCTCGTGCAGGCGGGCCAGCGTCACCTGCATGCCGTGGATCAGCGCGATGTCCACCGTGACGATCACCGCGTAGAAGGCCAGCGCCAGCCCGCTGGAGGCATTCAGCGTGAAGCTGTCGTAAGGCGGAATGAAGAAGTACCAGGCGGCCAGCCCGGAGAGCACCGCCGTCACCACCCCCGGCCCCAGCCCGACGACGAAGGTGGTCAGGATCACCGCCGGGAAGAAGGTGAGATAGGGAAAACCGGACGGAAGGATGCCGTCGACGGCCCAGCGCAGCAGCAGGGCGATGACAAAGGTCAGTAGCCCCGCGCCATAGCGCAGGGCGGGACCGCGCCGCAGCAGCGAAAAGCGCGCCACCCGCTGCCAGACCGTCCGAACCGACCCCATCGACATCCCGTTCCAGCAAAACCCGGCACCAGCATATCACCGGCAGCCAGCGCTTGTAGGGGCAGTCTGCCGATGACGCACGAAAATTCACGAGGTTCCACCCGTGACCAGTATGGGGCGAAGCGCAACCGCCGGCCTCGCCGCGGGGGAAGGGAATTGTCCAAAGCTGTTCACATATCCGCCACATCCGTTCAAGGACGCGGGGCACTTTGTTCAATCCGCTGAGCGATTGTCGGCCTTGCGCAGCGGCCGGGACCATGCCCCGCCCCGGCGCCCCTAAAATGAACAAGGCTGAAGGAGCCACGCCCCGTGAAGACCCGTCTGAACGCGCTCGCCATCGCGGCCACCCTGTCCGTTTCCGCCCTCGCCCTGTCCGGCACCGCCCAGGCCGGCGCCACCTTCGACGGCGTGAAGCAGAAGGGCTACGTCCAGTGCGGCGTCAATCTGGGCCTCTACGGCTTCTCGTCGCCGGACGACAAGGGCAAGTGGTCGGGGCTGGACGTCGACGTCTGCCGCGCCGTCGCCGCCGCCATGTTCGGCGACGCCGAAAAGGTGAAGTACACGCCGCTGTCGGCGCAGCAGCGCCTGCCGGCCCTGCAGTCCGGCGAGATCGACATCCTCGCCCGCAACACCACCCGCACCCTGACCCGCGACACCGCCAACGGCCTGAACTTCGCGCCGACCAACTACTATGACGGCCAGGGCTTCATGGTGTCGGCCAAGCTGGGTCTGAAGAGCGCCAAGCAGCTGAACGGCGCCACCGTCTGCGTCCTGCCCGGCACCACGACCGAGCAGAACGTCGCCGACTTCTTCCGCGCCAACAAGATGACCTTCAAGCCGGTCGTCATCGAGAAGAACGAGGAGCTGCACAAGGCCTTCTTCAGCGGCCGCTGCGACGCCCTGACCTCCGACGCCTCGCAGCTGGCCGCCATCCGCGCCGCCGAGACGCCGAACCCCGCCGACTACGTCATCCTGCCGGAGCTGATCTCCAAGGAGCCGCTGTCCCCGGCCATCCGCCAGGGCGACGAGGAGTGGGCCAACCTGGTGACCTGGGCCTTCTACGCCATGGTCCAGGCCGAGGAAAAGGGCATCACGTCGGAGACCGTCGACGCCGCCATGACCTCCCCCGATCCGGACGTGAAGCGCCTGCTGGGCGTCACCGCCGGCAACGGCAAGGCCCTGGGCGTGGAAGAGAACTGGGCCTTCAACATCATCAAGCAGGTCGGCAACTACGCCCAGAGCTACGAGCGCAACGTCGGCGCCGGCTCCAAGCTGAAGATGCCGCGCGGCCAGAACGCCCTCTACACCGACGGCGGCATGATGTACGCCCCGCCGATGAAGTAAGGCGCCGGCATCGGATGCCCCCTCCCCGACCCTCCCCCCTCGGCCGGCCGTAGGCCGGTCCGATCGCGGGAGAGGGTGCCTTCCGCCAAGGCGGCGGCAGTCCCCTCCACCGCCAGAGGCGGGGGAGGGTTAGGGAGGGGGCATCCGCACTGTCACGTCGCCTTCACTCCCCCGCACGGAGCATCACCATGACCAACCTGATCCAGGCGCTGAACTCCGCGCGCGTGCGGGGGTGGCTGTACCAGGGGCTGTTCCTGGCCGGCGCCCTCGCCGTCGCCTGGTACCTCGTCTCCAACACGCTGACCAATCTCGCCAATCGCGGCGTCGCCACCGGCTTCGGCTTCCTCGAACGCGAGGCCGGGTTCGAGATCGGCGAAAGCCTGATGAACTACGCCGCGTCGGACACCTATCTGCGCGCCCTGGTCGTCGGCCTGCTGAACACGCTGTCGGTGTCGGCCGCCGCCGTGGTGCTGGCGACCGTGCTGGGCGTGGCCATCGGCGTGGCGCGGCTGTCGTCGAACTGGATGGTCGGCCGCTTCGCCGCCGTCTTCGTCGAGACGGTGCGCAACGTGCCGCTGCTGCTGCAGCTGGTGGTCTGGTACACCATCATGAACCGGCTGCCGAGCCCGCGCGAGGCGCTGGAGGTGGTCCCCCACGTCTTCCTCAGCAACCGCGGCATGAAGTTCCCGGTGCTGGCCGAGCATCCCGGCCATGGCTGGGCCTTCCTGGCGCTGCTGGCGGGCATCGCCGCCGCGGTCGCCATCGTCCGCTACGCCCGCCGCCACCGCGAGGCGACCGGCAAGCCCTTCCCCACCCTGCCGGCGGCCATCGCCGCGGTGGTGGTGCCGCCGGTCGCGGTGTTCGTCGCCACCGGTGCGCCGCTGGCCTTCGACGTGCCGGCGCTGGCCGGCTTCAACTTCGAGGGCGGCGGGTCGGTCACACCGGAATTCACCGCGCTGCTGATCGGCCTGTCGGTCTACACCGCCGGCTTCATCGCCGAGATCGTGCGCTCCGGCATCCTCGCCGTGCCGCATGGCCAGACCGAGGCCGGGCTGGCGCTGGGCCTGTCGCCGGTGCAGATCCTGCGCCTCGTCATCCTGCCGCAGGCGCTGCGGGTGATCGTGCCGCCGCTGACCAGCCAATACCTGAACCTGACCAAGAACAGCTCGCTGGCCGTCGCCATCGGCTATCCCGATCTGGTCAGCGTCACCAACACCTCGGCCAATCAGACCGGCCAGGTGGTGGAGGCGGTGGCGATGATGATGGCGGTCTATCTCGTCATCAGCCTGTGCATCGCCGGCTTCATGAACTGGTACAACCGCCGAGTGGCCCTGGTGACGCGATGAGCAAGGAAGTCCCGACCAACACCACCGCCTGGGCCGCCTCCTATGAGGAGGAGCCGTCGCAGGCCTCCGTCCCGCCGCAGCCCAACGGCGTCACCGCGCTGAAGCCGCTGGGCTGGGCGCCCGTCAACTGGGCGAAGGCCAACCTGTTCGACACGCCGCTGAACACGGGCCTGACCGTCCTCTGCCTCGCCATCCTGTGGTTGACCGTGCCGCCGATGGTGAACTGGCTGCTGCTGAACGCGGTGTGGAGCGGGTCGTCGGAAGCCTGCCGCGAGGCGGCCGGCGCCTGCTGGTCGATCATCGCGGTCAAGCACCGGCTGATCTTCTTCGGCACCTACCCCTACGAGGAGCAGTGGCGCCCGTTCCTGGCCTGCGGCCTGTTCGTGGCGATGCTGGGCGTCAGCGGCGTGCGCGCCTTCTGGCGGCCCGGGCTTGCCGTCGCCTGGGCGCTGGTTCTGGTCGGCATGGGCGTGCTGATGTGGGGCGGCATCCTCGGCCTGACCTATGTCGCCAACGACCGCTGGGGTGGCCTGCCGATCACGCTGATGCTGTCGGTCTTCGCCATCGCTCTCGCCTTCCCGCTGTCGATCCTGCTGGCTCTCGGCCGCCAGTCCTCGCTGCCGGCCATCCGCACCTTCTGCATCGGCTTCATCGAGCTGATGCGCGGCGTTCCGCTGGTCAGCGTGCTGTTCATGGCGTCGGTCATGTTCCCGCTGTTCCTGCCGGAAGGCGTGACGGTGGACAAGCTGCTGCGCGCCCTTGCCGGCCTGACCCTGTTCACCGCGGCCTATCTGGCGGAAGCCGTGCGCGGCGGCCTGCAGGCGATCCCCAAGGGCCAGTACGAGGCCGCCGACGCGCTCGGCCTGTCCTACTGGCAGAAGACGCGGCTGATCATCCTGCCGCAGGCGCTGCGCATCGTCATCCCGCCGATCGTCAACCAGTTCATCAGCTGCTTCAAGGACACCTCGCTGGTCACCATCGTCGGCCTGTACGACCTGCTGACCGCCGCCACCGTGGCGACGACCGATCCCGAATGGCGCCCCTACTTCGCCGAGGTCTATGTCTTCGCCGGCATGATCTTCTGGCTCTTCTGCTTCAGCATGTCCCGCTACAGCCAGTGGCTGGAGCGTCTGGCCAACCGCTACACCCGCCGCTGACCGGCCCCCCGGAGCGCTCCTTGGAGACCGAAAAATGACCGAGAACGCCATCATCGAACTCCGCAAGGTCGGCAAGTGGTACAACAGCTACCACGCGCTGCGCGACGTCAGCCTCAGCATCGGCAAGGGCGAGAAGGTCGTCGTCTGCGGCCCCTCGGGCTCGGGCAAGTCGACGATGATCCGCTGCATCAACCGGCTCGAGGCGCACCAGACCGGCCACATCGTCGTCGACGGCATCGAGCTGACCGACGACGTGAAGGCGGTGGAGAAGATCCGCCGCAAGGTCGGCATGGTGTTCCAGAACTTCAACCTGTTCCCGCACCTCACCGTGCTGCAGAACCTGACGCTGGCCCCGATCTGGGTCCGCGGCATGGCGAAGTCCGAGATCGAGGAAATCGCCATGATGTACCTGAAGCGGGTGCGCATCCCCGATCAGGCGCACAAGTTCCCCGGCCAGCTGTCCGGCGGCCAGCAGCAGCGCGTCGCCATCGCCCGCGCGCTGTGCATGCGCCCCGAAATCATGCTGTTCGACGAGCCGACCTCGGCGCTCGACCCGGAAATGGTCAAGGAGGTGCTGGACGTCATGACCGAGCTGGCGGGCGAGGGCATGACCATGGTCTGCGTCACCCACGAAATGGGCTTCGCCCGGCAGGTCGCCGACTCTATTGTCTTCATGGCCGAAGGCTCGATCATCGAGAGCGGGTCGCCGGCCGAATTCTTCGAGAACCCGAAAAGCGAGCGCACCCGCCAGTTCCTGGGCCAGATCCTAGAACATTGAGGCGAACATTGAGGCGGACCCACCGGCACGGTGGGGCGAGGAAAAGGCGGACGAGACGGCCATGCCGGCGACCATTGCCATCACCGACGACGACGCGGTGACGCGCGAGACGCTGAAGTCCTACCTGACGGACGAGGGCTTCGACGTCCTGCTGGCCCGAAGCGCGGAGGAGCTGAAGGAGCTGCTGACGACCGCCGCGGTGGACGTCGTGCTGCTCGACATCCGGCTGCCGCGCCAGGACGGTCTGACCCTGACCCGCGAGCTTCGCGCGGTGTCGGAGATCGGCATCATCCTGGTCAGCAGCCGGGCGGAGAAGCTGGACCGCATCATCGGGCTGGAGATGGGGGCGGACGATTACATCGCGAAGCCCTTCGAGCCGCGCGAGATCCTGGCCCGGGTGCGGAACCTGCTGCGCCGGCTGAAGGCACCGGGCGACCGGCGCGACGACCGCCAGCGCCGTTTCGCCGGCTGGACCCTGTGGCTGGACCGCATGCGCCTGACCGACCCGCAGGGGCAGCCGGTGCGGCTGACGGGGGCGGAGTTCGAACTGCTGTCGACCTTCGTCTGCAACCCCGGCCGTGTGATGAACCGCGACTATCTGCTGACGGCGACGACCCGGCGGAAGACGGACGCGACCGACCGCACCATCGATAGCCTGGTCCGCCGCCTGCGCCGCCTGATCGAGACCGACCCCGCCGACCCCCGGCTGATCGTGACCGTCCACGGCACGGGCTACCTGTTCGCCGGCGACGTCACGCAGGACGGGTGAGGAAACGCGCGCCCCCCGGCCGGTATCCCCTCTCCCCCCCCGGGGAGAGGGTTAGGGTGAGGGGGTTGCACGGCGAGGATCCTCAAGAACCGCGCACTGCCCGCTCGCCACGGAATCCACCCCATGCATCCCCCTCACCCCGCCCCTCTCCCCGGGGGGGAGAGGGAGTGAGGGCGGAGAGGGCGCATTCATCGAACCCCGAGCAAACTCCCCCGTCGCAGCAGTCTCGCGGCGGCCACGCGCTCGGCAACCTGGGCCACGGGACATGCGAAAAAATTCGCACGGTCCCGTGGCCCTATTTTTATGCATTTCCCGAGGCAGCCAGCCTGTTTTGAAATCAAACCGCCATGGGTGGTTGTACCTCATCTTGCATCGCTCTCCACATGGAAAGTCATAGCCCGTCGGCTCGGCGAAAAAGTCGCTCGATCCTTTATTGCCGGATCCTCCGCTTGTCTCAAATGCAAACGAAAAGACACGAGCTGTTCACAATTAGACGCTAAATCGTTCAAAGGGTCCTGCGACGATGTCCGTGTAGCAATCCGTGAAACCGTTCTGTGGCGGCGGGGGTTTGGGCATGAAGGCAGTCTCGACGAAAGCAGGCCGGGCGAAAGCGGGCGGCACACTGGACGACACCGGCGCCCGGTACCGGTTCTGGACGCTGCGCCGCGCCATGGTGTCGGTGGTCGGCGTGCTGGTGGCGGCGCTGATCGCCAGCCAGGCCTGGGTGTCGCAACGCTACACCGACTTCGCGCTCGCCACCTTCAACAGCAGTGCGGCGGCGACCCTGCGGGTGCTGTCCAACGACCGCATCCGCAAGAACTACACGGAATGGCTCCAGGGCCACGCCAATGAATGGAGCCGCGATTCCTTCCTGGTCGAGAGCATCAGCCAGAAGGACCCGGCCAAGACGACGCTGGCGCTGAAGAACATCAATTCCCGCCCGGTGGTGGTCGACCGCGAGGTCCGGCTGGTCTCGGTCGCGGTGTTCGATCCCGACATGAACCGCATCGCCGCTACCAGTGGCGAGCAGGACAGCGTCGCCACCGTCGCCCCGTTGTTCGAGGCGCTGAAGGCGCGCGACCTCGCCGACAAGCGCCGCCCGGCAAGCCTGCTGTGGCGCGACGGCCAGGGCCGGCCGCTCTACAGCATGATCGTCCCCATCGGCGGCTTCCGCGTCCTCGGCTTCCTGGAGGTGGTGACCGATCCGCTGCCGGCCCTGTCCAGCCTGGGTGCGGTGCTGGATGCCGACATTCGCTTCACCGACGCCAAGGGCGCCGTGCTGTTCGAATCCAAGGGCAGCGCGCCGTCGGACCATGCGCAGCTGTCCAGCACCACCGTGGCGCTCAGCGGCGACGGCGGGTTGCCTTGGGCGACGGCGGAGATCTCGCGCGACGTCGCCGAGTTCGTCGGCGCCACGGAGTCGTTGCGCAATGATGCGCTGAAGATGGTCGCCGCCTTCGCGCTGGCCGTCGCCATCGCAGCCACCCTGCTTCTGCGCGTCGCCGTCTTCGCCAACCTGCGCAAGTTCGCCCGCGCCATGGAGCAGATCGCCGCCGGAGACCTCTCCATCGAAGTCCCCCGCACCGGCCGGGACGAGTTGGCGGTGATGGGAACGGCGCTGCGCGGCCTGCGTGGCAGCGTGGAGCAGGTGCTTTTGATGAAGCGGATGGTCGACAGCAGCCCGGTGCCGACCGCGCTGCTGCGAACGGACGGTCAAGTAGGATTCGTCAACCCCGCCGCCCGCGCCTTCTGCGAGGCGCACGGCATCGACCCGACCGGTCCCGACCTGCTGGCCCAGGGGCCGGACTTCACCGCCGCCTGCACCGACCCGGCCCGCCCGCCGATCCCGCGCCGCACCCTGACCGTCGGCGAGACCACGGTGGAGGCGCATGTCGATACCGTGTTCGACGACCGGGGCAATGTGCTGGGCAAGACGCTGTCCTGGACCGACGTGACGGAGCAGATGCGCTCCGCCGCCCTCGCCCGCCAGCTGATGGAGGACGTGCATCAGGTGGCGTCGGGCGTCGCCACCCAGTCGGGCCAGCTGCGCGAATTGGCCGACGCGCTGCGCCGGGAGTCGGCCGGCACCATCGACAGCACGGTCAGCGCCGGCAGCTTCGTCGCCGAGAGCAACCGCAACGCCACCACCTGCAACGACAGCGCGGAGGTGCTGATGGACACCATCGGCAGCGTCTCCAGCCTCGCGACCGAGGCGGCGGGGATGGTCGGCGCCACGCTGGGCGAGCTGACCGCCGCCCGCGGCGTGGTCGGCCAGCTGGGCGAGAACACCGAGCAGATCCGCCGCATCGTCGACGTGATCACCGGCATCGCCCACCAGACAAAGCTGCTGGCGCTGAACGCCACCATCGAAGCGGCGGCGGCCGGTGCCGCGGGGCGCGGCTTCGCCGTGGTGGCGGCGGAGGTGAAGAAGCTGGCGGAGGAGACCGCCAACGCCACCGTGCAGATCGCCGGTTCGGTCAACGCCATCAACGGCAGCATCCAGAACACCGTCGGCACCTTCGCCCGCATCTCCGGCTCGGTCGAGCGCATCAACGAGGTGCAGGAACTGATCGGCGAGGCGGTGGCGCGCCAGACCGACTCCTCCACCGACATCCGCAACCGGGTCGGCGTGATCGCCGGCAACACCGGCGAGGTGGCGGCGCTGATCGACGGGGTCAGCGCCCAGGCCGCGCGCACCGGCGACATCGCCGGCTCCCTGACCGTCACGGCGAACACGCTGGCCGAGGAAGCCGCGTCGCTGCATAGTCTGCTCGGCACGCTGCGCGCCAAGCAGGCGGCCTGACCCTGGCCCGCCCGGCGGCGGCGCCGGGACGGTTCGGGAGATGGATTTCGCGATGAGGCTGGTCGGAACCCTCCGGCGTTTCGCTGCCGGGATGCTGCTGGCATTGGGCGCGGTGCTGCCGCCGGCACAGGCTCTCGCTGGCGATGGCGAAACGCTGGAGCGCATCCACGGCCGCGGCTTCCTGGTCTGTGGGCTGCGCAGCGGGGTCAGCGGGATTTCCTTCTCCGACCCGCAGGGGCATCTGGACGGCTTCCTGGTCGATGTCTGCCGCGTCTTCGCCGCGGCGACGCTCGGCAACGCCCAGGCGATCCGCGTCGTCCGCCTTCCGGAGAAGCCGCAGGAATTCCAGGCGGTGGAGAAGCATGACGTCGACATCGCGCTGACCACCACGACCTGGACCTTCAGCCGCGAGCTGTCGCACGACATCGAGTTCCTGATGCCGCTGCTGCATGACGGCCAGGGCTTCGCCATCCACGGCGACGGCACCGCGCCGCCGCTCGACCGGCTGGGGCCGCGCACGGTCTGCGTCAAGACCGCGACCACCACCGTCCGCAATCTGGACGACCATATCCGCAAGTCCGACCTGCCCTGGTCGATCCGCACCTTCCAGACGCTGGACGAGGCGCTGCAGGCCTTCCTCGCCCATGAATGCGACCTGCTGACCACCGACCGCACGGTGTTGGTCACCTCGCTGGCAGGCTACCGCAAGGCGGGGATGGCCATCCACATCTACCCCGACGTGATCTCGCGCGAGCCGCTGACCCCCTATGTCGCGCGGGGCGACCGCAATTGGTACGACATCGCCCGCTGGGTCCTCCACGCCATCGTGCTGGCCGACGCCAAGGGCGTCACCGCCGCCGACGTGCAGGCCGGCCGCATCCCCGACGACCCCGAACTGCACCGCATGCTGGGCCATGCCGGCACCGCCGCCCGCACGCTGGGCCTGCCCGACGACTGGGCCCTGCAGGTGCTGGCGCAGGTCGGGAATTACGGCGAGATCTTCGACCGCAACCTGGGAGTCCCCTACGGCATGGACCGCGGGCAGAACAAGCCCTGGACCCAGGGCGGACTGCTCTATTCGCCGCCGTTCAGGTAACGCCGGAGAATGTCCCCTCTCCCCCCCGGGGAGAGGGTTAGGGTGAGGGGGGTGCGCGGCGAGGATCTTCAAGAACCGCGCACTTCCCGCCCCCACCAACTCCACCCCATGCATCCCCCTTGTATCTGGAATGGGTCCCTGTTTCGTGATGGAACTTGGATAGCGCCGGGTCCGGTGGCCACCGGACCCGGCGCGAGGCGGACGGCGCCCGACGCCCCTCAGGCCACAACCGTGGGTGAGCCATGGGACC
>NZ_DASPIS010000006.1:0-192624 GCF_035628975.1 Azospirillum sp. | reverse complement strand
CCATGGCTCACCCACGGTTGTGGCCTGAGGGGCGTCGGGCGCCGTCCGCCTCGCGCCGGGTCCGGTGGCCACCGGACCCGGCGCTATCCAAGTTCCATCACGAAACAGGGACCCATTCCAGATACAAGGGGGATGCACCGCGTGCCTTTCCGAGAATCCTCGCCACGCGTCCCCCTCACCCTAACCCTCTCCCCGGGGGGGAGAGGGGATTCTCTTCTGCGTCACATCTCACCGCCCGCAGCAGGCCTTGTGCTTGCGCCCCGACCCGCAGGGGCAGGGATCATTGCGGCCGACCTTCACCACGCGGCGCGGCGGGTCCTTGGGGTTCAGCACGCTGTCGACATAGAGCCAGCGGCCATCGACCCGGCGGAAGCGCGACCGTTCGTACACCGGCCACTCCTCCCCGTCGCGGCGGAAGGTCAGGAAGAATTCGACCATGCCGTCGTCGCCGTTCTCCTCCGTCTTCATCACCGTCAGCGGTCCCCACTCGCACTCCTGCGCCACGCGGACCGCATCGTCACGGCTGAAGGCGGCGCGGGTTTCCGGTGCGCAGCTGCGCTCGATATGGTCGATGTCGTGGCGGACGAAGGCGGTGTAGCGGGACCGCATCAGCGCCTCGGCACTCGGCGCGGGCTCCCCCGCCAGGATCGGGCCGCAGCAAAGGTCGAAGGCGCGGCCGGAACCGCAGGGGCAGGCGGACATGGACAGGCATTCCATCTGAAGCAAGCGCAACAGGCTATCGTGTAGCAGGTGCCACGCCGTGCAGGAACAGGTCGATCGCCTTGTCGACGAAGGCGTAGCGCTCCTCCTCCGTCGGCTGGGGGCAGAGGCCCAGCACCAGTTGGCAGTATGAGCCGCCCTGCAGGACCGCCAGGAACTGCCGGGCGACGAAGGCCGGATCGTCGGTCGCGATCACGCCGCGTTCGGCCAGCCGGGTGAACAATGCGACGAAGTTGGCGATGCCCTGCTCCGGCCCGGCCCGGAAATAGAGCTGTGCCGCCACCGGCATCCGCGTCGCCTCCCCCGCCACCGATTGGTGGACGCGGATCGCCGCTTCCGACCAGATCAGGTCGACGAAGCGCCGGCCGACCTGAACCAGGAGTTCGCGCAGCGGCATGTCGTCGAACATGTCCGGGGCGAATTTCAGGCCGCGCCGTTCGCACTCGGCGGAGATCACCGCCGTGTACAACTCCTCCTTGGACGGGAAGCGGGTGTAGAGCGTTGTCTTCGATACCCGCGCCTGCTGGGCCACCTGATCCATCGACGTCGCGGCGTAGCCAAGCTCCAGGAACACCTCCCGCGCGGCGGCAAGGATCTGTTCCGCCTTCGCATCATGGGAGGCGGACGGCTGGGACGCTTTTTGCTCCAATGACTGCACTGAACTGTACCGTTCACTCTTGACGTTGCTCGGATGCCGGAGTAGGACGGTAGCAGTACGATACAGTCCAGTCCAGTGGGGAGACGTGGTATGGCCCGATTCCGCGAAAGACGGTTTGCGTCCACCTTCATGGCGACCGCCGCCATGCTGACGGTGGCGGGCCTGCTGACCGGCTGCAACGAGACGCACTCCGCCTCCACTCCCGCGGAGGGAGAGGTCAGGCCGGTACGCGTCGCCACCGTCGCGCTGGAACCGCTGGTCGACAGCGTGCGCTACCCGGCGGTGATCCGTCCGCGGGTGGAGGCGGATGTCGGCTTCCGCGTCGGCGGCAAGGTCACCGCCCGGCTGGTGGAGGTCGGCACCCGCATCGAACCCGGCATGCCGCTCGCCCGCCTCGACCCCACCGACCTTCAATTGCAGATCCGCGCCGCGCAGGCGCAGCTCGCCTCGGCGCAGGCCGACGCGGCCAACGCGCGCAGCGACTTCCAGCGCTATGCCAGCCTGCGCAACGGCGAATGGACGACGCGGCAGGAATACGACCGCCGCAAGACGACCCTCGACAAGGCCGACTCCAAGGTGCGGGAGGTGGAGGCGCAGCTGCGCGTCCTGACCAACTCCGCCCAATATGCGACGCTGGTGGCGGACGAGGCCGGCATCGTCACCGCGACGCTGGTCGAGCCGGGTCAGGTGGTGGCATCCGGCCAGACCGCCCTGCGCGTCGCCCGGCTGGGCGCTCTGGAGGCGGTCGCCAACATCCCCGAACAGCAGGTGGGCGCCCTGCCCCGCCAGAAGCTGGCGGTGGAGCTGTGGTCCCACCCCGGCCAGAGCATTGCCGGCAGCTTGCGCGAGGTTTCGCCCAGCGCCGATGCCAGCACCCGCACCTTCCAGGCGAAGATCGCGCTGGCCGATCCGCCGCCGACGGTCCAGCTTGGCATGACCGCGACCGTCACCGCCGCGGCCGATCACGGGGCGCCCGTCGCCCGCCTGCCGCTCAGCGCGCTGACCCAGCGCGAACAGAATCCGGCGGTCTGGGTGCTGGCCGCTCCCGACAACCGGCTGGAGCTGCGCCCCGTCACCGTCGCCGCTTATGCCGGTGACCTCGCGCTGATCGGCGGCGGGTTGAAGGACGGCGAACGCGTCGTCACCGCCGGTGTGCACAAGCTCGATTCCGGGCAGAAGGTCCGCGTCTGGACGGAGCCGGCGCGATGAACCATTCCCGCATGAACCTGTCGGCCTGGGCGCTGGCGCACCGCACGCTCGTGCTGTTCATGATGCTCGCCAGCGTGCTGGCCGGCGCTCTCGCCTACATGAATCTGGGCCGGGCGGAGGATCCGTCCTTCACCTTCAAGGTGATGGTGGTCCGCACCCAATGGCCCGGCGCCACCGCGCGCGAGGTGGAGCAGTTCGTCACCGACCGCATCGAGAAGAAGCTGGAGGAAGTGCCCTATTACGACGTCTCCCGCAGCTATTCCAAGCCGGGAGAGTCGGTGGTCTTCGTCCAGCTGAAGGACTATACCCCGCCGAAGATGGTGGCCGACCTGTGGTATCAGGTCCGCAAGAAGATCGGCGACATCACCTATACGCTGCCCGACAGCGTGGTCGGCCCCTTCTTCAACGACGAGTTCGGCGATGTCTATTCCGCCATCTACGGCTTCATGGGCGAGGATTTCACGCCGGCCCAGCTGAAGAAGGTGGCGGAACAGGCGCGTGCCCGCCTGCTGAAGCTGCCGGGCGTCGAGAAGATCGACCTGATCGCCCCGCAGGAGGAACGCGTCTATGTCGAGATCTCCAGCCAACGGCTCGCCAGCTTCGGCCTGCCGGTGGAATCGGTGATCCAGGCGCTGCAGCGCGAGAACGCCATCGCCGCGTCGGGCGACGTCGATACCGGATCGCAGCGGGTCTATGTCCGCCTCGACCTCGGCCTCGACACCGCCGCTGCGGTGCGCGCGATTCCGGTGGAGAGCGGCGGGCGGCTGCTGACCATCGGCGACGTGGCGGAGGTCAAGCGCGGCTATGTCGAACCGCGCCGCTACACCCTGCGCTACAAGGGGCGCGACGCCATCGGGCTCGGCGTCGTCATGGCGAAGGGCGGCAACGTGCTGAAGCTGGGCGAGAAGCTCGACGCCGCGATGGAGAAGATCAAGGCGGAGCTTCCGGTCGGGCTGGAGGTGGCGCAGATCGCCGACCAGCCGACGGTGGTCGAAAACTCGGTCGGCGAGTTCATGAAGTCGCTGGCGGAAGCGCTGGGCATCGTCATCCTGGTCAGCCTCGTCAGCCTGGGCTGGCGCACCGGCATCGTCGTGGCGCTGGCCGTGCCGCTGGTGCTGGCGATGACGCTGGTGGCGATGCAGATCCTGCACATCGACCTGCAGCGCATCTCGCTGGGCGCCCTCATCATCGCGCTCGGCCTGCTGGTGGACGACGCCATCATCGCGGTGGAGATGATGGTGGTGAAGATGGAACAGGGATGGGACCGGCTGAAGGCCGGGGCCTTCGCCTACACCTCCACCGCCTTTCCGATGCTGAGCGGCACCATCGTCACCGCCGCCGGCTTCGTGCCCGTCGGCTTCGCGGCGTCGGCCGCCGGCGAATACACCAACTCCATCTTCTGGGTGGTGGCGCTGTCGCTGATGCTGTCCTGGGTGGTGGCGGTGATCTTCACCCCTTATCTCGGCTGGCTCCTGCTGCCCAAGCCCAAGCATGTGGTGCCGGACGGGCACGAGCTGGACATCTACGACACGCGGACCTACCGCATCCTGCGCCGGATGATCGAAGCCTGCGTCCGGGCGCGCTGGCTCACCATCGGCGTGACGGTGGCGGCCTTCGTCACCGCGCTGGTCGGCTTCGGCCATGTGCAGCAGCAGTTCTTCCCCTCCGCCAGCCGGCCGGAGCTGCTGATCGACATCCGCCTTGCCGAAGGCTCGTCCTTCGAGGCGACGGCCGCGGAGGTGAAGCGGATGGAGGCGGTGCTGGCCAAGGACCCGGACGTCGACTATTGGGTCGCCTACACCGGCGGCGGCTCTCCCCGCTTCTACCTGCCGCTCGACCAGCAGCTGGAGACCGCCAACTTCGCCCAGTTCATGGTGATGACCAAGGGGCTGGAGGAACGCGAGCATTTCATGCAGCGGCTGGAGCCGACGCTGGAATCCGACTTCCCCGCCGCCCGCGTCCGCATCAGCCGGCTGGAGAACGGCCCGCCGGTCGGCTATCCGGTGCAGTTCCGCGTCACCGGCGACGACCCGGCCACCATCCGCAAGATCGCCTATCAGGTGCGCGACACCATGCGCGGTCACCCCAACACCGCCAACGTCCATCTGGATTGGGACGAGCTGTCCAAGCGCGTCCGGCTGGAGGTGGACACCGCCAAGGCCCGCGCGCTGGGCGTGTCGAAGCAGGACCTGTCCAACGCCCTGCAACTGCTGCTGAACGGCATGTCGGTCACACAGTACCGCGAAGGGACGGAGCTGATCGGTGTCCTGCTGCGCACCACGCCGGAGGAACGGGCGGATCTGTCGCGCCTTGGCGAGTTGAACATCCGCACCAACCGCGGCACCACCGTGCCCTTGAGCCAGGTCGCCGCCGTCCGCTACGAGCTGGAGGAACCGGTGCTTTGGCGCCGGGGCCGCGAGACGACGATGACGATCAAGGGGGACGTGACCGGCGGCCTGCAGGCCCCGGTGGTCAGCACCCAACTGAACGGACAGCTGAACGCGCTCCGCGCCACCCTGCCCGACGGCTACGCCATCACCATGGGCGGCGCCATCGAGGAAAGCGCCAAGGGCCAGGATTCCATCAACGCCATGATGCCGCTGATGCTGCTGATCATGGTGACCACGCTGATGCTGCAGCTGCAGAGCTTCTCGCGCGTGTTCATGGTCCTGCTGACGGCACCGCTGGGGTTGATCGGCGTCACCGCCTCGCTCCTGCTGTTCAACCTGCCCTTCGGCTTCGTCGCCATGCTGGGCGTGATCGCGCTGGCCGGGATCATCATGCGCAACTCGGTCATCCTGGTCGACCAGATCGAGCAGGACATCCGCAGCGGCCGGTCGCGCTGGGACAGCATCGTGGAGGCGACGGTGCGCCGCGCCCGCCCCATTGCGCTTACCGCCGCCGCCGCGATCCTCGCCATGATCCCGCTGACGCACAGCGTCTTCTGGGGGCCGATGGCGGTCGCCATCATGGGCGGTCTGGCCGGCGCCACCGTGCTGACGATCTTCTTCCTGCCGGCGCTCTATGCGGCGTGGTTCCGCGTGCCCCGGCCGGAAAGGGAAGAGGTGGAGGACACCGGGGTGAACGGCGCGCTGCCGAATCCGGCGCTGGGGGATTGATGTCGGGGAGCTGCATGCGGCTATCGATGGACGGGCGCGGCCGGTGGATGGACAACGTCTTCATCGAACGGCCGTCGCGATCGATGAAGTAAGAGTGCGTCTACCGCCACGCCTTCGAGACCGGCAGCGGGGCCGGGATCGGCCGCTAGATTGATTGCTACAACGCGGACCGCCCGCACACTCGGCGCTTGGCAGCGGAACCCCGGCAGAAGCCTGTGAGGGCACACCAGACTGGATCAGGTTGGCGGCATAAAGCGAACCAGAACCAAGCTTAGCAAAGCCGCGAATTTGTCCCGGAAGCGGGGATCACCTCATCTTAAAATCCTCATACTATTATATGAGAATTGTTACTTTTAAATCTAACCTTATTATAGAATCCGGGTTCATGATGTTATCTGTCACAGCGCTTTATCGATTTATTAATTACTATAATCTGATTATGATTTGGTACGACGTTGTCTGAAAGCTCGAAGGAGGCCTTGTCCATGGCAAGCAACATGATCGGCTCTTCTGCGTCGACCACGGCCGTTTCCCAATGGAAGGCGGTCTCGACAGGAAAAACCGGTGCGAACATGATGATCGCCGCGACCGGTGCAAATGGTGATGTTGTTTCGGTCAGCAAACTTGGACAAGCCTTGACCGGTGCCGCTGCGGATGTCTTCAAGCATTTCGATTCCAAGGCCCGGGACATGCTGAGCGGATTCGTTGCAAATGGCAGCATGACAGCTGACGACGTGGCGCTTGGCCTGCGGTCGTTGGCAACGAGCGCCGCTTTCGGACGCTTTTCGCGCGAACGGCCAAAGGATGAGGAGGATCTTGCCAACACGGCGAAGCAGACGGCACTCGACGGTGCATTCCTGAAAAAGACCCAAGCCCTGGACCGTCTCAGTCAGAGGGTGAACGATGTAACCAAGCGCTTTGAAAGCAAGGAGATCTCGGCCGACGAGGCGGCTGCGCTTATGCCGGACGTCCGCAAGATCAGCGCCGGCATCAACGCCGAGCAGAAAAGCGCTCTCGGCGGAGAGGCCGATGCCATTCAGTTCGGGTTGGTGAACAGCGATCTTTCCAAGAATATGGCAATGTTTTCGGAATTGTCCTTCGGACAATCGGAGGACGGCCTGCTTCCCGTCAACGACCTCAAGGGAAGCGCCGCCGCGCAAAAGCTGTCCAGTCTTGGCTTTTCCCCGGCCAATTACCGGGATGCCTTGGAACAATATGTATCGGGTTTGGACATTCCGGGCATCGGTCGTGGCGTCCAACCGGCGGCACCGACCCCCGTCGCGGCATCGTCGGAGCAACCGGCAGCCAATCCGGCAACGGCGGCGGCGAATGTCACCGATCCAGGAAATGCCAAGGCGGCGGCTTCGATGTTGCAGGGTGCGTTGGATAGGAGAAACGATACAATGACTGGTAGTTCCGGGGGCTTATCGAACATCAACAAGGCAGAGAATATGCCCCTCGACGCCTTAGTCCAATCGCTCAAGGCAGGAACCAATCAGGAAAAGGACGACATGACGCTGGTTACTTGACGAACCGCGGGCAATGCGCGCAGCCAGGACTGTCAACTGTTTGACCATTCAGTTGCCGGGACCGAGCTTGCAGGATATGGGACGGTATGATGACGCGCCCCGACCGCCGCTCCCTGAATCGCCAAAATATCCCGCGCCAACGCTCAAGCTTGACCGTGGTCAAGGGACATCCCCGCGGCCCATGCGAGGGTGGCGCCACAATCGATCTCCCGATTGCATCATCACTGCTGATGATCCTCTTTCGTACTGTGACTTCGCGCCCGGCGGCACTGGCCTCCGGGCGCATTTTTTGCTGCCCCTTATCCGGTTCGCAGCGGTACGGGGGATGGAACGCCGCGGCTCGCAACCTGTTGGGCCATCAAACAGCTGATCGCCGCATTCCTGCCCCGGGGAGAAGACCGTGGCCAACGTCAATCGCCAGCGCCAGCGGATGGTCGACACCCAGATCGCCCGCCGCGGCATCCGCGCCGAACCCGTCCTCAACGCCATGCGCGCCGTCCCGCGCGAGCATTTCGTCGCGCCCGAGATGGTCGAATTCGCCTATGAGGACTCGCCCCTGCCCATCGGGGAGGAGCAGACGATCTCGCAGCCCAGCGTCGTCGCCGCGATGATCGAGGCGGCGGAGGTCGGCGCGGACGACAGGGTGCTGGAGGTCGGGGCCGGCTCCGGCTATGTCGCGGCGCTGCTGGGCCACATCGCCCGCCAGGGCCGCGGCCGGGTCTTCGCGGTCGAACGGCACCCCAATCTGGCCCAATCGGCCAGGCGCCGGCTGCAGGACCTGGGGTTCGGGGACGTGACGGTGCGTACCGGCGACGGGACGGAGGGCTGGCCGGAGGAAGCGCCATTCGACGTCATCCTAGTATCGGCCGGCGGGCCGGAGGTGCCGAAGGCGTTGATGGACCAGCTCGCCATCGGCGGGCGGATGGTGATCCCGGTCGGCGCCCGCCGCGACCAGACGCTGGTGAAGGTCGTCCGCCACAGTGAGACCGAGTTCGAGCGGGAGGAGCGGGACCGCGTGTCCTTCGTGCCGCTGATCGGCGCGCAGGGCTGGACGGAGGACGGAACACGGTCGGCCAGCAACCACGGTCCGGGACGGCGGCCGGGGGAGCCGCCCGCCACCTTGCCGGAGATGATCGCCGATGCCGCCGAACCCCTGCCGGACCTCGACAGCCCCGACTTCGGCCGGCTGTTCGACCGTTGGGGCGACCGCCGCGTCGTGCTGCTGGGCGAAGCGAGCCACGGCACCTCGGAGTTCTACCGCGCCCGCGCCGCCATCACGAAGAGGCTGATCGAGCAGCACGGCTTCACCATCGTCGCCGTGGAAGCCGACTGGCCGGACGCCGCCGTGATCGACCGCTATGTCCGCCACCGCCCCGGCGGCCGGGCGGAGGAGCCGCCCTTCCAGCGTTTCCCCAGTTGGATGTGGCGGAACACCGACGTCGCCGCCTTCCTCGATTGGCTGCATGACCGCAACGGCAGCCAACCGCCGGAGCGTCGCGCCGGATTCTATGGGCTGGACATGTACAACATGGGCGGTTCGATCGCCGCGGTGCTGGACTATCTCGACCGCGTCGATCCGGAGGCGGCGGCGGCGGCGCGCGAGCGCTACGGCTGCCTGACGCCCTGGCAGCGCGATCCCGCCACCTATGGCCGCGCGGCGCTGTCCGGCGGATTCCGCAAATGCGAGGCGGCGGTGATCGAGCAGTGCCGGGCCTTGCTCGAAAAGCGGCTGGATTATGCGGGGGAGGACGGCGACCGCTTCCTCGACGCCGCCCAGAACGCCCGCCTGATCGCTTCGGCCGAACGCTATTACCGCATCATGTATTACGGCGGGGCGGACAGCTGGAACCTGCGCGACACCCATATGTTCGAAACGCTCGCCAACCTGCTGGAGGCCAAGGGGCCGGACGCGAAGGCGGTGGTCTGGGCCCACAATTCCCACATTGGCGATGCCCGCCAGACCGACATGGGCATCACCCGCGACGAGCTGAACATCGGCCAGCTCTGCCGCGAGCGCTTCGGTGCGGAGGCGGCGCTGATCGGCTTCGGCACCCACGGCGGCACGGTGGCCGCGGCCACCGACTGGAACGGCGCCATGGAGGTGAAGCGGGTGCGCCCGTCGCGCAGCGACAGCTATGAACGGCTCTGCCACGACGCGGGAGTGCAGCGCTTCCTGCTCGACCTCCAGGCGGAACGGAACGGGGCGGTGCGGCGCGCCCTGCTGACGCCGCGGCTGGAACGCTTCATCGGCGTCATCTACCGGCCCGAGACGGAGCTGTGGAGCCACTATTCGGAAGCCACCCTGCCGGGCCAGTTCGACGCCTGGGTCTGGTTCGACGAGACGGTCGCCGTCACCCCGCTGGGGCCGGAGCACGCCCGGACGGACGTGCCCGACACCTATCCCTTCGGGGTGTGAGAACCGGAACCGGCGGTGCGGACCGCCGCACCGGCGTCAGACGAAGAACACCAGCGTGGTCAGGCCCAGCAGCGGCACCAGGATGCCGCAGGACCAGGCCATATAGCCGAAGAAGCTGGGCATGGCGACGCCGCGCTCCTCCGCAATGGCCTTGACCATGAAGTTGGGGGCGTTGCCGATGTAGCTGTTGGCGCCCATGAACACCGCGCCGGCGGAAATCGCGGTCAACGTCAGCGACAGGTCGGTCATCAGAACCTTCGCATCGCCTCCGGCCGTGTTGAAGAAGATCAGGTAGGTCGGCGCGTTGTCGAGGAAGCTGGACAGGATGCCGGTGGCCCAGAAATAGGCGGCCGGGTTCGGCTTCCCACCCTCGTTCACCGCAGAGATGATTGCGCCCAATGCGCCGTCGGTGCCGGCCTTCAGGATGGCGATGGCCGGGATGATGGTCAGGAAGATGGCGGCGAACAGCTTCGCCACCTCCAGGATCGGTCCCCAGCTGAAGCCGTTCATGCGGCGGCTCTGCTTGCTGGTCAGGGCCAGCGACAGGCCGGTGATGCCCAGCAGCAGCAGGTTCGACACGATGGTCTCCAACTGCACCGTCACATGGTACAGCGTGACGCCGATTCCGGGATGCCAGACACCGCTGAGCAGCACGGCACCGACGATCGCCACCAGCAGCAGCAGGTTGACCGAACCCTCGATGCGGATCGGCTCCCGCTCGTGCACTCCTTCGATCAGCGGGTGCTTGCCGGGGTCGCGGGTGTGCAGCACGACGTCGAGAACGAAATAGATCAGCAGCAGCAGGACCGACAGGAAGGCCATCGGCGCGAACAGGTGGACCGTCGGCCAGAAGAAATCGACGCCCTTCAGGAAGCCCAGGAACAGCGGCGGGTCGCCCAGCGGCGTCAGCGATCCGCCGACATTCGACACCAGGAAGATGAAGAACACCATCGTGTGAACTTTATCGCGCCGGTGTTCGTTGGCACGCAGCATCGGGCGGATCAGCAGCATCGAGGCGCCGGTCGTACCCATCAGGCTGGCCAGAACGGTGCCGAGCGCCAGCCCGACCGTGTTGGCCAGAGGTGTCCCGACCAGCGATCCGGTCACGCGCACGCCGCCCGCCACCGTGAACAGTGCGGTCAATAGAACGATGAAGGGGATATATTCGAGCAGGACCGTATGCAGCAGCTCGTAGGTCGCCAGTTCCGGCCCGAAGGTCGCGGCGAAGGGCACCAGGAAGGCGAGTGCCCATACGGCCGAGATCTTGCCGAAATGATGGTGCCACATCACCGGCGCCAGCAGCGGAAACAGCGCGATCGACAGCAGGATGCCGGCGAACGGCACCACCCACACGGCACTCAGCATCCGACCGTCCAGATGAGGTGCTCCGCCATGGGCAACCTCCGCCGCCAGGGCACCATGCGTGCCCAGCAACAGGCCGCCGGCGGCCAGGGCCACGGCGAAGAAGGCTGGGAAAAGTGATGGGCGGCGGGAGGGGGAGGAGTTGGTCATCGATCCGAACGGTAGGCTGACGAAAGGACCGGGAGTATGCGGACTGACGGAACGTAAGCCAAGCCGGAAGGGACACTACCATACCAACTTTCGCGGACTGACGCAGGAAGGCATCACCGGCAGGCCCGCATCACCACCGCTTGATCCGCAGCCCCGGTCCAGCCCGACAGCGGCCGGCAATCGGCACCCGCGCACAGCCGGTGCTCGCCGGTGAAGCCGGAGGCCGCCAGCGCGACGCTCTCCTGCGGCGGCAGGCCGGGCACCCACGCCATCCAGCCGTCGCCGGTCAGCCGGGCGTCCGGCCCCGGTTCCATGCCGGCGCCGGTGCCGCGGACCCGGGCCTCCACCGGCCGCAGCCGTCCGCCTTCCACCGACCAGCGTTCGTGCCATTCGGTCTTCTCGACGGAATGGGTCCAGGACAGGGTGAAATCCGTCCCCGGCAGCGACGCGAGAAGCGCGCCGCCGAGGGCGAGCAGGCAGAGATCGGCCACGTCACCCTGCCTGCATCAGGCTGGTGCGGGCGCCGGGACACTGCGCCGGCGGCGGTGCTGCCACAGCAGGAACAGACCGGTCAGGACGAAGGCGGCCTCGTCGGTGATCGGCAATGCCACGACGAACAGGAAGGCGGTGACCGCGGCATACAGGCGGGCGATCAGCGGCAACGGCGTCCAGAAGAAGCCGATGGTGGCCGCACCCCACAGGGCGATGGCGACACAGGCCTTGAAGAAGACGTAGGCCACGGCAAGCCAGCTTCCGGTCTGCATCACCAGTGCGGGGTCATACACCGCCATGAAGGGCACGACATAACCGGCCATCGCCACCCGCGTCGCGATCCAGCCGATGTCCATGTGGTTGGCCTTGCAGATCGACGAAGCCGCCAGGGCCGCCAAGGCCACCGGCGGGGTCAGATCGGCCATGATGCCGAAATAGAAGACGAACATATGGCTGACGATCAGCGGGACGCCCATGCTCAGCAGCGCGGGCGCGGCGATGGAGGCGGTGATGATGTAGTTCGCCGTCGTCGGCAATCCGGTGCCCAGCACGATGCAGGCGATCATCGTCAGCACCAGCGCCGCCAGCAGGTTGCCGCCCGACCAGTCGACGATGGTGGAGGCGAAGCTGGAGGCCAGCCCCGTCAGAGTCATCATGCCGATCAGCACGCCGACCAGCGCGCAGGCGACGCCGACGCCGACGGCGTTCTTGGCACCGTCGGCGATGCTGTTCACCACCAGCACCAGGGTCTGCCGCCCGCCCTTGAACAGCAGGCAGGGAACGACCAGCAGGACGACCATGGCGAAGGCCAGATGCTCCGTCCGGAATCCCAGCTTCCACAACCCGGCGGCGACCAGCCCCACCGCCACCCAGAAGGCAATGCGCAGCGCGATAGGACCAATGGTGCCGACGATGGTGGTGCCCAGGATCAGGGCTGCCGTCGCCGCGATGCCGATCACGCCGGCAAACAGCGGGGTGAAGCCGGAGAACAGCAGATAGACCAGGGCGGCCAGCGGCAGGATCAGGTACCAGCCCTCCACCACGGCGCGCAGGGCGCTCGGGCATTGGTCCTTCGGCAAGCCGACGAGGTTGTGCCTGCCCGCCTCCAGATGGACCATCCAGAAGGCGCTGCCGAAGTAGAGAATCGCCGGGATCGCGGCGGCGATGGCCACCTCGCTGTAGGGCACGCCGATGGTCTCCGCCATGATGAAGGCGGCGGCTCCCATCACCGGCGGCATCAGCTGCCCGCCCATGCTGGCGGTGGCCTCCACCGCACCGGCGAAGGCCGGGCGATAGCCGAATCGCATCATCAGCGGAATGGTGAACTGGCCGGTGGTCAGCACGTTGGCGACGCCGGATCCGTTGATGGTGCCCATCAATCCCGACGAGATCACCGCCACCTTGGCCGGCCCGCCCTTGGCATGGCCGACGAGGCCGAGCGACACGTCGTTGAACAGCTTGATCATGCCGGCGCGCTCCAGAAAGGCGCCGAACAGGATGAACAGGAAGATGTAGCTGGCCGACACGAAGGTCGGCGTGCCGTAGATGCCCTCCGTCGACAAATACAGATTGTCGATCACCTGATCGATGTCGTAACCGCGGTGGGCGAGCCCGAATGGAAGATGACGGCCGAACAGGGCGTAGGGAATGAACACGCCGCACATGATCGGCAGGGCCATTCCCATGATCCGCCGCGCCCCTTCGAACACCAGCGCCACGGCGACGGTGCCGACGATCAGGTCGGTGGTGCTTGGGTCGCCCGCCCGCTGGATCAGGTCGACCTCGAACACGTAATGATAGAGGCCGATGCCGAAGGCGGTCAGCCCCAGCAGCCAGTCGTACCAGGGGACCCGTCTGCGCACCGACGTCTGGCGGAAGCCGAACAAGGTGAATGTCATCAGCAGAAGGAAGCCGACATGGACCGACCGCACCACCATGGTGGACACCGGGTTGAAGGCGGCGGTCCAGATCTGGAAGGCGGAGAAGGCGACGGCGATGGCGAAAACGGCCCGCCCGTCGAACCCCTCGAATGCGGCGACCGTGGCGGGGTTTTCCCGGTCGATGGCTTGGCGAATCTCGGAGTCCGCCTGCGTCTTGTTTGCGCTCACTGCGTCTTCTCCGCCCGGCCGCCGCTTACATCAGCCCCTTTTCCTTGAAATACTTGATGGCGCCCGGATGCAGCGGCACCGGCGACTGGGTGGCGGTCTGGTCGAGCTTGATCTGCTTGGCGGCGACATGGGCGGCGGCCAGCGCGTCGAGATTCTCGAACAGCGTCTTGGTCATGGCATAGGCGGCATCGTCCGACACGCCGGAATGGCTGACCAGCAGGTTGCGGACCGCGGCGGTCGGCACAGCTTCGGTCTGGCCCGGATAGGTGCCGGCCGGGATCGTCTCGGTGATGTAGGCGGCGTCGCCGACCTTCTGAACCAGATCGGCCGGAATGCTGACGATGGTGACCTCCTGTGAGGCCGACAGATCCTTGATCGCCGCCACGCCGAGACCGGCGGAGATCAGCGTCGCGTCCAGCTGCCGGTTCTTGATCAGGTCGACCGATTCGCCGAAGGGCAGATACTCGGTCTTGGCGAAGTCCTTGTAGGCAAGCCCGGCGGCGCCGAAGATGGCCCGCGCGTTCAGCTCCGTCCCCGACTTCGGCGCGCCGACCGACACGCGCTTGCCCTTCAGGTCGGCCAGGGTCTTGATGCCGGACTCCTTGGAAGCGACCACCTGGATGTAGTTGGGATAGATGGCGGCGATGGTGCGCAGCTTCTCCAGCTTCTGCTTGAAGCCGACCTCCTCGTTGCCCTTCCAGGCGTCGCTCAGCGAATCGCCCAGCGTGAAGCCGATCTCGCCGCGGCCGGCCTGCAGGAGGTTCAGGTTCTCGACGGATGCCTTGGTCGCCTGCGCCGTCACCTTGGCCCCCGGCAGCGCCTTGCCGTACACGTTCGACAGGGCGACGCCCAGCGGGTAATAGACGCCGCTGGTGCCGCCGGTCAGCACGGTGATGAAGGTCTCCGCCTTCGCCGGCAGAGCGGCGAGGCCGAGTCCAAGGCCTGCGGCCGTGCACAGGGCCAGGACGTGACGTTTCACGGACGGGCGATTCATAGCGGCTCTCCCCATTATCGTTGCTGCACCCGGATCGGCGCCGGGCTGATTTGTTCGTGTGCCCGCAAGTGTGCGGGCGGCCCCAACCCACTGTAACGCGTCACAAAATTGCGCGCCAGTACGTACAATCCGATAGAATGACGGTTCGCGCACCATTCTTTCGGCCAAGGGATGCAGAGGCTCCTTGACCTCGACGGGCAGTCACCCCCTATCCTTGTGGCGGAAGACCGCCGGCCGAAGCCGACACCACCACGGCTCCGGCTCAAGGCGCGTCACACGACAGTCACAAGTCCCAACTGCACGCCAAACGACTGCAAGCCAGACTTCAGCCAGCGGGAGGAAAACCGATGTCCTGTACCGTTTCGATGACCGTCAACGGCAAGACGGTCTCGCGCGAGGTGGAGGAGCGCACCCTGCTCGTCGCCTTCCTGCGCGAGCATCTCGGCCTGACGGGCACCCATGTCGGCTGCGACACCAGCCAGTGCGGCGCCTGCGTCGTGCATGTCGACGGCCGGTCGGTGAAGTCCTGCACCACGCTGGCCGTCCAGGCCAACGGGGCGGAGGTGACGACGATCGAAGGGCTGGCGGCGGCCGACGGCACGCTGCACCCGATGCAGGCCGCCTTCCGCGAGCATCACGGGCTGCAGTGCGGATTCTGCACGCCGGGCATGGTGATGAGCGCGGTCGATCTGGTCCGCGACATCCCGAATCCGACCGAGGCCGAAATCCGCGAAGGGCTGGAAGGCAACATCTGCCGCTGCACCGGCTACCACAACATCGTCAAGGCGGTGAAGGCAGGGGCGGACGCTATGGCGGGCGCACAACCGGCCCCGGTCGCGGCCGAATAAGGGCGAAAAGTCCAAAATTCAGGTATTCCCGCATCTTACGCGTTCCTGTGGGAGGAAACACGAGATGGCGAACCCCAATGGCATCGGCGCCTCGGTGCGTCGGCGCGAAGACCAGCGCTTTCTGACCGGCCGCGGCAACTACACGGATGATTTCAAGCGCCCGAACATGACCCATGCGGTTCATGTGCGCTCCCCCTACGCCCATGCCCGCATCCTGGGCATCGACTTCACGGATGCGCTGGCAATGCCGGGCGTGGTCGCCGTGCTGACCGGGGCCGACATGGAGGCCGACAAGGTCGGCAGCCTGCCCTGCGGCTGGCAGATCCACTCCAAGGACGGCTCGCCGATGAAGGAGCCGCCGCACTATCCGCTGGCGCGCGACCGCGTGCGCTATGTCGGCGACGCGGTTGCGGTGGTGATCGCCGAAACCCGCGAGCAGGCGCGCGACGCCGCCGAGATGGTGGTGGTCGATTACGAGGAACTGCCGGCGGTGGGTTCCTCCACCCGCGCGGTCGCCGGCGGTGCTCCGCTGGTGCATGACGATGCGCCGGACAATGTCTGCTACGACTGGCATCTGGGCGACCAGGCGGCGGTGGACGCGGCCTTCGCCAACGCCGCCCATATCGCCAGGATCGATCTGGTCAACCAGCGCCTGGTGCCGAACGCGATGGAACCGCGCGCGGCGATGGGCGAATACGACCAGTCCAATGGCGAATACACGCTGACCACCACCAGCCAGAATCCGCACGTCACCCGCCTGCTGATGGGCGCCTTCGTGCTGGGCATTCCGGAGCACAAGCTGCGGGTGGTGGCGCCTGATGTCGGCGGCGGCTTCGGGTCGAAGATCTTCCATTACGGCGAGGAGGCCGTCGTCACCTGGGCGGCGCGCAAGGTCGGTCGGCCGGTGAAATGGACCGCCGACCGCTCCGAAAGCTTCCTGACCGACGCCCATGGCCGCGACCATGTCAGCCATGCCGAGCTGGCGATGGATGCCGACGGCAATTTCCTGGCGCTGCGCGTCTCGACGCTCGCCAATCTCGGCGCCTATCTGTCCACCTTCGCGCCGTCGATCCCGACCTATCTCTACGCCACCCTGCTGGCCGGCCAGTACAAGACCCCGGCGATCTATGCCGAGGTGAAGGCGGTCTTCACCAACACCTCCCCCGTCGATGCCTATCGCGGCGCCGGCCGGCCGGAGGCCTGCTACCTGATCGAACGGCTGGTCGATGTCGCGGCCGGCGTGATGGGCATGGACAAGACCGAAATCCGCCGCCGCAACTTCGTGCCCAAGGAGGCGATGCCCTACCAGACGCCGGTGGCACTGCAATACGACACCGGCGACTTCGCCAAGAACCTGGACATCGCCCTGCCGCTGGTCGACTACCCCGGCTTCCAGCAGCGCCGCGCCGAATCGAAGGCGCGCGGCAAGCAGCGCGGCATCGGTTTCGCCACCTACATCGAGGCCTGCGGCATCGCGCCCAGCAACGTCGCCGGTGCGCTCGGCGCTCGCGCAGGACTTTATGAATGTGCGGAAGTCCGTTTCCATCCAACGGGTTCGGTGACGGTCTTCACCGGTTCTCACAGCCACGGCCAGGGCCATGAGACCACTTTCGCCCAGATCGTGGCCGACCGTTTCGGCATCCCGATCGAGAATGTCGAGATTGTCCACGGCGACACCAACAAGATCCCCTTCGGCATGGGCACCTACGGCTCGCGCTCCCTCGCGGTCGGCGGCTCGGCCCTGGTAAAGGCGATGGACAAGGTGGAGCGCAAGGCGAAGAAGATCGCCGCCCACATGCTGGAAGCCGCCGAGACCGACATCGAGGTGAAGGACGGCCGCTTCACCGTCGCCGGCACCGACAAGAGCCTGGGCATCGGCGACATCGCCCTGCAAGCCTACGTCCCGCACAACTTCCCGCTAGACGAGCTGGAACCGGGGCTGGACGAGCAGGCCTTCTACGATCCGAAGAACTTCACCTACCCCAACGGCTGCCATGTCTGCGAAGTGGAGATCGATCCCGACACCGGCGTCACCACCATCGTCAGCTTCGCCGCGGTGGACGATTTTGGCAACGTCATCAACCCGCTGATCGTCGAGGGTCAGGTGCATGGCGGCCTGGTCCAGGGCATCGGCCAGGCGCTGTACGAGAACTGCGTCTATGACGAGGAGTCGGGGCAACTCGTCACCGGCTCCTACATGGACTATTGCATGCCGCGGGCGGACGATGTCCCATCCTTCACCGTGCGCTATCACGAGGACCAGCCCTGCACCCACAACCCGCTGGGCGTGAAGGGCTGCGGCGAGGCCGGGACCATCGGTGCCGCCGCCGCCGTGATGAACGCGGTGGTGGACGCGCTGTCGGAGTACGGCGTTACCCACATGGACATGCCGGCGACGCCGGAAAAGGTCTGGCGGGTGATCCGCGACGCCACACCCGCCCCTGCCCCCGCCATGGCGGCGGAATAAGACGGCCGAAGAAGAAGGAGGCTAGAGAATGTACGCGTTCACGTACCAACGGCCGACAACGCTTGCCGACGCGGCGACCGCCATCCAAGCGGAAGAGGCCAAGCTGCTGGGCGGCGGCCAGACCCTGCTGCCGACGCTGAAACAGCGCCTCGCCCGACCGACCGACCTGATCGACCTCGGCGCCATTCCCGAGCTGAAAGGCATCCGCGAGGCGGCCCAGGGAGATGGCGGCGGTTTGGAGATCGGCGCCTTCACCCGGCATGCGGAGGTCGCCCATTCCGACCTCGTCAAGCGGGTGATCCCGGCGCTGGCCAGCCTTGCCGAGGGCATCGGCGACCGGCAGGTCCGCAACATGGGCACGCTCGGCGGCTCCATCGCCAACGCCGACCCGTCTGCCGACTATCCGTCGGCGGTGGTGGCGCTGAAATCGGTGGTGACCACCGACCGCCGCAGCATCTCCGGCGACGACTTCTTCACCGGCATGTTCGAAACCGCGCTGGAGCCGGGCGAGATCGTCAAGTCGGTGCGCTTCTCCCGTCCCGACAAGGCGGCATATGCCAAGTTCCGCAACCCGGCCAGCCGCTATGCGATCGTCGGCGTCTTCGTCGCCCGCTTCGGCGCCGAGGTGCGGGTCGCGGTGACCGGCGCCGCCGGCTCCGTCTTCCGCGCTACGGCGTTCGAGACGGCGCTCGCCGCCGACTTCCGGGCGGAAGCCCTGAACGGCCTGTCGGTGGAGGCCGACGGCCTCAACGCCGACATCCACGCCAGCGCCGACTACCGCGCCCACCTCGTTACCGTCATGGCGAAGCGGGCGGTGGAAGCGGCGGGTTAAGGAGAGTTGCTCCCTCGCCATGGATGTTACTGCCGTGGCGAGGGCGCTTGACGCAGCAGGAATAGGGCGGTCAGACTTTCTCCATGCCGATCATCGTCCGAATTGGAACGCCCGCGTTTACATCTATGCCGACGACCATAATCCGCCCCATTTCCACATTGTCGGACCAGATTTCAACGCATTGGTCCGGATCAATGATCTGGCCTTGCTGAAAGGCACCGCGCCGCCTGATACGATGCGCAAGGTGCTGGAATGGGCGGGAGAAAACCGGCCGTTGCTCGCATTGCGCTGGATCGAAATCAATGGCGAGGAGTAAGTCGATGGACCAGCCCCGCGTCGCCGCGGTCGAAGCTCTTTCCGGAACGTTGTCGGTGGCCGTCACTTGGGTCGACGGCACCGGGGACGTGGTCGACCTGTCCGATCCGATCCACCGCTTCACCATGTTGCGTCCACTTGCCGATCCGGCCCTGTTCGCCAAGGTGAAGGTCGTTGCCTGGGGCTGGGCCATAGGCTGGGGTGACGCGGAGGACCCGGACATCGATTATCCCGCCGATCGGCTGTGGCAGCGTGCGCAGGACCAGCGGCGTGCCGCCGCCTGACGCCCTGCATTCATTCAATCCATCAAGGCCCTTCATGACCACCCCCCTTCCCGCTTCCGTCGACGACACGCTGGCCCTTCTCACCCGCGGCTCCTACGTGGCGGACCGCTCGCTGGCGACCGCGCTGTTCCTGGCGCTGAAGCTGAAGCGTCCGCTGTTCCTGGAGGGCGAGGCCGGCGTCGGTAAGACGGAGATCGCCAAGGTCCTGTCGGCGACGCTCGGCCGCAAGCTGCTGCGGCTGCAATGCTATGAGGGGCTGGACGCGTCGTCTGCGGTCTACGAGTGGAACTATGCCCGCCAGATGATGGAAATCCGGCTTGCCGAGGTGTCGGGCGGGCAGGATCGCGACGCGCTGGCCGCCGACCTGTTCTCCGAACGCTTTCTGGTCAAGCGTCCGCTGCTGCAGGCGCTGGAGCCGGATCTCGCCGGACCGCCGGTGCTGCTGATCGACGAACTGGACCGCACCGACGAGCCGTTCGAGGCCTATCTGCTGGAGATCCTGTCCGATTATCAGGTCTCCATCCCCGAATTCGGCACCGTCCACGCGCCGGAGCCGCCCATCGTCATCCTGACCTCCAATCGCACGCGCGAGATCCACGACGCGCTGAAGCGGCGCTGCTTCTACCACTGGGTCGATTATCCCGGTGCCGCGCGGGAGCGGGAGATCCTGTCGGTCAAGGCGCCGCAGGCCGACGCAAGGCTGGCCGCCCAGGTGGTCGGCTTCGTCCAGACCCTGCGCGGCATGGACCTCTACAAGGCGCCGGGCGTGGCGGAGACGCTCGACTGGGCGCAGGCCCTGGTGGAACTGAACCAGTTGGAGTTGGAGCCGTCCGTCATCAACAACACGCTGGGCACGCTGCTGAAATACCAGGACGACATCGCCCGCATCCAGGGCAGCGAGGCGGCGCGCATCCTGACCCAGGTCAAGACCGAGCTGGCCGCCACCACCGCGCGCTGAGGCCGCCATGACGGACGATGCGCCGGCCGGCCGCCTCACCCTTAACCTGATGCATTTCGCCCGCGCGCTGCGCGCTGCCGGCCTGCCGGTGGGACCCGGCAAGGTCCTGCAGGCGGTGGAGGCGGTGGAGGCGGTGGGCCTGCGCAACCGCACCGACTTCTATTGGGCTCTGCATGCCGTCTTCGTGAACCGCCACGACCAGAGCGAGCTGTTCGACCAAGCCTTCCACGTCTTCTGGCGCAACCCCGAAATCCTGAAGAAGATGATGTCGCTGATGCTGCCGAAGGTGCGGACGGAGGCCCCAGCCGACCGGCAGGAGATGGCCCAGCGCCTCGCCGAGGCCCTGCACGGCAGCGGCGCCGAACAGGAGGAGCCGGAGAAGACGGAGATCGAGGTCGACGCCTCCTTCACCGTATCGGCCGCCGAACGGCTGCAGGACAAGGATTTCGAGAAGATGACAGGGGAGGAGATGGCGCAGGCCAAGCGCCTGCTGACCCGTCTCGCCCTGCCGCTGGCGGAGGTCACCACCCGGCGCTACCGCCCCGACCCGATGGGGCCGCGCGTCGATCCGCGTGCCACCCTGCGGCGGATGCTGCGCACCGGCGGCGACCTGTTGGACCTTGCCCGCAAGCGCCGCCGCACCCGGCCGCCGCCGCTGGTGGTGCTGTGCGACATTTCCGGATCGATGACGCGCTATTCGCGGATGCTGCTGCATTTCATGCACGCGGTCACCAACGACCGCGACCGCGTGTACAGCTTCGTCTTCGGCACCCGCCTGACCAACATCACCCGCCATCTGCGGCACAAGGACGTCGACGTGGCGCTGGACGCGGTGTCGGGGGCGGTCGCCGACTGGTCGGGCGGCACGCGCATCGGCACCGCTCTGCACGCCTTTAACCGGACCTGGGCGCGGCGGGTGCTGGGCCAGGGCGCGGTGGTGCTTCTCATTACCGACGGGCTGGACAGGGATGCAGGGGAAGGGCTTGCGGCAGAGGCCGAACGGTTGCACAAAAGCTGTCGGCGGCTCGTCTGGCTGAATCCTTTGTTGCGCTGGGAAGGCTTCGCGCCGAAATCCTCGGGCATCCGGGCGCTGCTGCCGCATGTGGACGATTTTCTTGCGGCCCACAGCCTGAACAGCCTCGCGGATCTGGCCGGCGCCCTGTCGGCCGACGGTCCGCGACGTAGCCCGGGCTTGCGCCGCTGGTTGAAGGAGGCGGCGGGATGAACGACACCCTGATGGCGGACAACATCGTGGAGCAGGCAGCCGCATGGCGCGCCGCCGGCCGCAGGGTTGCCCTGGCGACCGTCGTGTCGACCTGGGGCTCTTCGCCGCGGCCGGTCGGCAGCCAGTTGGCGGTCGACGACCGCGGCTCCATGGCCGGTTCCGTGTCCGGCGGCTGCATCGAAGGCGCCGTGGCGCACGAGGCGGCCAAGACGATGGAGGACGGCGAACCGCGCCTGCTGTCCTTCGGCATCAGCAACGAAATGGCCTGGGAAGTCGGGCTGGCCTGCGGCGGGCAGGTACAGGTCTATATCGAGGCCGTGGAATGAAACGCGAAATTCTGGACCGGCTGCTGGCGGCGAAGGCCGCCGCGACCCCGGCCGCCCTGGTGACCGACCTCAACAGCGGTCTGCAAACCCTTGTCTTCGAAGACACCCTCCATGGCGGCTTCGGGCTGGAGCCCGACCTGCTGGACGAGGTGCGCCGACGCATCCGCCAGGACCGCTCCGGCCTGCTGGTCGATCCGCAGGACGAGGACGGCTTCCGCCTGTTCGTGCATGTCCACAACCCGGCCATGCGGCTGCTGATCGTCGGTGCGGTGCACATCGCCCAGGCGCTGGCCCCGGTGGCGGCGCTGACCGGCTACGACGTGACGGTGATCGATCCGCGTGGGGCCTTCGCGACCGAAGCGCGCTTCCCCGGCGTCAAGCTGAACCATTTGTGGCCGGACGAGGCCTTGGCGGAACTGAAGCCCGATGTCCGCACCGCGGTCGTGACCCTGACCCACGACCCGAAGCTGGACGATCCGGCGCTGATCGCCGCCCTGCGCTCCCCCGCCTTCTATGTCGGCGCGCTGGGCAGCAAGCGCACCCACGCGCTGCGTCTTGACCGCCTGCGCGACGAGGGGCTGAGCGAGGCCGAGGTCAAGCGGATCCGCGGTCCGGTCGGTCTGTCCATCGGCGCGGTCACCCCGGCCGAGATCGCCATCTCGATCATGGGACAGATCACCTGCGTGCGCCGCGGAGAGAACCACCCCTGCTGATCGGGGCTCGCGGGCGGGCGTGACGACGCCCCGCCCGCGTTACCGCTTTCGTCCGTTCATCATTACCCCTTTGCCCCCGCCAGTTGCTCTGATAAGGCACCAGTGATCCTGTGTGCGGAGCGTTCGTGGCGGACCGCCGGTCATCCTATTCGTTTCTCCGGTTCACTGCCGGGACCGCCTGCGCGCGGATGACCGCGGCGGGGCGCGCATGAGGATTCGCTCGCGCATCGCAATGGTGGGGGGCGTGCCGGTGGCGGTGGCCGCGGTGATCGCCGTCACCGGCGGGCTTCTGCTGGACCGCAGCGAACGGGTTTACGAGGCGGCGGTGCTTGCCGGTTCCGTTTATCGCGACGTCCTGGCAGCGACAGCGGCGCGGATCGATTATCTCCAGGTCGCTCCCACCGATCGCGCCGGCCGTGTCGCCCGGTTCGAAGCATTGTCGGCCTCGGCGGATGCCGAACTGCGGCAGTTGGACACATCGGGATCGGCCGCCGCCCACCGGCATGAGGTGGAGCGCGCCACTGCGGTGCTGGAGCGCTACGTCGGCCAGATGCGCGCCTTCATCGAGGTGACGGGCGCCAATGATGCGGCCGTCGCCGATATGGGCCGGCATGCCGCCAGCCTGATGACGCTGACCGATCGTGCCCGAAAGCGCCAGCACGCCGCCAATGTGGATTCGCTCGGCTCGCTGACGGAAGCGGACCAGCGCCTGCGCGACAGCCGCGACGTGGTCGATGGGGCCCATGAACTGCGCGAGGCGATGCTGGCCCTGCAGCGGGCGGAGGCGCAGCATGTCGCGGCACTGGCCTTCGGAGCCGGAGTCTTCGGCACCGGGCGGCCGCTGACCGCTGCGGATTTCCGCATTGCCACCGACAAGCTGTCGGCCACCGCCGGCCGGCTCCAGGCGGCGCTGCGCCGCACCGATCCGTTGGCCGACCGCTATCCGGCGGCGGAAACCGCCGGCCGCTATGCCGCGGCGGTCGCCGACCTGCAATCCGCCGTGCAGACACTGCACGAGACGCGGGCGGAGCGCGAGGCGGCGCTGAACCGGTTCGAAACGGCGCTCCAGGCGGCGGCCGGCTTCAGCGAAGACGGCAGGTCGGGCACCGGCCTTGGGGAACGGATGCTGGCGGAGCAGGTTATCCGGACCCTGCCGGTGGTGCGGGCGCTGGTCCTGACCGGCACCTTGAACCAGCAGCCCGACGTGACCTTCCTATCCACCCTCCTGCCATCGGTCCGCCCGGCACTGGACGGGTTGCATGAGGTGCAGGCGCGATCCACCGCTGCGCAGCGGAGGCTTGCCGACGCACAGCATGCCAGCGCCGGAGCGGCATCCGCCATCGAGGCGCTGACCGCCCGGATCCTGATGGTGAAGGCGACCGGATACACCGCGCTCCAGGAAGAGGTGGTGCAACTGATCGCCTATGCCATCCAGGCCAACGATACGGAGCAGGAAACCCAGAATGTCGCCATCGTCGCCTTGCGCCTGGGGCGGCGGGCGGCCGACGCGGTGGCGGTGCGCGACGCGGAGGAGGCCGACCGCATCGTCGACGATGCCGGTACGCTGCTGGAAACGGTCCACGGGCTTCCCATGTCGCCGCTGCTGCAGGACGAGGTGCTGTCGGCCATCCGCAGTTGGCGCGACAGCCTGGGCCGGACCGCGGAGGGGCTGCGCCGCCTCAACCAGCTTCTGATCGCCATGGACCGCGATGCCGGTGCCCTGGTGGAGACCGCCCGCCAACTGGACGAGACCTTCCGCGACGAAGCGGCGCGCATCGGCGACCTGCTGACCCGCATCCTGATCATCGGGGCGACCATCGGCCTGCTGCTGGGCGGCGGCGCGGCGGTCGTGGTCGCGCGGTCCATCAGCAGGCCTGTCTTGCGGCTGCAGCGGCAGATGACCCGGCTGGCCGAGGATCCGCTGGCCGGCCCGATCGACGGCACGCGCCGTCAGGACGAGTTCGGCGCGATGGCGCGCGCCGCGGCCTTCTTCATCCGCGAAATCGGTCTGCGGGAACTGGCGGCCCGCGAGGCGAAGGAGCGTGCCGACCAGGCTTTGGAGGACCTGCGCCGCACCCAGGCCGATCTGATCCAGGCGGAGAAGATGGCCTCTCTCGGCGCCCTGGTCGCCGGTGTGGCGCACGAGATCAACACGCCGCTCGGCAACGCCCTGATGGGGGCCACCCATCTGCAGGACCGGCTGGAATCGATCGGGCGCCTCGCCCAAGAGGGAAACCTGCGCCGCAGCGACTTCGCCGATTTCCAGGAGACGGCGGAGGAATTGGCACGGCTGATGGTGCTGAACCTGCGTCAGGCCGGCGAACTGGTGCAGAGCTTCAAGCAGGTCGCCGCCGACCAGACCAGCGGCGAAGGGCGGCGCTTCGAATTGAAACCCTATCTGGAGGATCTGGCGACCAGTCTCAGCCCGTCCTGGCGCCGCGCGGGGCACAGCCTGCGGGTCGAGTGCCCCGATGGCATCGAGATCAACGGCTATCCCGGCGCCCTGGCTCAGGTCCTGACCAATCTCGTGATGAACTCCCTCATCCATGGCTATCACGACGGACAGCAGGGGCACCTTCTGATCGCTGCCTGCGCGCCGATGCCGGAGTTGGTGGAACTGGTCTATACCGACGATGGCAAGGGTATTCCGCCGGCCGATCTGGGGCGGGTGTTCGATCCGTTCTTCACCACCCGCCGCGGAACCGGCAGCACCGGGCTTGGGCTGCACATTGTTTACAATCTTGTAGCGAACAGGCTTGGTGGGAAGGTTGTGGTGGAGAGCCGTACCGGCCAGGGCGTACGCTTCACCATTCGCTTTCCACGACGACTTGCTACTGATAACGTCGCCCTTGCGATGGAAGCACAATCCGTGCAGGAGCAGTAAATGCCTTTGCCGCCGAAGACATTCACGAAGAGGCTTGCGAAGGGGCTGTGTGTTCTCGTCGTGCTTGCGGGAACGTCCGGCGCTGCGCAGGCCGACAAGTCACTTGTCTACTGCACGGAAGGAAATCCGCAGAGCTTCAACGCGCAGGTGTCCACCTCCGGCACCAGTGTGAATGCGGCCAGCCCCCTGTTCAACAATCTGGTGGAATTCGGCCGCGGTACGCAGATCATCACTCCGGCTCTTGCCGAATCCTATACGGTTTCCGATGATGGTCTGGTTTACGATTTCCGTTTGCGCAGGAACGTCCGGTTCCATTCCAACGAACACTTCACGCCCAGCCGGACGCTCAATGCCGACGACGTGCTGTTTTCCATCGAGCGGCAATGGAAAAGCGATCATCCCTACCACAATGTCGGCCCGGCAACTTACGACTACTTCCGGGGCATGGGGTTGCCGACCCTGTTGAAGTCGGTGGAGAAGCTGGACGACCATGGGGTCCGCATCACGCTGAACCGGCCGGAAGCTCCGTTTCTGGCCGATCTCGCCATGCCGTTCCTGTCGATCCAGTCGGCGGAATATGCCGACAGCCTGATGAAGGCAAAGCGGCCGGAACTGTTCGACGAGGAGCCCATCGGCACGGGACCGTTCCGTCTGGTGTCCTACCAGCGTGATCTCGCCATCCGCTACAAGGCGTTCGACGGATATTGGCAGGGGCGCCAACCGCTGGACAACCTGATCTACTCGATCACCCCGAACATCGCCGTGCGCCTGAACAAGCTGCGGTCCGGCGAGTGCCACGTGATGATCTTCCCGAACCCGGCGGAATTGGGAAAAATCGAAAAGGACCCCAATCTGGTCATCGAGCAGCAGGACGGGAAGAATGTCGCCTATATGGCGCTCAACACCCGGAAGCCGCCGCTCGACGATGTGCGGGTGCGGCGTGCCGTCACTCTGGCGATCGACAAGCGCACGTTGGTCGATGCCGTCTATCAGAATGGAGGGCGGCCGGCAAAGAACCCGATCCCGCCCGGCATGTGGTCTTACGACGACAGCATCGAAGACCACCCGTTCGACCCGGTGGCCGCGCGCCGCCTGTTGATCGAAGCAGGATATCCGGAGGGCTTCACCCTCGATCTCTGGTATCCGCCGGTCACGCGCCCCTACATGCCCAACGGCAAGCGCGCCGCCGAAATGATCCGGGAGAACCTGGAGCGCATCGGGATCAAGGTCTCGCTGAAAACGGAGAACTGGGGCAACTATCGCAGCCGCGTGACGCAGGGCGAGCAGGACATGGTGATCTATGGCTGGACCGGCGACAACGGCGATCCCGACAACTTCCTGTATTTCCTGCTGAGTTGCACCGGTGTGCAGCCGGGCGGCACCAATGTCGCAAGGTGGTGCAATCCGGATTTCGAAGAACAGATCACCAAAGCAAAATCCGATAACGATATCGAGAAGCGCGCGGCGTATTACCGTAAGGCGCAACAGATATTCAATCGCGAAATGCCGTGGTTTCCGATAGCCAACACTTTCATCGCAGTGGTTCACCGCAAAGAGGTGAAGAATTACACGAACAACCTGTTCAAACAGGATTTCTCAGGCGTCGATATAGAAGCCCAGTGAGCGACAGGGATATGCAAACCTCTCCTGGACAAACCTCTCCTGGACAAGCCTCGCCCGAGAACATGTCTCCCGACGACCTGCTGTTCGGCGACGAACAGGCGGAGACGTCGTCGGAGCAGCGGTCGGTCGGCGCGGCCCCCTGGCCTGTCCTGGTGGTCGACGATGACGAGCAGGTGCACGCGATGACCCGCGTCCTGCTGAACGACTTTGAGTTCGAAGGCCGCCGCTTCGCCATCGTCAGCGCCTTTTCGGCAGCGGAGGCACGGGCGATCCTGGCCGAGCGGACGGATTTGCCGGTGGTTCTGCTGGACGTGGTGATGGAGACCCATGACGCCGGGCTGCGGCTGGTCCATCACATCCGCCGTGACCTGGGCAACCGCCACATCCGCATCATCCTGCGCACCGGCCAACCCGGTCAGGCGCCGGAGCGCGAGGTAATCGTCGCCTACGATATCAACGACTACAAGAGCAAGGCCGAGCTGACCGCGCAGAAGCTGTTCACCAGCCTCATCGGCGCGGTGCGCGGCTGGCGCGACCTCGTCACCATCGAGACCCTGAACCACTCCCTGGAACGCCGGGTCGCCGAGCGCACGGCGGAACTGGAACGGCAGACCGCGCTGGCCGACGAGCAGCGCCGCTTCATCGAAAATCTGGTGGAGATGATGCCGAGCCCGGTCTGGTACCGGGACGCCGCCGGCCGCAGCACCCTGTGCAACCGCGCTTTCCGCGATCTTTTCCCGGATGCGGACGACGGGATCGAATGGACCATCGACAGGCAGGGGCGGACGGGTACCGGCACGGAGGCCTATTCCTTCGAGACCAGCGTGGTCGGGCCGGATGGAGCCCCACGCGAATTGCTGGTGGTGAAGCGCCCGCTGACCGGGGCGGACGGTACGGCCGCTGGCTTGATCGGCATCGCAACCGACATCACCGAACGCCGGCGGATGGAGCATGAACTGCACCGTCTGGCCACCACCGACCCGCTGTCCGGCGCCCACAACCGCCGTCATATCCTGGACCTGCTGGACCGGCTGCTGGCCGGGCAAGGCGGTGCCGAATCCAGGACCGTTGCCGGGCCTGCCTGCCTCGTCATGCTCGACATCGACCATTTCAAGCGAATCAACGACGGGCTGGGCCATGCCGCCGGCGATGCCGCCATCCGCAGCGTGGTGGAGGAGATTCGCCGCCATCTTCGCGCAACCGACCAGATCGGCCGCATCGGCGGCGAGGAATTCGCGATCCTGCTGGCGGATACCGGCCGGACCGATGGTGCGGCGATCGCGGAACGGCTGCGCAGTGGTCTGGCGGCGCTGGCGATCCCGTTGCCGGATGGCCGACGGTTTCAGTTGACCGGCAGTTTCGGCCTGACGGAAGTCCATCCGCTGGCGGATACGGTGGAAAGCGTGCTGGGCCGTGCCGACCATGCGCTTTACCGTGCCAAGGCGCTGGGGCGCAACCGGGTCGAGTTGAACTGATGCCGTCAGAGCGTCCTGCGACATTTTGCTCGATGACGGCTTGACCGGCGCCGCGACAGCGGGTATTCAGATCTTATGAACACCACCGCCACCATGCGAATGCGAATTACCGGCCCGGCGCTCTGAGAGCGTCGGAGAGTTGCCGTGTTCGTGTTCACTGGTCGTGTGGAGTGTGTGGCGTGTCGCTGCACCCTGTGGTCTCCGGAACCCTCAATCCGGTTCATGACAAGTCCAACCGTCTAACCGCTGTCGCGGCGTCGCAGGTCGACGTCCGTCTCGGCGAGCGAATGTGTGGCTCGGCGCGAATTACTCACCCGGTCCGCTGAGGCGGTCCGGGTCAAGCCCGTCCTACCCAAAATTCGTTCGTCGAGGAATATCGCGATGCTCACCGCGCATGCCGATGCCGCGCGCACTCTGTCTGTCTGCACGCCCGTCCACGCAGCTGCTTTTGCCGCCGAGCTGCCGGCCTGGCTGCCGCTGTCGGCGGTGACCGACGCGGCCCGGCGGCTGTCCGGCCAGATCGTCCGGACGCCCCTGCTCCATGCATCGGCCCTGGGCCGGGATCTGTGGCTGAAGGCGGAGGTCTTCCAGGCCACCGGTGCCTTCAAGGAGCGTGGCGCGCTGAACCGCCTGCTGCGGCTGACGGCGCCGGAGCGGGCCGGCGGCGTGGTGGCGATGTCGGCCGGCAACCACGCGCAGGGCGTGGCTTTGCATGCCGCGCGGCTGGGGGTGAAGGCCACCATCGTGATGCCGGAGACGGCGCCCCGCTGCAAGGTGGAGCGGACCGCCGCCCTCGGGGCCGAGGTGGTGCTGCACGGCGCCACGGTGGGCGAGGCCAAGGGCAAGGCGCTGGAACTGGCGGCCGACCGGCGGCTGACCTTCCTCCACCCCTATGACGATCCCGACGTGATCGCCGGCCAGGGAACCGTCGGGCTGGAGATCCTCGCCGACCGCCCGGATGTGGACACGGTGGTGGTTCCCGTCGGCGGTGGCGGGCTGCTGGCCGGTGTCGCCGCAGCGGTGAAGGCGCAGCGCCCGCGCGTGCGGGTCATCGGCGTAAGGCTGGCCCGGCGCGGCGGTCCGACGCTGGCCGACGGCATCAACGTCCACGCGCTGGGCAAACTGCCCCAGGCCATCGTCGACACGCTGGTCGACCGGGTGGTCGAAGTGGAGGAGGCGGAGATCGCCGCGGCGATGCGCGCCCTGCACGGCTCCTTCGGCGTGGTGGCCGAGGGAGCGGGCGCCGCCGGAGTCGCCGCGGTGCTGAGCGGCCGGCTGGGACGAACCGGACGGACGGTGGCAGTGCTGAGTGGCCGAAACATCGACGGCGATACGCTGGCTCGGACATTGGCGGCGTGATTTCCGTCCGTTCATCTTCAATTTCTACGGTCATTTGCCCCCTCCCCCTCCCTCCCCCGCCCTCGGTCGGCCGAAGGCCGATCCGATCGCGGGAGAGGGGGCAGGAGCCTTGCGGGAATGAAGCGGCAGTTCCCTCTCCCGCGTTAGCGGGGGAGGGTTAGGGAGGGGGCAAACAAGCCGGAACCAAAGGACCACCTGCTCGCCCATCCCCCCGCAAATCGCATAGCTCCCCCGTCACCGAAGTGAAGTATGGATAGGTCAGCAGAAATGACCTATATTGGCTGTCGCGTGTAAACACACAGGCGACGCCGAAGGGTGATTGGCATGACGAACAATTCCACCCCGACTATTTCGTCATCCCCTGCATCGGTCATTTACGAGCGGCCAAAGGCGGCGCACAGCGTCTTTGACAATTTGCAGGGACAACTGTTCGGCGTCGTGATGACGTCGTTCGGCATTGCCATTCTGCACGCCGCCGGGCTGGTCACCGGACAGGCGGCAGGGTTGAGCTTCGTGATTTCCTATGCGACGGGCGTCGACTTTGGAATTCTGTTCTTCCTCGTCAACCTGCCCTTCTACTTCCTGGCGCTGGCCCGCATTGGCGTCGGCTTCACGGTCAAGTCGCTGATCGCCGTCACCGGCATCTCGGTCCTCTCCAGCCTGCTGCCGTCGATGATGAGCTTCAGCGCCATCAACCCCTATGTCGCGGCGGTGCTGGCGGGCTTCTGCGTCGGAATCGGGGTGATCGGGCTGTTCCGCCACGGCGCCAGCGGCGGCGGTGTCGGCATCCTCGCCTATTACCTGCAGGAGAAGACCGGCTTCCGCGCCGGCTGGCTGCAGTCGCTGTTCGATCTGGCGGTCTTCTCCGCCGCGGCCTTCGTTCTGGAGTGGCCGGCGCTGCTCGCCTCGATCCTAGGGGCTGCGGTGCTGAACGCCTTCGTCGCCTTCAACCACCGCGCCGACTGGTATGTCGCCCGATAGACGGAGCGGGCCGCCCTATTCGCGGCCCAGCACCCGGTCGACCACGGCATCGGCCCATTCGCGCGAGCGGAAGCTCGCCTTGGCTTCGACCGGATCATAGACGCGCTCGACCCAATCCCAGAACTCGATCGGGCGCTTCTGGTTGTAGGCGGCATACAGGTCGAAGAAGTAGTCGAGGATGCCCGTCTTCGCTTGCTTGAAGTGGCCGTACCGCCAGGACAGCTGCTTCATCGCTTCGTCGAGCGGCTTGCCTTCATGGGCGAACAGGTACAGCGTCGACATGAAACCGGCGCGGTCGGCGCCCGACTTGCAGTGCATCAGCGCCGGATAGGTCATGGTCTTGAACAGCTCGCGCGCCTTCAGAAGGGTTTCCTTCTTGGGCATGTCGCGGGAGTTCACCGGGAAATCGACCAGTTCCAGGCCATAGGCGCGGCAGGCCTCCGCCTCCAGGATGTAGGAGGCGCAGTCGCGCGAGCCGCGCAGGTTCAGGATCGACTTGATCCCGTTGTGCGCCGCCGCGGCGATGTGCGAGGGCGACGGCTGGCTCGCCCGGTACATGTTGGGCGAGATGCGGTAGGTGTTCGAATAGATCAGTCGGAAGCAGGCGTGGTCGATGAACACGCTTTCCAGATGGCCGAGCGCACGCTGCCACGGCGTCGCCATGCGGCTGCGGCTGCGCTTGATCGCGTCGGCCAGCGCGGTGGTGGTGACCGCCCGCAGATAGCTTTTCTTCGCCAACTTAGACCTTTCGACTCTGACGGAACGCCAACATAGGCATGGTCGCCGTTCCGTCAAGCACTGACGATGCTGCTGAATCCCCCTCTCCCCCCCGGGGAGAGGGCCGGGGTGAGGGGGATGCATCGCGTGCCTCCCCCGAAAATCCTGCCGCGCGTCCCCCTCACCCTAACCCTCTCCCCGGGGGGGAGAGGGGATAAGAGAGGCATTCTTCCCCTGAAGCCGCACATACATGCCGTATTGCGCCGCCAAGGTCAGCACGATTTCCATGTACAGGTTGATCAGGCCGTTGGCGTAGAAGGCCGGGCAGCCGGTGTAGTGGCGTTCCCCCGCCATCGCGGTCGGCTCGATCAGGTCGGTGTTCAGGACGATCAGGTCCTTGTCCGGATCATAGAGGAAGGCCGACTGGTCGGGGCGCAGCGGGTGGATGGCCTGATGGTCGTCTGCCTCGATCTTTCCCGCCGCCATGAACTGGCACAGCATGCCAAGGCTGCCCATGGCGAGCGGCAGCACCTGCTTCAGGCTGCGGCGGGCGAGGTCGTCATAGGCGGCGGCTTCCAGCCCCGGACGCAGCAGCGGGGCGGCTTCCACCAGATTCCAGCAGACATGCAGGGCAGTGTGGCTGCCGGTCTTTGTGATCGACAGAATGTCGTAGCCGGACGGCCCGTGCAGGACCGATTTCTGCAGTTCGCGCCCCAGGACGTAGCTGGCGGCGGCCATCTCGGTGATGGTTCCTTCCGTCCGGCAGCGGTCCTCCTCGACCATCACCTTGATTGTCCAATCGTTGATGATGGCGTCCAGCAGGTGGCAGACCGAATCGCGCAGGAAACCGACCATACGATCCGGATCGGCGGCATCGATGCCGGCGGGATCGGCGAAATCCAATCCATGCGGCGATTCCGGCGGGGTCGACAGCACCAGATGGCCGGACTCGTCCAGCGGCATGCGGGCGATGATGTGCTCCCGCAGATCGACATAGAGCAAGCCCAGCAGGGTGTTGATGGCGACCTTCTCGAAATCCTCCTTGCGGGTGTCGGCATGGGCCGGGCAGTGGCCGGCCAGCGTCAACAGTTCCTCGCTGAGGAGATAGTTCGGGTCTTCCGCGATGCGGTGCAGGATCGGCGCGAGATTGATCCGGGTCATCCCGGCCTCCTCATGCGCGGATGCGTAGGTGAGCGCGAAGTCGTTGGTCCGGGCCATCGGGCTCAGCCCTCCTGCAGGCGGTCGTAGACGGAATATTCCAGGGCCAGCCCGGCCACGATGTCCAGATACAGCTTGATCAGGTTCGTGGTGTAGAAGGCCGGGCAGCCGGTGTAGTAACGCTCGCCCGGCTTGGCGAAGGTGACGATGGGATCGGCGTTCAGCCGGATCAGCCCGTTGCCGTCCAGCACGAAGGCGGTCTGGTCCTTGGGCAGCCGGTGAACCGCCAGCCCGTCAGCCGGCTCGATCCCGCTTTCCTCCATGTAATGGACCAGCATGCCGAGGCTGGCCATCGACAGCGGCACGATCTGCTTCAGGCTGCGGCGGACGAGGTCGTCGTAGAAGGCGGCGTCACGGCCGGGCATCAGCAGCGGGGCCGCCTCCACCAGCGCCCAGCAGATGTGGATCGCGGTGTGGCTGCCGGTCTTGGTGATCGACAGCATGTCGTAGCCGGCGCGCTGGTAGAGCGGCGAATGCTCCAGCAGATTGCGCAGGACGAAGGTCGCCGCCGCCTCCAGCGAGATGGCGCCGGACCCCTGGGAGCGGAAATACTCCTCCTCATGCACCAGATCGACGGCCCAGCCGGTGATCAGCCCGTCCAGCAGGTGGCAGGTGGCATCGCGCAGGACGGAGCAGAGGACATCCGGCGCCGCCGCGGCCATGGCGACGCGGTCGGCCGGGTCCAGCCCATGCGGGGAGCGCGGCGGGATCGGCAGCATCGGCCGCCCATCCGCGTCGAAGGGCAGCTTTTCGGCGATGTGGTCGCGCAGCCTGTTGAACAGCAGCGCCAGCAGGCTGTTGACGGCCACCTTGTCCGCATCGTCCTGCGGGATCGGCGGCGCTCCCCCTGCCTCCCCCTCGGCCTTGCCGGCATGGAACGGGCACTGGCCGCCGCCCTGCCGGAATTCCTCGCTGAACAGGAAGTTCGGATCCGCCTGGATGCGCTGCAGGATATGGGCGATCGACACCCGGCCCAGACCGGCCTCGCTATGGGCGGTGTTGAAGGTCTGGGCGAAGTCGTTGGAACGGCTGGGCAGGGTATCGGACATGCGGCGGCTTCCGGCGCGGATATAGGGCGGACGGGCTACCCTAAAGGGAAATGCCGCACCCGCGCAACGGAGTGTCGCATCGCAGCCCGATAATGTCCCGGCTGCTGCGTTATTTTGCCACGATCCGCCCTTCCACCGCGGACGTGACCATTTTCTTGGATTCCACGTGGTTCATCACGATGGTCGCCAGCAACACCGCCCCCGATGCGTCGACGATCACTTTGGACCGTGGGAAGGCGGCATAGCCGTCACCACCCTTCAGCATGTAATCGTTGGTCGCGACGCGATAGGTCGCCTGCGGGTCGATCGGCTTGCCTGCCACCGTCACTTCGGTCACCCGGCGGCCGGCCGGGGCCTTGGGGTCATACGTCATGCTCAGGCCCGACACCTGCGGGAAACGGCCGGCCTTCTCCTCCACCTTGCCGACGCCGTGCTCCAGGGTGGAGATCAGGTCCTGCCCGGACATCTCCACCAGAACCCCGACATTGCCGAAAGGAAGTTCGGCGAAGATGTCCTTGCGGGTCAGCTTGGCCCCCGCGGGATGCAGCACATCGGCACGGATACCGCCACCGTTGGTGATCGCGACATCGGCCTTCAGCGTCTCGCGCAGGGCGTCGGCGATCAGGTTGCCCATGCTGGCCTCACGGCTGCGCACGACATCCTTGCGGCTATCCAGTTCGGTCGTGGTGGTGCCGATCACCGCGGCGAGGTCGCCGTCGAGCCGCTTGGTATAGCCCTCCACGACCTGCTCCACCTCCGGATCCGGGGCGACGCCGGCGGTGGTGACGAAGCGCCATTCGGTCGGCACGGTGGTGGTCGCCGGCCCCTTCCCGGCGTCCCTGGTCTCCACGGCCAGCTTGACGACGCCGAGATACTGGGCGTCGTGCCCGGCCTTCAGGATCAGGGTCGAGCCCTCATAGAAGCTGATCGGGTCATGGTCGTGGCCGCCCAGGATCAGGTCGATGCCCTTCACCCGGGAGGCCAGCTGGCGGTCCTCCTCGAACGTGAGATGGGTCAGCGCCACCACGACTGCGGCGCCTTTGGCGCGCAACTCCTTCACCGCCGCCGCGGCGGTGTCCAGCACAGGCGGGAAGTCGAGGCTGGGACCGGCGCTCGACAGGCGGGCGGTGTCGGGGGTGATCAGGCCGATGAAGCCGACGGTGATGCCGTCGACGGTCCTCGTCCAACTCGGCACCGTGTTCGCGAAGGCGGAGCCGTCGGCGGACCGCACATTGGTGCCGATCCAGGGGAACTTCGATTCGGCCATCCGCCGCTTCAACGCGTCGGGACCGAAGTCGAATTCGTGGTTGCCGAAGGTCACCGCATCGACGCCGATGGCGTTGAACAGGGTGATCATCTGCTCGCCCTGTGTCGTGCCAGACAGCAGCGACGGCGACAGGAAATCCCCGCCCACGGTGGTGAAGGCGTCGGGGGCCGAGGCGCGTTCGCGCTTCAGCAGCGTCGCCAGCGGCCCGAACCCGCCCTGCCCCTTCACCGGCGCGATCTCGTACACGTCGTTGATGTGCAGGAAGGTCAGCGAGCCGTTCTGCGCCCACGCGGGGAAAGAGGCGGGGAGGGCCAAGCCGAGGATGGCGGCGACCAGCGGAGCGGCGAGCAGGCGGGGGCGGAAAGGCATGGGACGGACCTCCGGCGCGGAGCGGAATGGACGGGTGACAGGCACTCTAGACCAGCAGCCAAGCGCCGCGCATAGCGGCTTTGCGGGGCGGAGCATGGGATCTGGAGCGCCTGCGGCTTGAACTCCGCCCGCGACGGTCTCACAACTTGATGACACCCGTGCCAACGACGCGAGCCGAGCAGACCCATGCGCATCCTGGTCGTTCAGAACAGCCGCACCGCTCCCATCGGTCTGGTGGGCGAGGCGCTGACCGACAACGGCGCCACCCTCCACACCATTGCCGCCAACGAGGGGGAGGCGATTCCCGAAAAGGACGGCTATGCCGGCCTCGTGGTGCTGGGCGGTCCGCAGGACGCCTGGGACGACGAGAAAGGCCCGCATTTCGGCCGGGTGATGGAGGCGATCCGCGATTTCACCGACGCCGACCGGCCGGTGATGGGCATCTGCCTGGGGGCGCAGTTGGCCGCCCGGGCCTATGGCGCCAAGGTCTATCGCCACACCATGCCGGAACTGGGCATCCACCGGGTCAGCCTGACCGACGGGGCGCAGGATGATCCGCTGCTGGGCGGCTTCGGTCCGGAGCTGAACCTCGCCCAGTGGCATTACGACACCTTCGAGTTTCCCGAGGGCGCGGAGCCGCTGGCCACCAGCGAGGCGTGCGACCGGCAGGCTTTCCGGCTCGGTCGCGCCACCTATGCCTTCCAGTTCCATCCGGAAGCGACCGGCGACATTCTACGTGGCTGGGCCTCCCGCATCCGGGAGGAAGCGCGGGAGAGCAATGCCGGAATGCTGCACGGGCTGGAGGACGCAATCGCCACCCACATGCCGGTGGCGGAGCAGTTCACCCGCGCTATGACCCGGCGCTGGCTGGATCTGGCGCGCTGATTACACCGCTGCCGGCGGTCTCGGTGAAGCGGGCCAGCAGGTCGGGGGTGTCGACGTCGTAGAGGATGCCGGCGTCGTCCACCGGCACCTCGCACAGCCGGTCGGCATGCTGGCCGATCAGCCGCTTCGCCCCGGCATCGCCGGTCAGCGCCGCCATCTCGGTGAAGAAGGCGCGGTCCCACAGCACGGGGTTGCCCTGCTTGCCATGGGTGGTCGGCACGCAGATGGCGCGGCCTTCCAGCGGGCTGTAGGCGGCGATCAGCCGGTCGATCACGGCGGACGCCACCCGAGGCATGTCGCCCAGGCACACCACCACCGCGTCCGACTCACTCGGCACCGCCGCCAGCCCGGCGCGGAGCGAACTGCTCAGCCCTTCGGCGAAGGCCGGGTTGTGGACGAAGGTCACCGGGCGGTCGGACAGCACCCGCGCCACGCTTTCGCCCTGATGGCCGGTGACGACGATGACGTTGGCAGCTTGCGAGGCCAGCGCGGCATCCACCGCGCGGGCGACCAGCGGGGCGCCGTTCACCTCCGCCAGCAGCTTGTTGGTCGGTCCCATGCGGCTGGAGCGGCCGGCCGCGAGCACCAGGGCGGTGACCCGCGGCGCCCGCGGCGCCTCCGCCGCCACGCCGGCCCGCGGCAGGGGGCGCGTCGGAATCTCCGCCAGCAGCCCGCCGACACCCATCCGCATCACCTCCGCCCTGCCCGGCGGTACGCCCGCAGCGATGCGCTGCAGCACCCAGTCGAAGCCGTTCAGCTTGGGCGAGCGCGCGCAGCCCGGCAGACCCAGCACCGGCTTGCCCCCGCGCCGGCCAAGCAGCAGCAGGTTGCCGGGGTCCACCGGCATGCCGAAATGCTCGACCACGCCGCCCGCCCGCTCGATGGCCGCGGGCAGCACGTCGCGCCGGTCGGTGATGGCGGAGGCACCGGCGATCAGCAGCAGGTCCGCAGGCGGCATCGCAGCGATCAGGTCCGCCAGCGCACCCTCGTCATGGGCGCAGCGCGCCTCCTGGATCAGCGTGCCGCCGAGGGCCTCGACCCGCTCCCGCGTCACCGCCACGGTCTTGTCGAGAACGCTGTCCTTCACCCCCGGCAGCCGGGTCTGGATCAGCCCCACCGACAGTGGACGGTAGGGGAGGACGGCCAGTGGCGGCGCATCATTGGCCGCCAGACGCTCCGCCTGCTCCACTGCGGCGACGGGGGCGGCGAAGGGGATGATCTTGACGGTCGCCAGCATCTGGCCCGGCTCGACCGCGGCATGATCCGGCAGGGTGGCGATGGTGACGCTCTCGTCGATCGCGTTGATCGCGTCGATGCGTGCCGGGTCGAGGCGGAGCAGCCCGCGTGCCTCGGCGAACAGGTTGACGCGGCCGGTGAAGGCGGCGGCGACCTGCACGCCACTACCCGCCACTGCGGCGGCGATGCGGGTGGCGGCGGCGTCCTCCCCGATGTCGGCATCCGACAGCTTGGCGGCGATCACCTCGCCGACACTCGCCTCCCGCAGGGCCGCGACATCCGCAGCCGATAGCCGCCGGCCCTTCTTGAAGACCAGCGCCCCCAGGCGGAGCGAATGGGCGAGGATTGCGCCCTCTGCGTCGGACAGGGGAAGCGGGCCGAAAAACATGGGGGCTCCGGGGCGGGCACGAAGGAACGCCATTCGATATGGCGACCGCACCACGGCCTAGCAATGGCCGGGTTGCCGCCTTGGGCCGGCGCGACTGCCGTCCGGAGCCCTCCGTCAGGTCACGACTTCGCGGCCACGCCCAGCTTGGCCTGCACGGCCGCCAGACCGTCCTTGCCGTCGATGGTGGTGACGCCGTTCAGCCAGCCCTTCAGCACGTCGGGGTTCTTCTTCAGCCAGGCCTTGGCGGCGGCATCCGGCTTCTTGTTGCCGTTCATGATCTCGTCCATCACCGCGTTTTCCATGTCCAGGGTGAAGGACAGATTGGACAGCAGCTTGCCGACATTCGGGCATTCGGCGGCGTAGCCCTTGCGGACGTTGGTGGCGACGGTGGCGCCGCCCAGGTTGGGGCCGAACCAGTCGTCGCCGCCCTCCAGATAGGTCATCTCGAAGCTCTTGTTCATGGGATGCGGCTCCCAGCCCAGGAACACGACCCAGCCCTTGCTGCGGGAGGCCCGCTTCACCTCTGCCAGCATGCCGGCCTCGCTGGACTCCACCAGCTTGAAGTCCTTCAAGCCGAAGGCGTCGGCCTTAAGCATCTTGTCGATGATCAGGTTGCCGTCGTTGCCGGCCTCGATGCCGTAGATCTTGCCGCCCAGCTTGTCCTTGAACTTCGCGATGTCGGCGAAGGTCTTCAGCCCGGCCTCCGCGGCGTATTTCGGGACGGCGAGCGTGTATTTGGCGCCTTCCAGGTTGACGCGCGTCACCTCGACCGAGCCGTCCTCCAGCACCGGCTTCAGGAACGGCTCCATCGTCGGCATCCAGTTGCCGAGGAAGACGTCGAGCGACTTGGTCTTCAGCCCGGTATAGACCAGCGGCACCGACGACATGGTGGTGGTCGGCTTGTAGCCCAGCGCGTCCAACGTGACGGAGGCGAGCGCTGTCGTCGCCGCGATGTCGGTCCAGCCGACGTCGCCGAAGCGCACCGCCTTGCAGGACGCCGGATCGGCGGCCAGCGCCCCGCCGGCACCCAGCGCCACCGCCGCCGCGACGCCGACGCCCGCGATCCCCTTGGCCACAGCCATCCATCCGCTCATGTCCTCAACTCCTCTTTCCTGTGGTTCCGGTTCATCTGGTCTGCCGTTTTCGTCATCGACGAAGCGGCGAAAATGGCGCATTTGTTGCGATGCAAGCCAAGGTCCCGGTTGCGGCCGGCCGTGGCGGAGATGGACAGGAGACCGCTCACCCCATGCCCAAAGTCGGAATGGAACCGATCCGCCGCCGTCAGTTGATCGACGCGACCATCACCTCGATGGGCGAGCATGGACTGGTCGACACCACGGTCCAGACCATCAGCCGCGGGGCCGGCGTGTCGCCCGGAATCATCCATCACTATTTCGGCGGCAAGGACGAGCTGCTGGCCGCCACCATGCGCAGCATGCTGCAACAGCTGCGCGACGATGCGACTCAGCGGCTGGCGACCGCCGATTCTCCGCGTGCGAGGTTGGAGGCGATCGTCGACTGCAACTTCGCCCCCGACCAGTTCGAGCCGCGGGTGGTCGCCGCATGGCTCGGCTTCTGGGCGCAGGCGCCGCACAACCCGGCGCTGGCGCGGCTGCAACGGATCAACGCCCGCCGCCTGCATTCCAACCTGCTGCACGCCCTGCGTCCCCTGCTTCCAGCCGAGCGGGCGGAGCGTGTGGCGGTCGGGCTGGCGGCGATGATCGACGGGCTGTGGCTGCGCTTCGCCCTGACCGGAGCCATGGACGGCAGCGCCGCGCGCGCCGTGGCGCTGGGCTACCTCGATTCCGAACTGAACGCCTGACCTCACCGCCGCCACCAGCGCCGCTTCCCCGACCTGGAGGCGGCGGGCCGGCCGAAACTCTGTGTGATGCGGTCGAGCACGACGGCGAGCAGCACCACGCTGAGCCCGCTCTGCACGCCGAGCCCGATGTCGAGGCGCTGGATGCCCTGCAGCACCACGTTGCCCAGACCGCCGGCGCCGATCATCGAGGCGACCACGATCATCGACAGCGCCATCATCATGGTCTGGTTCACCCCGGCCATGATCGAAGGCAGGGCATTGGGCAACTGCACCTTGAACAGAAGCTGGTGGCTGCGGCAGCCGAAGGCGCGACCGGCCTCCACCAGTTCCTCCGGCACCTGCCGGATGCCGAGCGCGGTCAACCGCACCGCCGGCGGCATGGCGAACACCACCGTGGCGATGATGCCCGGCACCCGTCCCAGCCCGAAGAACATCACCGCCGGGATCAGATAGACGAAGGCCGGCATGGTCTGCATCAGGTCGAGCAGGGTCTTGCCCACCCCGTCGGCGACCTTGCTGCGCGCCATCCAGATGCCGAGCGGCACCCCGCCGATCAGGCTGAGCGCGGTGGAGGCGAGCACGAGGCCGAGGGTCGAGATCGTCGGCTCCCACAGGCCCATCACGAAAATGCCGCCGAACGCCAGCAGCGTGAACAGGGCGAAGCCGCGCCCGACCCGCCACAGGGCGATCGCGGCCAGCACCAGCGCCAGCAGCCAGGGCGGCACGCCAAGCAGCAGTTCGTCCAGCACGCCGCCCAGCCCGTCGACCACCCCGGCGATGGCGTTCAGCGCCGGCTGGCCATGGTCGAGGATCGATTCCACCAGCCATTCGGAGCCGCGGGCGATACCGCCGCCGATGGTCTCGCTCAACCACTCCACGTCGATGAACGCCGCCTCAGCCATGGCGCACCTCGCGGCCCGCGCCCTCGCCCCGGTCCAGCGCCGCCAGCAGTGCCGCGCGGGAGATCACGCCGACGAAGCGTCCGTCGGCCTCCACCACCGGCAGCGGGCAGGGCGCCGCGGCGGCCCGGCCCAGCAGCGAGTGCAGCGGCGTATCCGCCGCCACCGGTTCCAGCCCGAACAACGCCGATGTGCCGTCGCCGGCCAGCACGCCGCGGAAATGGCCGGCGGCATCGGTGCGGTAGCGGAAACGCGCCCCCTCCCCCTCTCCCGCGGCGTCTCCCGGCGTCGGTGGGCGGGCGAGGTCGCGGGCGCGCAGAACGCGGGAGGAATCGACGCCGCGGAAGAAGGCACGGACATAATCATCGGCCGGCGCGCGCAGGATCTCTGCGGGCGTGCCGATCTGGGCGATCCGTCCGTCCTCCATCACTGCGATGCGGTCGGCGATCCGCATCGCCTCCTCCGCATCGTGGGAGATGAAGACGATCGTGCGGGCGTCCTCGCGCTGGAGGCGAAGAAGCTCGTCCTGCATGTCGGTGCGGATCAGCGGGTCGAGCGCCGAAAACGCCTCGTCCATCAGCATGATCGTCGGATTCTTGGCAAGCGCGCGGGCAAGCCCGACCCGCTGCTGCATGCCGCCCGACAACTCATGCGGATAGCGGTCGGCATAGGCGCCCAGCCCCACCCGTTCCAGCGCCGCCATGGCCGCCATGCGCCGCAGTCCGCGCGGAACCCCGGCGACCTCCAGCCCGAAGGCGGCATTCTCCAGGGCGGTGCGGTTGGGCAGCAGGGCGAAGGACTGGAAGACCATGCTCATGTCCCGCCGCAGCACCTCGACCAGATCGCCGTGCGACAACCGGGTCAGGTCGCGGCCGTCCAGCCGGATCTCCCCCTCCGACGGTTCGATCAGCCGGTTCAGCAGGCGGACGATGGTCGATTTGCCCGACCCGGACAGGCCCATGATGACGAAGATCTCGCCGGCGCGAATGTCGAAGCTGGCCTCCGCCACGCCGACATTGACGTTCAACGTCCGCAACACCTCCGCCTTCGTCGCGCCGCGGCGCAGCATCTCCAGCGCCGGGCGCGGATCGTCGGCGAAGACCTTGCGCAGGCCGCGAACCGTCAGGCGCACCTCTGCCGTTCCCGTCGAAGACGGGCCGGTGGGCGTGGGCAGGTTCATGGACATGGCAAGACTTCCGGAACGCAACAGAACGGGATGATGGCAATCGGGCCGTAGATTGCCCCGAGACGAGGGGCGCGGTCGATAGCCGCGTTCACGGAATCTGCATTTTGATGACGTCGTTGCCCATTTCGCCGCACATGACCACGCGTTTTATTTTGATTGATCGTTCAATGAAAAATACTGGCACGACATTGAGCTGCGGACCATGCCCTCCCCTTTTCAACCGGAAAGGGCATGGCCGGGCGAAAGCGGCCCCCGGATCAGCCGGGTTTGCCGGACTTGGTTTCCGGGCGCATCTTCACCGGATTGGTGGGGTTGTGGGCGCCTTCGGCATCCTGTTGGACGTTGTATTTGCTGTGGCTGCCGCCCTTGGGCTTGTCGCTGTTGCGGTCGGTGGGCGGCCCCTGCTCGCCATGCGGCTGGCTGGTGTCGCCGCCGGTGCGGCGGGTGGTCTCGTCGGCCATTGCATCCTCCTTGCAGGCGATGACTGACCGCTCAACCAGTCCTGGCGCCGATCGTTCCTGGAAAGCGACCCCCGGTTCGAACGCTTTTGGAGCCCTACGGCAAAAGCATGGCCGCGCCGCGATAACGCGAGGAGCCCAAGGAATTTCCTTTTTCCGCCTGTGGACATCGGATGCTTCTGTTTCACTTTTGTTAAGTATGTCTCCGACGAACGACCGACCGGCCGTTTGGATCAGTAAGTAAAATATACAGGATCGAACGTTTTAGATTTTCGATTTCCTACCGACGAAATATTTATCTAAAAGATTACACTTCATTCATGTGCCATGTTCGTGCTTAATTATCACACGCCATACTGCGATATGCAGCGATTGTTGGCCGCAACAATCCATCCGGGCAGCGGGCCAGTGGCCGGCGGCAGCGGCAGCCGCACCAAGGGTTTCGGAATAGAGGGTCGTCCGATCATGAGTGTCGCGCTGTCCAACGGGCATGCAAAGCGCCTTGCCGCCTTCGCCATCACCGAGGATGATCTTGCCATTCTTCGGGCTAACCGGGATTTCGCCGAGCGCAGGCTTCCCGGGCTCCTCGAACAGTGGCACCGCCATTTCGACGCATGGCCGGAGATCCAGTCCGCGCTGAAGCTGCCGGAGGTGCATGCCGCCCGTGTCGACCATTGGTCCCGCGCCGCTTCCGGACGGCTCGACGAGGGCTTCGGCGAGTCCGCCCGGCGGCTGGCCTCGCTGTTCTACAGCAACGGCGTTCCCGCTTATGCGGTGTCGATCTGCCATTACATCGTCAGCACGAACATCGCCCGCGAACTGGGCCTGACCGGTGGCGGCGACGACGGCGTGATGGCCGGCCTGTTCGGTGCCGGTGCCCGCCGCACCCGTGCCGCCCAGTTGGAGGCGCTGACCAAGATCGCCTGGTTCGACATGGAACTGCTGCTGGAGACCTACAAGGCCGCCGAAGAGGACAGCAAGCGCGCCACGCTCGACCGGCTGGCCGGCGACTTCGAAGGCAGCGTCAAGAGCATCGTGGAGGGCACGGTCGCCGCGTCCGACCAGATGCAGGCGCATGCCCGGCGCATGTCGGAGATCGCGACCGCCACCAGCCGCCGCTCCACCGATGTCGCGTCGGAGACGGAGATCGCCTCCTCCAGCATGCAGACGGTGGCATCCGCGACGGAGCAGCTCTCCGCCTCCATCTCCGACATCAGCCGCCACGTCAACGAATCGTCCCGCATCTCGTCCTCCGCCGTCGACGAGGCGGAACGCACAAAGGGGACCGTCAGCGGTCTGGTCGAAGCGGCGCGGCGCATCGGCGACGTGGTCAACCTGATCAACAGCATCGCCAGCCAGACCAATCTGCTGGCCCTGAACGCCACCATCGAGGCCGCCCGTGCGGGGGAGGCCGGCAAGGGCTTCGCCGTCGTCGCCAACGAGGTGAAGCATCTGGCCAATCAGACGGCCAAGGCGACGGAGGACATCTCCACCCAGATCGCCGGCATGCAGAGTGCGGCCGGCAATGCCGCCGAGGCGATCCATGCGGTAGGCCGCACCATCACCCAGATCAACGAGATCGTCACGACCGTCGCCGCCACGGTCGAGGAACAGACCGCCGCCACCCAGGAGATCACCCGCAACGTGCAGGAGGTGGCCGTCGGCGCCCGCCGCATCACCGGGTCCATCGGGCAGGTGACGCAATCCTCGGCCGAAACCGGCGGCATCGCGCAGGAGGTGCTGTCGGCAGCCGGCCTGCTGCACCGTCAGGCGGACGACCTGAACCGCGGTGTCGGCGACTTCCTCAGCCGCATCCGCTCTGCCGGCTGATCCTCTCCGGCCGCACCGGCCCCGGCTGCATGGCTGCCGCGCCCGCCCTGCCGCTGGACGGAAAGGTCCTGCGGCAGGCAGCATGCTCCGGTCGCAAACTATTCGTACAGGTATGAATCCGTGGCGGGTGCGGGGGATCGGGCGGAAGCCGGGTGGCCGAAGGGCTGGGCCGGCAAGCTGGCGCAATGGGCGGGCCTGCTCGCGCTGTCGGGGGCGATCACGCTGGGGCTGGACGGGATCGGGCTTCCGGCCGCCTGGCTGATCGGGCCGATGGTCGGAGCGATCGCGTTCGGCGTCGGCGGCGCCTCCATCCGGGTGCCGCCGTCCGGCTTCACCATGGCCCAGGCGATCATCGGCTGTCTCGTCGCCCATGCCGTCACTGTGTCGATCCTGCTGTCCATCGCCCGCAATTGGCCTTTGATGCTGGGAACGGTCGGGCTGACGGTGACGGTCAGCGGCATCGTCGGCTGGCTCTTCGTCCGCTACGGCAGCCTGCCCGGAACCACCGCAGCCTGGGGCGTGTCGCCGGGAGCCGCCGCGGCCATGGTCGCGATGGCGGGCCAGCATGGCGCGGACGCCCGGCTGGTCGCGGTGATGCAGTATCTGCGCGTGGTTCTGGTGGTGCTCAGCGCCTCCCTGGTCACCCACGCGCTGACCGCCGGCTCGCAAGGCGCGACGCCGGCCGCCGCCCCGGTCGAGGCGCTGGACCCGGCGGGGTTGGCGGCGACCCTGCTGGTCGCCCTGGTCGGCGGCTGGATCGGGCACCGGTTCCGCATCCCGTCCGGCGCCCTTCTGGTCCCGATGGTGCTGGGGGCGCTGGTCCAGACCGGCGCCGGGATATCGCTTCAACTGCCGCACACGCTGCTGACCGTCACATACGCAGTGATCGGCTGGAGCATCGGCCTGCGCTTCACCCGCGAGGTGCTGGGCCACGCGTTCCGTGCGGTGCCGCAGATGCTGCTGTCGACCGCGCTGATGATCGCGCTGTGCAGCCTGTCGGCCTGGATGCTGGTCACGCTGCTGCCGACCGACCCGCTGACCGCCTTCCTCGCCACCAGCCCGGGCGGGCTCGATTCCGTCGTGGTGATCGCGCTCGGCACCGGGGTGGACCTGCCGCTGGTTTTGGCGCTGCAGACCTTGAGGCTGTTCGTGGTGGTGCTGTCCGGACCGCCTTTGGCCCGCCTGATCGCCCGTTACGCCTGAGCCTTCGGCGAAAGTCGGACTTCCGGACGGGACGTTGCGCCGGCTCTGGTTCGAAGCGTATCCTTCGTCCCCCCTTACGCCCCGATCCGGAGTGCCCCGGCAATGACCGACCGCCCCCACCGTCCCGAAACCATCGCCGCCGGCGCCCTGGGATTTGAGGACGCCGCCAGCGGCGCGGTCATTCCGCCGATCCACCCCTCCACCACCTACATCCGCGATCCCGACAACGGCTATGGCCGCGGCCGGGTCTACGCCCGCGCCGACAACCCGACCTTCGACACGCCGGCCCGCACCATCACCGAACTGGAAAAGGGCGCGGACACTCTGCTGTTCGCCTCCGGCATGGCGGCGGCGACGGCTGTGTTCCAGGCGCTCGATCCCGGCGACCATGTGGTCGTTCCCGACGTGATGTACTGGGCCTTCCGCAACTGGGTGCATGGTCCGGCGACCCGCTGGGGCCTGCGGGTGGAAGGGGTCGACACCAGCAACACCGACGCGGTCCGGGCCGCGCTCCGCCCCGGCCAGACGCGGCTGGTCTGGCTGGAGACGCCGGCCAACCCGCTGTGGACCGTCACCGACATTGCCGCGGTGGCGGAACTCGCGCATGACGCCGGGGCCTGGCTCGCCGTGGACAGCACGGTGGCGACGCCGGTGCTGACCCGTCCGCTGGAGCTGGGCGCCGACATCGTCATGCATTCGGCGACCAAATACCTGAACGGCCATTCGGACGTCGTCGCCGGCACCCTGACCGCCGCCCGCAAGGACGAGTTCTGGGGCCGCATCAAGGCGGTGCAGACCCAGCAGGGCGGCATTCTCGGCAGCTTCGAGGCCTGGCTTCTCCAGCGCGGCCTGCGCACCCTGTTCGCCCGCGTCCGCTGGCAATGCGCCGCCGCCATGACCCTGGCGGAGCGTCTGTCCGCCCACCCGCAGGTGTCGGAGGTGCTCTATCCCGGCCTGCCAGGCTTCCGCGGCCACGGCATCGCCTCCCGCCAGATGACCGGCGGCTTCGGCGGCATGCTGTCGATCCGGGTGAAGGGCGGCACCCAGGCCGCCATCGACACCGCGGCCCATGTCGGCGTCTGGCGCCGCGCCACGTCGCTGGGCGGGGTGGAAAGCCTGATCGAACACCGCGCCAGCATCGAAGGCCCGACCTCCCCGGTTCCCGGCGACCTGCTGCGCCTGTCGGTCGGCCTTGAGTCGCCCGACGACCTGTTCGAGGACCTGGGCCAGGCGCTCAATCGGGCACTCCGCCAGGGGTGAGGAACGGCCGCCGTTCCCTCCCCACCGGGTAATATCGACGCAGCCATCGGCCGCAGCCGCTTTTCCGAGTATCCCCAACGCGGATAGGGCTTGACAGTGAGAATGATTCGCGACGTTATTCGCTGAGAATCAGTCGCACTTTCCGTCATTTCAGACCACCGACGTTCGAGGAGACCTCCATGTCGAAGCGCGCTGCCGGCCTTGCCGCCGTAGCCGTCGTTGCCCTGATGCCGTTCGCCGCCCAGGCGGCGGCACCGGCCTACAAGGACGTGGCGAAGAACTACGCCGACATCGCCCATGCCGCCTACGAGGACGCCACCAACAGCGCCAAGGCGCTGAAGAAGGCGGTGGATGCCCTGGTCGCCAACCCGACGGAGGAGACCCTGGTGAAGGCGCGCGAGGCCTGGAAGGCCGCCCGCGTCCCCTACATGCAGACGGAAGCCTTCCGCTTCGGCAACCCGATCGTCGACGAATGGGAAGGCAAGGTGAATGCCTGGCCGCTGGACGAGGGCCTGATCGACTATGTCGACGACGGCTATGCCGGCGGCGAGAGCAACCCCTACGCCAAGGCCAATGTCATCGCCAACGCGAAGATCACGGCCGGCGGCAAGACGATCAACGCGGCGAAGATCAACAAGGGCCTGCTGAGCGAAAAGCTGCACGAAGCAGGGAAGGTCGAGGCGAACGTCGCCACCGGCTATCACGCCGTCGAATTCCTGCTGTGGGGTCAGGATCTGAACGGCACCGGCCCGGGTGCGGGCGCACGCAAGGCGACCGACTACGCCAAGGGCAAGGACTGCACCAACGGCCATTGCGACCGCCGCGCCCAGTATCTGGCCGTCGCCACCCAGATGCTGGTCGACGACCTCGCCGAGATGACCGCCGACTGGGCGCCGAAGGGCAAGGCCCGCGCCTCCATCGCCAAGGCTCCGGAAGGCGAGGGCATCGCCCGCATGCTGACCGGCCTGGGTTCGCTGAGCTACGGCGAACTGGCGGGCGAGCGCATGAAGCTCGGCCTGATGCTGCACGACCCGGAGGAGGAGCATGACTGCTTCTCCGACAACACCCACAACTCGCACTATTACGACGAAGTCGGCATGGTGAACGTCTACAACGGCAGCTACAAGCGCATCGACGGCAAGACCGTGTCTGGCGCCTCGCTGTCGCAGTTGGTCGCCGCCAAGTCCGCCGACGCCGACGCCGCGGTGAAGACCGCCATGGCCGAGACCATGAAGGCGATGCAGGCGATCAAGGACACCGCCGACAGCGGCAAGATGGCCTACGACCAGATGATCGCCGCCGACAACGAGGACGGCAACAAGCTGGTGGCCTCCGCCGTCGACCGTCTTGTCGACCAGAAGAAGGCGCTGGAAGGCGCCGTCAGCACCCTGGGCGTCTCCATCAGCGTCCAGGGTTCCGACAGCCTCGACGATCCGTCGAAGGTCGGCAAGTAAGCCTGCATCCGGCTCCGGTCCCGCGCCTCATCCGCGCATGACCGTTCCCCCACCTTCCCTTCCGGACCGATCCGGCGCGGAAGGGGCGGGGCCGGAGCCGGTCTTTTCCTGCCTGTCGTTTCCGGACCGCCGTCATGCCGCACCGCCTCGCCGCCGCCCTGTCCCGCCGTGCCCTACTGCGCGCCGGGGGCGCCGCCGTCGCGGCGGCCGCGCTGGGCGGAACGGGAGCCACCGCGCCGGCTGCCGGCGCCCTGAAGCCCGGCCTGACCGGGCCGGCGCCGATCACCGCCGCCGGCGATCTGGTCGAGGTCGAGCTGGTCGCGAAGCAGCGCCTTCAGCGCATTCTGCCGGAGCCCGCCAAACCATCGCCGCTGATCACCTACGCCGACCGCTTTCCCGGTCCGATCATCCGCATGCGCAAGGGCCAGCGGCTGCGCGCCACGCTCGTCAACGAACTGGACGAGCACAGCTCGATCCATTGGCATGGCATCCGCCTGCCGAACCTTGAAGACGGCGTGCCCTACCTGACCCAGCCGCCGACCAGACCCGGCGAGCGCCACGTCTATGAATTCACCCCGCCCGACGCCGGGTCCTTCTTCTTCCATCCCCACTGCAACACGGTGAAGCTGCTGGGCCGCGGCCTTGCCGGCGTGCTGATCGTGGAGGAGCCGGACGCACCGAAGGTCGACGCCGACATCGTCTGTCTGGTCAAGGACTGGCAGCTGGACAGGACCGGCAGCTTCGGCACCTTCATCACCGACCGCGGCGCCGCGCGCGCGGGCACCTTCGGCAGCGTGTCGACCGTCAACGGCGCCATCGATCCGGTGATCGAGGTTCCCGCCAACGGCGACATCCGCGCCCGGCTCTACAACATCGACAGCACCCGCGTGGTCGATCTGCGGGTGGAGGGGGCGGAGGCCTGGATCATCGCGGTGGACGGCAATCCGCTGCCGCCCCGCCCGCTCGACGGCTGGCCGATGGGACCGGCGATGCGCATCGACGTGCTGTTCCGCGCTCCCGCCAAGGCCGGCCAGACCCTGCGGCTGACCAACGTCTATTCGGCCGAGCCCCGGCCGCTCGCCACTTTCCGCGCCGTCGGTCCTGCGCTGCCCAACAAGCGCTTCAAGCCGCGCGCCCTGCCCGCCTCTGCCATTCCCGAACCGGACCTGAAGGACGCGCCGGTCATCCCGATGGCCTTCTCCGCCACCGCGGTTGCGCAGAGCTTCGACCCGGCGATCCTGCCCGGCCTGCCCTATGCCGACTCGCTCTGCCTGTCGGAGAAGACCTTCTGGGCGATCAACCAGCAAAGCTGGCCGGAGGGCGGACACGAGCATCTGCCCCCGCCGCTGGTCACGCTGGAGAAGGGCCGGAGCTACATCTTCGAACTGGCCAACCTGACGCCGCACCTGCACCCGATCCACATCCACGGCTATACCTTCAAGGTGCTGTCGTCCGACGGCCGCGAGGTGGTGCCCCACCATGCCGACACCGTCCTGCTGGAACCGAAGGAACGCCTGCGCGTCGCCATCAAGGCCGACAATCCCGGCGACTGGATGTTCCACTGCCACATCATCGAACACCAGGACACCGGCATGATGGGATACATCCGCGTTGTTTGAGCATCCAATCATCCGCCCGAAATCCCCTCTCCCCCCCGGGGAGAGGGTCAGGGTGAGGGGGCAGCGTGGGCGTCAGCCCGCGCCAGGGGATTGCCAAGGGGCAGAATGCCCCTTGGCGGCGCGCGATGGCGCGCCGGCCCCCTCACCCTTCCCACGCCTGCAGCGCGGGTCCCCCCCCTCTCCCCGGGGGGGCGAGGGTATGTCGCTCCGCGTCGCAGTTGCTGCCGCCCTTCTCCTTTTCCTCGCCCCCACCGCGCAGGCCGCCGACAGCCTCGACAACCGCATCGGCGAGGCCCTGTTCCGCCGCATGTGGGTGGCGGCGCCCACCGCGACCCAGGCGGCGGACGGTCTCGGTCCGCTCTACAACGCGCGGTCCTGCGCCACCTGCCATCCGCGCGGCGGCGGCGGCCGTCCGCCCGACCCGGCGGTGGAGGGGGACCAGGGCGTCGGCTATGCGATCAAGCTGAACGACGACCCGGTCTATGGCCGGCAGATCCAGGCGAACGCCATCCTCGGACAGGTGATCGAAGGACGCCCCCGCGTCACCTACCGGGAGGAGGTGGTGCGCTTCCCCGACGGCGGGGTCGTCCGGCTGCGCCACCCCACGCCGGTCGTCGAGGATCTGGGCTATGGCCCCCTGGCCGAAGCGACGGTGATGTCCGCCCGCGTGCCTCCGCGCGTCCATGGCATGGGCCTGCTGGACCGCATTCCGGCCGAGGCGATCGAGGCGGAGGCGGTAAGGCAGGCGGCGTCCGGTGGACCCGTGGCCGGACGAGTGAACCATGTGACGGTGGACGGCAGGCGTCAGGTCGGCCGTTTCGGCTGGAAGGCGATGCACCCCACGCTCGACCACCAGGATGCGGAAGCCTTCAGCCTCGACATCGGCATGTCGACCCCGGCCTTTCCTGAACCCTGGGCCGACTGCACCCCGGCGCAGACCGCCTGCCGCAACGCCCCCCACGGCGACTCCAAGCAGTTCGAGGGTCTGGAGATCCCCAGCACGGTGATCGGCCTGATCGACGGCTATCTGCGCGACCTGCCGCCCGACGGAAGCCTGGAGGCGTCGAAGGACAAGGCCGGCACCAAGCTGTTCGCCGACACCGGCTGCGCTGCCTGCCACCGCCCGTCCTGGCGCACGGTGGCGGATCCGGTGCACCCTGCTTTGTCCGACCGCGACATCTTCCCGCACAGCGACATGCTGCTGCATGACCTCGGTCCCGCACTGGGCGACGCATTGCCGATGGGCGAGGCGCGCGGAAGCGACTGGCGCACCACGCCGCTGTGGGGGCTGAACCGGCTCGCGGCCAAGGACGGCCAGCTTTCGCTGCTGCATGACGGGCGCGCGCGCAGCGTGACCGAAGCCATCCTGTGGCATGGCGGCGAGGCGGAGGGAGCGAAGGACCGCTTCATGTCCCTGCCTGCGGCGGAGCGGAAACGGCTGGTGCGCTACGTGCTGGGTTTGTAAAGGATGGGCGGGGTTTCGATCCGCGTAACCGGCAGAAGGGATTTGATCGTATGCGACGCCGCATAGTGCTTGGGCTGATGTCCGCCGCCGCCGTGGCGGCACTGTTGCCCCGGACCCCGGCCTTCGCCGCCCGCCAGTCGGACAAGGACAGCGCCTTCCTGGCCGGCATGGTCCGCACCCATGCCGTTCCCCGCTTCGACGCGCTGGTGACCGCAGCCACCGCCTATGCCGACACGCTCGACCGCTTCGCCGCCGGCCCCAGCGCCGCCGGCCTTGCGGAGGCGCGGACGGCCCACACCCGGGTCACCGATGCCTGGGCCGGCGTGCAGCATCTGCGGCCGGGTCCGCTGACCGTAAACCTGCGGGCCGACCGCCTGTCCTTCTGGCCGGAACGGGCGGGCGTGGTCCAGCGCCAGATCGGCCAGATCCTGCGCGACCAGGACCCGAAGCTGCTGCAGCCAGGGGCGCTGGCCCGCCAGAGCGCGGCCGTGCAGGGCCTGACCGTGCTGGAACGGCTGCTGTTCGACGAGAACGTCACGGTGGAGAGCTTCGCCGGCAGCGACGCCAAGCGCTTCCGCGGGCTGCTCGCCGCCGCCGCCGCCCGCAACGTCGTCGCCATCGCGACCGATGCGCGCGACGGCTGGAAGGAGCTGGAGGCGCCGCTTGCCGCCGGCCAGGCGACCGTGCTCGGCCCCACCGCGTCGGAGGCCGTGAACACGCTGTACGCCTCCGCCATCACCGCCATGCAGGTCATCATCGACCAGAAGCTGATGGCCCCGCTCGGCACCGGCATCGAGGATGCCAAGCCGACGGTCGTCGAGGCTTTGCGCAGCGGCCGGGCGCTGCGCAACATCGCGCTGAACCTGGAGGGGCTGCGCGCCCTGCTGATGGGCGAGAATGGCGGTCCCGGCTTCGTTTCGCTGCTGCCGCCGGGCGAGGACGGGGCGACCGCCAAGCAGGCGATCGACGAGAGTTTCGCTGCTGCCATCGGCGCGGTGGAGGCGGTGCCCGGTCCGCTGAACAAGGCGGTGACCGACCCCGCCGCCCGCAAGAAGGCCGACGGCGCTCTGCGCCTGATCAAGGCGGCGCGGGTGGAGATGCTGGGCACGCTCGCCCCGCTGCTGGACATCACGCTGGGCTTCAACGAACTGGACGGGGACTGAGGCATGGCCGGAATGGGCGCGATGGACCGCCGGAACATCCTCGGCCTGCTCGCCGCTCCGGCATTGGGTGGGCGCCTGCTGGGCGGCGGGCTGCTGGCCATGCTGACCGGCAAGGCCCATGCCGCCGGCAACGGCGCGATCTATCTCAACGCCTATGCCACCGCTGGGGCGGAGCCGAGCTACGGCGTCGCGGCGCTGAATCTCGCCGGCAAGGTGCTGTTCACCACCCCCACCCCCGGCCGCGCCCATGGCATCGTGCCGCGTCCGGGGATGGCCGAGGCGGTGGTCTTCGCCCGCCGGCCCGGCCGCTGGTTCCAGACCCTGTCGCTGACCGATGGCGCCGCCGGTCCGGTGGTGCGGGCGCCGGACGACCGCCGCTTCACCGGCCATGGCAACTATTCCGCCGACGGCCGCACCCTCTATGTCGCCGAGGACGACGTCCCGCGGGAAGAAGGGGCGATCGGTGTCTATGACGCCACCGACGGCTATCGCCGCATCGGCGTCCTCCCGACCCATGGGCTGGGGCCGCACGAGCTGATGCTGATGCGGGACGGGACAACGCTGGCGGTCGCCAACGGCGGCGTCATCACCCATCCCGACACCGGCCGGGCCAAGCTGAACCTCGACAGCATGGATGCGTCGCTGACCTATGTGGAGGCGGCGACCGGCAAGCTGCTCGACAAGGTTCGCCTGCCGGAGGAGCACGGCAACCTCGGCATCCGCCACATCGCCTTGCTGGACGATGGCGGCATCGCTTTCGGCACCCAGGACGAGCGGCCCATCGGCATGCTGCAGCCATTGACCGGCGCCCACCGTCCGGGCAGCGGGGCCGTCCGCCTGTTCGACACGCCGGTGGACGTGTTGTCACGCATGCAGGGTTATATCGGCAGCGTCGCGTCGGACGGACGGACCGTCGCCGCCAGTTCGCCGCCGGGCGGGGTCATCGGGCTGTGGGACGCCGCGACGGGCGCTTGGCTCGGCTCGACCGCGCTGGCCGACGGCTGCGGGCTGGCGCCGAACGGAGAGGGATATCTGGCGACCAGCGGGCTGGGCGTGATCGAGCCGGTGTCCGTCAGTGCAACGGCAGGGCCGGAGCGCCGGGCGCCGGAGTTCCGGTGGGACAACCACCTGACGCGGCGGGTGGGGTGAGGTGAGGCGTCAAAGGAGGCGGCGTTCTGCCCCCTCCCCGACCCTCCCCCGCTTCGCGGGAGAGGGAGTTAAGTGCAAGGGCGGCGGAGTTCCCTCTCCCGCCAAAGGCGGGGGAGGGTTAGGGAGGGGGCAGCCGCACCCCACCCAATCAGCCACCTACCCCGCCAGCGCCGCCGCGTGATGGCGCAGATGATCCTCGATGAACGTGCTGATGAAGAAATAGCTGTGGTCGTAGCCCGGCTGCATGCGCAACGTCACGGGATGCCCCGCCGCTTCCGCCGCGGCGACCAGCGCCTGCGGCTTCAACTGCGCCTCCAGGAAGCCGTCACGGTCGCCCTGGTCGATCAGGATCGGCAGCCGCTCCGTCGCCTTGCCGATCAGCGCGCAGGCGTCCCACTCCAGCCAGCGGTCCCGGTCCGGCCCCAGATAGCGGCCGAACGCCTTCTCGCCCCAGGGCACCGCCGCCGGGTTGACGATGGGAGCGAAGGCCGAAACCGCCTTGTAGACGCCGGGATGCTTGAGCGCACAGACCAGCGCGCCGTGCCCGCCCATCGAATGGCCGGCGATGGAGCGGCGGTCGGTGACCGGGAAGTTCTCCTCGATCAGCGCCGGCAGTTCCCGCGTCACATAATCGTGCATGCGGTAATGCCCCGCCCACGGCTCCTCCGTCGCATCGACGTAGAAGCCGGCGCCGAGGCCGAAATCCCAGCCGCCGTCGGGATCGCCCGGCACCCCGTCGCCGCGCGGGCTGGTGTCGGGAGCGACGATGGCAAGGCCGAGTTCGGCCGCGACGCGGAAGGCGCCGGCCTTCTGGGTGAAGTTCTCGTCGTTGCAGGTCAGGCCGGACAGCCAATAGAAGACCGGCACCTTGGCGCCGTCCTCCACCTGCGGCGGCAGGAAGATGGCGAAGGTCATGTCGCAATCCACCGCCGCGGACTGGTGCCGCACCCGCTTCAGCCGACCGCCGAACACGCGGGTTTCCGACAGGGTGGTGAGGGGGTCGGTCATGGAACTGCCTTTTTGTAAGTCGCTGCCCTGATCGCTCCCCTCCCCTGGAGTGGGGGAAGGGAACGCAGTCATCTCGCCGGCCGTCGCCTCACTGGTTGTAGAGGATGACCGAGCGGATGCTCTTGCCCTCATGCATCAGGTCGAAGGCGTGGTTGATGTCCTCCAGGCCCATGGTGTGGGTGATGAAGGTGTCCAGCTCGAACTCGCCGCGCAGGTAGCGCTCCACATAGTCCGGCAGTTCCGACCGGCCCTTGACGCCGCCGAAGGCCGACCCGCGCCAGACGCGGCCGGTGACCAGCTGGAACGGACGGGTGGAGATCTCCTCCCCGGCGCCGGCGACGCCGATGATCACCGACTCGCCCCAGCCCTTGTGGCAGCATTCCAGGGCGGCGCGCATGATCTTCACGTTGCCGATGCACTCGAAGCTGTAATCGACGCCGCCGTCGGTCATCTCCACCAGCACTTCCTGGATCGGGCGGTCGTAGTCCATCGGGTTGACGACGTCGGTGGCGCCCAGCTGCTTGGCGATCTCGAACTTCGACGGGTTGATGTCGACGCCGATGATGCGGCTGGCCTTCGCCATGGTGGCGCCGATGATGGCCGACAGGCCGATGCCGCCCAGGCCGAAGATGGCGACGGTCGAGCCCGGCTCCACCTTCGCCGTGTTCATCACCGCGCCCATGCCGGTGGTGACGCCGCAGCCCAGCAGGCAGACCTTCTCAAGCGGCGCCGCCTTGTTGATCTTGGCGAGCGCGATCTCCGGCAGCACCGTGTATTCGGAGAAGGTCGAGGTGCCCATGTAGTGGGCGATTTCCTTGCCCTTCAGGGAGAATCGGCTGGTGCCGTCCGGCATCAGGCCCTTGCCCTGGGTGGCGCGGATCGCCTGGCACAGGTTGGTCTTGCCGGACAGGCAGAATTTGCACTTGCCGCATTCCGGCGTGTAGAGCGGGATCACATGGTCGCCGACCGCGACGGAGGTGACGCCGGGGCCGACCTCCACCACCACGCCGCCGCCCTCATGGCCGAGGATGCAGGGGAAGACGCCTTCCGAATCCTTGCCGGACAGGGTGTAGGCGTCGGTGTGGCAGACGCCGGTGGCGACGATGCGGACCATCACCTCGCCGGCCTTGGGTGCCGCGACCTCGACCTCCTCGATCTCCAGCGGACGGTTGGCTTCCCAGGCGACGGCGGCGCGCGACAGGACCATGTGGCTTTCCTTCCCGAATACGGATTGGCCAATGCGGATTGGCATTTGATTACCGCAGTGTAGACCGCGAGCGGTCATTGCCAGAACGGCGATTTTGGGAATAGATTTTTGCCATATGGGGATAATGGCCGGGCGTCCCTGGGAGAAAGCCCTGGGAGAAAGATCATGAGCGGCTGGGACGGCATCGACGAATTCGTGGCGGTGGCCGAAACCGGCAGCTTTTCCCGTGCGGCGGAGCGGCTGCGCGTCTCCTCCTCCCACGTCAGCCGCAGCGTGGCGCGGTTGGAGGACCGGCTGCAGGCCCGCCTGTTCTACCGCACCACCCGCAAGGTCAGCCTGACGGAGAGCGGCCACACTTTCCTCGCCCGCTGCCGACGGCTCGCCGAACAGCGAGACGAGGCCTTCCTGGCGGTGGGTGCGCTCCAGGGCGGCAGAGACGCCGAGGTGAAGGGGATGCTGCGCATGACCTGCTCCACCGCCTATGGCGAGCAGTTCGTCATGCCGCTGATCAACGACCTGATGGAGCGGCACCCGCAGCTCAGCATCGAGGTGGAGTTGACCAACCGGCAGCTCGATCTGGTGCAGGAAGGCTACGATCTGGCGATCCGCCTCGGCCGCCTCAGCGAATCGAGCATGGTGGCGACCCGCATCGCCCCCCGCGTCATGCATCTGTGCGCCGCACCGGACTATCTGGACCGCCACGGCATCCCCGAAAGCTTGGCGAGCCTCGGCACCCACCAATGCCTGATCGGCACGTCAGATCATTGGCTGTTCGACGACAATGGGCAGGACTGGCTCTTCCGTCCGCGTGGCCGCTGGCGCTGCAACAGCGGCTTCTCCGTTCTGGATGCCGCGCTGCGCGGATTCGGACTGTGTCAGCTGCCGGATTACTACGTACGCGAGCCGGTGGCGGACGGGCGGCTGGTTTCCCTGCTGGACCGCCACCGGCCGCCGAACACCGCTGTGTGGGCGGTCTATCCACAGAAGCGCCATGTGCCGCCCAAGGTGCATGCGGCGATCCGGCATCTGAAGGAAGGGCTGGCGCGGCGGGCGGAATATCGTTGAGGGCGATTTGCCACAATGCAAATGCGAATGACTTGCATTATCATTTGAAACGCCCTACCCTCCGCCTGTTCCCCAAAGCGGAGTTCGCCATGTCCACCATGTCGTCCCATCGCCACGCCATGCCGGCCCGCGAGCGTTTCCAGGATCTGCACGCTGCGGAGGCGCTGGTCGTGTCCGTTCTGCGCCTGTGGGCCGAACCGCTGCGCGAGCCGGAACGCCAGCATCCGCACTGGCAGGACGGCATGACCGCGGCGGGCTTGTCCAACGACGCCGCGGTGGCCTTCGACACGCTGATGCGCATCGTGCTGGCGGCGACCACCCGTCCGCTGGACCTGCACCGGCCGCCCTGCCCGTCGCTTGGCGTCGACGAGGCGCTGCTGCTCGACATGCTGCGGCTGGCCCAGCAGGGGCAGCATGGCGAGGCCGGACTGCTGATGAACGACTGGCTGCCGCTGCCGGGCGTGCGGATGGCGATGGCGCCGCTCTGCGTCCTGGCCTCCGCACTGTCCCGCGCCGGACTGCAGATGCCCGACCCGGCGGCGGAAGACGCGTGGCCCCATCGGACGGTGGCCGAGCGCATGGAGCGTCCCCGCCCGACCGCCGACCGCGGCGCCACCCTGCTTCACTGAAGTCACGCCGCTCCAGGAGAGCGCGCCCTCCTCAGCGGCGCACCCCGGCGGCGATGCGGTCGGCGAAGGTGGCGACCGCCTGGCTCATCGCCCGCACCAGGGCATCCGGCTCGGCGCTGGCGGCGGGAATTTCCACCGTCTCGCGCGACGGGCCGCTCTTCCGGGCGCCGCCGGCCTGCGACAGGCTCCATTGCGCGTCGAGTACCACCCGGCCGCTGACATCGGCATCGAATCGCAGAACGGTGACGGCAAGCACCGCCGTGCCCTCCCCCACCGCGCTGCCGGCCACCGGCAGGACGGTCACGCCCGGCAGGCGCGCCGCCAGATCACCGGCCAGTGTGGAGCGCAGCCCATCGGCCAGCGGTTCGGCCCAGCGGTCGAACTCCAGCGCCTCCACCCGGTTGCCGTCGATGCGGCGGACGATCTGCGGCCGGTCGACCAGCATCGGCAGGTCCAGCGATCCCAATGCCAAAGTCTGGGGTGCGGTGCGGACAGGCTGCGCCGTTGCCGCCGGCGGCACCACCGCCAGCGTGTAGAGCCGGCTTTCCGGCGTCGACTGGCAGGCCGCCAGCACCAGCACGGGTAGCGCCATCGCCGCCGCCCGCCATCCGCGCACCCGTCCCATCGCCATCCCTTCCCCCATCCCTTACGGTCTCTTGCCCCGGAGCAGTGCCTCCGGGTGACGTTCCAGATAATCGGCCAGCACACGGAAGGACCTCGCGGCGTCGTTCAACTGCCGCATCACCCCCGCCAGATCGGCCTGCCCGCCGCCACCGCCCAGAAGGCCGTTGGCGCTGTTCAGCGTTCCCTGCGCCGCCGTCGCCACCCCGCGCAGGCTCTTCACCAAGTCCGGCAGTTGGCGGTCGGCATCGCGCATCAGCGCGTCGGCGCTGCCCAACGCCTTGGCGAGCGCCGCCAGGGAGCGCGCGAGATCCGGCGAACCGGCGAGGCCGCTGACCGACTGCAGGGTGCCGCGCAGGTCGGCGATCAGCGCGTCCAGCGGCAGCGCGGAGACTTTCTCCATCACCACGCCTGCCGACGCCATGATCGAATCGAGATCGCTGGACGCCACCGTCGGCAGTTCCGACCGTTCCGACCCCGGCGAAGGCGGCACGCCCGGTGCGTAGTCGAAGGACACCAGCTTCTGCCCGGTTAGCAGGTTTCCGGACGCCAGACGGGCGCGCAGCCCCTTTTCCACCTGGGTGGCGATCAGCTTGCGGACGGCCGCCTCGTCCATCGGCTTGCCGTCGACGACGGAATAGGTCCGGGCGACGAGATCCGGTTCGAAATCGATGTCGACGGGAATGCGCAGTTCCTGCGTCGCCTCGTCATACTCCAGCCGCACGGCGGCCACATGACCGACCGTCAGGCCGCGCAACAGCACCGGCGCACCGGCTTGCAATCCCTGGATCGAGCCGGGGAACTCCAGCCGATAGCGCACGCGCAGCCGGTCGCGCGCCGAGGCAGCGGATGTCTGGTCCTCGTAGAGGGTGAAGGTCGTCCAGTCCATCGCCTGCCCCCCGGCCTCCGGATCGGGCGGGGTTTCCAGCACCACGCCGCCCAGCGCCAGAGTCTTCAGCGATTCAGTCTGGAACTTCAGGCCCTCGGCCCCGGCGGTGAACTGGACGCCCGACGACCGCCAGAAGCGGCTCCCCTCCCGCACCAGCCCTTCGTAGGGTGCGCGGACGAAGATGGAGACCGACACCGTGCGGTCCTGGGGCGACAGGTTGTAGCCCATCACCTCGCCCACCTGGACGCCGCGGAAATAGACAGGGGAGCCCTGCGCCAGCGATCCCAGCTGTTCCGCCTTCAGGGAGAAGCTGCGGCCCGGCACGTCGGCGCGGATCACCGGCGGTTCGTCCAGCGCGTCGAACTCGCGCCGATCCTCGCCGCCGCCGGGCTCCATCTCCACATAGGTGCCGGACACCACCGTGCTCAGCCCCGACACCCCGCCCAGGCTGAGGCGCGGCGCCACCACCCAGAAGCGGGTCCCCTCCTTCAGGTGGCGGCCGGCGGTGCGGTCCATGCGGGCGGTGGCGATCACCTGGGACAGGTCGTCGGACAGGCGGACCGTCTCGATCACGCCGAGATCGACGTTCTTGTGCTTGATGCGGGTCCGCCCGGCCTCCAGCCCGTCGCCGGACTGGAAGGTGATGACGATCTGCGGGCCTCGGTCCTCCAGCCAGCGCCAGCCGAGCCAGCCGGCGATCAGCGCCGCCACCAGCGGCAGCAGCCACAGGAAGGACAGCCTGCGGCGCGTCGACACCTCGACCTCCGGCGGGTGCGAGGGCGGGGACGGCGGAGCGGCGGAAGAGGCGGAAGACGGGGGCGGGCCGGCGTCAGTCATGCCGCACCCCATCCGCCCGGTCCCACATCACGCGCGGGTCGAAGACGTGGCTTGCCAGCATGGTCAGGATGACCACGGCGGCGAAGGCGATCGCGCCGGAATCGGCGCGGACGGAGGCGACGGCGCCGAACTGCACCAGTGCCGTGAGGATGGCGATCATGAATACGTCCACATTGGACCAGCGCCCGATAGCGTCGATGAAGCGGTAGAGCCGGGTCCGTCCCTGCAGCCGAGCGGCCGATCCGCGCCAAGCGGCAACGACGAACCACGCCAACCCGCCCAGCTTCAGCAGCGGCACGGCGATGCTGGCGACGAAGACCAGCAGGGCCAGCGGCCACATGCCGGACCCCGCCAATTCCCCCACCCCGCCCAGGATCGTGCTGGGGTCGCCCTGGCCGAAATTGACGACGGTCATCACCGGCAGCAGGTTGGCCGGGACATAGAGGATTGCGCTGGTCGCCACCAGCGCCGTGGTGCGCCCCAGGCTGTCGGGTTCCCGCTCATGCATGCGGCTGCCGCAGCGGGTGCAGCGGTGCGGCGCGGGCGCGTGGTCATGGCCGTGGATGCGCTGGCAGACCGGGCAGGCGACCCAGCGCTGCGGGGACGGTGAAGGATCTGCAGGCACATGGTCGATGGCCGACCACAGCGCCCGGCGGTCGAGCCCCTGGTCCATCGCGGTGATCGCCAGTACATAGCCGCCGAGCGCCAGTCCGCCGGTCAGCAGTTCCGCATTGGCGAATCCGTACAGCTTGGAATAGCCGACCAGCAGGCCAAGCAGGAAGACGTCCAGCATCGCCCAGGGGCGCAGGGACTCGGTCAAGGCGAACAGCCGGGCGGTCGAACGCGGCGACTCCGGCGGACGTCCCCCGTGCAGGCGAAGCAGCACGGCGATCACCCCCACCACGCGGACCACCGGCGCGCCCAGCACCAGCAGCCCGACCAGCAGCGACAGCGGCCACATCCCCTGGTCGGCCAGCGCCTCCAACCCGGTGGTGACCAGACCGGCGCGGTCGTTGCCCTGGATATGCACCGCCATCAGCGGATTGACGGCGATCAGTCCCAGCAGCAGCAGCGCGGTCAACGCCATCGGCAGGGCATGATGCACCCCGCCCGCCACATGCCGGTACAGCAGCGCGCTGCACCGGGTGCAGACGGCTCGACCGCCGCGAGGCAGTTCTCGGACACGGTGAAGCCGCCCGCAATCCGGACAGCCGACCAGATCGTCCCGCACGGTTGCCGGATTCCCGATCAACCCGACCTTGCCCTGCCATCCCCACATGCACGCGCCCAAACCGATTTTAATGCAAATCCCACACTCCAATTGGCTTTTTCAGGCAGTTGCGCAAGCCCCGGCGAACGGGGTAGGCGGTTTTCCGCCGCATTGCAGCAATACCGGCCGCCGGACCGGGAATTGGCGATTGACCGTAAGATTATGTACATACATTATCGCCGAAACGTCACATCGCGGCGCGGAGAGCGGGGTGCAGGGGGTGGCACGACAAGGCCTGACCGGACAGGACCGCGTTGGCGGATCGGCACCCACGCCGGCCGGCGCCCCGCGGGATGACCTTTCCCCCAACGGCCTCTCACTCGACGGCCTCACCCTCGACGGCCGCGGCGCGCTGTTCGACCAGATCAAGCGCGCCGTTGCCGGCCAGATCCTGCGGGGCCGCTGGCAGGCCGGCCAACGCCTGCCCAACGAGGCGGAGTTGTCGAGCCTCTACGGCGTCTCCCGCCAGACCGTGCACAAGGCCATCGCATTGCTGGCGCGGGAGGGTTTCCTCGTCCGCCGCCGCCGTGCCGGGACCTTCGTCGCCACCGGCCGCCGCGATCGCTTCGCCCTGCCCATCGAGGACATCGGCGACGTCGTCGCGCGGGAGGGCCGTGTTTACGAGTTCCGCATCCGCGAACGCAAGAGCCTTCGTAACGGACAGGGCATCCGCTGGCCCGACCTGCCCGACGGTGCGCCGATCCTGGCGTTGGAGTGCCTGCATTTCAGCGACGGAACGCCGATCCAGCATGAGCGACGTCTCGTCAATCTCGACGCCGTTCCGGAAGTGGCGGAGGAACCGTTCGACAGCGTGGCGCCCAGCCGCTGGCTGGTCGACCGGGTTCCCTGGTCGTCGGCCGACCACACGGTGCGCGCGGTCAACGCCACGGCGGAGATGGCGGCGTTGCTGGGGGTGGAGGCCGGAGCGGCCTGCCTGTCGATCCGGCGGCAGACCATGCATCTCAGCCGGCCGGTGACGCTGGTTCATTTCCTCTCGGTCGGCGACCGGTTCAGCCTCAGCGGATCGTCGATCACCGACAGCGCGACCGAGTTGAATTTGTAAACACAAAAGGACCGGCTACAGTCGGCCGGCCACGACAGGGGACCACTCACGATGGAGAGCAAGGGTATGGTTCGGACGATGTTCAAGGCGGCGCTGCTCGGCGCCACTCTGCTGGTGACCGGTGCCGCGGCCGGCTCGGCGATGGCCGACACGCTGGCCGACGTGAAGAAGGCCGGTGTCCTCACCGTCGCCACCGAGATGCAGTTCCCGCCCTTCGACTTCCTGGAGAACAACGAATACAAGGGCGTCGACCGCGACCTGATCGACGAGGTGGCGAAGGAGCTGGGCGTCAAGGCCAAGCACATCGACCTGCCCTGGACCAGCGTCCTGCCCGGCCTGGAAGCCAAGAAGTTCGATCTGGTCATCGCCCCGGTTACGATCACGAAGGAGCGCATGAAGCGCTACGCCTTCACCGTTCCGATCTCCGAGGCGACCGCCGCGATGATGAAGCGCGCCGACGACAAGAGCATCAACAAGCCGGAGGACATCGCCGGCAAGAAGGTCGGCGGCGGCAAGGGCACCTCGCAGCTGGCCCAGGTCAAGGAGTTCGGCCAGACCCTGCCGACCCCGCCGGACGTGCGCGAATATGTCGACAGCAACCAGTCCTACGCCGATCTGGCCGCCGGCCGCATCGATGCCTCGGTCAACTCGCTGCCGAACCTGGCCTTCGCCGCCGCCCAGCGCAAGGAGACCTTCGCCGTCGTGCTGCCGCCCTTCGGCAAGCCCTCCTACTTCTCGTGGGTCGGCCGCCTCAGCGACGACGACAAGAGCCTGATCGAGGCGGTGAACGCCGCCCTCGTCAAGATCCAGAAGGACGGCCGCATGGCGACCATCCAGAAGAAGTGGTTCGGCGTCTCGCAGGAACTGCCGACCACCGTTCCGGAACCGCAGCTGTAAGGGATGCGGATCACTCCCTCTCCCCCCGCTCACGCGCAAACTTTGTTTGCGCGTGAGCGGGGGGAGAGGGGATTAGGTTCCGGTATTCCGCCGACGAAGGCCCATCAATGAAGTTCAGCGTCATCATCGACGCCCTTCCCCATCTGCTGGGGGCGGCCGTCACGACCGTCTGGGTCTCGCTGCTCGGCGTGCTGCTGGGGCAGGTGATCGGCTTGGTCGTCTGCGTGGCGCGGCAGTCCGGCGGTCGGGCGGCGGACATGGCCGGCGGCGTCTATGTCAGCTTCTTCCGCGGCGTGCCGCTGCTGATCCAGCTTCTGCTGATCTACTACATGCTGCCGCTGATCGGCATCGACGTGCCGCCTCTGGTCGCCTCCATCGCCGCGCTCGGCCTCGCATCGGGCGCCTATGTGTCGGAGATCTACCGCGGCGCGCTGAACGCCGTCCCGCACGGACAGTCGGAAGCGGCGCTGGCGCTGGGCTTCCCCGGATCGGCGATCTGGACGCGCATCCTGCTGCCGCAGGCCTTCCGCATCTCGGTGCCGGCCCTGGTCAACGAACTGATCCTGCTGCTGAAGGCGTCCTCGCTGATCTCCGTCGTCGGGGTGGCGGAGCTGACGCGGACCAGCCAGACCATTTCTGCCGCCAACTACCGCCCGCTTGAGATTTATCTCGCGGCCGGGGTCATCTATCTGGCGATCAACGGCGCGCTGGCCCTGTTCGGCACGCTGGTCGAACGCCGCCTGCAACAGGCCTGATCCGATGTTGGACTTCACCCTTCTCGTCCAGTACGGCCCGGCGCTGCTGCGCGGCTTCGGCGTCACCATCCTGTGCTGGGGCGCCGGCTGCCTGATCGGCATGGTACTGGGCTTCGTCCTGATGCTGCTGCGCCAGATCCCGGTGAAGCCGTTGCGCTGGGTCATCCGCGCCTATATCGAGGTGATCCGCGGCACGCCCTTCCTGATCCAGCTGTTCCTGCTTTACAGCGGCGGCCCGTCCATCGGCCTGCGGCTGGAGGCGACGGCGGCCGGCATCCTCGGGCTTGGCATCTATGGCAGCGCCTATTTCGCAGAGATCTTCCGCGCCGGCTATCAGGCGGTGCCGAAGGGGCAGGTGGAGGCCGCGCTCAGCCTCGGCATGTCCTACGGCTCGATCCTGCGCCGGGTGATCGTGCCGGCAATGCTGGTGTCGACCATTCCGGCCATCGTCAACATGATGGCGATCCTGACCAAGGAGACGGTGGTGCTGTCGATCATCACCGTGCCGGAACTGATGTACGAGATGCAGACGATGGCGGCGGAAACCTTCGCCACCTTCGAGACCATCGTCGGCATGGCGCTGTTTTACTGGCTGCTGGTGGAGGTGGTGTCGCGCCTGGGCCGCCGGCTGGAAGCCCGCGTCACCCGTTTCCTGACCCATGCGTCGCCGCAGGGCTCCTCGACCCAGACCGCAACCGCGAGGGCGTGATGACCACCGTTTCCGAAACCGCCTCCTCGCCCCGTTCCGCCACCGCCGGCGACGCCGCGCCGATGGTCACCATCCGCGGCGTCAGCAAGAGCTTCGGCACCAACGAGGTGCTGCGCGACATCGACCTGACCGTCAACAAGTCGGAGGTCGTCTGCCTGATCGGCCCCAGCGGGTCGGGAAAGAGCACGCTGCTGCGCTGCGTCAACTTCCTGGAGGTCTACGACCGCGGCGAGATCCGCATCGAAGGCAAGCTGGTCGGCTACACCGAAGAGACGCCGCGCCGCCGCCTGTCGAACCGCGACCTGCGGGACCTGCGGCGCAACGTCGGCATGGTGTTCCAGCAGTTCAACCTGTGGCCCCACATGACGGCGCTGGAGAATGTGGCCGAAGCCCTGGTGCAGGTCCGCGGCATGGACAAGGCCGCGGCAGCCGCCCATGCCCGCCGGATGCTGGACCGCGTCGGTCTGTCCGCCAAGACCGACAGCTATCCCGCCCGCCTGTCGGGCGGCCAGCAGCAGCGCGTGGCAATCGCCCGCGTCATCGCGATGGAACCCCATCTGATGCTGTTCGACGAGCCGACCTCGGCGCTCGACCCCGAACTGGTGGGCGAGGTGCTGCAGGTTATGCGCGATCTTGCCGCCGACGGCATGACCATGGTGGTGGTGACGCACGAGATGGGCTTCGCCGCCAACGTCGCCGACAAGGTGGCCTTCCTCGACCACGGCCGCATCGCCGCCTTCGGAACCCCGCGCGAGGTCTTCCACGAATCCACGGAACCGCGGGTGCAGCAGTTCCTGCAGACGTATCACGAGCGGAACAGCTTCTAAGTTCTTGCAGTGCACCACCTGGCATTGCCCCCTCCCTTCCCATGCTGACGCATGGGCCCCTCCCCTCCCCCGCTTCGCGGGAGAGGGTGGATTTGCGTTATAGCGGCAGTCCCCTCTCCCGCGGAGCGGGGGAGGGTTAGGGAGGGGGCATAAGTTGCGAATTTGGCAACTTCCCCCCTGGCACGCGCTTCATATACTCGCTAAGAACCTTTCGCATGCGCAACAGAACTGCAACGCGAAAGCTCGTCCCCCGTCGATGATCGAACTCCGGTCAGTCACCCACGCCTATGGCGACCGTCCCGTCCTGCACGACCTGTCGCTGCGGCTGGCGGAGCGGCGCATCGCCATTCTCGGCGGCAATGGGTCGGGGAAGAGCACGCTGGCGCGGCTGCTGAACGGGCTGATCGTACCGACCGCCGGCAGCGTTACCGTCGACGGATTGGACACCCGCACCGAAGGCCGGGCCGTGCGCCAGCGGGTGGGGTTCGTCTTCCAGAATCCCGACACCCAGATCGTCTATCCGACGGTGGAGGAGGACATCGCCTTCGGGCTGAAGGCGCGCAAGCTGCCGAAGGACGAGATCGCCCGCCGCGTTACCGGGGCGCTGGAGCGCTACGGCCTCGACCGCTACCGCCACCAGCCGGCCCACCAGATGAGCGGCGGCGAGAAGCAACTGCTGGCCATCGCCGGGGTGCTGGTTCTGGAACCGGCTTATGTGATCTTCGACGAGCCGACAACCCTGCTCGACCTGCGCAACCGCCGCAAGGTGATCGAACTGCTGCGCGGACTGCCGCAGACGGTGATCGTCGTCACCCACGACCTCGACATGGTGAAGGACTTCGACCGGGCGCTGGTGCTGGAGGATGGCCGCGTCGTGGCGGATGGGCCGCCGGCGGAGACCGTGCCGGCCTACATCGAGCGGCTCGGCTGATGCTGGGTCTCTACCTGCATCGGGAGTCGGCCATCCACCGCCTGCCGGCGGGGGCGAAGCTGGGCGGTCTGCTGCTGGTGACCATCATCGTGCTGGCGCTGCCGGGTGCCTGGGGAGCATTGGCCGCCGGGTTGGCCGGGGCGACGGTGCTGGTCGTGGCGAAGCTGCCCATCGGGCGGGTGCTGATGGAGTTGCGGGCGCCGGTCGCCATGCTGACCCTGCTGTTCGGCTTCCAGTCCCTGCTGGCCGGCGGCGGGTGGGAAGAGACGGCGGTCGCCATCGCCCGTTTCGCCGCCCTGATCCTGCTGGCGACCCTGGTCACGCTGACCACCCGCGTCATGGACATGGTCGACCTGTTCGAGCGGCTGTTCGGCCTGCTGCGCCCGGTTGGGGTCAACCCGGCCAAGATGGCGCTGATGCTGGCACTGACCATCCGCTTCATCCCCCTGCTGGGCGAGCAGGTGCGCGAGGTGCGGATGGCCCAGCGCGCCCGCGGCGTCGAGCGCAACATAGCCGCCCTGTTCGTTCCGCTGCTGGTCAAGATCCTCACCATGGCCGATGATCTGACCGCCGCATTGGAAGCACGCGGCTACGATCCGGCGGACTCCGGATCACAAGCCGCAACAAAAAACAGTACACAACGATAACGTCACCATCCGAAGGAAGCGTCCGCAATGCTGTCCACCCGCGACCTCGTCCTCTGCGCCCTGTTCGCCGCCCTGCTGGGCGGGCTCGGCATGGCGCCGCCGATTCCGCTCGGTTTCCTGCCGGTGCCGGTCACCGCGCAGACGCTGGGCGTCATGCTGGCCGGCACCATCCTGGGCGCCAAGCGCGGCGGCATCGCCGCCCTGCTGTTCGTTCTGCTGGTTGCCGCCGGATTGCCGCTGCTGGCCGGCGGGCGTGGCGGCATCGGCGTGCTGATGGGGCCGACCGGCGGTTTCGTGCTGTCCTGGCCGGTGGCCGCCTTCGTCACCGGCTGGCTGGCGGAACGCTTCGCCACCAACGCCAACCCGATCCGCCTGTTCGCGGTCAGCGTCGTCGGCGGCATCCTTGTCGTCTATGCCGGCGGCATTCCCTGGCTGTGGCTGGTCGCCGGTCTGCCGATCGAGAAGGCCATCTTCGGCTCGCTGGCCTTCGTGCCGGGCGACCTGATCAAGGCCGGCATTGCCGCGGTCGCCGCTTCGGGCGTGCGCCGTGCGGGCATCCTGCCGATCCATGCCTGAGAGGATGGCGCCTGAGAGAATGGCGCCTGACCGACCGTCATCGAGCGGCGGCATCACCGGGGCGGACAACCTCGCACGCCCATTCGCGCTCGCGGCCGGGCGCACGCCCGGCCATCCCGCCCTGGTGTTCGATGGCGTGGCGGTGTCCTACGCCGCCCTGCTGGAGCAGGTACGGCGGGCAGGCTCCGGGGTAGCGGCCCTGCGGACGGACGGTGCATCGCCGCGCGTGGCGCTCAGCCTCGGCAACCGTGCGGAGCTTCCGGCCCTGTTCTTCGGCATCGTCGCGGCCGGTGGCATCGTCGGGCTGCTCGATCCGAAATGGAGCGCGGCGCAGACCGCCGCCGCACTCGATACCTTCCAGCCGGACCTGCACCTGACGACGGAGACCGCGGCCGCCTGGATCGCCGCACAGCCGGCGGGCTGGAGCATTCCGGCAGTCGACCCGAGGACGCCTTTTCTGGTCGGCTTCACCTCCGGCACCACCGGGCGACCGAAGGCTTTCATCCGCAACCAGCGGTCATGGCTGGCGACGCTGGAGGCGAGCCGGGTGGAGTTCGGCATCGGTCCCGACGATGTCGTGCTGGTGCCGGGGCCGCTTGTCCATGGCCTCGGCCTCTACGGCGCGGTGGAAGGGCTGTCGGCCGGCGCCACGATCCGCGTGCAGCCGAAATTCGACGCGGCGGACGCGGCGGCGCAGTTGGCGGAGCGGGGTGTCACCACGCTGGTGCTGGTGCCGACGATGCTGGTCGGCATTCTCGACGCGGCGGAACGCGACGGCCGGCGCTTCCCCGCCCTGCGTCGGGTGGTCTGCTCCGGCGCCAAACTGGCGCCCGCCGTGCATGACCGGCTGGCGGCACTTTGCCCAGATGCCGCGGTGCTGGAATATTACGGCGCATCGGAACTGAGCTTCGTCAGCCTGCGCTCGTCGCACGAGGGCGCTCCGGCGGACAGCGTCGGCCGCCCCTTCCATGGGGTGGAGCTGAGCCTGCGCGACGATGACGGCAACCCGGTGGAGCGCGGCCGGCCCGGTACTGTCTGGGTGCGGAGCGGCATGCTCAGCGACGGCTATCTTGGCACCACCGACGGCGCCGGATATCGCGAGCGGGACGGCTGGGGCACGGTCGGCGATTACGGCTGGATCGACGGCGAGGGCTGGCTGCGGCTGGTCGGACGCGCCGGCGACATGGTCATCACCGGTGGCCTGAATGTCTATCCGGCGGAGGTGGAAGCGATCTTGCGCGCCCATCCCGCGGTTGCGGAGGCGGTGGTGTTCGGCCTGCCCGATCCCTATTGGGGCGACGCCCTGTCCGCAGTGGTCTGGTGGCGCGGACGTAGCCGCGCATCACTGGCGGACCTGCGCGACTGGTGCCAGGAGCGGTTGGAGGCCTACAAGGCGCCGCGGCGGGTGTTCGCGGCGGCCGACATGCCCCTGACCGGCAGTGGCAAGATCGCCCGCTCCGATGTGCGCGAGCGGGCGAAGGGCGGTGGGCTGGAGGTGGTGGAGTAATGGCCGTGAACGCACCTCCCCGCTCCGGCGCCAAGCCCCTTCTCCCCCCTGGGGAGAAGGTTGGGATGAGGGGGTTCGGCGCAGCCGAAAAAATCCTCGATATGCCTCCCCCTCACCCTGACCCTCTCCCCGGGGGGGAGAGGGAAACTGAGCGGGGCAGCGCTTGACCCACCCGATCATCGTCGCCGCGCGTCGCACCCCGGTCGGCCGCATCGGCGGCGCCCTTCGCGAACTGCCCGTCGAGGACCTCGCCGCGCCGGTGATCCGCGCAGTGCTTGCCGATGCCGGGATCGGGCCGGCGGAGGTGGACGAGGTGCTGCTGGGCAATGCGGTCGGACCCGGCGGCAATGTCGCGCGACTGTCGGCATTGGCGGCCGGCCTGCCGGTTTCGGTGCCGGGCGTGACGGTGGACCGTCAATGCGGGTCCGGGCTGGAGGCGATCAACCTCGCTGCCCGGTTGGTGCAGTCCGGCGCCTGCGACGTCGTGCTGGCCGGCGGGGTGGAGAGCACCAGCACCGCCCCCTGGCGCGTCGCCAAGCCATCCAGCCTCTACCGCAGCCCGTCCTTCTACGACCGCGCGCGCTTCGCCCCCGACCAGATCGGCGACCCGTCGATGATCGAAGCGGCGGAGAATGTCGCCGCCGTCTACGGAATCGACCGCGCCCGGCAGGATCGCTACGCCCTGGACAGCCACCGCAAGGCGGTCGCCTCCCAGGCGACCGGGCGGTTTAAGCGCGAGATCGTGCCGCTCACGCTGCGCGACGGCCGCATCGTCGATCGCGACGAGTGCCCGCGCGCCGACACCAGCCTCGACAAGCTGGCGGCGTTGCGCCCCATCCTGCGGCCGGACGGCACCGTGACCGCCGGCAACGCCTGCCCGGTCAATGACGGCGCCGCCGTGGTGGCGGTGGTGTCGGAGCGGAAGTACCGCGAGCTTGGCCTGACCCAAGGGCTGGCGGTGGTGGACAGCGTAGCGGCCGGCGTGGACCCGAATCTGCTCGGCACCGGCCCGGTTCCGGCGGTGGCCAAGCTGCTGGCCCGCAATCCCGGCCTGTCGGCTGCCGACATCGACCTGATCGAGTTCAACGAGGCCTTCGCCGCCCAGGTACTGGCCAGCCTCGACGCGCTTGGCATCGACCAGTCCCGCGTTTCGGTCGGCGGCGGTGCGCTGGCGCTCGGCCATCCCTATGGCGCGTCGGGAGCCATCCTGGTGACGCGCCTCTTCACCGAGCTGCTGTTCCCCGCGGCGGGCATGTCGCCCCGCCGGGGGCTCGCCACGCTCGGCATCGGCGGCGGGCTGGGGCTCGCCACACTTCTGGAGCCAGTTTGAATGACCAGTGCCCCCGCGGCCGGGGATAGTTTCCGGTCCGCCTTCCGTCACCGCGCCTTCGCCCTGTTCTGGTGCGCGCGGGTTTGTTCGATGCTGGCGATCCAGATGCAGGTGGTAGCGGTCGGCTGGCAGGTCTACGCCATGACCGACAACCCGCTCGACCTCGGGCTGGTCGGGCTGTTCCAGTTCCTGCCCACCCTGGCGCTGGTCCTGGTGGCCGGCCATGTGGTGGACAACAACGACCGCAAGACGGTGCTGTTCGGCGCATTGTCCGTCGAAATGGCCGCGGTCGCCGCCCTGTTCCTGCTGACCATGGCGGGCGCGCTGTCGCCGCACGCGATCTTCGCCGTGGTGGCGCTGATCGGCCTCGCCAAGTCCTTCGAAGGACCCGCCAACCAGGCGATCCTGTCGGCGACGGTGCCACTGGAGGATCTGCCCAACGCCGTCGCCTGGCAATCGTCGGGGGTGCAGGTGGCGCAGATCTCCGGCCCTGCGCTGGGCGGCCTGCTCTACATCGCCGGCCCGACAGCGGTCTATGGCGTCAGCACGGCGATGCTGGTGCTGTCGGTCCTGCTGATCGCCGCCTGCCGGCCCCGCCCGGTCACCATGACCAAGCGCGCCATGAGCCTGACGAGCATGCTGGCCGGCGCCGCCTTCATCCGCAGCCGGCCGGAGATCCTGGGCGCCATCTCGCTCGACCTGTTCGCGGTGCTGCTGGGCGGCGCGACGGCGCTGCTGCCGATCTATGCCCGCGATGTGCTGTTCGTCGGTCCATGGGGACTTGGCCTGCTGCGCTCGGCCCCGGCGCTGGGGGCGCTCGCCATGGCGATGGTCATCACCCGCTGGGGCGTGAAGCGCCATGCCGGACGCTGGATGCTGGTCGCCGTCGCCGGGTTCGGCGTCGCCACCATCGCCTTCGGCCTGTCGACCGATCCGGTGCTGTCCTTCATCGCCCTGCTGGCGGTCGGCGCCACCGACCAAGTCAGCATGTTCGTCCGCCAGACGCTGATCCAGTTGTCCACCCCCGACGAGATGCGCGGCCGGGTCGGCGCAGTCACCTCGCTGTTCATCGGTGCCTCGAACCAGCTTGGCGAGTTCGAATCCGGCAGTGTCGCCGCGATGATCGGCGCGGTGCCGGCGGTGGTGCTGGGCGGCGTCGGTGCGGTCGGGCTGGCCGGACTGTGGGCGGCGATGTTCCCCGCGCTGCGGCGGGTGGACAGGCTGCTGGGGCGGTAGCGGCATTGTGCTGCGGGAATTGCCGCAGGCATATGATGATAAGGACGGCTGCTCAACCCTAGACTTTCCTCGGTCCGAAATTTATACTTAAGGCTGCATCAAACGCGCAACATTCCCCGCCCGCCCGCGGAATGGAAAGGGAGTGTTGCCGCCGAGCCGCCAATTCGCAGGTAGAGCCCACCCGCCAGCGATCATATTCTCCGCCTGCGGATGAATAATCGCTAAATCGGACAATGGACGCTGACCAGATTTCGGCATTGGATAGTCGGAAAAGGATTTGAGATGAGTACTGTTGTCACAAATGTGGCCGTCAATCTGTCAGGAAGCAATGACACCGCTGGGATTGTCTACGATAACTTCTATCTTGTTGCGCAAAGCTCGTCACAGATTACTTTTCGGTATAAGCTGAACAACACTCCGGTGATGGACATCACGGTTGGGGGCGTTCTGAATATAACCGATTACAATATTTCGGGCAGGATAACGTCCATCACGGCGACCCAGCCGAACGGCACGCTTCTGGTTTCGTTCAGCAATACCAGCATCGGCTTTTCCAGCGTCTACAGCCTTGCAAGCGCTCTGACCACACAGTCGATGCTGTCGGGCAACGACCAGATCTTCGGCTCGGCTCAGTCAGATATTCTGTATGGCCACTCAGGCAACGACTACATCGCCGGTGGCGGCGGCGATGATCTCATCAGCGGCGGGTATGGGACCGACTTCATCGACGGCGGCGAAGGCACGGACACCGTCATCAGCAGCCAGTACTACACTGCAGACAAACTCGTCGCCTTCAACGGGGCGGTCGCCGTTCTCGACCGCAGCAACGGCTCCGACCTGCTGACGAACGTCGAGTACATCCGCTTCTATGACCGCACGGTGGCATCCTCCAGCGCCGCGGGTTTCAATGCCCTGGGCTATCTGGCGGCCAACCGCGATCTGGCGGCCGCGCTCGGCGCCAACGAGTCGGGGGCTTTCGACCATTATGTCCAGAGCGGCTACAGCGAAGGCCGCTCCACCAGCTTCAATGCAGCCGGGTATCTGGCAGCGAACCGGGATCTTGCCGCTGCCTTCGGGACGAACACCATCGCCGCGACCCGGCATTATATCACCAGCGGGCGGTTGGAAGGGCGAAGCACATCATTCAACGCCATGGGCTATATCGCAGCCAACCCCGACCTGATCCGGGCATTCGGCAACGATACCACGGCGGCGGCCCTCCATTATGCCACCACCGGGCGGTTGGAAGGACGGTCGACGACCTTCAATACTGCGGCCTATCTGTCCCGCAACCCCGATCTTCAGCGTGTGCTGGGCAGCAGCGAAACGGCGGCAATCTCCCACTATGTAGCCTTCGGCTATCGCGAAGGCCGCTCGATCGCACCGTTGACCACCAGCGGCCGGGCAGCGCCCCTGATCGAAACGAACACCCTGTCCGGAGCGCTCGCCACCTCTGTCTGACAAGGCCGCCGCGGGCGAGGAACCGTCTCCCGCCCGCGGCGCGGCACAGCCAATCACGAATACCGGATCGTCACCTTGTCCGCAGCCTGCTTGGCCCGCGCCCGCGCGTCGTCGGTGTCGGTGCCGGTCGCCAGCGCCACGCCCATGCGGCGGTTCTTGCGGGTGGTCGGCTTGCCGAACAGGCGGACATCGACCTCCTGCTCCACCGAACCGAGGCCCAGCGCATCGGCCAGCCCCTCGATGCGGAAATCCTCGGATTCGCGGTCGGCCAGGATGACGGCGGAGGCCGAGGGGCTGCGGCAGACGATGCTGGGGATCGGCAGGCCCAGGATGGCGCGGGCGTGCAGTTCGAATTCCGACAGGTTCTGCGACAGCAGGGTGACCATGCCGGTGTCGTGCGGGCGCGGCGACAGTTCGGAGAAGACGACCTCGTCGGCCGTCACGAAGAACTCGACGCCGAAGATCCCGTAACCGCCGAGATTGTCGACGACGCGGGCCGCCATCGCCTTGGCATCGTCCAGCATCGCCTGCGGCATGGCGACCGGCTGCCAGGATTCCTGGTAGTCGCCGCGTTCCTGCCGGTGGCCGATCGGCTCGCAGTAGAGGATACCGTCGCGGGTGCGGACGGTCAGGAGCGTGATCTCGTATTCGAAGGGGACGAATTCCTCGACGATCACCTTGCGGCGGTCGCCGCGCATGTTGGCCACCGCATAGTCCCAGGCGGCTTCCAGACCGGCGGCGTCCTGCACCGTGCTCTGCCCCTTGCCCGACGACGACATCACCGGCTTGATGACGCAGGGAAAACCGGTGTGCTCCGCCCCGGCGCGGACTTCTTCCAGGCTTTCGGCATAACGGTAGCGCGAGGTGCGCAGTCCGAGTTCCGTTGCGGCGACCTCCCGGATGCGGTCGCGGTTCATCGTCATGGTGGCGGCGCGGGCCGACGGCACCACGGTGGTGCCGGCATCCTCGAACTCGTGCAGCACCTCGGTGCGGATCGCCTCCACCTCCGGCACGATGAAGTCGGGGCGATGCTTGGCGATAGCGGCGCGCAGGGCGTCGGCGTCGAGCATGGAGAACACCTCCGCCCGGTCGGCGACCTGCATCGCCGGGGCGTTGGCGTAGCTGTCGCAGGCGATGACCTCGCAGCCCAGCCGCTTTGCGGCGATGACGAATTCCTTGCCCAGCTCACCGGAGCCGAGCAGCAGGATCCTGGCGGTGAACATCCACGCACTCCCCATATTGGCGACAGCAGGCCGACCATAGGGCTTCATCCCGGCCGGGCCAAGCCCCGTGGTGAGCACCCGGGCATGCCTTCAGGACAGCGAAAGCCGGGAAGGACAAATATTTCTAAAAAGAAATTATAATGGTACTGGATGAAAAACTCCGCCTGTGTGTTCATACATGAAAGTACCCGTATGCTGGGAGGCGGCGATGGAAAAGACGGTGCGGCGCGGTGTCTTCGGCGGCAGGACGGTGTTGGCCGCTTGCCTTGCGGTGTCGCTGGCCCTGCCGGGCTGCGCCGGCAACGGGAACGGAAACGACGACATGACGGGCGCCCTGCTGCTCGGCGCCGCGGTGGTCGGGCTGGGCGTGCTGGCGGCGACGGCCGGCGATGACGACGACGATGACCGGGATTACGAGCGTGACCGGCGCCACCATCGCCGTGGCGGCTACGACAACGGCTATCATTACGGTAACGGGCATTACGGCGGACGCGGCCGGGACGGCTACAGCCGCTATGCCGGCAACGGCCAGTGCGACGACGGGCGCTACCGCACCTCCAACGGCGGCCGGGCGTCGTCCGGCACCGACGAGTGGGACTGCCGCCGGTTCGGTGACGGGCGGAAGTGACCCGGAAACTCCCCCCTCAGCGGTGGCGGCGCCCCTCGAAATTCTTGCGCACGATGGCGGCGATGATCACGAGGAAGGCCAGCAGCCGCAGCAGATAGACCCAGCTCTGCTCCTCCCGCTCCAGCCCGCCAAGCGCCAGCACGGTCTGGTTCACCGCCAGCAGGGCAAAGGCCAGTGCGAAGGAGACGAACAGCGCGTCTCGCGTCCTCCTCCAGAAGCTGAGGAAGAACAGTCCTGCAACCGCATAGAGTGCCGCAAGCGCACCGGTGAAGAAGCTGGAGGTCGTCGGCAGCATCACTCTGCATCCCAGATGAAGCCATAGAGAAGCACGCCCACGCCGGCCATGGCGGAGAACTGGCGGAACGGCAGCAGGTCGACCTGGGTCGGCAGGACGACGACATCGATGAACAGCAGCAGGTTGTTGATCGCCAGACAGACGAAGCACAGAGTGCTCCACAGCAGAAGGCGGCTGCGCGACCGCAGGTAGCTGCGCAGCAGCAGGACCATGCACAGCAGGCTGGCGGCAAAGCACAGCAGATAGACCGCCGACTTCACGACGTCCATGTCAGCTCCCCCACCCCGCTCTCCCGGGCAAAGGAGAGGGGGATCGGTCCACGATGTCGGATTGGAAAGCGGCGATCATGTCATTCACTGGCGTCAGTCGTTGAGGCGGAAACGGAAGGAATCGGCGAAGATCTGCACCTTGTTTCCGGGGGCGGCGAAAATCTCCCGGATGACCGCGGACGGACGGGTGGCATAGGCCTGCGCGATCTCCTCGACCCACTGGTCGAGGACGGGTGCGGCGGGATGGTAGCGGTGGCGGCCGTCCGCCAGCGCCACCACCAGCCCGGCCCCCAGGAAACCGCCAAGCGCCTCCTGGACCACCACGTCGCTGCCCCGCAACTCCCTTACGAGATCGCCGTTCGACCAATCGCACTCGGGGTTCCGGCGCAGCAGAAGCAGAAGTTCGAGCGCCCATACCGAACGGATCGAGCTTCGAAGCAGGGCAAGCGCATCGTCGGACAAAACCATGAACCAAAACCTGACCTGATGTGCACAACCGGCGGCGTGGGACGGCGCCGCCATCGATCCCCCCATTGATCCCCGTCGTCAGCCCCGGACGGCCTCCGCCGGCGCGAGGGGGGACTGCAGATCCAGCGCGCGGCGCAGCGCGCGGGCGAGATCGCCGTCGCGATAGGGCTTGGCCAGCGTCTCCGCCCGGCCCAACACCGCCCCAAGCACGGCACCCGGATCCGTGCCGTCGTCTGCCGGCATGGCGGCGCCGGCCTCCGGCTCCGGCGCACTGGTTCCGTTGGCATAGCCCGAGGCGAACAGCACCCGGAGCGAGGGGTGGCGGCGCAGCCCCTCGCGCGCAAGCTCGCGCCCGTTCAGGCCACCCGGCATCACGATATCGGTGAACAGGAGATCGACCGGCTGTCGATCCAGCAGGGTCAGCGCCGCTTCCCCGCCATCGGCTTCCAGCACGCGGTAGCCCAGCGCACCCACGGCCTGGACGGCGACGGCGCGCACGTCGGCGTCGTCGTCCACCACCAGCACAGTCTCGCCGCGACCGGCGAACGCCTCGTCGGCGTCTTCGTCGTCGGAGGCCGTACCGTGGACCGTGTCGACTGCCGCCCTCGGCAGGTAAAGGCGGAAGGTGGTGCCGACACCCGGAGTGCTGTCGATGCCGATCAGCCCGCCCGACTGCTTGACGAAGCCATGGATCATGGCAAGGCCGAGACCGGTTCCCTTCCCCGCCTCCTTGGTGGTGAAGAAGGGCTCGAAGGCGCGTTCCAGCACATCCGGCGGCATGCCGCATCCACTGTCGGACACCGACAGCAGGATGTAGTCGCCGGCCGGGACGGACATGCCGTGAGCGGACTGCGTATCCTCGAAGCGGGCGTTCTCCGTGCGGATGCGCAGGGTACCGCCGCCGGGCATGGCGTCGCGGGCGTTGATGACGAGATTCAGCAGCGCTGATTCCGCCTGCGACCGGTCGACCGACGCGGTCCACAGCGGCTCCGCATCGGCCGCAGGCGCCTCGATGGCGATGCCGACGCCGCCGCCCAGCGTGCGCTCCATCAACTCGCCCATGCCGGCGACCAGCGCGCCGAGATCGACCGGCTCCGGGTGGAGCTGCTGGCGCCGCGCGAAGGTCAGCAGGCGCCGCGTCATGTCGGAACAGCGCAGCGCCGCCTGCAGCGCCATCTCCGCCCGCTTCGCCGCCTTCGGATCCTCGGCAAGGCTGGGGACCAGCCGTTCGAGGCTGCCGATCACCACCATCAGCATGTTGTTGAAGTCATGGGCGATGCCGCCGGTCAGCTGGCCGACCATCTCCATCTTCTGGGCGTGGGCGAGCTGCCGCTGGGCCTGGCGCGTCTCGGTCACGTCCAGAATGGTGCCGAACAGCTCGGCCGGCTGGCCGTCCTCGTCGCGCACCACCACCGCCTGGTCCAGCAAATGGCGCTCGCTGCCGTCCGGGCAGCGCCAGCGGTATTCGACCGTCGTCAGCCCGGTGTCGTGGATCGACTCCAACTGGCGCAGCACGCGGTTGCGGTCGTCCGGATGAAGCCCCGCTTCCCAGTAGCCGGGATCATCGATGAAGCGGGCGGCCGGACAGCCCAGCACCGACAGCGCCGTGTCGGACAGGTAGCGGAAGGGAATGCCCGGCGTCAGATCCGCGGTGTAGAGCACGATCGGCAGCTGCCCCAGGATCAGCGCCTGCCGCTCCTCCGACCGGCGCAACGCCTGTTCGGCCTGCCGCATCTCGCGCCGCACCCGCTCGTTCTCGTCCAGCAGGCGCTGCTTGGCTTCGACCTCGCGCTTCACCGCCTCCGTCTTGCGGTAGAGGTCGACGAAGACCGACACCTTGCATTTCAGGATGTGCGGATCGACCGGCTTGAACATGTAATCCACGGCGCCGCTGGCATAGCCGCGGAAGATGTGCGTCTCGTCCTTGTTGATGGCGGTCAGGAAGATGATGGGGATGTGGCGGGACTTCTCGCGCAGACGGATCAGCTCCGCCGTCTCGTAGCCGTCCATTCCCGGCATATGGACGTCGAGCAGGATCAGCGCGAAGTCCTGCCGCAGCAGGTGCTTCAGCGCCTCTTCCCCCGACCTCGCCAGGACGAGCTGCGCGTTCATGTCCTCCAGCGTCTCGCGCACGGCGAACAGGTTCCGCGGGTCGTCATCGACGATCAGGATCGCCACGTCGGCCTTGTCAAGCTGCGGAGGAACGTCGGTGGTCATGCTTTCCCATCCCGCGGGGGCACCGGCCGCCGGTGCGGGTGTGGCGGCCGGAACGGGTGCGGCCGCAGGCAGCGCCACATCCGGCGGAAGAAGCGTCTGGCGGACGGCGTCCTGGTCGGCGCTGGCCGGCTGGACGCTGGTGGTGCCGAGCAGGCGCGAGCGGCGGACCGCCGGCACCGGGAAAGCGGGCGGCGGCACGAACGGCCCGCGCCGCGCCACCCGCGCCGGGCGCAGCTTGCGGCGGGTCATGCCTGAACTCCGCCGCGCAGCTGCGGCCTGCCGCCCTTGGCGGTCCAGATCCGCAGCAGGGACAGCAGATGGTCGATGTCCACCGGCTTGGCGATATAGTCGGTCGCTCCGGCTTCGATGCACTTGTCGCGGTCGCCCTTCATCGCCTTCGCGGTGACGGCGATCATCGGCAGGCCGCGGAACTCGTCGATGCTGCGGATCGTGCGCATGGTTTCGTAGCCGTCCATTTCCGGCATCATGATGTCGACCAGCACCACGTCGACGCCAGGGTCGGCGCGCAGCCGTTCGATCCCCTCGCGACCGCTTTCGGCATGCAGGACCTCGATCCTGTGGGCCTCCATCACGCTGGCGAGCGAGAAGATGTTGCGGATGTCGTCGTCGATCACCAGCACCCGCTTCCCGGCCAGCGACGGATCATGCTGGCGCAGGTCCAGGATGCTGCGCCGCTTGTCGTCGGGCAGCTTGTCGACGGCACGGTGCAGGAACAGCGCGGTCTCGTCGAGCAGGCCGGCGGGCGACCGGGCGCTCTTCAGCACCACGGTCTCGGCCAGCCGGCGCAGCCGCGCCTCGTCCTCCACCGTAATGTCGGGGGCGACATAGACCACCACCGGCATCCAGGCGAGCGTGTCGCGGGTGCGCAGCCATTCCACCAGTTCGAAATCGGCGGCGGAGGGGCCGGGCAGCGCCGGGCTGGACAGATCCAGCACCATGCAGTCGAAGCGGTCGGCCGACAGCGCCGCCATCGCCGCTTCGATGGAGGTGACGGTGTGGGTCTCCACGTCGCCGTTGCCGATCAGGGCGGCGACGGCGCCCGGCTGCGGATTGTCCTTCTCCACCACCAGCAGCTTGCGGTGATCGCGTTCCTTGAAGCTCTTCACCCGGTTCAGGGCGTCGAAGATCGCCTCGCGCTCCACCGGCTTCTCCGAATAATCGAAGGCGCCCATCGACAGGCCGCGCCGCCGCTCGTCCTTGGCGGAGATGACGTGGACCGGGATGTGGCGGGTCTGCGGGTCGCGCTTCAGCAGGTCCAGCAGGGCCCAGCCGTCCATGTCCGGCAGCCCGATGTCGAGCAGCACGGCGTCCGGCCGGTATTTGCGCGCCAGCGGCAGCGCCGCCGCCCCGCCGGCCGACAGAACCGTGCGGAAGCCCTTCTCCCGCGCCAGATCGATCAGGATGGAGGCGAAGGTGGCGTCGTCCTCCACGATCAGCACCACCGGCTCGCCAGCGCGGATGCGTTCGCGGTCGTCGCCGGCCGGCTGCATCTCCAGCAGGGCGAGCCCTTCCTGCGGGCCGGACGCCACCACCGGGCGGGTGCCCGCCTCCGGCCGCTTGGTCAGCAGGCCGGCGGGCGCCAGCGCGGTGCTGGCAGCGGCGACCAGCGGGTTGGCGGTTTCCTCCGCGACGTCGTAGCTGCGCGGAACATAGAGCGTGAAGGCGCTGCCCTTGCCGGGCGTGCTGGTCACCCGGATCTCGCCGCCCAGCAGACGGGCGATTTCGCGGCTGATCGACAGGCCGAGGCCGGTGCCGCCGTATTTGCGGCTGGTGGTGCCGTCGGCCTGCTGGAACGCCTCGAAGATGATGCGCTGCTTGTCCTCGGGGATGCCGATGCCGGTGTCGACCACGGTGAAGGCCAGCACCGACGACGCCGCGTTCAGCGTCGGGTGCGCGGCGCTCCAGCCCTCCGTCGCCGGGGCGACGCGGAAGGTGATGCCGCCGGCGTCCGTGAACTTGAAGGCGTTGGACAGCAGGTTGTTCAGCACCTGGGCCAGCCGCTTCTCGTCGGTCTGGATGCTGGCGGGCAGCGTCTGGTCCATCTCGATGGTGAAGGCCAGCTTCTTTTCCTGCGCCACCTGCGAGAAGGTGCGCTCCACATGGTTGCGCAGGTCGCCCAGCACGACCTCGCCGATCTCCAGCGTGACGGTGCCGGATTCGATCTTCGACAGGTCGAGGATGTCGTTGATCAGGCCCAGCAGGTCGGAGCCGGCGGAGTGGATGGTGCGGGCGAACTCCACCTGGCGGTCGGAGAGGTTGGTGTCGGGGTTGTCGGCCAGCAGCTTGGACAGGATCAGCAGGCTGTTCAGCGGCGTGCGCAGCTCGTGGCTCATGTTCGCCAGGAACTGCGACTTGTACTTGGAGGTCAGGGCGAGCTGTTCGGCCTTCTCCTCCAGCGCCGCCTTGGCGAGCACGACCTCGCGGTTCTTGCGCTCCACCTCGATGTTCTGCTTCTCCAGCTGCTCGGCTTTTTCCTCCAGCGCTTCGTTGGTGGTGGTCAGCTTCTCCTGCTGGGCCTTCAGCAGCTCTTCCGACTTGCGCAGCGAGGCGGCCTGCTGTTCCAGCCGCTCGTTGGTGGTCTTCAGCTCTTCCTGCTGGCTCTGCAGTTCGGTGGTCAGGCGCTGCGACTGCTTCAGCAGCCCTTCGGTGCGCATGTTGGCAGCGATGGTGTTCAGAACGATGCCGATGCTCTCGGTCAGCTGCTCCAGGAAGCTCTGGTGCGTTTCGCTGAACCGGCCGAAGCTCGCCAGCTCGATCACCGCCTTCACGTCGTCTTCGAACAGCACCGGCAGGACGATGATGTTCAGCGGCGGCGCCTCGCCCAGGCCGGAACTGATGGAGACATAGTCGCGCGGCACGTTGGTCAGCAGGATGCGCTTCTTTTCATAGGCGCACTGCCCGACCAGACCTTCCTTCATGTGGAAGCGGTTGGACAGGTTCTTGCGCTCCTTCAGCGCGTAGGAGGCGACCAGTTCCAGCAGCGGTTCGTCGCGGTCGCGGGTGGCGACATAGAAGACGCCGTGCTGCGCGTTCACCAGCGGCGCGATCTCCGACAGGATCATGTTGGAGACGGTGACCAGATCGCGTTCGCCCTGCAGCATGCGGGTGAATTTGGCGAGGTTGGTCTTCAGCCAATCCTGCTCCGCATTCTTCAGCGTCGTGTCGCGAAGATTGCGGATCATCTCGTTGATGTTGTCCTTCAGCGCCGCGACCTCGCCCATCGCCTCGACGGTGATGGAGCGGGTCAGGTCGCCCTTGGTCACCGCGGTGGCGACCTCGGCGATGGCACGCACCTGGGTGGTCAGGTTCGCGGCCAGCTGGTTCACGTTCTCGGTCAGGTCCTTCCACAGGCCGGCGGCGCCCGGCACGCGGGCCTGACCGCCCAGCTTGCCTTCGATGCCCACTTCGCGCGCCACGTTGGTGACCTGATCGGCGAAGGTCGCCAGCGTGTCGATCATGCCGTTGATGGTGTTGGCGAGTGCCGCGATCTCGCCCTTGGCGTCCACCGCCAGCTTGCGCTTCAGGTCGCCGTCGGCGACCGCGGTGACGACGCTGGCGATGCCGCGCACCTGACCGGTCAGGTTGGCCGCCATCATGTTCACATTGTCGGTCAGGTCCTTCCAGGTACCGCCGACACCTTCCACCTTCGCCTGACCGCCCAGCTTGCCTTCGGAACCCACCTCGCGCGCCACGCGCGTCACTTCCGAGGCGAAGCTGTTCAACTGGTCCACCATGGTGTTGATGGTGGATTTCAGTTCGAAGATCTCGCCCTTCACGTCGACGGTGATCTTCTTCGACAGGTCGCCCTTCGCGACCGCGGTGGTGACTTCGGCGATGTTTCGCACCTGACCGGTCAGGTTGGCCGCCATCATGTTCACGTTGTCGGTCAGGTCCTTCCAGGTGCCGGCAACGCCCTTCACCTGCGCCTGACCGCCCAGCTTGCCCTCGATGCCCACCTCGCGCGCCACGCGGGCGACTTCGGAGGCGAAGCTGTTGAGCTGGTCCACCATGGTGTTGATGGTGGATTTCAGCTCAAGGATTTCGCCCTTCACGTCGACGGTGATCTTCTTCGACAAGTCGCCGTTGGCGACCGCCGTCGTCACTTCCGCGATGTTTCGCACCTGACCCGTCAGGTTCGTCGCCATCGCGTTCACATTGTCGGTCAGGTCCTTCCAGGTGCCGGCAACGCCCTTCACCTGTGCCTGACCGCCCAGCTTGCCTTCGGAACCCACCTCGCGCGCAACGCGCGTCACTTCGGACGCGAAGCTGTTCAGCTGGTCCACCATGGTGTTGATGGTGGACTTCAACTCCAGAATCTCGCCCTTCACGTCGACGGTGATCTTCTTCGACAAGTCGCCATTGGCGACCGCCGTCGTCACCTCTGCGATGTTTCGCACCTGCCCTGTGAGGTTGGTGGCCATCGCGTTCACGCTGTCGGTGAGGTCCTTCCAGGTGCCGCCGACACCCTTCACCTGCGCCTGACCGCCGAGCTTGCCCTCCGAGCCCACCTCGCGCGCCACGCGTGTCACTTCCGAGGCGAAGCTGTTCAGCTGGTCCACCATGGTGTTGATGGTGTTCTTCAGCTCAAGGATTTCGCCCTTCACCGGCACGGTGATCTTCTTCGACAAGTCGCCGTTGGCGACCGCCGTCGTCACGTCGGCGATGTTGCGGACCTGACCGGTCAGGTTCGCCGCCATCAAATTCACGCTGTCTGTGAGATCCTTCCAGGTGCCGCCGACGCCCTCCACCCGCGCCTGACCGCCGAGCTTGCCCTCCGAGCCCACCTCGCGCGCCACGCGCGTCACTTCCGAAGCAAAACTGTTCAGCTGGTCCACCATGGTGTTGATGGTGGATTTCAGTTCAAGGATTTCGCCCTTCACGTCGACGGTGATCTTCTTCGACAGGTCCCCCGTCGCGACGGCGGTGGTCACGTCGGCGATGTTGCGGACCTGACCGGTCAGGTTGGCCGCCATCATGTTCACACTGTCGGTGAGGTCCTTCCAGGTGCCGCCGACGCCCTCGACCTTCGCCTGACCGCCCAGCTTTCCTTCGGAACCCACCTCGCGCGCCACGCGCGTCACTTCCGACGCGAAGCTGTTCAGCTGGTCCACCATGGTGTTGATGGTGGATTTCAGCTCCAGAATCTCGCCCTTCACGTCGACGGTGATCTTCTTCGACAGGTCGCCCTTCGCGACCGCCGTCGTCACTTCGGCGATGTTGCGGACCTGACCGGTCAGGTTGGCCGCCATCATGTTCACGTTGTCGGTCAGATCCTTCCAGGTGCCGCCGACACCCTCGACCTTCGCCTGCCCGCCGAGCTTTCCTTCGGAACCCACCTCGCGCGCCACGCGCGTCACTTCGGAGGCGAAGCTGTTCAGCTGGTCCACCATGGTGTTGATGGTGGATTTCAGCTCCAGAATCTCGCCCTTCACGTCGACGGTGATCTTCTTCGACAGGTCGCCCTTCGCGACCGCCGTCGTCACCTCCGCGATGTTGCGCACCTGACCGGTCAGGTTGGCGGCCATCACGTTGACGTTCTCCGTCAGATCCTTCCAGGTGCCGGCGACGCCCTTCACCTGGGCCTGACCGCCCAGCTTGCCCTCGATGCCGACTTCGCGCGCGACGCGCGTCAGTTCGGTGGTGACGGTGACCAGCTGGTCCACCATGGTGTTGACGTTGCGGGCGGTGCGCAGGAATTCGCCCTGCAGCGGACGGCCTTCGATCTCCAGCGCCATGGTCTTGGACAGGTCGCCCTTTGCGACGGCACCGATCACGCGCGCAATTTCCGTCGTCGGCTGGATCATGTCGCCGACCAGCGTGTTGATGCTGTCGACGCAGGTTTCCCATCCGCCGGATGCGTTGTTCAGCTTGGCACGCTGGCTGATGCGGCCTTCCTTGCCGATGGCGACGCTGAGCCGGCTGACCTCCGTGGTCATGTTCTGGTTCAGCTCGACCACGTCGTTGAAGGCGGCGGCGATCTCGCCGTCCATGCCCGTCAGGTCGAGCGGCAGCCGCACGGAGAAATCGCCCTTGCGCAGTTGACGCAAGGCCATCAGCAGAACCTTCGGATCCAACGCGTCCGCCGTCTCCACCATCGCCGTCATGCCGTTCCCCATTAGCGCGCCGGCCCACCATGGACCGCATTCCGCCACAGCAATGGACCGCCCCGGCACCATCCCGGAGTACGATCCAGTAAATGCAACCCGTCTCAGCCAGAAAACCGAATACCCGCAGCAAGCCTGCGCGCGCCCGAGCCTGAGCCGGCGAGTGACCGCGCAGTCCTACATCCCCGCACGATGAAGTAAAGGCGATTCCGGTCAATTTAGCCTTTCGTAGGAAATCCGACTTCCGGCGTAGCGACCATGCCTATGACTTAGGATGGAGGTTGCAGTTTCTTCAGCTTGGCTGCGTTACTCACGCGATTTACCACAGAACAAGACAACCTTCGCTTTAAACGGCGAAATTTCATTCGCTGACACAGGCCATCGACGCCACGAAGTTGCCCACCGGAAAAGCCCTGCTCAACCATCGTATAAGGGCCGGAACGATTCGGTGACCGACCTCGTTATGGATCCGAACCACAGCGGGATCATTCGGCACGGAGCCATCTCCCGCAGGGCGAGACCAATTCGACTGTCGTCACAGCCCGGGGCTTGACCATGATTCTCTGGACGATTCCCATGCAGGCATCGATGTACTGCATGCTTTCCTGGATGCGCGCCTGCAGCAGCGGCGCAACCCTGGCCCACTCCTTTGCCGGACTGCCGGCGCTCGGCCCACCCAGGCCGGCGGCGGACGTGCTGCCCTTCCCGGTGCGGCGGGTGGCTCGCGGCGGCGGCCTCGGCGGTCCCGCCATCGTGATCCCGCTCGGCCGGCGCTGAAGCGTTTTCATCGACCGCTCACGCAATCGTGTAGAGAGCGTGATTTGCCGGCGGCCTGCCGCAGACCTATGGTTACTGGCAGGAATGGTCCGTTCGGGAGAGGTCGATGCTGTTCAAATTCCCCGCCCCCTCGCAGGCCCGCGAGGACGAGGTGACTCCGCGGGACCTGTTTCTCACCCGCCGCAGCCTGATGGCCGGCGGTGCCGCGGCGATGGCACTGGGCAGCCTGCCGGTGTGGAGCGGCAACGCCTTGGCAGCGTCCTTCCAGGTGCCGACCACGATCAAGCCGGCCGATCCGAAGTTCGACCCGACCACGCCGATGAAGTCGGCCACGACCTACAACAACTTCTATGAGTTCGGCACCGGCAAGGATGATCCCGCCGACAATGCCGGCACGCTGAAGACAAGGCCCTGGGAGATCGCCATCGGCGGCGAGGTCGCCAAGCCGATGACCATCGGCATCGAAGACCTGCTGAAATTCCCGATGGAGGAGCGCATCTACCGCCTGCGCTGCGTTGAGGGCTGGTCGATGGTGATCCCCTGGGTCGGCTTCTCCCTGGCCGAACTGCTGAAGCGGGTGGAACCGACCGGCAACGCCAAATACGTCGCCTTCCAGACCCTGAACGACCCCAAGCAGATGCCGGGCCTGCGCTCCTGGGTGCTGGACTGGCCCTACACCGAAGGGCTGCGGCTGGACGAGGCGATGCACCCGCTCACCATGCTGGCCGTCGGCATGTATGGCGAGGTTCTGCCCAACCAGAACGGCGCGCCGATCCGGCTGGTGGTGCCGTGGAAGTACGGCTTCAAGTCGATCAAGTCGATCGTCAGGATCACGCTGGTGAAGGACCAGCCGCCGACCGCCTGGAACAAGTTGCAGCCGCGCGAATACGGCTTCTACTCCAACGTCAACCCCGAGGTCGACCATCCGCGCTGGAGCCAGGCGACCGAGCGGCGCGTCGGCGAATTCTCCCGCCGCAAGACCCTGCCCTTCAACGGCTATGGCGAGGAGGTCGCGTCGCTCTATGCCGGGATGGACCTGAAGGCGAACTACTGACCATGGCCGACCCTGCATCCGCCGCCGGCGGCGTCGATCTGCGCGCCGCCGCCAACGCTGCGCTCGCGTCGCGTTGGGCCAAACCCGCAGTCTTCATCCTCTGCCTCGTCCCGCTGGCCTGGACCGTCCGGCTCGCCTACACCGGCGAGCTGGGGGCGGAGCCGGTGCTGGAAAGCGTCAAGGCCAGCGGCTTGTGGGCCTTGCGCTTCCTGCTGATCGCCCTGGCGCTGACGCCGCTGCGCATGCTGACGGGGGTGGCTGGGCTGGCGCGCTTCCGGCGGATGCTGGGGCTGTTCGCCTTCTTCTACGCCACCGTCCACCTGTCCACCTATGTCGGGCTGGACCAGTTCTTCGACTGGGCGGCGATCTGGAAGGACATCGTCAAGCGGCCCTACATCACGGTCGGGATGGGCGCCTTCCTGATCCTGACGGCGCTGGCCGCGACCTCCACCGACGGCATGGTGAAACGGCTGGGCGGCAGGCGGTGGCGCGCCCTGCACCGGTGCGTGTTCGTCGCCGGACTGGCCGCCTGCCTGCACTTCGTCATGCTGGTGAAGGGCTGGCAGACGGCGCCGCTGGTCTATGCGCTGATCTGCATCGGGCTGCTGGCCTTCCGCCGCTGGCCGATCCGGCTTGGACGCCGGAAGGAGCCGCGGATCGGAACGGGACCGGTCAGAACACGGCCCGCAGCAGCCCCACGGTCCGCCGAAGCGCCAGAACCGCGCTTTCCGGATGGAAGCTCCCCCGCTCGTCGCAGTTGAAGCCATGGCCGGCCGGGTAGACATGCACCGGCAGCCACGGATAGCGTGACCGCACGCCCTCCGCCACCGACAGCGGGATGGCATGGTCCTGGTCGCCGAAATGCAGCAGGGTCGGCACCCGCGGGGCGCTGTCCAGCGTCTTGCCGATATCGCCGCCGTAATAGCCGACGGCGGCCCGCACCGGCAGGATCGCCGCCGAGGCCCAGGCGATGCTGCCGCCCCAGCAATAGCCGACGATGGCAGCAGCCCCGTCACCGCCCAGATGGGCCAGCGCCGCCGCGACGTCCTGTAGCGCGTCCGCCGTCGGCACCGCTCCCTTCAGCGCGATGCCCCGCTGGATGCCGGCCTCGTCATAGGGCAGTTCCACCCCGCGTTCGGCACGATCGAACAGATCCGGCGCCACGGTGGTGAATCCCTGCTGGGCGAAGCCGTCGCACACGCTGCGGATATGGTGGTTGATGCCGAAAATCTCCGGCGCCACGATCAGGCGCCCGATCTCCTCGCCCTTGGCCGGTGCGCGATAGGCGCGAAGCCGATGGCCGTCCGCGGCCTGGAGTTCGATCCAGCCCGCCGTTGCGTCATTCATGTCCCGAACCCTTCGTCTTGCGAGACCGTCCATGCGGTCATTGCCGCCAATCATAAGAGGCGCGGTCCGAAGGGCAACTGGCGACAGGGCAGCGCTGAAGCTCGCATGTCATATATGCCCTTCCGTTGGGATTATTGCTTCGTCATCGTATGGATTACCACCAGTGATGGCGGGCTCTCAACGACGAGGTCGACCGTGCGCAGATTCGCTTTTCTCGCCGTTTTCGCCGCCCTGGCCGGCGCGGCCGCTTCCGCCCAGGCCGCGGACACCTACAAGTTCAATCTCCACAACAAATCGTCCGAGTACGTCATCAACGGTTTCCGCACCTTCGAAGGCGGGGCGTGGAGCAAGAACTGGATCGACTTCAAGTTGAAGCCCGGCGAATCCGCCGAGATGGACTGGGGCAGCGACGAAGGAAACTGCGTCGTTCCGTTCAAGGTCGATTGGGTCGGCTATGAATCGGAAAAGTTCAGCGTCGACTGGTGCAAGGTGAAGAACGTCTACATGAAGGATCAGGGCTTCAGCTTCGACTAACGGCTGATGGGCGCCGCGGCCGGCCGCGGTGCCCCTCCGGCTTCCGGGCTATTCTGGTCAACCGGCTGGCCCAGTAGTTTCGCCAATTGCAGGAATTGTGCGGCCAGAGGATTTGTCTTACGCCAGATCATGCCGATGGTCCGCGACGGTTGCGGGTCCTTGAAGCGGACCACCGACACCGTGCCGGAGCCGGTCTCCATATCGACAGCCATCTCCGGGACCAGCGTCACGCCCATTCCGGCCCTGACCATCTGGACGAGCGTGGAGAATGAATTCGCCTCCAGCGCCTTGCGTGGCGACGAGGACGGCATGTTGCAGAAGGACAGGGCCTGGTTGCGGAAGCAATGCCCCTCCTCCAGCAGAAGCAGCCGCATCTCGCGCAGCATTTCTCCGCTTGGCACCGGCTTCCCCGCTTCCTCGGCCGGCCGGACCAGCAGGAAATCCTCCGTGAACAGCACCGCCTCGGTCAAGGACGGCTCGAACACGGGCAATGCGGTGATCGCGGCGTCAAGCCGCCCCTCGGCGAGCTCTTCGATCAGCTTCGACGTCAGCGCCTCACGCACCTCGATCTCGACATGCGGGTGTTCCCGTTTGACGACCGCGATCACCGCCGGCAGCAGATAGGGTGCGATCGTGGGGATCATGCCGATGCGCAACCGGCCGCTGATCCGGTTCTTCGACAGCCGTGCAAGCTCCCCCAACTGATCGACGGAATGCAGGATGTCGCGGACGCGCAGCGACGCCTCCTGCCCGAAAGCCGTCAGCCGCACGCTCCTGCTGCCCCGCTCGACGAGTGCGGCCCCCAATGCCTCTTCCAGTTCCTTGATCTGCATCGACAGGGCCGGCTGTGAAACGGCACAGGCGGCTGCCGCACGCCCGAAATGGGCGTGATGCGCCAGCGCATCGAAATAGCGAAGCTGCCGGAGAGTCACGGAACCGGGAATCATAAGATCACCTTATCGCAGCGATCAACAAAGACCATTTTACCTGATCATTGGCCAGACATACAGTTTTGCTTTGAAGCAAACTTGCCGCCCTGTGAATGCCGAGACGTGAACCCATAAGCGTTGCAGGAGGAAACGATGGACGCGAGGACCGACGATAGCGCAGGCAAATGTCCATTTACCGGGGGTGGAAACGGAGGCGGAAGCGGTGGCCGCAGCCACAGGAATCGCGACTGGTGGCCGAACGCCCTCGATCTCGAGATGCTTCACCGCAATTCGCCGCTATCCGACCCGATGGGCAGGGACTTCGACTATGCCAAGGAATTCCAGTCACTTGATCTCGATGCGGTGATCAAGGATCTGAACGCCCTGATGACGGACTCCCAGGATTGGTGGCCTGCGGATTTCGGCCATTACGGCGGGTTGATGATCCGCATGGCGTGGCACAGCGCCGGCACCTACCGCATCACCGACGGCCGCGGCGGCGCCGGCACCGGCCAGCAGCGCTTCGCGCCGCTCAACTCCTGGCCGGACAACGCCAATCTCGACAAGGCGCGCCGCCTGCTCTGGCCGATCAAGCAGAAATACGGGCGCAAGCTGTCCTGGGCCGACCTGATGGTCCTGGCCGGCAACGTCGCTTTGGAATCGATGGGCTTCAAGACATTCGGCTTTGCCGGCGGCCGCGTGGATGCGTGGGAGCCGGAGGAGCTGTTCTGGGGTCCGGAAGGAACCTGGCTCGGCGACGAGCGCTACAGCGGCGAACGCCAGCTCGCCGATCCGCTGGGCGCGGTGCAGATGGGGCTCATCTACGTCAATCCGGAGGGGCCGAACGGCAATCCGGACCCGGTGGCGGCGGCCAAGGACATCCGCGAAACCTTCTACCGCATGGCGATGAATGATGAGGAGACCGTCGCGCTGATCGCCGGCGGCCACACCTTCGGCAAGACGCACGGCGCCGGCGACCCCTCCTTCATGGGTCCGGAACCGGAAGCCGGAGCGCTGGAGGACCAGGGCCTCGGCTGGAAATCCAAGCACGGAACGGGGTATGGAGCCGACGCCATCACCGGCGGCCCGGAAGTGATCTGGTCCCAGACGCCGACGACATGGAGCAATCACTTCTTCGACAACCTCTTCAAATTCGAATGGGAACTGACCAAGAGCCCGGCCGGTGCGTGGCAATGGCAGGCGAAAGATGCGGAGCCTTCGATCCCGGGCCCCTGCCCCGGATCGGCAAAGCGCCTGCCCACGATGCTGACGACCGACCTGTCGCTGCGCTTCGACCCGATTTATGAGAAGATCTCCCGGCGGTTCTACGAGAATCCGGACCAGTTCGCCGATGCCTTCGCCCGTGCCTGGTTCAAGCTGACCCACCGCGACATGGGGCCGGTGGTGCGCTATCTCGGTCCGCTCGTTCCGAAAGAGACGCTGATCTGGCAGGATCCGATCCCGCCGGTCGATCATGCGCTGGTCGACGATGCCGACATTGCGGCGCTCAAGGCGCGGATCCTCTCCTCCGGCCTTTCGGTTTCGCAGCTGGTCTCGGCGGCCTGGGCGTCGGCCTCCACCTTCCGCGGGTCCGACAAGCGCGGCGGCGCCAACGGTGCGCGCATCCGCCTCGCCCCACAGAAGGATTGGGAGGTGAACGAGCCGGCGCAACTCCAGACCGTGCTGCAGACGCTGGAGGCCATCCAGACCGACTTCAACGCCTCCGCCGGCGGCGGCAAGAGGATCTCACTCGCCGACCTGATCGTCCTTGCCGGCGGTACAGCGATCGAAAAGGCGGCACAGGATGCCGGCCTGACCCTGCAGGTCCCGTTCTCCCCCGGACGCATGGACGCATCGCAGGACCAGACCGATGTCGATTCCTTCGCGGCGCTCGAACCGCGGGCCGACGGCTTCCGCAACTATATCCACAGCAGGAAGCAGCAGTTCATGATTCCGGAGGAGGCCATGGTGGACCGGGCGGCACTGCTGCGGCTGACCGGGCCGGAGATGACCGTTCTTGTCGGCGGGCTGCGCGTGCTCGGCGCCAATTCCGGCGGCTCCAGGCACGGTGTTCTGACCGAGCGGCCGGAGACGCTGACGAACGACTTCTTCGTCAACCTGCTCGACATGGCCACGGAATGGCAGCCCCCGAACGCCGACGGCATCTATGAAGGGCGGGACCGCAAGACCGGGGAGAGCAGATGGACGGCCACCCGCGTCGACCTGATCTTCGGATCGCATTCACAGCTCCGGGCCTTCGCGGAGGTCTATGCGTGCGGCGATTCCCACGAGAAGTTCGCGAAGGACTTCGTTGCCGCCTGGACGAAGGTCATGAACGCCGACCGCTTCGATCTCGCCAGGCCTAAGCACTGACGTGTCTGGGGAGGCGGCCCGCCGAATGGCGGGCCGCCTCCTGGATATCCGGCCATCTTGAACTCGGGAGGGCATGCCCACAGCCGGAAACAATAAAGGAAAAGGGAGATTCGATCATGAACGACCGCGACATACAGACCGATCGCGACTGGCTGATGTTCATCGAGAAGGACATCGATGTTCTCGATCAGCAGATCTACCACGCGACATGGACGATCAGGCAGTCGCAAACAGCCCTTGAACGACTGTCGGCCGCGCGAGACTCGCTCCTCACCCAGGCGCAGGAGATTCTGGACCGTCTAGACGGGAAGCCGACGGCCTAGACATCGTCCAGCCGGCTGGCGCCCCCGGGTGCGGAGGCGCCTTTCACGGGCCGACGTCACGCGGCGTTCCGATCGGCTTTCGCGTACTGGGGCGCCGGATCCCCGGCTTTCCGCGACACGAGGCGCAAAAGCAGGGCGCCGGCGGTCGCGGAGAGAAGCGAACCGGTGAAGACACCGACCTTGACCGCATCGCCGAGTTCGGGCGACGTGGGGAAGGCCAAGGCTCCGATGAACAGGCTCATGGTGAAGCCGATGCCGCACAGCAGGGAAACGCCGAAAAGCTGCGCCGTGTTCGCATTGGCCGGCATGTCGGCGAACCCCAGGCGAATGGTGAGCCAGGCGGTTCCGAACACGCCGACCATCTTCCCCAGGAACAGGCCGAGCGCAATCCCCAGCGGGAGAGAGCCCGTCAGGATCGACGCGTCCATGCCGGCGAAGGACACGCCGGCATTCGCGAAGCCGAAGACGGGGACGATCAGGTAGGCCACCCAGCCGTGGATGCCGTGCTCCAGCCGGTGCAGCGGGGAGTGCATGTCGTCCGGCTTGCCCGGCGCGGGGCGAAGCGGAATCGTCAGCGCAAGGGTAACGCCCGCCAGCGTCGCATGGACGCCCGACAGGAGAACAGCACCCCACAGGCCCGCGCCGAGGATGAGGTAGGGCCAGAGCGTCTGGACGCCGAAGCGGTTCAAGGCGATCAGCGCCGCCAGGATGAGCGCCGCCGCACCCAGGGCCGGAATCGACAGGTCGGCGGTGTAGAACAGGGCGATGATGATGACGGCGCCGAGATCGTCGATGATGGCCAGGGCCGTCAGGAAGATCTTGAGGGAGGTCGGCACGCGCGGCCCAAGGAGCGACAGGACGCCCAGGGCAAAGGCGATGTCCGTCGCCGCCGGAATGGCCCAGCCGCGGATCGTTTCCGGATCGCTGCTGTTGAAGGCCACATAGATGAGGGCGGGCACCACCATGCCGCCAGCCGCCGCCACGCCCGGCAGAATCCGGCGCGACCATGAAGAGAGTTGCCCATCAAGCATCTCCCGCTTGATCTCCAGCCCGACCAGCAGGAAGAAGACCGCCATCAGTCCGTCATTGACCCAATGCCCGATGCTCAGCCCCAAGACATAGCTGTGCAGCGTGTCGAAATAGACTCCCGACAGGGGAGAATTCGCAACGATCAGGGCGAGCGCCGCGGCGACCATCAGAAGAATACCGCCCGACGCTTCGCTTTTCATGAATTCCCTGAAAATGGAAATTGGGCGCCGAAGAGAGGGTTGCGTCTTTTCCACCATGGAATTCCGTCCTTATACGATTTCTATCAGAGCTGCTCCATGCCTGCCATTTTGCCGCAGACAGCGTTTCTCCGACTATATGGGCCTGCGATCACGAAAAACAGGGTGTGGCGCCCTGAAATGCTGGCTCCAGAGCGTCACAAGCCGGGTTTCTACACGGCCTTGGGATCAGGTCAGGAATTATGGTCGGCAAGTACAGCACCGGCGAGAGGACCAGCGCCATCTCCGGGGCGACCCGGACCACCAAGAGCTCCGGCAGCGCTGGATTATGGGCGCTCTCGGAAGCGCTTATGGTTCCATCCGGATCAGACGCGGTCCTTCACCGCCCCGATCAGGAATTCCTTGTTGCCCTCCGGCCCGGTGATCGGGCTTTCGGTGATGTCCAGCACACGCCAGCCCGGCCTTGCGTCCAGCCAGGTGCGGATGCGGTCGCAGACCTCCCCGTGCAGTTCCGGTTCGCGCACCACGCCGCCCTTGCCGACGCGGCCTTTCCCGACCTCGAACTGCGGCTTGATCAGGGCGACCAGCCGGCCACCGGGCACGACCAGATCCAATGCGGCCGGCAGCACGATTTCCAGCCCGATGAAGCTGGCGTCGCACACGACGAGGTCGATCGGGTCGGGGATTTCGGCCGTGGTTAAATGGCGGGCGTTGGTCTTCTCCAGCACCACCACGCGCGGATCGTTTCGCAGCTTCCAGGCCAGCTGTCCGTGGCCGACATCGACGGCATAGACCTTGGCTGCGCCGCGGCTCAGCAGCACGTCGGTGAAGCCGCCGGTGGAGGCGCCGACATCGACCGCGGTCAGGCCGGCGGGATCGATGGCGAAGACGTCCAACCCTTTCACCAGCTTCAGCCCACCCCGCGATACCCAGGGATGATCCTGCCCCTTGACCGCCAGAGGGGCTTCCGCCGCGATCAGGTCGCCGGCCTTGTCGATGCGCTTGGTGTCGGAATAGACCAGCCCGGCCAGGATCAGCGCCTGCGCCTTGGCCCGGCTTTCCGCCAGCCCGCGCTCCACCAGCGCCACATCCGCCCTTATCCGTGCCATGCCGTCAGCCCTTCGCTCATGCCCTTTGCCGGCGCATTCCTGACGCGGAACGGCCGGAAGGGCAAGCCCCGGGGACCGGATTCGTCAGGCGGCGGGGAAGTCGACGGTCACACGGGTGCCATAGGGGCTGCTGTCCGCGGTCAGCTTGCCGCGCAGTTGGCCGACGAAGGCACGGACCACCTTCAGCCCCAGCGTGGCTGCACGGGTGATGTCCAGCCCGGCCGGCAGGCCGGTGCCGCGGTCGGAGATCTCCAGGCGGACGGTACCGTCGCCGGCTCGGCCGAGCCGCACATCGATGGTACCGGGCGCCCCGGCCGGAAAGGCGTGGCGTGCGGCGTTGCCGACCAGTTCGCTGACGATCAGGCTGAAGGGGATGATGGAATCCACCGGCATCTCCGTCGCCTCCGCGGCAACCTGGATGCGGTGGGCGCCGGGAAGCGTCGCCTCCAACTCCTGGCAGAGTTCGCGCAGATGCGGCGCCATGTCGACGGTGCCGGCGCGCAATGCGCCGTGGGTGCGCTGGTGGGCCTGGGTGACGATGCCGACACGGCCGCCGGCGCTCTGAAGGGCGCGGCGGACCTCGGGATCCTTGCTTGATAGCGTCTGCAGGGTCAGCAGGCTGGAGACGAGCTGCAGCGTGTTCTTCAGCCGATGGCTGACGTCGCGCAGGCGCCGGTCATGCTCGGCGACCGACTCCGGCGTCTCATCCGCAGTGACGATCAGGGCCCGGACGACACCGTTGAGGCCCAGCATCGGGGTGACGCGCACATCCCAGAACCGTTCGCCGTCAGGCGCGCGGTCGCTCGCGGCCCGGCTGCGCTGCGGCCGGCCGCTGTTGCGCGCTTCCGCCAGCAGCGCCGGGGACAGGGCGGGAAAGCTGTCCGTCATACCGGAGCCCGCAACCACTCCCAGGGCGCGGAAGGCGGCGTTGGCGAAGCTGCAGCAGTCGCCCTCCCCCTCCACCAGGGCGGTCGGGGTCGGCGTCTGGTCCAACAGGCAACGCAGCAGCGCCGGATCGTCGATGCCGGAGCCGCTGGCTTCCGCCGCCCGTCCCGCGCCGGGATCCGTCCCGAACTCCGCGTTCCGGTACGCCGTGACCGCCATGATGTGCGCCATCGCTCCTGATCCCGTAGCCGTCCCGCATGCTGCCGACGCATCCACCGTTACGGAGGAGCTACCATTCCAGCCCGGGCAGTGTAAGGCGTCGCTCGTGCTCGGCACCAGTCCAACAACCCGAAACTTCCCTAGACAAATGGCATTACGACATTCGGGTGGTTTCGGGTGGAATTGCGGTCTGGAGTGGCCGCCTGGAGAGGGGATCAGGCTCGTGCCGCTGCGCTCTCGATACCCAGAGCCTGCAGCGCGGTACGGACGATGTGCTGGGCGGTGAGGCCGGCCGTCTCATACTGCTTGGCCGGTGAATCGTGGTCGAGATAGAGGTCGGGCAGAACCATCGGACGGATCTTCAGACCGCCGTCCAGCAGGCCCGCCGTCGCCAGGAACTGCAGCACGAAGCTGCCGAAGCCGCCGACCGATCCCTCCTCGATCGTGATCAGCACCTCATGCTCGAGCGCGAGGCGGCGGACCAGATCCTCGTCCAGCGGCTTGGCGAAGCGGGCGTCGGCCAGCGTGGTCGACAAGCCGCGCGCCGCCAGCTCCGACGCCGCACGCCGGGCCTCGCCCAGCCGGGTGCCATAGCTGAGGATGGCGATCTTGGTCCCTTCCTGCAGGATGCGGCCCTTGCCGATCGGCAGGATGCTGCCGCGGTCGGGCAGTTCCAGACCGACCCCCTCCCCGCGCGGATAGCGCAGGGCGGAGGCGCGGTCGTCGATGGCGGCCTGGGTCGCCACCATGTGCATCAGTTCCAGCTCGTCCGCCGCCGCCATCATCACGATGTCGGGCAGGCAGCCGAGATAGGCGGTGTCGAAGGACCCGGCATGGGTCGCCCCGTCCGCCCCCACCAGACCGGCGCGGTCGAGCGCGAAGCGCACGGGCAGATGCTGCAGCACCACGTCATGGATGACCTGATCGTAGGCACGCTGCAGGAAGGTGGAATAGATGGCGCAGAAGGGCTTGAACCCCTCCGTCGCCATGCCCGCGGCGAAGGTCACCGCATGCTGTTCGGCGATGCCGACGTCGAAACAGCGGTCGGGGAAGCGCTCCCCGAACATGTCCAGCCCGGTGCCGGACGGCATGGCGGCGGTGATGCCGACGATGGTCGGGTCGGCCGCTGCCTCCGCGATCAGGCTCTGGGCGAAGACGCGGGTGTAGGTGGGAGCGTTGGACTTCGGCTTGGACTGGGTGCCGGTCACCACGTCGAACTTGGCGACGGCGTGCAGTTTGTCGGCCGACTCCTCCGCCGGGCCGTAGCCCTTGCCCTTCTTGGTGACGACATGGATCAGCACCGGCTTGTCGTCGTCGGCGTCGCGGACGTTCTGCAGCACCGGCAGCAGATGGTCCAGATTGTGGCCGTCGATCGGGCCGATGTAGTAGAAGCCCAGCTCCTCGAACAGGGTGCCGCCGGTGACCATGCCGCGGGCGTACTCCTCCGCCCGGCGGGCGGCGTTGCGCAGCGGGCGCGGCAGCTGGTCGGCGATCTCCTTCGCCAAGTGGCGCAGGGACAGATAGGGCTTGGAGGAAATCAGCCGCGACAGATAGGCGCTCATCGCGCCCACCGGCGGGGCGATGGACATGTCGTTGTCGTTGAGGATGACGATCAGCCGCGACTTGGTGGAGGCGGCGTTGTTCATCGCCTCATAGGCCATGCCGGCGCTCATCGAGCCGTCGCCGATCACGGCGATGACGTTGCGCTGCTCCCCCTTGATCTTGCTGGCGACGGCCATGCCGAGCCCGGCGGAGATGGAGGTCGAGCTGTGGCCGGCACCGAACGGGTCGTACTCGCTCTCCGACCGTTTGGTGAAGCCGCTCAAGCCCCCGCCCATGCGCAGCGTGCGGATGCGGTCGCGCCGCCCGGTGAGGATCTTGTGCGGATAGCACTGGTGCCCGACGTCCCAGATCAGCCGGTCATAGGGCGTGTCGAACACGTAATGGAGGGCCACCGTCAGCTCCACCACCCCAAGCCCGGCACCGAGATGGCCGCCGGTCACCGATACGGCGTCCACGGTCTCGGTGCGCAACTCGTCTGCGAACTGGCGGAGCTGCTCGGGCTTCAGGGCCCGCAGCTTGGCTGGCGTCGGACAAAGGTCGAGCAGCGGAGTCTTGGTGGCAGTCACGTCGTGATGGTCCTCAAGCTCTGGTCAGGCGCGGCGCGCGACGACGAAGTCGGCGACCGCCTTCAACATATCGGCACGCCCATCGAAAATGTCCAAGTGCTGCGACGCCTGATTGGCAAGCATTTCCGCCTGGGCACGGGCACGGTCGCGGCCGAGGATCGACACGAAGGTCGCCTTGCCGGCCTGGGCGTCGCGGCCGACAGTCTTGCCGGTCTCCTCCGCCGTGCCTTCCACGTCCAGCAGATCGTCGACGATCTGGAAGGCGAGCCCGAGGTCGTGGGCGTAGGCGCGGAGCGCCGTGCGCTGCGGCGGATTGGCCTTGCCCAGGATGCCGCCGGCCTCGCAGGAAAAGGCGATCATCTCGCCGGTCTTCATGCGCTGCAGCCGGGTGGTGGTGCCGAGGTCGAAGGTCTCATGCTCGGCAATCAGGTCCAGCATCTGGCCGCCGACCATGCCGTGGCCGCCGGACGCCTTGGCCAGCGCCGTCACCAGCTGGCAGCGGATGTTGGGGTCCTCGTGCGTCGCCGGATCCGCCAGCACCTCGAAGGCGAAGGTCAGCAGCCCGTCGCCGGCCAGGATGGCGGTCGCCTCGTCGAACTGGCGGTGGCAGGTCGGACGCCCGCGCCGCAGCTCGCCATCGTCCATCGCCGGCAGGTCGTCGTGGATCAGGGAATAGCTGTGGACCATCTCGACGGCCGCGGCGGCACGGATGGCGCAGTCCGGGTTGACGCCGAAAAGGGCGGAGGACTGCATCACCAGGAAGGGGCGCAGCCGCTTGCCGCCGTTCAGGCAGCCATAGCGCATGGCGTCGAACACCCGCGCCTCGGCCAGGTCGGTGGTCGGCAGCAATGCGTTGATCTTGAGCTCGACCGCCTCGGCGATGTCGGCCAGCGCGGCTTTGAACTCGGTCTGGGAAATGGTCTGCACGTCAGTCGATCCGGGCGGGTTCGGTGCCGAGGGAGCCGTCGGCGCTCACGGTGATGCGGTCGATCTTGGCCTGCGCCTCGCGCAGCTTCATCTCGCAATGGCGCTTCAGCGCCGTGCCCCGCTCGTAGGAGGAGATGGCGTCGTCGAGCTTGCCGCGCCCTTCCTCGAGCTGGCGGACGATCCGCTCCAGTTCGGCGAGCGCATCCTCGAAGCTGAGGGCGGCGATGTCGGGCGGAATGGCGGCGCCTGAAACAGGGGGCGAAGACGTCGTGGAAGGGGGCATGTGGGGCAGAACCATCGATGGGACCTCAAGCCCGCGAAGGTATGCCCCGCCCACGTCCGGCGCAAGGCCCGAGGCACTCCGCTACCCCGGCCATTGCGGCCTATGTGCGGCCTATGCGTTCGGGCAGCCCCTCCCCCTTTCGGGAGAATGGGGCGCCCGCCCAATAGGAACGCCGCCGGTCAGCAGTACATCAGTTCGCGCACATGGGCGGCGCTGGCGGAGGCAAGGGCGCGCAGGTTGTAGCCCCCCTCCAGCACCGAGACGATGCGCGCCCCGCAATGGGTGCGGGCCAGTTCGCCCAGCTTGCGGGTGGCCCAGACGAAATCGTCGTCGATCAGGTGCAGACCGGCCAGCGGATCGCGCGAATGGGCATCGAATCCGGCAGAGATGATCAGCAGGTCCGGCTTGAAATGGTCGATGGCCGGCAGGATGACGTGGGTCATGGCATGCCGGAACTCCGGCGATCCCGCCATGGCCGGCAGCGGCGCGTTGACGCAGTTGCCATACTCGCCCTTTTCACCCGCATCCCCCGTACCGGGATAGAGCGGCGACTGGTGGGTCGAGCAATAGAGCATGTCCGGGTCGTGCTGCAGGATGTCCTGCGTGCCGTTGCCGTGGTGGACGTCGAAATCCATCACCGCCACACGCTGCAGTCCGTGCGCGGCGCGGGCGTGATAGGCACCGACCGCGGCGTTGTTGAACAGGCAGAAGCCCATCGCCTTGTCCCGCTCCGCATGGTGGCCGGGAGGGCGCACGGCGCAGAAGGCGTTGCGCGACTGGCCGGTCGCCACCGCGTCGACCGCGGCGCAGACCGCGCCGGCCGCACGCAACGCCGCCTCCCCCGACCCGGGCGAGACCACCGTGTCGGCATCGACGCCGGCATGCTCCACCTCGGGGATCAGCGACAGCACGCGGTCGATGTGCGACTGCGGGTGTGCGCGCAGGAGCTGTTCCACCGTGGCGCACGGCGCCTCCTGCCGTTCCAGCATATGGAACTCCTCCGTCTCCAGCGCGGCGAGCACGGCGCGCAGGCGGTCGGAGCATTCGGGATGACCGAGACCCGTGTCGTGCTCCAGGCACGCCGGGTGGGTGAACAGGGTGGTGAACATCGATTTTTCGGTCGTTATCGTTGGTTTTCGGGCGGCGTTCGCAGCGTTTCCGAAAACCATTCTTCCCGGATCGCTAATGAAAGTACAGGCTGAATCCAGGACGATTCGTCACAGCCCACTTTCGGGAGCCGGGGCAATCCGTGACACGATACGATGGTAACGGCAACGATGGGGCGACGGATCGATGGGCCGACAGGAACGGCGGGCAGGAATCACGCCGTCCGTTCAATGACGAAGCGGAGGATGCCGCCCTCCTCCCCGACCGACAGCAGGCGGTTGCCGGTCGCCTCGCAGAAGGCGGGGAAGTCCTTGCGGGCGCCGGGATCGGTCGCCTCCACGGTCAGGGTGTCGCCGACGGCGATGGCCCTGATCGCCTTGCGGGCGCGCAGGACGGGAAGCGGGCATTGCAAGCCCTTGGTATCCAACGGATGATCGATCATGAACGAAATGCTATCCCACCTGAAAACCGGTGTCATCGGCCGATGATGGACATGGAGCGTCGGACTGACGAACGCAACCACCGGATGTCTCATCCTTCCGCCTATTGTTCCGTTATGCGAGAAAAAAGCGCTGATCGGCGGTAATGGCAACGCCCAAGTCGGCACGGTGACAATCAGTGCCAGCGTCGGAATGACGGAATCCCACAGGTGGACAATTCCCGTGCGGTACGAATATACTAGGATACGAGCATTTTTCTTTGCCGGGCCGCATAACGACAGCCCGGTTGTAAAACGAATCGGAACGGACAGGGCAACGGGAAAGCGATGAAGATCGAGGATTTGCAGGCAAACGCCCGCCGGGCGAGCGCCCTGCTGAAGGCGATGTGCAATGAGCGGCGCCTTCTCATCCTGTGCCACCTGAGCCAGGGCGAACGGTCGGTGGGCGAGCTGGAGGATCTGGTCGGGCTCAGCCAGTCGGCGCTGTCGCAGCATCTGGCCCGGCTGCGCAACGACAATCTGGTCCGCACACGGCGCAGCGCCCAGAACATCTACTACTCGCTGAACGGGCACGAGGCGCAGACGATCATGACGACGCTGCACGGCCTCTACTGCACTACGGCGGAGAATGCGGCCGACGGCCGCGACGGCGACTCCGCCAACGAGACTGCCAACGATCCCGGCAGCGACTGCTCCGACCTGCGTGCGGCCGCAGCCGGCTGAACAGCCGGACGGCACACCCTCATGAGGGGCGCAAGCCTCAGTCGCGCGCCAGCAGCGCCGCGGCCGCCAGCGCCACCCATCCCAGCATGAAGCTCCATCCTCCGGCTGGCGCCGTCATCGGCACCGGCAACGGCCCGACCGTGGCCAGCGCATAGAGCGTGCCGCAAAACAGCAGGATTCCGGCACAGAACAGCCACCCCGCGACCCGCAGGGCCAGCTTTCCACCCGCCCGGCCGCTCAGCCGGCCGGCAAGCGCCACCAGAAGCACCAGCGCCAGCGCATGCGCCATCTGATACATCCCGGCGGTGCGGAACCACTCCTGTGCCTGCGGCTGGCCCGCAAGTCCGTGGCTGGCATAGGCCCCGGCGGCGACCGCGACGGCGCCGTTCAGCGCAGCGAAGACGATCCAGATGCGGTCGGTCACTCCCACGGACGTTCTTCCCTTCCTTCCGATCACCACCGGCCCACGGGCGGTGCTATCCTGACGCCTGTCTACACGCAGGGCGCCCGCACGGGCAAGAAACGACCATGACCACGATCCCCTCCCCCGCTACCCCGCTCGTCAGCATCATCACGCCCACGTGGCAGCGGGAGGATTTCCTGCCCCGCCTGCATGCCTGCATCAAGGCGCAGACCCATCCCGAGATCGAATGGCTGGTGTTCGACGACAGTCCACGCCCGTCGGCCTATCTCAAACCGCTGGCGAACCCGCGGCTGAAGTATCTCTACTCCCCCAGCCGCTACGCGATCGGCGAGAAGCGCAACATCCTTGCCGAACATTCCAAGGGTTCCGTGATCGTCCACATGGACGACGACGATTTCTATGCGCCCACCTATGTGGAGCGGATGCTGGACCGGCTGGAGCAAGGCTACGATCTGGTGAAGCTGTCCGGCTGGTTCCTCTACAGCGCGCAGCACCGCCGGTTCGGCTATTGGGATACCGCGCAAGGCGGTTCACACCATCGCTGGGGACGGCAGGGCTGCAGCTATGTCGAGGCGCCGGACGCACCACCCTCCCCGGAGAATCTGGACGGTTACGGCTTCTCCTACGCCTACCGCGGTGCGGTCTGGGAAGCGGAGCGCTTTCCTGCGGTGAATGCCTGCGAGGATGCGCCGTTCGTGAAGGCCGCGCGCGAACGCTTCCGCGTCGGCATATTCCCGGATGCGGAAGGGCTATGCCTGCACACGCTGCACGCCCGCAGCACCAGCCTATGCCTGCCGCAGTACGAGCTTCCGCCGGTGCTGATGGAGCGCCTGTTCGGGCCGGACGTGGCGGCCTACACCTGAACGTCGAGGAACATGCCGCGGCGGTAGTTGCGCGGCAGGGTCAGCACCCCGTTGACCACCAGGGCTGCCAGTTCGCGCAGGCTCGGGATGCGCTGCCGCCCCTGCGGGACGATTCCGTCGGCCCGCGCACGCGCACCGGCCGCGGGAACCCGCCCGCCGCCGGGGTCGGGGCGGATCGGCTCGTTCGAACGATCACCAGTGCGTCGGGTCTCTACCATGTGCGCCTATTTACCATAAATGCGGCAGATGGGGAAGAGGGGGGGCTTTGCCGTCGTGGCACAGCCCCCCCCTACCGGTCTCAGGTTTCGGGCCAATGGTGGACGAAGCCCGCCTCCCGCTCCAACAGCCGTCCCAGGCGGATCAGGCGCCGCTCCTCGCCCGGCCGGGCGATCAGCTGGATGCCGAAGGGCAAATCCTCCCCGCCGACCGGCCCACCCACTGGCAGGGTCAGCACGGGGAATCCCACCAGCGTGATGATGGCGGTGACGCCGAGATAATCGAGGATGGTCTCCACCGGCCGGCCGTCGATCTCCGTCACCTCGCCCTCTGCGTTCGGCCAGGGCAGCACGCCGCAGGCCGGTGCCGCCAGCACGTCGATGTCCTCGAACAGCGCCACGAAGCGGCGGTAGAGAGCGGTGCGGGCGGCCTGCGCCTCCAGATAGGCATCGGCGGTGATGCCGGCGCCGGCCTCGATGTTCCAGCGGATGGTGTCGGTCAGGTCAGCGCCATGCTTCGCCAGCATCGGCCCGAAGGCGTGACGGGTCTGCGCGGCGCGCAGCGTGCGGAAGGTCGCCATGGCGTCGCCGCAGTCGGGGTGGCGGCGCGCCACCGGCCCGACGGTCCGCTCCAGCCGATCGACCGCCGCGGCGAAGCGCTCGCGCACGGCCTGGGACACCGTGGCCACGCCGAAATCGGCGGTGGCGCCCAGCCGCGACTCCGAGCCGTCATCCCGGTCGCCGAACAGGGAGGTCGGGTCACGCAGGTCGCTGCCGGCCATCGCCGACAGCAGCAGCGCGCAGTCCGCGGTGTCGCGTGCGAGGACGCCGTGGGTCGCCAGCGTGTCCCAGCCCAGCGCGCGGCCCGGTGCCGGGATCAGCCCCGGTGTCGGCCTGATCGAGGCGATGCCGCAGAAGCTCGCCGGAACCCGCACAGATCCGCCGAAATCGGTGCCGTGCGCCAGCGGCGCCATGCCGACGGCCACCGCCACCGCCGATCCGCCGCTTGACCCGCCGGAGGTCAGAACGGGATCGACGGGGTTGCAGGTCGGCCCATACAGGCGGTTGCGGCAGACGGCGCCGAAGCCGAATTCCGGCGTGTTGGTCTTGCCGATGACGATGCCGCCCGCCGCCTCGATCCGCGCGACGGCGATGTCGCTGGTGGACGGCACATGATCGGCATAGAGCGCCGAGCCGTAGGTGGTGCGGATGCCGGCGGTGTCGGTCAGGTCCTTCACCGCCACCGGCAGCCCGTGCAGCGGCCCCACCGGTGCCGGGGCTGCGTCCAGCGCCTCGGCACGGGTCAGCGCCTCGTCGGCGGCCACAGTGATGAAGGCGGACAGTGCCGGCTCCATCGCCGCGATGCGCGCCAGATGCGCCTCAACTGCCTCCCGCGCCGACAGTTCCCGCCGCGCCAGTCTTGCCGCCAGGCCGGCGGCACTTTCCCGCCACAGGGCGCTTCGTCCTTCGCTCACTGCATCCTCCCGTTTCCGGCCCGAACCGTAGCGCGAAACCGGTGGTATGCGAAACAATGCCGAGCGCCGTCAGCGCTGGCTGCCGGCCGATGCGCGGCAGTCGTTCAGGATGTTGCCGACGGTCACCCGTTCCCGCTCATCCATGGTGAGGCCCCAGCGTGCCTTCACCAGGATCCAGTCGGCGACATAGAGGCAGATGCCGTCGCGCTTCGGCGGCAGCCAGTCCTCCGGCCCCTTGGAGCCCTTGGCGCGGTTCGCCTCCCGGCCGGAGACCAGCAGAGTCAGCGGATCGCTGGTGTCGTTGGCGTAGGCAGCGCGGCGTTCCCGGCTCCAGTCGTAGCCGCCGCTGGCATAGGCCTCCTGCAGCGGCACCCGGTGGTCGATGTCGACCATCTGCGGATCGGTGAAGCGCTCTCCGGTGTAGGGGTCGAGCCAGTCGCCGGACTTCACGCTGCACCCCTTGGCGTCGAGCGTCGCCGGGCGGCGCGAGTCGCGGATCAGAACCTTTTCGCGCGCATTCAGGCAGCCGCCCTCCAGCGCCAGCCAGTGCGGCCATTCCGAGCGTTCGTAGCCGCGGCCCCGTTCGGGCTCCACCCGGATGGAGTCGAGCCGGCGGGTCACCTCGGCATAATCGATCCGGTCGGATGCACGGGCGATGATCGGCGGCGGCGGTTCGGCGGTCTCCTGCTTGCGCGGCTGGCGGGGGCGCTGCGTCTCCTGACCCAGCAGACCGTCGAGCGTTCCCGGCGGCAGGATATGCAGCCGCTCCGCCAGCGCGACGGCAGCGAGCACGGCGAGGACGACGAACAGGCCCCGCAGGGTCAGGGAGCGGCGGCGGGCCACGTCAGCGCACCCAGGACCGATCCCCTCTCCCCCCCGGGGAGAGGGTTAGGGTGAGGGGGGTCCGATGGCCGAACGCATGTCGCGGCGCATCCCCCTCACCCCGACCCTCTCCCCGGCCCTCTCCCCAGGAGGGAGAGGGGGATTCCGTCGCCGCCCTCGTCATGCTCTGCTCACCTGAATCTTCCGTCCCCCTCATACTCCGGTAGCGGTCCCGACCTCAAGGCATGCGGCCGGTCAGGGTGGCGCTCAGCCCCTGGAGAAGGCCGACCTGACAGACGGTGTCGAAGATGGAGCGCATCAGCGACGGGTCGCCGATCGACACGCGGATGTCGCCGGCCCGCGGTTCCGAGTGGCGGCGGCGGACCTGGCTGCCGCACAACTCCTGCAGGACGTCCAGCAGCATCACCAGCGAGGTCGCGCGGCCGGTACAGAGGTTGAACACCTGCGCGCCGGCGAAACGCCGCTCCATCGCCAGCGCCAGGATGCGCACCACATCGCCGACGAAGACGAAGTCGCGGACCTGCTGGCCGTCGCCGTGGATCTCCACATCCTCGCCGCGCGCCACCCGGCGGGCGAAGATGGAGATCACGCCGCTGTAGGGCGACATCGGATCCTGCCGCGGTCCATAGACGTTGAAGAAGCGGAAGCCGACCGTCGGCACCCCCTGGATCGACCATGCGACGCGGGCATGCATCTCGCAGCCCAGCTTGTCCACGCCATAGGCGGACAGCGGACGCGGAAGCTCGTCCTCCTTCAGCGGCGTGTTGGTGTTGTCGCCGTAGATGGCGGCGGACGAGGCGTAGACCACGGGGATCGGGCCGCCGCGCTTGGCATCGCGCGCCGCCTCGAACACGGTGACGGTGCCCAGCAGGTTGGTGCGGTGGGTCTCCGCCCACAGCTCCCGCGATTTCTGCACGGAGGCGACGGCGGCGAGGTGGAAGACGCCGTCCACCCCTTCGCCATCGTCGCCGGCCATCGCCTCGCGCACCGCATCTGGATCGGCCACGTCGCCCACCACCAGCTTCGCCGCCTCCGGCTTGTTGTCCAGCCGGCCGCTCGACAGGTTGTCGAGGATCGTCACCCGATGCCCGTCGGCCAGCAGCCGGTCGGCCAGATGCGAGCCGATGAAACCGCAGCCGCCGGTGATGAGGTAGTGCGCCATGGTCCGTCCAAGCCCTTCCTTCGTTGTGACCGGCCCCGCCGCAGCGCAGCAGAGCCGCCGGAATTCCCACCCTAAGGGTCGGGACACAACCGCAGGATCGCCAGCCCATCTTCGGGATAGGGCTGCGCCTCAACCGGAGATCCGCGCCGCCCGTTCGGCGACTCAGGGGGCGAATCGGCCCCGCTTCGGCCACTGCGGTTTCCGGATAGGCGCGATCGATGGTTCAACAGGGTTATCCACCACCTTGTCCACGGTTCTGTGGATAACCATGGTCAAGCTTGCCAGCCCGCATGCCGCGTCGGGCCGGACACACTGGTGCAGAAATGCTGCTGTGTACGTATGGTTCCTTGGCCGGATCCTTTGCTGCACAGCACAAAAACGCTCAACGCAAAAGGCCCCGCTGTGGCATTCACGCCACGGCGGGGCTCAGGATCCGAGTCGGACAGGCCTGTGGACTAAGGCCCGGCTTACGCTTCGTGCTTTGCTGCGCGCTGCATCAGGCCTGCTTGGGGCCGAGCATCTCCGCCTTGACGGTGGCGAAGGCCCAGTCGAGCCAGGGCAACACTGCCTCCATATCGTCGTTCTCCACCGTCGCCCCGCCCCACAGACGCAGGCCTGGAGGGGCGTCGCGATAGGAACCGGCGTCGAAGGCGGCCTCCTCCTTCTCCAGAAGCGCAGTCAGCTTCTTGGCGAAGGTGGCCTGGGCTTCCTCCGACAGGGCGGTCACCTCCGGATCGGTGAAGCGCAGGCAGATGGAGGTGCAGGAGCGGGTCGCGGTTTCCTTGGCGAGGAAGCCGGCCCAGCTGCTGGCCTCCGCCCACTCCGCGACGATGCGCAGGTTCTGTTCCGACCGGCGGATCAACTGGGTCAGGCCGCCAACCGACAAGGCCCAGCGCAGGCTGTCGATCGCATCCTCGACGCAGAGCATCGACGGCGTGTTGATGGTGTCGCCTTCGAAAATGCCGTCGATCAGCTTGCCGTTCTTGGTCAGGCGGAAGATCTTCGGCAGCGGCCGGTCGGGCTGGAAGCTCTCCAGGCGCTCCACCGCGCGCGGGCTCAGCACCAGCATGCCGTGCGCCGCCTCGCCGCCCAGCACCTTCTGCCAGGACCAGGTGGCGACGTCGATCTTGTTCCAGGGCATCGCCATGGCGAAGGCCGAGGAGGTGGCGTCGCAGATGGTCAGGCCTTCGCGGTCGTCCGCGATCCAGTCGCCGTCGGGCACGCGGACGCCGGCGGTGGTGCCGTTCCAGGTGAAGACCACGTCGCGGCTGAAATCGACCGCCGACAGGTCCGGCAGTTCGCCATAGGGGGCGATCAGGTTGCGGACGTCCGGCAGCTTCAGCTGCTTGGCGACATCCGTCACCCATTCCTTGCCGAAGCTTTCCCAGGCCAGCATGTCGACGCCGCGGGCGCCCAGCATCGACCACAGCGCCATTTCCACCGCACCGGTGTCGGAGGCCGGGACGATGCCGATGCGGTAGTCGCCGGGGATGGCCAGAACCGCGCGGGTGAGGTCGATGACCTCCTTCAGCTTGGCCTTGCCCGGCTTGGAGCGGTGGGAGCGGCCGAGCAGCGCGCCATCCAGCGCATCGAGCGACCAGCCCGGTCGCTTCGCGCACGGACCCGAGGAGAAGAGCGGATTGTTGGGGCGGCGGCTGGGCTGGCTGATCTTCATGGGCGGACTTCCTGTCCCGGAACGGGAATGTGCGGAGGTCCGGACCTTAAAAGCTGCGCCCCCGCCCGTCAATCGACGGGCAGCGACCCCCAGCCACACCGGATGCGCAGCCCTGCCGACACCTCTGCCCGTCGACTACTTCGTGCGGCCGATCTTGCCGTTGCGGTAGGTCCAGGCGGCTTCACCGCCGCCTGCCGGCTGCGGCATCGAGACGGTCAGCATGTCGTTGTCGATGGTGACCTGGGCGGCGTCGCTGCAGGAGCCGAAGGGATAGGAGACCACCGGCTGCGGCCCGCCGACCTCGAGGATGCGGAAGCGGGTCGGGCAGTCCTTGGCGCCGGTGTCTGCCTGGAACAGGGCGATCCAGCGGTCTTTCAGGGAATAGGCGCCGACGAAGGACAGCATGTCGCTCTCCTTGTCCTCGAAGACCGGCTTGTCGTTGACCGAGACCTGCGTGTGCTTCGGCCCGATGTCGGTCATCGTCAGAATCGTGTTGCCGAGCGCCGCCATCAGGCGGGGCTCCGCCGCGCCGGCGGAGGTGGCGATCAGAAGGCTTCCCGCCACCGCGGCACACACACTAAGAACCCGCAAAGGCCGTCTCCCTGGCTGCTGCGCCCCGGCGGGGCGGCTGTCCGAACCGGGCGCACCATAATGCGGCACGCGCCCGGCCGGAAGCCGTCCTTTTTCGCCGGTGGAGGCCGGCCGCCCGATCAGCGGATGTTGACGCTGAAGCCGAATCCGGGGGCGACGGGTGCCGGCGCATAGATGACCGGCGGCGGCGGCGCATAGATCACCCGCGGCGGCGGGGGCGGAGCGTAGATGACCGGCGGCGGGGCATAATAGACGTCGCGCTCGCGCCAATGCCTGTGGTGATGGCGGGGACGATCCCAGCGGCGCCACTCCGGGCCGCCACGGCCGGGACCATACCATTCGCGGCCGTGATCGCCGCGCCCGCGCCAGCCGTCATGCGCTTCCGCTTGGCTGACGGTCACGCCCAGCATCGATCCGGCGACCAGAGCGCCCAGAACCACGGCTTTCAATCCAAACCCAAAACGGCCAGTCATTCCGGCGTCCTCCTGGTGTCGGGAAGCGGTTGTTCCCCTTTGATCGGATGAACGCGAAGGCCCCCGCTTTCATTCCACCTCTGCGAAAAAGATTTCTTCCTACGACCTTGGTCGGAGCGGTCAGACCCGGCTGTCGGCGAAGCCGGGGCGCGGGCGCGGCGGAGTGAACAGCCCAGGTGCCTGATACACGGGCTGGTCGGCGGGCCTGCCGAAGTGATAACCCTGGGCCAGTTCGAAGCCCCAGGCGTTGAGCTGCGCCGCCTGATCGGGGGTTTCCACCATCTCGGCGATCACCTGCACGCGGACTTCCCGGCACAGCCCCACCATGGCCCTCAGAATGGCGTCGTCGCGCGGACTGCCGCCCAGCCGCTTCACATAGCTGCCGTCGATCTTCACGAAATCGACCGGCAGCGCCTGGATATAGGGGAAGGAGGCGGCACCGGCGCCGAAATCGTCCAGACAGATGCGGTGCCCGGCGCGGCGCAGATCCTCCAGGATGCGGGCGGCGCGCGGCAGGTCGGTCAAGCCGGTCGACTCCGTCACCTCCACAAGCAGGCGGGACCGCAGCGCCGGATTGCGGGCGACCAGTTGCTGGAAGGCGACGACGAAGATGTCGCTGCCCAGCGACGCCGCCGACATGTTGACGGCGATCTGCAGGCCGGGATCGGCGGCCAGAACCTCCAGCGCCTTCTCGCAGACCAGCAGGTCGACGTCATGGACCATGCCCACCTGCTCGGCGAAGGCGATGGTCGGGCCGGGGGCGCCGTTGGGAAAACGGGCCAGCGCTTCGTAATGGTGCAGCCCGCGGGTGGCGAGCGAGACGATGGGCTGGAACTGCAGCTTCAGCCGGTCGTCGGTCAGGGTGGAGCGCAGGCTGGTCACCCGCGTCACCGTCTGGTCGACCAGCAGCTTCACCGCGTCATGCATGGTGGCGATGTCGAAGCCGGTGCCATCCTCGGCGAAGCTCTTCACCGTGAACATCAGCACGCGCCCGGCATCCTCCCGGCTGAGGCCGGGCGCCGCCATGTCGAGCGTCAGGTTCTCCGAAGCCACGGGCAGGCCGTCCGGCAGCAGGCCGGCTCCGGTCACCGCGATCTCGCTCGCCAGCGCGCCGGCCGATACGTCGCTGCCATGGACGAGGCCGAAGCGGTCCTCCCCCAGCCGGGTCGCCAGCGTGTCGTCGGCGGCGTGGACGCGCAGCAGCGCCCCCACCTCCCCCAGCAGGCGCAATGTCAATTCGGGTCCGAGCCGCGACTTCACCTCGCCGAAATCGGCGATCTTGATCAGCGTCAGCTTCGGCGGCGCGTTGCCGACATGGACGCCGAACCGCTCGCCCAACTGCGCCTGGAAGGCGTCGGGGTCGAGAAGCCCGGTCTCCGCATCGCGGGCCGGCTGCGTCGTGCTGCCGGCGCCGCTCTCCGACCGCGTGAGCGTCAGTTGCACGTTCGGGGAACGGCCCAGCCGGTAGCCGGACAGATTGGCTTGGACGCCGCCGGCAAGCTCGACGGCACGCGGCTGCAGCCGGCGGTTGGACCCGGCGGTGCGCAGCAGGCGCCGCACCAGCCCGCGGTCGCCGGCCGCCACCACCCGGTCGATGGGCTGGCCGATCAGCTCCGTGTCCGTGATGCCCAGAAGATTCTGCAAGGCCCCGGCGGCAAATCCGATGGTCCCGCGCGCATCCACCTCGATCAGCACGTCCGCGTTGGCGAACGCGAAGCCAAGGAAGCGTGCGACGTCCGATGTCATGGGGCCTCGACAGGGATCGCTGTGGGACAGGCGGTTTCCGACGCATCATATCGCCGGGAGCGAAATAATGTGTCTACTTAAGGTTCGCACCCTAAACGTAAAGGAAACCCTACCACTATCTAAATTTCGCGGAGCCTGTCACCGGAAGCGCGGATGTGTTGCGGCGGTCGGAACCAGCCGGATGGTCATTCTCGGCCGTAACCGCCGCAGTGGCGCTACAGGATGCACACAACTCAGAGCGATAATAAGTCTCTGGAATAAAAGGAACTTTTCGTCATCCCCGCGAAGGCGGGGATCCAGGAAGCTCCGCAATGAAGCGGCTGAAACGGCTGGATTCCCGCCTTCGCGGGAATGACGGCCAAGAAACGCTCATGATCAGAGCCGATGCCAAGCAGTTCAAACGCAGGGCTTCTCTCAGACAAGCGCCGCCCACAATCCGCCGGCGTCTCAGGCCGGAACCATGCTTTTGCCGAGGAAGGCTTCGAACTGGTCGACCGGCAGCGGCCGGCTGATCAGGAAGCCCTGGATGCGGGTGCAGCGCTGCTGGCGCAGCATGTCGGCCTGCTCCTGCGTCTCCACCCCTTCGGCGATGGTGTCGAAGCCCAGGCTTTCGGCGAGGTTCACGATGGTGCCGACGATGGCCGGATCGGTGGTGGACTTGACGATGTCGCGGACGAAGCTGCGGTCGATCTTCAGCGTGTCGATGGGGAAGCGCTTCAGATAGGCCAGCGAGGAATAGCCGGTGCCGAAATCGTCGATGGACAGGCGGACGCCGATGTCCTTCAGCCCGTTCAGGATGGTCACCGCCTTTTCGATGTCGCCGATCATGGCGCCCTCGGTCAGTTCCAGTTCCAGCCGGCCGGGCGGGATGCCGGCCGACTCCACCACGCTGCGGACGAAGCCCACGAGGCGGGCGTCCTGGAACTGGCGCGGCGACAGGTTGACCGAGACGGAGGGGATCGGCAGGTCGCGCCTTATCCAATCGGCCAGCCGGCGGCAGGATTCGATCAGCGTCCAGGCGCCGATTTCCCAGATCAGGCCGGTTTCCTCGGCCAGCGGGATGAACTCCGCCGGGCTGACCATGCCGCGGATCGGGTGGCGCCAGCGGATCAGCGCCTCCGCCCCGATGGTGCGGTTGCCGGCAAGGTCGATCTTCGGCTGGAAATGCAACTCGAACTCGCCGCCGCCGCTGGCGCGGCGCAGGTCGCTCTCCAGCCCCAGCGTGAAGCCCGACCGCTCGCGCATCCCGCCGTCATAGAAGACGTATTTGTGCTCCGGGTTGCGCTTGGCGTGATACATGGCGAGGTCGGCGTTGCGCAGAAGCTGGTCCGCCGTCTCGCCGTCGTCGGGATAGAAGGCGATGCCGATGGACGCACCGCAGAAAAGCTCCTGATTGTGGACGGCGAAGGGCTCGTCCATCGAATAGAGCACCTTTTCCACCAGCCGGGCGCCGGCAGAGCGGTCGGCGGCGTCGGGTGCGACGATCAGGAACTCGTCCCCGCCCAGCCGGCCGACGGTGTCGGTCATGCGGGTGCAGTTGCGCAGGCGCCGCGCCACCAGCTTCAGCAACTCGTCGCCGGCATGGTGGCCCAGCGTGTCGTTGACCTGCTTGAAGCGGTTGAGGTCGAGGAAGGCGACCGCGACCTTGCTCTTGCTGCGCTGGGCGCGGACGATCGCCTCCTCCAGCCGCTCGCAGACCAGCCAGCGGTTGGGCAGGTCGGTCAGCCGGTCGAAGCTGGCCTGATAGCGGATCTGGTGTTCCTGCGACTTGCGCTGGCTGATGTCGGCGATGGTGAGGACGTAATGTTCCAGCACGCCGTTCGGCGCCCGGACCGACGTCACCGACAGGGCGGCGGCGAAGGCGTCGCCGGAATGGCGGAAGCTGGTGACCTCCCCCTGCCAGCGGCCGGACTGGCGGGCGGTGGTCCAGATGGCGTCGATGAAGTCGCGCTCGTGCGAGCCGGGGGCGAAGAGGACCAGCGGCCGGCGCAGCAGTTCCTCCCGCTGGAAGCCGGTCATGATCTCGTAGGCCGGGTTGATCGCCTGGACGGTCAGTTCCGGATCGACGATCAGGATGCCGTCGGCGACGCTGTCGAACACGGTGGCGAGCAGCCGGATCTTCTCCTCGTGCTGCTTGCGTTCGGTGATGTCCTGAACGGTGCCTTCGTAATAGCGGATGCGGCCGTCGGTATCGCGCACGCAACGCGCGCTCTCCGAAATCCATATGATGGATCCGTCGCGGCGGAAGACGCGCGCCTCGAAACTGTGGACGCGGTCCTGGCGGGCCATCAGCTCGGCGAAGGCCTCCCGCTTGCCGGGATCGACGTAGAGCTGGCAGGCGATGTCGGTGAGGTTGGCGATCAGGTCTTCCGGCGACGCGTAGCCATAGATGTCGGCAAGCGCCGGATTGACCCGAAGGTATCGCCCGTCGACAGTGGTCTGATAAATGCCCTCGACGGCATTTTCGAAGATGCTGCGGTACTGCTCTTCCGTCTCGTGACTCATTGCACGCGCCTCATCCGACGCCAATCCCGAACCGCCTGGAAACAACATAAGCGTACAACTCAAACAACGATTGTGGAATCTCCACCTTTCCGCAATGCGGCAAAGTAGACGTCGGCCCGACAACGCCCGTCAAGCGTCATCGGTCATACTGTGGCATAGTACGAAGGGAAAATATAACAAAAAGGTAACCCATCCTGTCCAATGAGCGCGGGTCTTGCCGATGCAAGGAGGCAAGCCGTTGATCGGTAAAGATCATTTGTACTCACTATATTGAAAAACTGAAAGACTTGGTCCCGAGGAGGGGATGGCGCCCCCTGCCCTACGATCACAGTCATTCCTATGCGAATGGCTGATTTTTACTCACCACCGCACAGTGTTTGAGCAATCGCCACAGCCGGCGTCGGCATCGACAATCCACCCGGCTGTGGAAATCGCTCCATTTCCGCGCATTCGGCGGACTGGCATGCCCCGTGCAGGGTTGTCGGCGGCAAGCCAACGGCGGCTTGACCAGCGCGAGGCCAAAGGCTCGGCTCGCACCCAAAACCACACGCAACGCGTCTGCCATTCCCTGGCCCCCGCACCGGACCGGTGCCGCGCGGGCCGGACCCGACGCTGCTTGCCGTTCCTTCAGCACATGTTCCAAGGGGACTTGTCATGTCGTATTTGGTGCCCTCCGAGTTCGTCACCAAAATGGTGGATGCCGGCGAATCCAAGATTTTCATGTCCACCCGCGACACGGTCATCCGGGCCTTCATGGCGGGTGCGATCCTGGCGCTCGCAGCGGTCTTCGCCGTCACGGTCACGGTCCAGACGGGGTTCCCGATCATCGGCGCCATCCTGTTCCCGGTCGGCTTCTGCATGCTGTATCTGCTGGGCTTCGATCTGCTGACGGGCGTGTTCGTGCTGACGCCGCTGGCGCTGATCGACAAGCGGCCCGGCGTGACCGTCGGCGGCATCCTGCGCAACTGGGGGCTGGTCTTCCTCGGCAACTTCCTGGGCGCGCTGACGGTGGCGGTGATGATGTCGATCGTCTTCACCTACGGCTTCTCCACCCCGCCGGACAAGGTCGGCTCGGTCATCTCGCACATCGGGGAGAACCGGACGCTGGGCTACGCGCAGTATGGCGCCGCCGGCATGCTGACCATCTTCCTGCGCGGCGTGCTGTGCAACTGGATGGTCTCCACCGGCGTGGTGGGGGCGATGATCTCCACCTCCGTCAGCGGCAAGGTGATCGCCATGTGGATGCCGATCATGCTGTTCTTCGGCATGACCTTCGAGCATTCGGTGGTGAACATGTTCCTGTTCCCGTCGGCGATGCTGATGGGCGGCAACTTCTCGGTCATGGACTACATGATCTGGAACGAGCTGCCGACGGTGCTCGGCAATCTCGTCGGCGGGCTGGCCTTCACCGGCCTGACGCTCTACGCCACCCATGTCCGCACCGCGCCGAAGCGCCGCCTTCAGCAGACCGGTCTGCAGCCGGCCGAGTAAGGCCCCTCTTCCAGCTTTTGAAACGACCCCGGTCCGGTTCGGGCCGGGGTTTTCGTGACGGGGCCGGCATCGTGAAAGAGTTGCGAATCTCCATCGGCCAATGGTCCGACAAGGGGCGGAAGAACGCCAACCAGGACTTTCACGGCGCCTTGATCCCGGTGGCGCCGCTGTTGGGAATGAAGGGCATCGCCGTTGCGCTGGCCGACGGCATCAGCAGCAGCCCGGTCAGCCACATCGCCAGCGAATCCGCGGTGAAGAGTTTCCTGACCGACTATTACTGCACGCCGGAAAGCTGGTCGGTGAAGACGGCGGGGCAGCGCGTGCTGACCGCGACCAACTCCTGGCTTCACGCCCAGAACCGGCGCAGCGAATACCGCTACGATCAGGACCGCGGCTATGCCTGCACGCTGAGCGCGCTCGTGCTGAAATCGGCCACGGCGCACCTGTTCCATGTCGGCGATTCCCGCATCTACCGCATCGCCGGCCGGTCGCTGGAACAGTTGACCACCGATCACCGGGTGGCCGTCTCGTCGGAGGTCAGCTATCTCGGCCGGGCGATGGGCGTGGCGCCGCATCTGGAGATCGACTACCGCGAGGTGGCGGTGGAGCCGGGAGACGTCTTCCTGCTGGCGACCGACGGCGTCTACGAGCATATCGATGCCGATTTTTTAATCAGCACGATCGCCGAAAACCCGGACGATCTGGACCGGGCGGCGCGACTCGCGGTCGAGGAGGCGCTGCGGCGCGGCAGTCCGGACAACCTGACGATCCAGATCCTGCGCATCGATGCCGTGCCCGATCCGGATGCCGGCGACCTGTTCCACCGCCTGTCCGACCTTCCGCTGCCGCCCCTGCTGGAGCCGCGGGCGGAGTTCGAGGGGTACCGGATCCTGCGGGAGTTGCACGCCAGCAGCCGCAGCCACGTCTATCTGGCCCAGGATGGGGAGCGCGGCCCGGCGGTGGTGCTGAAGGTCCCGGCCATCGACCGGCGCGACGACCGCGCGCACCTGCGCCGCTTCCTGATGGAGGAATGGATCGCCCGGCGGGTGAACAGCCCCCATGTCCTGAAGCCGCCGCCGCAAAGCCGTCCGCGCCGTCACCTTTATATCGCGACCGAGTATATCGAGGGGCAGACGCTGACCCAGTGGATGCGCGACCATCCCAGCCCCGACCTGCCCACCGTGCGCGCCATCGTCGAGCAGATCGGCAAGGGGCTGCAGGCCTTCCACCGGCTGGAGATGCTGCACCAGGACCTGCGGCCCGACAACGTGATGATCGACCGCACCGGAACCGTGAAGATCGTCGATTTCGGCTCCGTTCTGGTGCCCGGCATCCTGGAGACCATGCCCGATGCCGACCGCGGCGAAATCCTGGGCACCGTGCAGTACACGGCGCCGGAATATTTCCTGGGGGAAGGCGGGACGCCCGCGTCGGATCTCTATGCGCTGGGGGTGATCGCCTACCAGATGCTGACCGGCCGCCTGCCCTATGGCGGCGATGCGGCGACGGCCACCACGCGGGCGCGCCAGCGCAAGCTCGTCTACCGCACCGCCCTGCACGACGAGCGGGACATTCCCGTATGGCTGGACGGGGTGCTGCGCAAGGCGGTCCATCCGGACCCGGCCAAGCGCCATCAGGAATTGTCGGAGTTCCTGTTCGACCTGCGCCACCCGCGCAAGCATGGCCAGGGCGCACGGCACCGGCCGCTAATCGACCGCAACCCGCTGGCCTTCTGGCAGGGGCTGTCGGCGCTGCTGGCGCTTGCCGTGCTGGTCCTGTTGGCCGGCCGCCCGTAACCGGGGCGGCCCGGCCGAAGGCCAGTTAATGCCCTTGGGTCAATGACCGTGGGCGACCTTGGCGCCTTCCTTCAGCTTGTAGATGCGCGAGCAGTAGGGGCATTCCACCTGCCCTTCGCGATCCAGCGTCAGGTAGACCAGCGGATGGCCCAGCGCGCCGCCGCCGCCGTCGCACCCGACGGTCGAGGTTTCAACAAGGATCGTCTCGGTCGGCTGCATGGCAGTCATCCTCTGTTTTGACAGGCGCGCCGGTTCACGCCATCGTGGACACGCCCGCTGTCCGGGCCCCCGTTCAGGGTTCCGCGCGCGCGGGCCGGATGATACCCATCGCGCGCCGCGGATCAACGGGGGAAACCACCGGATCGCCGGGCTTTTTCGCCAACCGCAATCATCATGGTTCAGGATCAATGGCCGCGCCCACCGATACCCCCACGCCCGTCTCGCTCCCGGCCAACGCGGTGGAGCTGCGCGGCCTGACCAAGATCTACCAGCCGACCGGCAAGGCCGGGCCGAAGCATGCGCTGAAGGGCATCGACCTCGCCATTCCGCGCGGATCGCTGTTCGGGCTGCTCGGCCCCAACGGCGCCGGCAAGTCGACGATGATCAACATCCTCGCCGGGCTGGTGAACAAGACCGGCGGCACCGCCAGCATCTGGGGCCACGAGGTGTCGGAGCAGCCGCGCCGCGCCCGCGCCTCCATCGGCGTGGTGCCGCAGGAGCTGAACATGGATCCCTTCTTCACCCCGCGCGAAATGCTGGAGCTTCAGGCCGGCCTCTACGGCGTGCCGAAGAAGGAGCGCCGGACGGAGGAACTGCTGGACGCCGTCGGGCTGGCCGACAAGGCCGATGCCCATGCCCGCTCCCTGTCCGGTGGCATGAAGCGCCGGCTGATGGTGGCGAAGGCGATGGTGCACACCCCGCCGGTGCTGATCCTGGACGAGCCGACCGCCGGCGTCGACGTGGAGCTGCGCCGCCAACTCTGGGACTATGTGCGCACGCTGAACAAGTCCGGCACCACCGTGCTGCTGACCACCCACTACCTTCAGGAGGCGGAGGAGTTGTGCGACACCATCGCCATCATCAACCATGGGCAGGTGGTGGCCTGCGAACCGAAGCGGACCCTGCTGCGCCGTGTCGACAACAAGGCGCTGTGCCTGACGCTGGAGCGCGACCTGTCCGCCGCCCCGCCCTCGCTGGAAGGCTACACGGTTGAGTTGCCGGAGCCGCGGCGGATGGTCGTCCGCTACCAGCCCAGCCGGCAGCGCGCGGGCGCCATCCTGTCGGCGCTGGCCGCATCGGGCATCGGGATCATCGATGTCACGACCGAGGAATCGGATCTGGAGGATATATTCCTCCAACTGACGGGTGGTGCACACGGCAACACAGGGGTAGTCCATGCGGCGTAGCGGATTGGCGGCTGTTCTCGGGTTGGGACTTCTGCTTGGCGGCTGTGCCGCGAATTTCCAGCCGATGGGGACGGCCGTCGTCCAGCCGCAGTTGAATGACAAGGTGCTAATCGCCGCCGACGGCTTCGAGTTGCCGATGCGGTCCTGGCTTCCGGCCGGGGGCCACGTGCGGGCCGCCGTGGTGGCCCTGCACGGCTACAACGACTATTCCAACGCCTTCGACGGCGCCGGCCGCGAATTCGCCACGGCCGGCATCGCCACCTACGCCTACGACCAGCGCGGCTTCGGCGCCACCCGCGACCGCGGCGTGTGGGCCGGCACGCCGACCCTGGTCAGCGACGCCGGCACCGCGGTGGAGATGGTGCGCAAGCGCCATCCCGGCGTGCCGGTCTACCTGATGGGCGAAAGCATGGGTGGAGCTGTGGTGCTCACATCCATGACCGGTCCCACCCCGCCCAAGGTCGACGGCACCATCCTTGTGGCTCCCGCGGTCTGGGGCCGGCAGGCGATGGGCTTCTTCCCGCGCGCCGCCCTGTGGGTCACCTACAATCTGGTGCCCGGCATGGTGGTGCACCCGCCGCGCGACATGAACATCAAGCCCTCCGACAACATCGAGATGCTGCGGGCGCTGGGCCGCGACCCGCTGGTCATCAAGGGCTCGCGCGTCGATGCGCTGGAGGGGCTGACCGACCTGATGGGGGCCGCGCTCGACGCCTGCCAGCAGTTGCAGACGCCGTCGCTGGTACTCTACGGCGCGCATGAGGAGGTGCTGCCGACGCGGCCGGTGGAGCGTGCGCTGAAGGACTTCGAGGCCGGCGGCCGGCACGTCGTCGCGGTCTATCCCGACGGCTATCACATGCTGCTGCGCGACCTGAAGGGCGGGCTGGTGGTGAACGACATCGTCGCCTGGATCGGCAACCCGAAGATGCCGCTGGCGAGCGGCGCCGACCGCGCCCCGCGGGCTCTGCTTGCCGCCAAGTGAGAGGCTGTGGGACAAAGCTGCGACATGGTGACATGCTCCGATAGAATGTTCGGGCAATCGGCCGTCGCCACCATGCCTAGGCACCTCGGTCAGCGCATTGGAAACGCTAATATTATCTGATCCGCCTATCCGAAGGATGCCCCGGCACCATTCGGCTTTGCAGCCAAAGGTATAGTACCCGTTAGGACCAAAGCAACTCTGCCCCTTCCGGCGGTTGAGGGATAAGGTACCGCGCAGGCGGACACCGAATGTCCCCGTTGGGAGGAACCATGCACAGCGTCGAATCCCAGGTTACCCCGTCCGGTGCGGCCCGCGCCGGCGCCACGACGACTGCCCAGACGACCATGACTTCTACCCTGGATGTTCAGGTTATCGCCGACCGTTACGGTTGGACGACGCCAATGGCGCGCTGGTGGATGGCCTTCGCCGCCTCTTCCGTGGGCCACAAGCCGGACACCATGATCGCCTTCCTCGACAAGACCGTTGGCGGCGTGACGATGATCCGCCGCCGCTGATCGGTGGGTGGAGCGAACTGGAAAGAACGGCCCTTCGGGGCCGTTTTTTGTTGAAGGTCTTGCGGCGGTTGCCCCCTCCCCATCCCTCCCCCGCCCTCGGCCGGCCGTAGGCCGGTCCGATCGCGGGAGAGGGGGTAGGAGCTTTGCGGGAGAGTTGCGGCAGTCCCCTCTCCCGCGCAAGCGGGGGAGGGTTAGGGAGGGGGCAACCGCCGCCAGAACCCTCACACCCCCGGCGGCACGATCCGCCAGATCGCCGCGGGGTTGCGGTGGGGGTCCAGCCAGACATGCTGGAACTTGCCGATCCAAGTGAAGCGGTGGCCGCTGAACAGATCCTCCACCTGGACATGGGCGCCGTCGGGCAGGCCCAGTTCCCACAGCGGCACCTCGATGGTCCCGCCATGGCCGTTGTGGGGGTCGAGGTTCACCGCGATCAGGATCACATTGTCCTTGGCCGCCGTCATCTTGCCGTAGAGCAGGATGTTGTCGTCGAAGGCGTTGTAGAAGCGCAGGTTGGTGAACTGCTGCAGCGCCGGGTTCTCGCGGCGGATGCGGTTGATGGCGGTGACGTAGTCGCGGATGTTGCCGGGCTGGTTCCAATCCCAGTGGCGGACCTCGTACTTCTCTGAATGGTTGTATTCCTCCTTGCCGGGATAGGCTTCCGCCTCGCACAGCAGGTAGGGACCGTACAGGCCGTAGACGCCGGCCAGCGTCGCCGCCAGCACCGCCCGCATCATGTGCGCCGGCCGCCCGCCCTGCGTCAGGATCTTCGGCAGGATGTCGGGGGTGTTGGCGAAGAAGTTGGGGCGCATGTACTCCTTCGATTCACCCTGCGTCAGTTCGGTCAGATACTCGGTCAGTTCCGGCTTGGTGTTGCGCCAGGTGAAGTAGCTGTAGGATTGGGTGAAGCCGACCTTGGCCAATCGCTTCATCAGCTTCGGACGGGTGAAGGCCTCGGCCAGGAACAAGGCGTCGGGATAGCGGTCCTGCACCTCGCGGATCATCCATTCCCAGAAGGGGAAGGGCTTGGTGTGCGGGTTGTCGACGCGGAAGATGCGCACACCCTCCTTGCACCACATCAGAACCACGTCGCGCAGCGCGTACCACAGGTCCGGGTAGGACTGGCGGTAGAAGCTGACATTGACGATGTCCTGGTACTTCTTCGGCGGATTCTCGGCGTAGCGGATGGTGCCGTCCGGCCGCCAGTAGAACCAGTGCGGATGTTCCTTCACCCAGGGATGGTCGGGGGAGCATTGGACTGCGAAATCCAGCGCGATCTCGATGCCGTGCCGCTTGGCCTCGCGCACCAACCGGCGGAAGCCGTCGAAATCGCCGATCATCGGGTCGATGGCGTCGTGCCCGCCCTCCTCCGCGCCGATGGCATAGGGCACGCCGGGATCGTCGGGGCCGGGGTTCAGCGTGTTGTTCCTGCCCTTGCGGAAGGCACGGCCGATGGGGTGGATCGGCGGGAAATACAGCACGTCGAATCCCATGTCGCGCACCATGGGCAGCAGGTTCACCACGTCGTCGAACGTGCCGGGACGCGACGGATCGGGCGAGGCTGACCGCGGGAAGATCTCGAACCATGCCGAATAGGCGCCGGCAGTGCGGTCGACATAGACCTCCAGCTCGCGCACATAGCGGGACTTGTACTGCCGCTCGCCATAGAGCGCCATGACCCGGCGCGGCTCGTCCGACAGTGCGTAGTCGATGGCCTCGCGGCCGGCCAGCGACTGCATCCGCTCGATGACCGCCTCAAGCGCGGCGCGCCCGTCACCATGGTTCAGGTCCAGCGCCTGCTCGACGAAGCGGCGGCCCTCCACCAGTTCCAGGTCGACGACCATGCCGGCATCGACCTTCTTCTTGAAGTCGGCGCGCCAGCTTTCCCAGACGTCGCGCCAGGCTTCGATGCTGTAGGTGTAGCGGGCGTTGCGGGTCAGCGGCACCCGGCCGACCCAGCGGTCGTTCTCGTGGAAGCGCATCGGCGCTTCGCTCCACTCGTCATCGCCATCCGCCTTGTACATGACGGAGGCGGCGAGGACGAAGGTGCCGTCGGTGTAGATGTCGGCCCACACCTCCATCAGGTCGCCGACCGCCCGCTTTATGGGGAAGCGGCCGCCGTCCAGCTCCGGATAGACGTTCTCAATGGTCATGCGGCCGGCCGCGATGGAATCCATCCACTCCCGCTCCTCCACGTCGTGGAGTTCGACCGGGTGGCTGCGGGCGGCGCGGGCACGGAAGACGCGCAGTTCCATCGGGCGCAGCATCATCGGCGCGCCGGGTTCCATCGGCAGCGGATCGGCCTCCGGCGTCACATCCTCGAACGCCTCATAGGTGCCGCCGGTGGCGGCCAGGATCGGGCCGACGTCCAGCGTGTGCGGCCGGTTCTCGTCCGGATTCAGCACCAGGATGGCGCAGCCGTCGGGCTGGTCGAGCGCGGCGCCGTCCACCTGCCGGATCAGCCCGAGCACCGGGCTGTGGGGGGAGGTCACGCGGCGCTGCGGACCTTCGACGTTCAGGGCGGGGGTTGCGGCCTTCATCGCATTGACGGCACCGATGAAGCCGGTCAGGTCCAGCTTCGGCTGTTCCCAGTCGGCGGGGCTGCTGCGCACCACGTCCAGCTTGCGGGTGAAGCCGTATTCATAGCCGACCGGCATCAACACGCCGGTGGAGAAGCTGGCGGCGAACAGGTAATGCATCTTCAACTGGGCGGCGAGCCGCACCGCGTCCTGGCTGCCGACCTCCGCCGCCAGTCGGTCGGTGTCGTGGCTTTCCGGGAAGGCGATGGACGGCGCGATCCAGCGGAACTCGTCATACTGGTCCAGCAGCCAGTCTGCCTTGAAGTCCCACCATTTGGCGCTGTTGAACAGGAAATCGAAGCCGGCACCGCACAGCTCGCGCACCTGTTCCACCGTGCAGCCCAGCGTCTCGGCGAAGAACTTCACCTCCGGATTTACGGCGTGGGCGGCGTCGATCAGGCTCTTCCACACCTCGGCCGGGACCTGATAGGCGGCGTCGCAGCGGAAGCCCTTCACGCCCAGCCCGATGTAATGTCGCAGATAGTCGGACCAGTAGCCGATCAGCCCGGCGCGCGAGTCCGCCCGGTCGTAATCCAGCGAGGCGAGGTCGCCCCACACCGTGACATGCGCCGTGTTGTTGGGATCGACTGCGCCCGGGCGATGCAGGTCGCCATCCGCGCCGCGCTTGTACCAGTCGGGGTGGCGGTCGACCAGCAGCGCATCGCGGGAGGTATGGTTGATGACGAAGTCCATCATCACCGACTGGCCGTGCGCCCCGGCATCGGCCGTAAAGCGGCGCAGCAGCTCGTCGTCGCTTTCGTGCGATCCGCCGCGGAGCGCGTCGTGCAGCCGGTAGGGGTCCTTGACGGCATAAAGGCTGCCGGAGAATCCCGGCTGGTGGATCGGGTTCAGGAAGATCCAGTCGAATCCCATCCCCTGGATCCGCGGCAGGTGCCCGGCCCAATCGCGCACGGGACCAGCCAGGGTCGGAAACAGGTTGTAGATGCGCGGTCCGGCGATGCTCATGGAACCCCCTTACTTGGCCTGCTTCTCCGTTGACAGCCCGCCGGTCCCGTTGTGGGATCAACCGTACGGGTTGTACTCCTCTCCCCAGCGGAGGCACCCGGACCGGCGCCACGGCCGGCACATGCCCCCGCCGGACAACCCGGCGGGGCGGTGAAGGTTCCGCCCGCCGCGCGCGACACACCAACCGAACCCACCAGAACAGGATGCCCCGCATGGCCGAGAAGCCCGGCAAGGTCGCGAAGATCCGCCTCGGTAAACTGGACCAGAACACGACGAGGTACGACAGCGCGGAAGAATACGACCGCCGACTCGGCAAGCTGCAGAAGGAACTGCTGCGCATCCAGCAGACCTATTGGCATGAAAAGCGTCGGGCCATCGTGGTCTTCGAAGGCTGGGATGCCGCCGGCAAGGGCGGGGCAATTCGCCGCATGACCGAGCCGCTCGACCCACGCGGCTTCCATGTCTGGCCGATCTCCGCCCCGACGGCGGACGAGCAGAGCAAGCACTATCTCTATCGCTTCTGGACCAAGCTGCCGGGCGCCGGCACCTTCGCCATCTTCGACCGGTCCTGGTACGGCCGCGTCCTGGTGGAGCGGGTGGAGAAGTTCGCGACCAAGGACCAGTGGCGGCGCGCCTATGACGAGATCAACGAGTTCGAACGGCTGCTGACCGACGACGGCGTGCGCATCGTCAAGCTGTTCCTGCACATCACCCCGGAAGAACAGTTGGAGCGCTTCCGCGAGCGGATGAAGAACCCCTACAAGCGCTGGAAGCTGACGGAGGAGGATCTGCGCAACCGCGCCAAATGGGACGACTACGTCAAGGCGGCGGAGGCGATGTTCGACCGCACCTCCCCCCCCCACGCGCCCTGGCATGCGGTGGAGGCGAACTCCAAATGGCATGCCCGCATCAAGGTGCTCGAGACGGTCACCGCCGCCCTGAAGGAGGGCGTCAACATCGCCCCGCCCCCGGTCGACAGCAACGTCGCCAGGATGGCCGCGGAGGTCCTGGGCATCCACCCCGACCTTGCGGGCGTGGACGGGCAGAACGGGTAGGATACAGAACGGGTAGCCGCCCGAACGGCGGTGGATGCTGGCTTTACAGGTTGGAAAGCGCCAGATCCACCGCGGCCTCGGCGTGGATGGCCGTGGTGTCGTAGAGCGGCACCCGGCTGTCTTCCGGACGGACAAGAAGCATGATCTCCGTGCAGCCGAGGATCACCGCCTCCGCCCCACGCTCGACGAGGCGTGCGATCACGCCGCGGTAGGCCTCCCGCGATGCCTCCTCGATGCAGCCCTGGACCAGTTCGTCGTAGATCACCCGGTGCACGGTGGCGCGGTCCGCATCGTCAGGGACCAGGACCTCCAGCCCATGCTTCTGCACGAGGCGGCCCTTGTAGAAGTCCTGTTCCATCGTGAAGGCGGTGCCCAGCAGGCCGACGCGCCGCAGGCCGGCGGCGCGGATGCGCTCCGCTGTGGGGTCCGCGATGTGCAGCAACGGCAGGCCGATGGCCGCCTGCACCTGATCGGCCATGCGGTGCATGGTGTTGGTGCAGATGACGACGAAGTCGGCCCCTCCCCGCTCCAGCCGCCGGGCGGCGTCGATCATCAGGGCCGTCGCGTCGTCCCAGCGGCCGGCATGCTGGAGCGCCTCGACCTCGGCGAAGTCGAAGGACCACATCAGACAGCGAGCGGAGTGCAGCCCGCCCAAGCGGTCGCGAACCCGCTCGTTGATGATGCGGTAATATTCGGCCGAGCTTTCCCAGCTCATGCCCCCGATGAGGCCGATGACTTTCTGCGACACGCTGTTCCGCTCCGCAACCGACGACGTCACCGGACCTTGCCTGCGACGGAGGAGGCTTGCAACGGGCTGAAGGGTGGTCTTGCCGTACGCAACCGTCCCGGCGGTCAGTAGGCGCCCAGCGAACGGGCGATGGCGGTGAATTCCTCCGCCACCCAGCCTTCGCGCTCGATCAGGTATCCCATCAGCTGCTTCAGTGCCGCTTCGCAAGCCTCCGCACGCTCGGCCTCGGACAGGCCGGCGCCGGCCAGACGGGCGACGACGTCATCAACGACCTGTTGGGCCTTGCTGGAATCGGCTTGGCTCATGACGGGGAACAACCTGAGGGTGGTGTCGGCGATTTGCTGCGGGACCATGGGGGCGGCCTTCATGCTGGACGCGTTGCCTGCCCTGATAATGGGCTTACAACCACTGCGCGGGAAGGCGCGATTTAGCACTTAAATGAAATAAATTTAGGCAGCATTTGATACAAGTCGTTTCAGTGCCGCCCCACAGGTGCCGAACGGCCGCCACGTACACCGCGCGGCGCCGATCCGACACAGCTCGACAGAATATGTCACCACATATCAGTAGCAATAATCGCTGCTTGTACCTAAAATTGCGCCAATTCAGCAGCGCCCGTGAACGCCATGGCCGGCCGCCCCAACCGCAGCGCCTCCCTTCAGACCGTCCCGCTTCACGCTGCCGAACCCGATCCGGCGGCCGTGAGCCTCGACAAGGTCAAGGCGATCCTGGCCCCGCTCGACCGCGCGCAGAAATCCAAACTGTTCGAACTGGTGCAGGCCGGGCATCTGGAAGACGACCAGATGACGGTCGAGATCGGCCGCCTGATCGTCGCCATGCTGAACGGCCCGCGCACCGAACATGCCCGCCGCATCTGGACCGGCTGGTTCGATCCGGTGATGCTGCGCACCGATGCGCTGATGCTGGCGGAAACGCGGCCGCCCGGCTGCATGCATGTGGTCGATGCCAGCGCCTGGTGGTTCGCCCTGCTGCCGCACCTGCGCGAACTGGCCGGCCGGGTGCAAACCGACATCGCCGCGCGAGCCAGCGAGCATCCGCTCGATGCCGTCCTCGCCTCCCCCGCCGCTGCGGACTGGGCGGAGGAGCTTCGCGTCCGTTCCCTTGCGGTTCTGCGCCAGCGCGGCGGGGCCGGCACGCTGCTGGCGACAGCCAATGCCGAGCGGATCACCCTGCTGCGCAAGCGCGGCCTGGCCAGCGTGGCGCCGCTGTCGATGGGCGATCTGACCATGCTGGACGCGATGCTGGAGCACGCGCCGCTGTGGCGCGGCGCGGTGCGCCCGCGCGACACCATCGGCATCCTTCACGCCGTGTCGGAGATGGCGCAGCATGCCGGAACGCCGGATGGCGCCCTGTTCTACGCCCTGTCCCTGGTGAACGGGTCGCGCGATCCCGACCAGGCGCTGGCGCTCTACGGCCTGTTCCCGAACTCGCCCCTGGTGGAGGCGGCGGTGGGCCATGTCCAGTTCGCCTGGCAATGCCTGCGCCAGAAGCTGGAGGATCTCCATCTCGGCCGCGCTGCCCCGCCGCAGCTGACCGCGGGCGAGACGGTGGACCGACTGCAGGAACGGGCCTTCCGCTGGTACGACGCGCTGCAGAGTTTCGGGGTGGAGCGCGGCGGCCGGAACTGGGCCGCGGTGTCCGCCGCCGTCGGCCGCGTCACCGGTCTGGTGGAGGGAGAGGTGGTGCCGGTGCTGAGCCATCGCCTGCTGACCCTCAACGCCAGCGCGTCGGCCCGCCCGCTGATCGAACCGGTGCGCTTCATCAACGGCTTCAATCACCGGCTGCGCCGCCGCGGCATCGCCGCCTCGACCAACCCCTGGCTGACCGCCATCGGCGAGCATCTGGCCGGCCTGTTCCGCCAGATCGGCAGCTATGGGCGCGACGACGCGCTGTCCGCCATGGCCGAGCTGTGCGAGTTGGCGGAGGAGACCGGCTACCCCATCGAGATCACCGCCATCGACAAGACGCTGCTGGCCATCGTCGAGCGGGCGCTGCGCGACGGGCGCGAACTCAACGCCGGGGAAAGCCGGCTGATCGAGCGGGTGGTGACCGTCGCGACGGAAGAGCGGCGCAAATGCCGCTGGTGGGTGTCGGGCGAACTGGTCAGCCTGCTGGACGCCGCCCAACAGCGTGGGATCGGCCCCATCGCCTCATAAGGGCAGCGTCGTCAGGTACGGTGCGGATCAGGACTGCAGCTTGATTCCCGCCCGAACGGTGGCAAGCGCCAGCTGGGTGCGGTTGCGCACGCCCAGCCGCTGCATCACCGTGCGCAGATGCACCTTGATCGTCCCCTCCAGCACGCCCAGGGCACGGGCGATCTCCTTGTTCGACTGACCTTCCAGCAGCAGCCGCAGCACCTCGCGCTGGCGGTCGGTCAGGCCGTTGACGGCGTCGATCTCGGTCTTCACCGGCGCCGATGCGGCCATGGCGATGCGCACCGGTCGGCCGTCGCGCGCTCCCGGCGGCGCCGGGGCGAAGATGCCGCCGTCCAGCACGATGGGAAGCGCCTGGTCCAGCACCACCCCTTCACAGCCCTTGTGGACGAAGCCGCGGGCGCCGGCACGGATGCAGGACGCGATGACGGTGCCGTCGGTCGCCCCCGACACCACGATCAGCGGCACATCGCCCGCCGCCTCCAGCATATCGGCAAGGCCGCTGTGCTCGTCGCTGTCGCCCATCTGCAAGTCGTAGAGAATGGCGGTGAGGTCGCTTTCGGCCTTGACCTTGCGCATCGCCTCGGCCAGCGATCCCGCCTCCACGATCACGGCTCCCTCATAGCGCTGCCTCAGAGCCAGCGACAATCCGTATCGGACAAGGGCATGGTCGTCGACGATCAGGAATTTGAAGGGATCGTCGGACGGGACCCGGCGGTCGGACACCAGTTCCAGTTCCGCAGAGCCATGGACATGCTGTGCATGATGATCCACGTTTGTTCCCTTTCATTCATCCAAAATGCCGACACCCGCTGGACAACCGAGGGGCGTAGCAACCTCAGTGCCAACAGATGTACAGGATGGACCTTTCCTTCTGCGAACCTAAAGGTGCATAGGGATAGGAACTACTCAAACCGAAGGTGACAAGCCGAAGGAGGCAGTACCGGTTCCGGGCACTCTCGCTTCAGCTGGCCTGTCCTGCGCGTGACCGGCCACGGCTGGTACTGTGCTTCGGGGCAAGTGGAACAGTCACCGAAAAGACGGACCCCCGCCCAGGCCATGACCGCACACCGATCCGATGGTTCAACTGCTTGGCCAGCCGTGCCACGATCGCAAGGCCAAGCCCCACCCCGCGCGTCTGGTTCCGGTCGCGGTTGTCGAGCTGCCGGAACTCCTCGAAAATGGCCCTCAGGCTGTTCTCGGCGATGCCGGGGCCGGTATCCCAAACTTCGATGCGCAGGTGCCTGCCGCCTTCCGCAGCATGGCACTGGCGGCAACCCAGCAGAATACCGCCGGTGGTGGTGTATTTCAGCGCATTAGCGACGAGATTCCGCAGGATGCGCTCCAGAAGCTGGGCGTCGCTGGACACGGTCGCGGTGCAGGGCATCACACGCAACCGGAGCCCACGCATCTCCGCCTGAAGCATGAACTCGCCTTTGATGACGTCCAGCATGACTGCGATCGGCACCGGCTCGATCGTCGGATCCAGTGCACCGGCGTCGAGCCTCGCGGTATCCAGCATACCGTCCAGCAGGGTGCGGATTGAGACATGCGAAGCTAACAGCCCGCCGAGAATCGGACGTTCGGCTTCGCCTATACGATGGCGCAGCACATCCAGGAACAGCCCCATCGACATCACCGGCTGGCGCAGGTCGTGGCTGGCCGAGGCGAGCAGTTGAAGCTTGTCGGCGTCCGCGGCCCGCAAACGGCGAAGTTCCTCGTTGGAGCGGGCCAGATGCACATTGGTCACAGCCAATTCGCTTTGCTGCCGCCCGATCAGGTCATTCGCCTTGGTCAGGTGCCTTTCCAGCGTCTGGATGCGCGTCTGCGCCTGTTCCAGTTCATCCGAATCACGCCGGAGAACGGCGTGCGAAGGGTTCTCCTTCAGGTGTTCGGCAACACAGATGAAATGCTCGGTCTCACCCGTCGGCCCGATCAGCGGGGTGATGACCAGGGCACACAGATAATCGGTACCGTCCTTGCGGCGGTTGGTCAGCGTGGCGCGGCAGAAATCACTTTCGTGCAAGTCGCGCCTGATCGTCGCCACCACCCCCCGATCGGTGCGGGAGCATTGCAAAAGGCGAGGCGACCGGCCGATCACCTCGTCTGCCCGGTAGCCTGTAAGGCGGGTGAAAGCGCGGTTCACGTAGCGGATGGTGGGACCGGGTGCCGTCAGTTCGCAGTCCGTCACGATGACCGCATGGTCGAGCCGATCCCAGATCGGCTGGACGATCAACGGCTTAGCTTTCACAGCACGGCCGGCCTTCAGTCCATGCGTGTCCGACATGCCACCACGCTCCTTCCGAACCGATGTCGGTCGACGGTGCACCAGGCGTTCAGCTTAAGCCAACGTATATTGAAATATCCAAACCATTCATGTGAACTAAAGTTTCTACGTTGATCCGGCGGCCATGCCGGTCCATCGCCTCCACCCCATCGGTTCGGCGGGAGCCTGGGTTTTCAGAATGACACGGAGCAGACGGCGTAGCAGTTGCACCGGCAGGCCGATGTCGAGGTCCAGGAACAACTCGCCCGTCACCTCCTCCTTCCGCAGTCCGGAAATCTCCTATGGGCCGACCTGAGAACTCACGAGCACGGCGTGGCCGGGAATCGAAACGCCGGGAGCCGGGCCGCATTGCCCGGCCCCCGGCACCCGGCTGGTCAGCGCTTGGCTTCGGCGGGCGCCCCGGCTTCCTGGCGCGTCAGGAAGGTTTCGGTGACCTGCGGCAGGCGCTGCTCCAGCCAGGAGGCCATCTCGATCTCCTCGTCCAGGCTCTGCTGCAGCGTGCGGGCGATCTCCGGCTCGCCGGCCCGGTTGGCGGCGGCGATCAAGGCGCGGTAGTTGGCGATCTCGAAATGCTCGAAGGCATAGTTGAAGATGCCGGCCTTCACGATCTCGTCGTCGGCGAACACGCCCGACAGCGACTGCGCATTGCCGATCAGCATGCCGACGCCGGTCTTGATCGAGGAGGTGCTGCTGCCGAGCGACTGCAGGCACTGGCTCAGGCGTTCCGCCTGACGGTTGGAAACGTCGATATGCTCCTGGGCCTTCGCCAGCATCTCCGGATAGTTCTTGATGCGGTCGACCTGACGCTCAAGCATCTCGACCGCCTGGCTTTCCATGGCGTGGGCGTCGCGCAGCCACGCGATCAGGTTGTCTTTGGCGTTGGGCATGAATGGTTCTCCACTGACCTGAGGATTCTATTCCGGGGGTTCTTCCCTGGAGGCCACCGCGACCATTGCGGGGGCCTGTCCCCCTTGCCAACAGGACCGGACCGGCTCCATTGCGCCCGGTCCCTGCTCAACGGGGAGGATATGCCATCAGGGTAGCGTGGGCTTCGGGGTGCGGAGGCTCCGTCCGTCCGGCGGCACTGCGGAACCTGTCGTCACCCGTCCGGTTGGACTTAACCGGGAGGCCGGCGGCCACGCCGCCCCAAAGATCATGCCCGGCCTGACCTTAAGACCAATCCGCTGAAAGACCCGCGCCATGAGCATCGACGGACTGTCGGACGACGAGAACACCCCGCATTACGACAAGCCCGCCGGCGGCTGGGGCTCGGTCGGCTCCATGGCCCGGATCATGGGGGAGGAGCGGCCGACCCCCGCCGTGCTCGACACGCTGCGCCGGCAGAACAAGCCCGGCGGCTTCATGTGCGTATCCTGCGCCTGGGGCAAGCCGGCCGAACCGCACACCTTCGAGTTCTGCGAGAACGGCGCCAAGGCGACGATCTGGGAGCTGACCAGCCGGCGCTGCACGCCCGACTTCTTCGCCCAACATTCGGTCAGCGAACTCAAGGGCTGGAAGGATCACGACCTGGAGCAGCAGGGACGGCTGACCCATCCCATGCGCTACGACCGCGCCACCGACCGCTATGTGCCCTGCAGCTGGGAGGAAGCCTTCGCCGCCATCGGTGCGGAACTGCGCGCCCTCGATCCGGAGCAGGCGGTCTTCTACGCCTCCGGCCGCGCAAGCCTGGAGACCTCCTACCTCTATGCGCTGTTCGCGCGGCTGTACGGGCACAACAACCTGCCCGACAGCTCCAACATGTGCCACGAGACGACCTCTGTCGGCCTGAAGAAGGTGATCGGATCGCCGGTCGGCACCTGCGTGCTGGACGATTTCGACAGCTGCAACGCCATCTTCTTCTTCGGCCAGAACACCGGCTCCAACAGCCCGCGCCTTCTCCACCCGCTGCAGCAGGCGGTCAAGCGCGGCGCGAAGATCGTCACCTTCAACCCCGTGCGGGAAAAGGGGCTGGAGAGCTTCCGCAATCCGCAGAGCCCGCTGGAGATGCTGACCGGCAAGGACACGCAAATCTCGACGCTCTATTTCCAGGTCAAGGCCGGCGGCGACATCGCCGCGATCATCGGCCTGATCAAGCATGTGCTGGCCGCCGAGGATGCGCGCTGGTCCAGCCAGAAGCGGCATGTCGTCGACCCGGACTTCATCGCGCAGCACACCGTCGGCTTCGACGAGATGAAGGCGCGGGTGGAGGCCGTCGGCTGGGACGAGATCGAACGGGAATCCGGCCTGACACGCGAAGACCTGAAGCAGGCCGCCGACATCTACATCGAGGCCGACCGCTCCATCGCCATGTACGGCATGGGCCTGACCCAGCATGTGCGCGGCTCCGAAACGCTCGCCGCACTGGTGAACCTGTGGCTGCTGAAGGGCAACATCGGGCGCGACGGCACCGGCGTCTCGCCGGTCCGCGGCCATTCCAACGTCCAGGGTCAGCGCACCGTCGGCATCTCCGAAAAGCCGGAACTGGTGCCGCTCGACCGGCTGGCCGGACAGTTCGGCTTCGAGCCGCCGCGCAAGGAGGGGCTGAACACCGTCAAGGCCTGCGAGAAGATCCTGTCGGGCGAGGTCAAGGCCTTCATCGGGCTGGGCGGCAACTTCGTCCGCGCCATTCCGGAACGCGACCGGATGGAAGCGGCATGGCCCCGCATGCGCCTGACCGTCCAGATCGCGACCAAGCTGAACCGCAGCCACCTGATCAACGGCGAGGTCGCCTTCCTGCTGCCCTGCCTCGGCCGCTCGGAAGAGGATTTGCAGGAAAGCGGCGCCCAGGCGGTGACGATGGAGGACAGCCTGAGCTGCATCCACGGCTCGCTCGGCAACAACACGCCGGCCAGCCCCGACCTGAAATCGGAGGTCGCCATCGTCGCCGGCATGGCCAAGGCGACCCTGCCGCCGAACCCGAAGGTGAAATGGGACGAATGGGTGGCCGACTATCGCCGCATCCGCGCCCTGATCGAAGAAACCTATCCCCAGGAATTCCACCGCTTCAACGAACGGGTCTTCACGCCAGGCGGCTTCTACCGCGGCAATCCCGCGCGCGAACGGATCTGGAAAACCCCGTCGGGCAAGGCCCACTTCACCCCGCCGGGGCACCTGCGCGCGATCGGGTTCGAAGATGCGCCGGGCCGCTTCCGGCTGATCACCATGCGCTCCAACGACCAGTTCAACACCACGATCTACGGCTATTCCGACCGGCTGCGCGGGATCGAGGGCACGCGCGACGTGCTGCTGATGAACCCGGCCGACATCGCCGCGGCCGGTCTGTCGGAGGGGCAGGTGGTCGGGCTTGTCGGCGATGCCGGCGACGGCGTCGACCGCCGGGTCGACGGGCTGACGGTCACGCCCTTCCTGCTGCCGCGCGGCTGCATCGGCTCCTATTATCCGGAAATGAACCCGCTGATCCCGCTCTGGTACCATGACGAGGCCTCGGAGACCCCCGCCGCCAAGGGCGTTCCGGTTCGCATCGTCACCGACCCGCCGGCACGCCCCTGACCGGACAAGCGCTGGTTCAAACCATCGAGTCCAGCTCCCGGCGCCGGGAGTCCGACAGGCCGAGGCGGGCGGCGAGGTAGGCCAGATACTGGCGGTCGACCTCGCTGCCGCCGCGCACCGCCAGTTCGGAAGCGAGATAGACCTGCTCCGCCGTGTCGGGATCGCGTACCTCGCGGACGATGTCGTCCATCGGGCGCGGGGACCGCAACTCCGCCTCGACGATCCGCCGGTCCTCCAGATCGGCCTGGGCGGCGTCCAGGCTGTCGAGGATGCGGCGCTGCTCATCGGGCGATATCCGGCCATCCGCATTCGCCGCGGCGATCATGGCGCGGATCAGCAGAAGCGCCTTGGCATCGCCAAGATCGGGTTCCGGCGTACCGCCGCGCAGCACCCCGGCCAGACGATCGCCGAGACCACCGGCCGCACCGCCGCCCAAGACGCTGCCGCCCATGGCACCGCCCCCTATGGCACCGCCAAACATCCCACCCAACCCCAACCGGCCGAGGATACCCCCCAGCGGACCGCTGGCAGCGGGAGGAGGAGGCCGCGATCCGGTCGGCGCCGGCTTCTGGCTGTCCTGATAAGCGCGGTAAGCGAGATAAGCCAGCGAGGCGAGCCCCGCCTTCTGAAGCAGCCCCGAACCATGGCCGCCCGCCAATCCGCCGGCCAGCCCGCCCATCCCTGCGGCCGGTCCATGGGCAATTCCATGCGGACCACCATAGCCGTGGCCGTAGAAGTGCTTCTTTTTCTTCTTGCCCTTCTTGCCGAGGAGCAGAGGCATCGCAGCGGCAAAGGCCGGCCCCCGGCCCGTGCGGCCGGCAAGCCCGTTGGCCAGGATGACGCCGAGGACTTTGCTCAGATTGCTCATCGTTCCCTTCCTCGTTGGGGTTCAAGGGCTGACGCAGGAAAGACCAAGCCCGACCAAGGCCGGGAGCTCCTTAGTGGGAGCCCCTGATCGGAAGCCCCTGGCCGGGAGCCGTAGACATGGGGTCGTTCCAGGCCATTGAAACCCGCAACGTCTCAAGAATGACGAGTTCCTCCATCCAGGGCGGCCCGCCCGCTCGCAAGACAGCGCCACAATCGGCAAGATTGCGGGGGCAGGATTGGGCCTTTGCCGAACGGGGCCTCCCTAACGGACAGGCTTCAGGTCGAGGGGTGCCTCATGTCAGGCCGCGCGGATCTCCGCCAGAAATGCCTCGAGTTCATGCTTCAGCAAGTCAGCGTCGGCAGCCAAGGCGTCGGCCGACTGCATGACCTGCCTGGCGGCTATTCCGCTCTCCTGCTCAGCCTTTCGGATGTCGACCACGCTGCGTGAAACGTCATTGGTTCCGACCGCCGCCTGCTGAGCATTGCAGCTGATTTCGTCGGTTGCCGCACTTTGCTGCCCGACCGAGGCCGCCATCTCGGCGGCCGATTGGTCGATGTGCTGGATTTGGCCGATGATCGCGCGCATCCCTTCCACTGTCCGGTCGGACGCGGCTTTCACGGTGCTGATCTGCTGCCCGATCTGCTCGGTCATCGCATGCGTCTGGCTGGCCAGATTCTTGACTTCGCTCGCGACGACGGCAAAGCCTTTGCCGGCCTCACCGGCGCGCGCTGCCTCGATGGTGGCGTTCAGCGCCAGCAGATTGGTCTGCGAGGCGACCGCATTGATGGATGCGACGACCTGGTCCACCTGCTCGATGGCGGTCGACAATGCGTCCATATGACTGCGGGCCTGCTCCGCCCGTTCGGCGGTCGTCTTCGACCGCTGGGCCGCCTGCGCCACCCGTCCCGACAGATCGCGGATCGCCGTCGACATCTCCTCGGCGGCGGATGCGACGGCCTGGACATTGACCGACGCCTGTTCGGAGGCCGAAGCCACCGACGTGCACTCCTGCTCGGCCTTCTGGACCGCCATGGACAGGTGCGATGCAGTTTCCTGAAAGCCCTTGGCGGACTGGCCGAGCTGGTCGACGATGCGGCCGACCCGGCTCTCGAACCGGCTCGCCAGATCGAACACCGCTTCCCGCTTTTCCGCGGACGCCTGGGCGGCGACGCTGCGGCGCTCCTGCTCCATCTGCCGGTTGCGCAGGATGTTCTCCTTGAAGACCTCGAGCGTGCGCGCCATGCCGCCGATCTCATCCCGCCGCCCGCGTTCCGGCACCTCGGCATCCAGATCCTGCTCCGCCAGCCGCAGCATGACCCCATGCACGCGCGACAGCGGGCGCGTCACGCTGCGCGCGACCGCCCAACCCAGCAGCAGGGCCAGCGCCGACAGCCCGGCGACCACCAGTCCGAACACGGTCATCATGCCGAGGAAGGCGGAGCGCAGGTCGTCGGTGTAGACGCCGGTGCCGATGACCCAGTCCCACGGCTTGAAATGGATCGAATAGGCCAGCTTTTCGTAGGTCGGCCCCTTCGGATCGTTGGGCCGCGGCCATTCGTAGGTCACGAATTCCGGAACCGGCGTCAGGGCGCCGCGCACCGCCTCGCGAATGACATAGACGCCGTTGCGGTCGCGGATTTCGGCACCGCTCTTGCCGATCAGCGCCGGGTTGGCATGCATGACGTTGATGATCTGCGAGGTCCAGATCCACAGATACTCTCCGTCGGCATAGCGCATGGCGCCGATCGCCGTCCTCGCGCGCTCCTTGGCGTCCTCCTCGCTCATCACGCCGTCCTGCGCCAGCTTATGGAAGCGGGCGGCGATGCTGCCGCCGCTCTCGGCGATGAAGCGGACGCTGTTCATCCGCTGCTCGACCAGCGCACGGTTGACGAAATGGCCGCCGACCGCCGCCACCAGTCCGGCGGCGATGATCGACAGCGAGGCGAGAAATCCGATGCGCCACCGCAACGGCAGCTCCGACAAACGCATGATTTGAGTCTTCCCTCTTTCCGGCCTGCTCCAGCGGGGCCGAACCGACGTTACGAGCCGCGGCCTGCGCCAACGATTGTGCTGGTGACCGCTTCGACGGTGCCATGGTCCGCCGAATGGACCCGGTTCACCTCGTTGAACGCGGCGATCCGGGCATGGCTGACATGGCTGAACTGTTCCGCCGCCCGCAGGGCGAGGGCCCGCCCGTCGGGGGCGTCGGCGACCGCGATGCGCAGGGTGACGGACACCTCGACAATCTCTGCCATACTACCATCCTGCAACAGGGTACAAATGGTCGCGGAGCCGCCACCATGCTGGTGGGATCGGCGGCGGCTCCGCCTCTTGCCGGGGTCGATCTCTTGGATCAGCCGCGCTCGACGCAGAGGGCGACGCCCATGCCGCCGCCGATGCAAAGGGTGGCGAGACCCTTGCGGGCATCACGCCGGGCCATCTCATGCAGCAGGCTGACCAGGATGCGCGCGCCCGAGGCGCCGATGGGATGGCCGAGCGCGATGGCGCCGCCATTGACGTTCACCCGCGCCTCGTCCCAGCCCATCCCGGCATTGACCGCCAGAGCCTGCGCCGCGAAGGCCTCGTTCGCCTCGATCAGGTCGAGCTCGTCCACCGACCAGCCGGCCTTCTGCAGAGCCAATTTCGAGGCCGGGATCGGCCCGGTGCCCATGATGGCCGGATCGACGCCCGCCGTCGCCCAGGAGGCGATGCGCGCCAGCGGCGTCACCCCGCGCCGCTTGGCATTCTCCGCCGTCATCAGCACCAACGCCGCCGCCCCGTCATTGAGGCCGGAGGCGTTGCCGGCGGTCACCGTGCCGTCCTTGGCGAAGGCCGGGCGCAGCTTGGCCAGCGCCTCCAGCGTCGTGCCGTGCTTGGGATACTCGTCGCTGTCCACCACGGTGTCGCCCTTGCGGCCCTTGATGGTGACCGGCACGATCTCGTCCCGGAAGCGGCCGGCCTTCTGCGCCGCTTCCGCCTTCTGCTGCGAGGCCAGCGCGAACAGGTCCTGCCGCTCGCGGCTGAGATCGCAGGCGCGGGCGACATTCTCGGCGGTGGTTCCCATGTGGTAGCCGTGGAAAGCCTCCCACAGCCCGTCCCTGATCATGCTGTCGAGCATCTCGGCCGTGCCCATCTTGGTGCCGTTGCGCAGATGCATGACGTGGGGCGACAGGCTCATGTTCTCCTGGCCGCCGACCACCATCACCTCGGCGTCGCCGCAGCGGATCGCCTGCCAGCCGAGCGCTACGGAGCGCAGGCCCGAGCCGCAGACCTGATTGATGCCGAAAGCGGTCTTCTCGACCGGAATGCCGGCCTTGACCGCAGCCTGGCGGGCGGGGTTCTGGCCCTGGCCGGCGGTCAGCACCTGGCCCAGGATCACCTCGCTCACCTCGGCGGCGTCGGTGTGGGCGCGCGACAGCGCCTCGCGGATCGCGGCGGCGCCGAGCTCATGGGCGGGGACGGCGGCCAGCGCGCCGTTGAAGCTGCCGATGGCGGTGCGGACCGCGCTGGCGATGACGATCTCGGTCATGGAGGACTCCTCCGGAACATTGTGTCTTGCAGGAAGGAAGGCCGCCGCGTCCGTTCGGGAGCGCGGCGGCCGGTTGGTCGCAAAGGGTCAGAAGTAAAGGCCGATCAGGAAGATGGGCAGGGTGATGACCAGCGCCGTCGCGCAGTAACCCATGATGTCGCGCACCCCCAGCCCGGCGATGGCGAGCGCCGGCAGCGCCCAGAAGGGCTGGGCCATGTTCATCCACTCCTCGCCATAGGCGATGGCCATGGCGGCCTTGCCGAGATCGACGCCGAGCTGCTGGGCCGCCGGCATGATGAAGGGACCCTGCACCACCCAGTGGCCGCCGCCCGACGGGACGGCGAAGTTGATCAGGCCCGACGACAGGAATGCCAGGACCGGGAAGGTCTCCTTGTTGGCGATGTCGACGAACAGGTTGGTGATCAGACCGCCCAGGCCGGAATGCTCCATCATGATCTGGATGCCGGCATAGAAGGGGAACTGCACCATGATGCCGGCGGTGCCGCGGGCGGCGTTGGCGACGGCGCGAGCATAGGCCATCGGCGTGCCGTGCAGGATCAGGCCGGCCACCAGCATGATCAGGTTGACCGTGTTGATGTTGAGGTCGAAGCCCTTGGCCTGGAAGTGCAGGAACAGGTAGCCGATGCCGAGCGCCGCGACGACGAAGCCGAGGATGCGGCTCTCCTCCAGCTTTTCGGCCGGGCTGGCGTCGGGGCCGAGCACGCGCTTGGTCGAGGGTTCCGGCTTCAGCAGGGCCGGGTCGACCGCCACCACCTCATGCGGCTTCGGGTGCATCATCCAGCAGATCAGCGGCAGGACGACGATCAGCGCCAACGTGATGCCGACATTGTAGGTGGTGAAGATGGTGTCGGCGATCGGGATCAGGCCGACCGTCTTCTCCATCGGGTTGCCCTTGGTCGCGGCGACCAGCGGCACCGAGGCGGAGAAGCCGCCATGCCACGTCATGAAGCCGATATAGGCCGACGCGATCAGCAGACGGTAGTCCGATTTCGGGATGCGGCGCGCCACCTCGCGGGCGAACATGGCGCCGACGACGAGGCCGAAGCCCCAGTTGACGACGTTGGTGACGGCGGCGGCGAAGCAGACCAGCATGACGCCCTGGGCCGGCGTCCTGGCGATGGAGGCCACCCGGCCCATCACGTTGCGCACCGGCTCGGAACTGGCCAGCGCATGGCCGGTGACCAGCACCAGCGCCATCTGCATCGAGAAGGCCAGCAGGTTCCAGAATCCGTTGCCCCACATGCGCACCAGATCGACCGGCCCGCTCGGCGTCAGCCACCAGGCGAAGCCGAAGGTCAGCACGGTCAGGATGATGGCGAAGATCAGTGGGTCGGGCAGATAGCGGCTGACCAGCCAGGTCAGGGCGCGGGAAATCGGCGTGATCGGGTTGAAGCGGACGCTGGCGTCCGGCGCCGGCGGGGGGGCTGTGGTGACGCTCATGGTGGGTCTCCGGCACGAGGGGGGCGTTCCCGCGCCACCGGGCACGACGGCCGGGCGGCGCGGGGACAGCGGCTCCCCAATGCTCACGATGCTTGGATGGCGACGGTCAGGCTGCGACCGGCATGGTTGGTACGGCGGACGGGACGATCAGCTCGGCGCCGGTCTGGGCCAGCACCTCGGCGACCGCGACGCCGGGAGCGACCTCCCGCAGCACCAGCCCCTTGTCCGTCGGCTCGATCACCGCCAGTTCGGTGACGATCAGGTCGACCCGCCGCACCGAGGTCAGCGGCAGCTCGCAACGCTTGACGATCTTGGGCGTGCCCTTGGCGCTGTGCTGCATGGCGACGATCACCCGCTTGGCGCCGGAGACCAGATCCATCGCACCGCCCATGCCGGGAACCATCTTGCCGGGCACCATCCAGTTGGCGAGCCGGCCCTCCTCGTCGATCTGCAGGCCGCCCAGCACGGTCACGTCCAGATGCCCGCCGCGGATCAGCCCGAAGGACATCGCGCTGTCGAAGGAGGCGGCCCCCGGAACGGCGCCGATCGGGCTGCCGCCGGCATCGCTAAGATCCTCGTTCTCCGCCCCCGGCTCGGGCACCGGTGCCATGCCGATGATCCCATTCTCCGACTGGAAGAAGACGTTGACGCCGGCCGGCAGATGGGCGGCGACCATAGTGGGCAGGCCGATGCCGAGATTCACCAGGTTGCCCGGCCGCAGTTCCAGCGCGACGCGCTTGGCGATCAGGGTTTTCTCATCCATGGCGATGCTCCTTGGCGACCAGGCAGTCGACCAGCACATTCGGGGTGACGACGCTGTCGGGCGGAATGACGCCCACCGGCACGATGTCCTCGGCCTCGACGATCACCGTTCCGGCGGCCATCGCCATCAGCGGATTGAAGTTGCGCGCGGTCAGCGCGTATTCGAGATTCCCCAGGTAATCGGCCCGCTTGGCGGCGATCAGGGCAAAGTCGGCCTTCAGCGCGGTTTCCAGCAGATAAACGGTGCCGTCCAGCTCGATGCGCTGCTTGCCCTCCTCCACCACCGTGCCGACGCCGGTCGGGGTCAGCACGCCGCCGAGGCCGAAGCCGCCGGCCCGCACCCGCTCGGCCAGCGTACCCTGCGGCACCAACTCCACCTCCGTCTCCCCGGCGATCATCTGGCGCTGGGTTTCGGGGTTGGTGCCGATGTGGCTGGCGATCACCTTGCGCACCGCCTTGGCGGCAATCAGCCGACCGATTCCCACGGCGGGTCGGGCGGTGTCGTTGGCGATCACGGTCAGGCCGCGCTTGTTCTGGCGCAGCAACTCGTCGATCAGGTGGGGCGGCGTGCCGACTCCCATGAACCCGCCGATCATCAAAACCGCGCCATCGGGAATCATGGCGACGGTGTCTTCCAGCTTTCGCACTTTACTCATTCGACGTCTCCCTTGGACGTCGGGGCGCAGCAGGGCATTCCCGCCGCGACCCCGCGGGCGCGGAGCCCGCTCCCCGGTCCGAAGCGGGACCGGAAAGACGAACCGCACGCTCATTCTTGGTTTCATAGCGCTGCGATCGGAAGGCCTGCGACCCCCACGCCGTTGCATGGGATGGTCGGGGCCAACCGGCATACCCACATATTTGCAATGGATGTGCCAGCCTGCGGGGCCATCGCCGATAGCGTGGAATCCAAGACCTCGGGCCACGGAGCGGGTCAGGCAGCGTGCGGAATCGTTGAGAACCGGCGCCATCGGGTGCGCAACTTTGTGCGTGCTGCGCAAAATTTTGCGCAGCGATGACGGAGCCCTGCCCTGTTCAGGAAATGGCGTATTCCTGGAGCTTGTAGAGCAGCGAACGACGGCTGATCCCAAGCTCCAGCGCGGTCTTCATGCGGTTGCCGTCGTTGCGGGCCAGCGCCTCGGCCACCACGCGCGCTTCGAAGCGGCTGACCTGTTCGCGCAGGGCACCACCGCCGGCAACGGACGCTGAGGCCTCGATCCCGGCCACGGGATCGGCATCGTCCACACGGCCGGCGATCTGTTCCGGAAGATCCTCCGCGACGATCATCGCGCCGGTGCTCATCACCACGGCACGTTCCATGGCATTGGACAGCTCGCGGATGTTGCCCGGCCAACGGTAGGCCAGCAGGCGCTCCATCGCCTGCTCGTCGATGCCGCCGACCTCGATCCGGTTCTCGGCGGCGAAGCGCTGCAGGAAGTGGGTGGCGAGCAGGCGGATATCCTCCGGCCGCTCGCGCAACGGCACCGTCTTCAGCGTCACGACGTTCAGACGGAAATAGAGATCCTGCCGGAACAGCCCCTGCCGGACCATCTCCTCCAGATTCCGGTTGGTGGCGACGACGACGCGCACGTCCGTGCGCACCAACTCGGTTCCGCCGACCCGCTCGAACTCGCGCTCCTGCAGGACGCGCAGCAGCTTCACCTGCAGGCTGGGAGAAATGTCGCCGATCTCGTCGAGGAACAGGGTGCCGTGCTCGGCCTGTTCGAACCGGCCGCGGCGGCGTGCCTGCGCACCGGTGAAGGCGCCCTTCTCATGGCCGAAGAACTCGCTTTCCAGCAGCCCTTCCGGCACCGCGGCGCAGTTGACCTTGACGAAGGGTCCGGCATTGCGCGGGCTGTTGTAGTGGATGGCCGCCGCCACCAGTTCCTTGCCGGTGCCGCTCTCGCCGGTCACCAGCACGGTCGCGTTGCTCTTGGCGACCTTGGCGATGGTCTGCAGAAGCTCGCTCATGCGCGGACTGGCGGTCAGGATGCGGTCGGTGTGATAGCTGCTGGACAGCTCGCGGTGCAGGGTCGCGATGTCGTCGCGCATCCGGCGCATCTGCAACGCCCGCCCGACCTGCAGCTGGATCTCCGCGATGTCGAAGGGCTTGATGACGTAGTCGAAGGCACCGTCCTTGATCGCCTGGACCGCCGATCCGACCTCGGCGAAGGCAGTCATCAGAATCACCGCGGTGGAGCGGTCGAGCTTCCGGATCTCCGCCAGCGCCTGCAGCCCGGTCATCCGCGGCATGCGGACATCCATCAGCACCACGGCATGCCGTTGCGCCGCGAAGGCGGCGACGGCCTCCACGCCGTCGGCGGCGGTGGTCACCGACAGCCCGTCACGCGACAGAACCGCCGCGAGCATCTCGCGGATCGCCTCATCGTCATCCACCACCAGGACGGCAGGCGCCGGCGTGGTCTGCACGGTCGGAAACGGGGTCGTCATACGTCAACCGTTTGGCTGTGAACGAAGGGAATCCGCAAGGTCACCGTGGTGCCGGCCCCCGGCACGCTGGCAATGGCGATGGTTCCGTGGTGAGCATCCACGATCCGATGTGCCATCGCCAGCCCCAGTCCGGTCCCCTGGGGTTTGGTCGAGAAGAAGGGATCGAACACCTTGTCGAGGTTTTCCGGCGCGATCCCGTCGCCGTCATCGGCCACTGTGACGACGGCCTCTCCCCGGTCCTGAGTCACGGCCGCCGTGGCGATGGTGATTTCCCCGGTCTCGGAGGTCGCCTGGATCGCGTTGATGATCAGGTTGAGCATGACCTGCTTCAGCGCCTCGCCATCGGCTTCGACCAGAGGCAGGTCGGGGGAAAGATGCAGGGCGATGCGCGCGTTTGACTTGCGCCCCGCCAGCAGCGACACCTCGCGAATGAGATCGTTCAGTTGCACCGGGTGGAAGGCCGGCGGGCGGGGCCGGCCGAACTCCAGCAATTCGGTGACGAGGCGGTTCAGGCTGTCGACCTGTCGCACGATCAGCGGGGCATAGCGCTGCCATTCCGCGACATCGTCCGAGCTTTCGAGGAACTGCATGAAGCCGCGGATCGAGGTCAAAGGATTGCGCACCTCATGGGCGAGACCGGCGACCAGTTCGCCGAGCGCGGCCAACCGGTCGGCGCGCATGATCTGGGTGCGGAGCCGCTGCTGCTCGGTCAGATCCCTCAGCACCACGACCGCGCCGATCGCATCCCCGCGGCTGTTGCGCAGAAGGCTGCTCGACACCGTGAGATGAAGCGTCTGCCTGGTCCCCGGAAAATCCAGCGTCACGCCGACATGGTGCCGGCCGGTCTTCAGCGTGTCGAGCAGCGGGCTGGCGAAACGGCCCTCCGGTTTGAACAGCGATTCGTAGGGCCGGCCGATCACGTCGGCCGCCGTGATCCCCAGCATCGCTTCGGCCGCCGGGTTCAACGCGGTGACCTGTCCGGCCCAATCGACGGCGATCACGCCGTCGGCGATGCTGTGCAGGATGTTCTCGGTCAGCGATCTGGCGTCCAGCAGGGCACGGGCCATGGCGTTGACCTCGACCGCGATGGCGCCGACTTCGCCCGGCGGCGGTTGGATCGGCTCTCCAAGATCGCTGCGCATGCGGAGCAAGCCGTCGATAATCTGCCTGATGTCGCGGCCGACCCCGCGCGCCAGCAGTTGCGTCAGCGCAAGTCCGAGCAGGATCCCCCCGATGCTGACCGTCAGAACCGCACGGTCCATGGCCGCCGTTTGCCGCTCCACATCATCGGAAAGCTCATTGGCCCAGATATAGCCGATCACGGCACCGTCACGGACGATGGGCAGCATCGCATTCATGATGAAGCCGCGCACCTGCCGACCGCTTTCGACCGATTGCTTCCCGCCTTCCAGCACATGCCAGCCCGGATGCTCCGGCGGTATGCTGGCGCCGACCGTCGCGGCGTAATCCCGGCTGGGTCCATAGGTGATGATGGCGTTGAGCGCCCTGCTGTAATAGCCGACACCCACGCCCGGGTTCGCCTCGGCGATCATGTCGGTGAAGGGAGTCAAACGACGTGAGAGCGCCCGGACGGCAGCGCTCCGGTCGCTGGTTTCGACGCCCATATCGGCCAGAAGAGGATCGAAGCCGGGACCGAGATGCACGTCAAGCAGGCGCGTCAGACCGAAGAGCTTTTCCGACTTTTCGTGAACCAGCGCCTGCCGCCCTTCCCGTTCCAACAGGTAGCCGGTCAGCGAAATGGGCAGAACCACCACGGCAAGGGAAAACAGGAGCAACTTGCCGCGCAGGGTGCTTGGCAGAGAATGGCTTATCCAGTCCAGGGGCCGCATGACGCCCACTCCTTTCGACCGGGCGAGGTCTTACTCCCGTCCGTCATCGCGGCCATAGCAGAATTGCGGCAGGTGAGGAAAGGAGGAACGCCGCTCTTGAGCCGCGATTGCAAACCGGCCCGACGATACCGGCCACTTCCGTGCAACGGTGGCTCCTGCGAAAAACACTGTTTCGGCGCGGGGGCATTTTGGGCAGGATTGCCCTAACGCTTTGGCGAAACAAGAGGAAGAACCGATGATCGGGACGGTGGCTGGGTTGGATGAACTGACGGCGGAGATGACGGCATGGCGGCGCGATCTGCACGCCCATCCGGAAACCGCCTTCGAGGAGCAGCGGACCAGCGACTTCGTTGCGGAAAAGCTGACCTCCTTCGGGTTGGAGGTGCATCGCGGCCTCGCCAAGACCGGAGTGGTCGGGATCCTGCGCAATGGCGACGGACCCACGGTCGGCTTCCGCGCCGATATGGATGCGCTGCACATCCACGAAGAAACCAACCTGCCCCACAGCTCGCGCAATCCGGGCCGCATGCATGCCTGCGGGCATGACGGGCACACGGCGATGCTGCTGGGCGCGGCGCGCTACCTGACCGAAAACCCCGACACCTTCCAAGGCACCATCGCTTTCATCTTCCAGCCGGCGGAGGAGAATGAGGGCGGCGGCCGCGTGATGGTGGAGGAAGGGCTGTTCGACCGCTTCCCCGTCGAAAAGGTCTTCGGCATGCACAATTGGCCGGGGTTGGAGGTCGGCCGCATCGCCCTGCGGCCGGGCCCGCTGATGGCTGCCTACGATATCTTCGAACTGACCTTGACCGGCAAGGGCACCCACGCGGGCATGCCGCATATGGGAACCGACACGATCATGGTCGGCAGCCAGATCGTGTCCGCCTTCCAGACCATCGCCAGCCGCAGCGTCCATCCCATCGATTCGGCGGTCGTCAGCGTCACGCAATTCCACGCAGGTGATACGTGGAATGTCCTGCCGGCCACCGCCGTGCTGCGCGGAACCGTCCGGACCTTCCGACCGGAGGTACAGGATCTGGTGCAACGCCGCATGGGCGAAGTGGCGACCGCCATCGCCGGCGGATTCGGAGTCGAGGCCAATCTGCGTTACGAGCGGCGCTATCCCCCCACCACCAACAGCGCCGCAGAGACGGAATTGGCCCGGCGGGCGGCGGCACTCACGGTCGGAGAGAATCAGCTCGATCTCGATCCGATGCCCAGCATGGGGGCGGAGGACTTCTCCTTCATGCTGCAAAAGCGCCCCGGCTGCTACGTCTGGGTTGGTGCGGGGCCATCGGACCAGGGGCGGAATTTGCACAGCCCGCACTATGATTTCAACGATGCGGTGCTGCCGATCGGCACCAGCTATTGGGTACGGCTTGCGGAAACCGTCCTGCCGAAATGATCCAAACCACGTACAAGCGGCTCCAATTCCCAAGCCGCGGGCATGACATGAAAAAATTTCCGCGGAAAAATCTTGGGAATTGCGTACGTGTGCCCATTGCCCCATAGTTCGGAGGGAAATGAACGGCCCTCATCCCGAAAGGAATAGGGCCCAATGGGCTTTAGCTGAACGGGGCGGGTGTTACGTGGCGAATCAAGCGGCGAACCAGGCGGCAGGCCAAGCGCAGGATCTTCCAGGCCGGGGCGGCATCTGGCAACGCCCGGACTCCCTGTGGGAGGCCACCGCCCCGCCGCCGCCGGCCCTGCCGGTGTTGCAGGACAGCGTCCAGGCCGACGTGCTGGTGATCGGCGGCGGCTTCACCGGCCTGTCCGCCGGCCTGCACGCGGCGGAGGCCGGCAAACGCGTGGTGGTGCTGGAGGCGTCCGAACTGGGCCGGGGCGCTTCCGGCCGCAACAACGGTCAGGTCATCCCGACCTTGACCCGTCCCGACCCTGCCAACCTCATCGATCGCTTCGGTTGGGAAACCGGGGAGCGCTTCGTCGGGCTGATCCGCGACAGCGCTTCCACCTTGTTCGATCTGGTGCGCCGCCTGGGCATCGATTGTGCCGCCGAGCAGACCGGCTGGGTCCAGCCGGTCCATTCGCCGGGCCGCATCAAGATCGCCGAGCGTCGGGCAACGCAATGGGGCAAATTCGGCGCCGATGTCGAGCTGCTCGACCGCGCCGCCGTCTCCGCCATCCTCGGCACCGATGCCTATTTCGGCGGCTGGATGAACAGGACCGGTGGGCACATCAACCCGCTGGCGCTGGTGCGCGGGCTTGCCGCCAAGGTGGTCGCGGCCGGGGCGGCGGTCTATGTCAACTCCCCCGCAGTGTCGGTGGAGCGCCGCGGCGAGTCCTGGGTTGTCCGCACCCCGCAGGGCGTGGTGACCGCCGACGCGCTGGTGCTGGGCACCAACGGCTATGCCGCCGCCGTCTTCCCGGAAATCCGGACGGAGGTGGTGCCGGTCCTGTCCTGGCAGATGGCGACCGCGCCGCTCGGCGACAACATCCGCAAGACCATCCTGCCGGGCCGGCAGGCGATGTCCGACACCCATGGCGACCTGCGCTTCATGCGCTACACCGCCGACAACCGGCTGGTGACCGGCGGCGCGCTGCTGAACCCGGTGAACGGGGCGGAACGGCTGAAGCGCATCGTCGGCACCCGTCTGGCCGGCATGTTCCCGGCGCTGAACGGCATCGCCTTCAATTACGTGTGGAATGGCCGCATCGCCATGACCACCGATTACTTCCCCCGCGTCCACCAGTTGGGTCCGAACGGCTTCGCCTGGGCCGGCTGCAACGGGCGCGGCGTGGCGCTGTCGATCTCGCTGGGACGGGAACTGGCGCGGGCGGCCATCGGCCAGGACCCGAAGGACCTTGCCCTGCCCTTCACACAGCCGACGCCCCTGCCCTTCAATGCTCTGCTGCAACGCATCGGGCCGCTGAAGATCCTGCAATACCGCTGGAACGACGCCCGCGAAGTATAGAGTCCGTCTAGTGCTTATCGAAGCACCAGACGGACTGTAAGCTTATGGTTTTCCCTGTGATTCACGCTTCAAGCGATTCCGCTTGAACCGATCGCACTCTGATCAAGGAGACGGCCGGCATGTCGGACACCCCCGATTACCCCACCCTTCTGCGCAATGCCTACGCGATGCGCGCGGCATCCTACGCCCACATGTTCGACGTGCTGCGCGAGCGCTTCGGCACCGACACCGCGCTGGAGGTCGGCCAGGAGGCCACCCGCCGTCTCGGCGAGGCGATGGGCGTGAAGTATGCGGGCCACGGCCCGGACGACCTGACCGGCCTGTGCCATGCGTTCCTCGACGGCATCCCCAACCGCGACAGCATGTTCGCGCCGGAGATCACGCGGTGCGACGGCGAGGCGCTGGAAATCCACTTCCACCGCTGCCCGCTGAAGGAAGCCTGGCAGACCCAGGGCCGCTCCGACACCGATCTGGAACTGCTCTGCAAGATGGCCGGCGCCATCGACGGCGGACTGTTCGAAGCGGCCGGCTTCGTCTTCAAGGGCGAAACCTGGAAGCCGGGCGACGAGGGCTGTTGCCGGCTGAAGGTCCTGCCGGGTGCCCAGCCTGCCGCCCAGTCCACCGCCAAGTCGGCCGAATAGACGCACATCGCCGCGAAGCCTGCAACGACGTACAAAAAGAGGGTGTCCCCGCCATGAATTTCCGCCGCCTCGCGCTCACGACCCTCACCGCCGCCGGAATCGCCGGTTCGGCCTTCGCCGCCGACACGGTCAAGCTCGGCTATCAGCTGCCGCTGACCGGCGACACCGCGCAGTATGGCCAGGATTTCCGCAAGGCCGCCGAGATCGCGCTGGCCGAATTCAACGCCGCGGGCAAGCCGTTCAAGGTCGAGATCGTCTTCGAGGACAGCCGGTCCGACGCCAAGGAAGGCACCAACATCGCCCGCAAGTTCGTGGACGACAAGGAGATCGTCGGCGTGCTCGGCGACTTCACCTCGGGCGTGTCGATGGCGGCAGCGCAGGTCTACAAGGACGCCGGCATGCCGCAGCTGTCGCAGACCGCCTCGCACCCGGACTATACCAAGATCTCCAAGTACCAGTTCCGCAACATCGCCACCCAGGCACAGGAAGGCCCCTACAACGCCAAATGGATGGCGGCCAAGGGCTTCAAGAAGGTCGCGGTGATCGCCGAGCAGACCGACTGGGGCCAGTCGGTGGTCGGCGGCTATTCCGAAGCCGTGAAGGGCAATGGCGGCACCGTCGTCTTCTCGGAGTTCTTCAACCGTGGCCTGAAGGACTACCGTTCGCTGATCAGCAAGATCGAGCGTGCGAAACCCGACGCGATCTACACCGGCTTCTTCTATGAGGACGGCGCGCAGTTCCTGAGGCAGCTGCAGCAGCTCGGCATCAAGACCCCTGTCTATTCGACCTCGGCCGCCTACAGCCCGAAGCTGATCGAACTGGCCGGCGAGGCGGCGGAGGGCGTGCATCTGACCTCCAACTTCCTGCCGACCGACCCGTCGCCGAACGTCCAGCATTTCGTCGACGAGTGGAAGAAGCGCTCCGACGGAGCCGTCCCCGGCCAGTTCCCGGCCCAGGCCTATGACGCGGTGCGCATCATGCTGGCGGCGGTGGAGAAGGCCCAGCCCAACCCGACCCGCGAGAAGGTGCGCGACGCGCTGGCCCAGACCAGGGACTTCCCCGGCGTGACCGGCAAGACGAGCTTCAGCGCCGACCGCGAGGCCGAAAAGGAACTGGTGAAGGTCGAGGTCAAGGGCGGCGCCTTCGTTCCGGTCGCCGACTGACGATCCGGCAACCGATCTCCAGCGCCCACTCCCCAACGACAGAGCCCGCATGTTCGATCCCTATTATCTCCAGCAGCTTGCCATCGGCCTGTCGCTGGGCATGACCTACGCGCTGATGGCGATCGGCTTCACGCTGATCTTCGGCGTGTTGAACGTCGTCAACTTCGCCCATGGCGAGATCTACACGCTGGGCGCCTTCGCCGGGCTGGTGCTGATCTCGGCCACGGCGCCGCCCATCGTGGCGGTGATCCTGGGCGCGCTGGCGATCGGGGCTCTGGCGGGCTTCTCGCTGGAGCGGATCGCCTTCAAGCCGTTCCGCCGCTTCACCGACGAGGCGTCGCTGAAGTCGCGGGCGATGCGGGAATCGACCCTGCTCTCCTCGCTGGCGGTGTCCATCGTGGTGCGCGAGGCGCTGGAGATCGTCTTCGGTTCGCAGATGCGCTCGGTCCCCTTCGACTACCTGATCAACACGCCGGTGCGCGTCGGCCCGGTGATCCTGGTGACCGGCGACTTCATCATCTTCGGCGTCGCCGCCGCCATGCTGATCGGCCTGCAGTATCTGCTGACCCGAACCCGCGTCGGGCTGGCGATCCGCGCGGTATCGAACAACCCGCTGGGCGCCAAATATGTGGGCATCGACACCGACCGCACCATCATCACGACATTCGTCGTCGGATCGATGATGGGCGCGGCGGCGGGCATCCTGATGGGGCTCTATTACGGCGCCGTGTTCCCGGCCATGGGCTTCACGCCCGGCATCAAGGCCTTCGTCGCCATGGTAATGGGCGGCCTGTCCTCCATCCCCGGTGCGGTGATCTGCGCGCTGATCCTCGGCATTTCGGAAAGCATGGCGACGACCTTCGTCTCGTCGGGCTGGTCGGACATGGTGGCCTACGGCTTCCTGATCCTGACGCTGATCTTCTTCCCCAACGGTTTGTTCGGAGCGCGCCGTGAACGCGTTTGAGACTGTCGCGCCGCCCGATGGCCTGACGCGGCGTAGGAGCCTGCTGGTACCGGTGCTGATCCTGCTGCTGGTCTTCGCGGCGCTTCCGGCTCTGCTGGCCGGCTTCGACAAGGGCTATTTCTACCAGATCGCCAATCTGGCGCTGATCTTCGTCCTGCTGTCGGCCTCCATGCATCTGGTGACGGGGGTGGCCGGGCTGCTGCATCTGGGGCATGCCGCCTTCTATGGCGTCGGCGCCTATACGGCGGCTCTGCTGACCTCCAAGCTGGGACTGGGCTTCACCGTCACGCTGCCGCTGTCCGGGCTGGTGGCGGCGCTGGTCGCCTTCCTGGTGGCGCTGCCGACGATGCGTCTGGTCAGCATCTATTTCGCCGTCGCGACTCTCGCCATCGGGCAGATGCTGTATCTGGTCATGCTGAACTGGGTGGACTTCACCAAGGGTCCCAACGGCATCATCGTCACCAGGGGGTTCGAGCTGTTCGGCATCAGTCTGTCCGGACGTCTGGCCGCCTATTATACGGTGGCTACGGTCGTGGCGCTCTCGGTCGTCGCGATCCACCGGCTCAGCCATTCCTATTACGGCAATGCCCTGCGCTCGATCCGCGAGGATGACCAATGCGCCGACGCCATGGGCGTCAGCACCGTGCGGCTGAAGATGGAGGCCTTCACCCTGTCGGCCTTCTTCGCCGGGGTGGCGGGCAGCCTGTGGGCGCACATGACCGGCTACATCTCGCCGGGCGATTTCAAATTTTCCGAATCCATCCTGATCCTGGCGATGGTGGTGGTCGGCGGCCTGGGCAGCCTGCCGGGGGCGATCATCGGCGCGCTGCTGCTGATCCTGCTGCCGGAAGGGCTGCGCGGCATGGGGGATTTCCGCAACATCATGGTCGGGCTGGTGATGTTCCTGTCCATCCTGCTGCTGCCGAAGGGCCTGCTGGGCGAGGTGTCCGCCCTTCGGCTCGTGCGCAGCCAATTGGGCGCGGCATGGCGCAGCACCGGCCAGGGCAACGGGAAGGGCGAAGGGATCGGCTGGCGATGACCCATCTTCTTGAAATTCGCAACGTCAGCCGCCGCTTCGGCGGCGTGCAGGCGGTCGGCGACGTCACCGCCCATGTCGACGAGGGCGAACTGGTCGGCCTGATCGGACCGAACGGGGCGGGCAAGACCACACTGTTCAACCTGATTTCCGGCTTCACGCCGCTGTCCGGCGGAACGGTCGCCTTCGCCGGCAAGACCATCAGCGGACTGAAGCCCAACCAGGTGGCGCGGCTGGGCATCAGCCGCACCTTCCAGAACCTGCGCGTCTTCCCGAACATGTCGGCCTTCGACAACGTGTCGGTCGGTGCCGTCGGCGCGCTGCCGCAGGGGGCGTTCGGCGCCCTCTTCGGCCCCTTCCACAAGGGCGGCCGGGCCCAATCCGCCGAGATCAGCCGCCGCACCTGGGAAGCGCTGGAGGCGGTCGGCCTGACGCACGCCGCAGCGGAACTGGCGGCCAACCTGCCCTACGGCCAGCGCAAATATCTGGAGATCGCCCGCGCGCTCGCCATGCGGCCGCGTTTCCTGATCCTGGACGAACCGGCCGCCGGGCTGAACGACACCGAAACGCGCGATCTGGCCGCCTTCATCAAGCGGCTGCACGGTCAGGGCCTGACGATCATGCTGGTCGAGCACGACATGACGCTGGTCATGGGCATCTGCCAGCGCATTCTGGTTCTGGCCTCCGGCCGCAAGATCGCCGACGGCACGCCCGACGCGATTCGCAGCGATGCGGCTGTCCTCGAAGCCTATCTTGGGGTGGACGAATGACCGCGCCTCTGCTCTCGATCGCGGACCTGCATGTCGCCATGGGGCCGCAGGAGATCCTGCACGGCGTCCGCCTGGACGTGGCCCAAGGCGCCATCGTGGCGGTGCTCGGCTCGAACGGCGTCGGCAAGACCACGCTGATGCGCACCGTGTCCGGCATTTACAGGGCTCGCCAAGGAAGCATCACCTTCCGCGGCCAGCCGATCACCAACCTGCCGGCCCACCGCATCGTCCAACTTGGCCTGTTGCAGGCGCCGGAAGGGCGGCAGATCTTCTCCAACATGAATGTGCGGGAGAATCTGGTGCTTGGCGGCGGCGACGTCGGGCTGGGCGAGTTGGACCGCGTGCTGACGATGTTCCCGGTGCTGGGTGAACGCCTGCGCCAGAATGCCGGATCGCTGTCCGGCGGCGAGCAGCAGATGCTGTGCATCGCCCGCGCCCTTATGCGCCGTCCGACGCTGCTTCTGCTCGACGAGCCGTCGCTGGGGCTGGCGCCGAAGATCGTCGCACAGATCTTCGATCTGATCGGCCGCATCCGGGCCGAAGGCGTGTCGATCCTGCTGGTCGAGCAGAACGCCCGCGCGGCGCTGCGCATCGCCGACCACGCCGCGGTGTTGGAGGATGGTAGGATCGTGCTGGCCGGTCCGGCCGACCAGTTGCGGGACGACCCGCGCATTGCCGAGGCCTATCTCGGCGGCCATGCCCATTGACGCCACCTGACGCAAGGAAGCCTGTCATGACCCAGTCCATGGGCATTCTGGAACGCCGCCGCATCGAAGCGGAGATCCTGAAGCCGGTCTATGAGGAGATGGTCGCCCGGCTGGGCGAGGCCACGGCTCAGGAAATCCTGGGTGCTGCGATCACCAAGGCGGCCCTGGCCGCCGCCAAATCCTTCGCCGCGACCGAGCCGGAGGGCACCAGCCTGAAGAGCTTCGCCGATCTTCAGCCGCTGTGGACCAAGGACGACGCGTTGCGCCTGGACGTGAAGCGGCAGGACGAGACCCATTTCGACTACAACGTCACCCGCTGCCGTTACGCCGAGATGTACCGGGAAATGGGGCTGGGATCGATCGGACATCTGCTGTCCTGCAACCGCGACGCCGCCTTCTGCACCGGCTACGACCCGCGCATCAAGATGGAGCGGACGCAGACCATCATGCAGGGCGCCGATCACTGCGACTTCCGCTATCGCTTCGAACCGAAGGAGTAGCCGTCCGGATCCGGTAGCTCCTGGCGCATCCGACGACCTCTATCGCTTCAGGTAGGCGACAAGGATCGTCGGGTGGTCGGAAGTGCGGACCGGCCGGCTACAGGACTGACCTGGCCGCCGTCAGGCAGCGCTGGCGCCTTCCCCTGCATGGGAATGCTCGACCTCCAGTACGGCGAGGGTTTTCGCCACTCCCTGACGCGTGAACCATGTGATGGATTGCCCCTCGGCGACGCCGATGAGCGCCGCGCCGATCGGGGTGAGCACCGACACCCGTCCGGCTGCAACGTCCGCCTCCTGCGGATAGACCAGGGTGACGGTCCGCTCCTGCCCTGCCACCTCATCCCGGAATGTCACGCGCGCGTTCATCGTGACCACCGATGGGGCGATTTCGCCGGGACTTACCACGACCGCGCGGTCCAGTTCCGCCGCGAGATAGTCGTGGACATCGGGCACCGTATCGGCGATGGCCTCGGCCAAGCCGGAAAGGCGATCATGATCGATCGCGGTGAGGGTGATGGGCGGAAACTGGCCTGCGGAACGCATCTTGGTTTTCCTGTCATTGCCGGTGATCGCACGCACCAGCGGCGCGGCGCGCCTCCCGGTGGGCGCCTGCTCAGCCGGCGGCAAATCATACTTGGACGCCCGGCCGCCCTGTCTGGGCGATCCGGAACAGTTGTAGTGGATGTTGCGAGTGCTTATGGCCCCGGACGGTCCGGGAGCCTTGCTTCAGGCGACCAGATCCGGGGCGGGCGGGCCTGCGTGGACACGACCGGCGCGCAGAAGAGTGCGGAAATGGCGGAAGGGCGACATCATGATTTTCCGACCATGGCCGGTTTCGCGTTGGACTTCAAGACTTACCCGATCACGGCGGAAAGCTGCGCCGCAGTTCCGCCAGGTCGCGGCACGAATCCCTTCCCGGCTGCGCGATCTGGGCTACTCTGGCGGGGTTGAACGCCACGCATCGGGATGCTCCGCCATGCAGACCGTCTCGCTCATGCCCCGCGTCTTTCTCTCGCATTCGCGGTGGACGGTCCGGTTCCTCGCCGTGGTGCCGCTTTTGCTGCTGGCGCTGCTGTCCACCGCCGCGGCATCGGCCCAGACGGAACCGCCGCAGGCGTCGACCGCCGCGTCCAATTCGAGCACGGCTGCGCCGGCCGTGGCAGTGCCGGGCACGACAGTACCAGGCACCGCCGATGGGATGATGATGACGATGCTCAGCCAGGGACGCGACCGCATGGCGGGGTTCCGCGGCAAGCTCGCCATGCGGCTGGGTGCCACGCCTGAAATTCCTACCGCTATTGCGGCGACCCTGACGGCTCAAAGCCCGACCGGCGAGCCCGGCTATTTCCTGCAGGTCATCGCCCTGTCGCTTGCCCTGATGGCGGCTGGTCACGGGGCGCAGCATCTTGTCTATGAACGGCTGATCGCCCGACGCCTGCTGCCGCGACGCACCGAAGCACGACCGGGCGGCTCGGCGCTGGCCGCCCGCTTCCCCCGTCTGGTGGTCCGCGCAGTGCTGACGTTGGGAGGCATGATCCTCGCCACCCTGATCGGGTTTGGGCTGGTCACCGCGCTTGTCCCGGATCCGACGCCGATGACCGAGAAGACCGTCATCCTCGCCGGCGCCGGCTATCTGCTGGCCTGGGCCATCGCCCTGTTCTGGCGGCTGGTGATGCCGCCCGATGAGGCGACGGACGCTGGGTTGTCTCCGTCAATCCGCCGGCTGCGCAGGGCCATGACCGCCAGCGGCGCCCTCGGCATCGCCCTGATGACCGGCACGATCTGGCTCGAGGCGCTCGGGATGCCCTATGATCCGCACGCGGTGCTGGTCGCGCTGTGCGGCCTGCTGACCGTGCTGGCGACAATCGGCGCGCTGTATGGCAATCGGCAGACGGTCGAGCGTGCGTTCCTCGCCGGCCGGCCGGCGAAGACGGTCGCTCCACTGGAACGGCTGAGCCTGCGCTTGTGGTTTCCGGTGGTGGTGGTCTATTTCGCCTACGCCTGGGGAGCGCTGGTCAACCGTCTCATCCTGGGCTCGCCGACCGAGCTGCCGCTGCTGCTCGGCGCCTACGCGGTGGCCGGGGCGATTCTGGCCGTCTACGCCACCGTCACCTACGCCACCGAATGGCTGTTCCACCAGCGGCGGAGCCTATGGCGGCCGGCCGACGACGGTCAGGACGCGGCACCGGACGGAAGCGCCCACCCCGCGGGCCTCCCGCAACCCACCTCCCTCGACAGCTTTGAGGCGCTGGCCCGGCGGGTGGCCGGCATCCTCGCCGCTGCCGCCGGGGTGGCCGTGACCTTGTCGGTATGGAACATCCCGCGCCTGCACGGCGATGCCGCCGATCGGCTCATCAGCATCATGACGGTCTGCCTGATCGGCTACGTCGCCTACCACAGTGTCCGCATCTGGATCGACCGCCGGATCGCGGACGAGGGGCCGGTGCCCGGCACCATTCCCGGCGACGAAGGGGGCGGCCACGCCTCGGCCAGCCGGCTGGCGACGCTGCTGCCGCTGGTGCGCAACGTCACCTTGCTGTCGATCGTGGGCACGATCCTTCTCAGCGTGCTGATGGACCTTGGCGTCAACATCGCACCGCTGTTCGCCGGGGCGGGGGTTGCTGGCATCGCCATCGGTTTCGGCGCACAGACGCTGATCCGCGACATCTTCTCCGGCGCCTTCTTCCTGATCGACGACGCCTTCCGCAAGGGCGAGTACATCGAGATCGGCTCCATCCGCGGCACGGTGGAGAAGATCTCGGTGCGCTCGATGCAGCTTCGCCACCATCGCGGCCCGCTTCACACCGTTCCCTTCGGCGAGATCCACCAGTTGACCAACTATTCGCGCGACTGGGTGATCATGAAGCTGCCGTTGCGCATCACCTACGACACCGATGTCGAAAAGCTCCGCAAGCACATCAAGCAACTCGGGCAGGCGCTGCTCGACGATCCGGAGTTGGGACCGAAGTTCCTGCAACCGCTGAAGTCGCAGGGCGTCATCCAGATGGAGGATTCGGCGATGATCCTGCGCGTGAAGTTCATGACCCGTCCCGGCGACCAGTGGGATGTCCGCAAGCGGGTATTCCAGGAGATCCACGCCCTGTTCCACCGGGAGGGCATCCGCTTCGCCCACCGCGAGGTGACGGTCCGCTTCGCCGGCGAGGCGACGGCGACCGGCCCCGCCAGTGGTCCGATCGGAGCCCCGGCTGGGGAGGAGGCTCGGACATTGGCCGCCGGCGCCGTCCTGCACACGCTCGACGAGGACGCGTCGGACGCCAAGGCCGGAGCCGATCGCCGCAAGAATGCGCTGTAGACCATGACTTAAACGCAGCACCCGCGCCCTTTACCGCACCGGGTTTGCTGGAGATCGTTTGGTTTGAGGTACATCTCATTGGAAATGTTTTTCGTTTTGGTACAACTTTACGCCTCAGATTCAGGGGGAGGAATGTTGTGGTCGACCGCGTCGTGCTGTCCCCCTGCCCCTCGGGCGCCGGGCTGGAGGCGCAGCTTCATGGCGACCTGCTGGCGATCCTGGAGGCGTGCGCCGAAGCGGACCCGAAACGCCGAAAGCCCGCCTCGTTGGAGGCGGGCTGTCAACCATCTTTGGTTGCGGTGGCAGGATTTGGCCTTTGCCGAACTCACATTCTGCGCTGAGAGACCGCCCCCGCCTCTTCCATCAAGTCAGTCTCCGGCGAATCCGGCACCGCTGCTTGGAATGTGATGGTGAAGAGTGGTAATGGCCTTGAACGGCGTCGGTCGGATCGGAGGCCGAAGTGAGCTCTCCTGCGTTGCCGCCCTACTATCCGCGATCACCGCCTCATTTAATAAAGGCACATGTCAATATCGGATGACTATCGCCTGATATGTACTGATGGGCAATTCAGTTCTATAGGTTATCTGTTTTAGAACCAAGTTAGATCGGATGGTAGAAACAAAATCTATTTTTGACAGTTTTCTTGCTATTAGCTGTTCAAGTTCCTCAACGTCTCGGACAACCACGCGCAGCAGGAAATCGCAGTCGCCTGTCATCCAGTTGCACTCCATTACTTCCGGGATCCTCTCGACAGCATCCCGGAAGCTCTCCAGCGCCGGTTGTGGCTGTTTATCGAGTTTGACTTGGATATAGGCATTGATTTCCAGCCCCATCGCTTTCGGATTCAGGAGGGTGACCCGTCGATCAATGATGCCGATCTGCTCCAGCTTCTTCACTCGCGTGAGGCAGGGTGAAGGAGACAGGTTGATTCTGCCGGCAAGCTCGACATTCGTCAGATTTGCGTCCTTCTGCAACTCGTTGAGGATCTTGATGTCCGTTCGGTCGAGCGTCAGCGTGTTCATCATGATGACTCCCTGTTGTATTCTTGACGGCTTGGCTTGGAACGGAAGCGAAGAACGGCAGGAAATTCCGCGGAACAAACCCATTTGAGTGCAGCGCGCATTCCCTTCTGCCATTCGAACTGTACACACGGCAGAGTGTATCCGAGGCCAACCGGTGGCAGAATCTATCGGATTGCCATTTTATGTCGCGAAACTGTCAAATTCGGACCGAGGTCCGCATGAGATGCACGGAGGCCGCAACATTGCCGAAGAGTGCGTGGATTGGTGCCAAGTGGCCGGAGGCCCCGGCAACCGGGGAAGCTCTCCCGATGCCGTGGGATCCCATTGGACTGCGCATCAGCTTCGCCGCGGTGGATCCCGACGAGTTTGCCCGTCCGCTGGTCTCTTTCCTTGTCCGACGCAATGTGGATGACGACGAACTGCCGATCCACCGGCACCGCAAAGGCCAGCTGGTGGTGGCGGCGGAAGGCTCGGTCATGTGCCGGACGCTCGACGGACTTCGGATCGTCCCGTCCAATGGAGCTGTTTGGATTCCGGGGGAGGTTCCCCACAGCGTTTCCATGTCGAACGAAGGCCGGTCATACTGCGTTTTCATCAATCCGGAGATTTCGCCCCTGCCGGATTCCTGTGCGACATTCTCGATCAGCCCGATGCTGCGCGAGATGATCTTTCACTTGGGCAACCTGCCGCCGCTTTACCCTCCGGAGGGTCCGACCAGCCGTCTGGTCCAGGTCATTCTGGACGAGCTTGCACAGATGAAGGCGGAGCCGCTCCACTTCCCGGTTTCCAACCATCCCAGGATACAGCGCATCGCCGCCCAGCTGTTGGAGGCGCCGGACGACCGCAGAACCATCCGGGATTGGGCGGCGGCAGTCGCGATGAGCGAGCGGACTTTGGCCCGGCTCATCCTGAAACAGACCGGGATGTCGTTCGGCCGGTGGCGCCAGCAACTCCATATCGTGATCGCGGTTCAACGGCTGTCGATGGGCGCCACCGTTCAGGCGATCTCCCAGGAACTGGGATATGATTCTCCGAGCGCCTTCACCGCCATGTTCAGGAAGCACATGGGGCAGCCTCCGCGCCGATACCTGCAGGATCGGTCCAAAGGCGCTACGAACTGATGCTATATCGCGTCGGCCCGGATATTGCCCGGGTGCCGCTGCCGGCTGAACAGGCGCAGCACCCTTCTCATGCCGAAGACCCTCGATCCTGCCTGCCGGGATCGAGGGCCGTCTGCATGTTCGTGGACAGGCGTTGCGTTATCGCGTGGATGCCTGCCGCTGCTTACCATGTCAGCTGACGATATCCCGCCTGATGCTCTTCCGCGCCACCATGAAGGCCGCCGCCGCCAGGACATAGACGAGAGACGTGCTGATCAGCGCCCACCGAATGGCGTCACCGGACCCCATCGTCCGCGCGAGAAGATCGCTGATCAGGCCGACCGACAGCGGTCCGAGGCCAAGCCCGATCAGATTGGCGAAGAACAGGAAGATGGCGGTGGCCGTTGCCCTGGTGCGCGGGCGCACCAGACTTTGTACCGCTGCGAAGATGGGGCCGTAGTAAATGGACTGTAGCATCATCGGCAAACCCATCAGGCAAAGCGCCGCCACGGTGTTCGAGGTGGTGTAAGTCGTGAAAAGCGCGAAGGGCAAGCACAGGGCGGCCGCCGCCGGAATGGTCGCATAGGCGTTCAGGTTGCTGCGCACGCCGCGATCCGTCGCCCAGCCGCCCAGCCAGGTACCGGCGGCTCCGCAGATGCCGACGATCAGACCCAGCACCGTGCCGAGAAAACCGGTGGTGCCCAGTCGGATTCCGGTTAGGTCGTTCAGCCCGACCGCCAGCGCACCCAGCCCTTCCGCGTGATTGCGCAGGAAATGGGAGCTTTGAAAGGCAAGATTGCTGTAAATCCCGAAACTCATGGCCACCATCGCGACAGTGAGCCAGATATAGGTCCGCTTGCTGCCGAGTTCGTCCAGTGCCTCCCTCAGGCTGGGCGCACTTTGCGCCTCGCTGGCAGCGAAGGAGGATTTTCGCGGCTCGGGCAGCGTGAAATAGGCCAGCAGCCCAAGGATGATTCCGGGCACCCCGACCAGCGCGAAAGATGCGCGCCAGCCGAGACTGTCCGCGATCAGGCCGCCGACCACCATCCCGACCAGGGAACCGGCTGGAATGCCCATGGAAAAGAAGGCCAGCGCGGACGCCCGCTTCTCTCTCGTCGTGTAATCGCTGATCAGGGATTGGGATGCCGGCGTGCAGCCGGCTTCGCCGACACCGACACCGACCCTGGCGAGAAACAACTGGGCAAAGGTCTGGGCTACGCCGCAGACCGCTGTGAAAAAGCTCCAGGTGATCGCCGACAGCGCGACGATCCTAACCCGGTTCGCACGCTCCGCCCACCGCGCGATTGGCAAAGCCAGCGTCGCGTAGAAGATGGCGAAGGACAGTCCGGTCAACGACCCCAGCTGCCAGTCGGTAAGACCGAGTTCGCGCTTGATCGGTTCCGCCAGGATGTTGACGATCTGACGGTCGACGAAGTTCAGCATGTAAACGAGGAACAGCATGGTCAGGGCATAGCGTCGATGGTGGATCGATATGCCCATCGGTTTCGGCTGCGGCACCGACACCGTGGTCGTTGCGTCTTCGATCATACGGCAGTCTCCAAAAAGACCGGGCACAGGGGGGCCGGGCCGGTTTCGGTCGGAACGCGGTGTCGGGTAAGTGCGGGGAATGCTTGCAGCCGGCCTGCGGCCCGGCATACGGTCAGCGTTTGACGCCCGTACTGATGAGAAACGCGTCATGGTCGGCGCGCCGGTCGCAGGGGCGGGCCAGGGTCGTCTAAGGTCAGGTTGAAGAGATAGCGGTCCTTGACCGTGCCATCGACTGCAAGCCGGAGGACTTGGCGCCCCTGATTGAACGCACCGTCACAGGACGTCCCTTTGACATCATGGGCGAACGCCGGCCGCGCGGAAACTGTTGTTGGGAGCCGGTTCCGAAGAAGTCAGACCGGCCATAGTGGCAGAAAATTGGGGTCCGGCACCTGGATGATGTGATGATGAGAAGGCAGAGAATCAGCCCTACCGGCCGGATTCAAAATATTCCATTCGCCCGAACTTGCCCGAAGAGTAAATCAGTGGAACTTTGCCCTGATTGTGGTTCTGGTCGACAACGGCACCGATCATAATCGTATGGGTGGCGACTTCCACGGTGTCCTGTAGTCTGCAATCGAAGCTGCAAACGGACTGGAGAAGGACGGGAACCCCGGTAATCATTTCGTCCCATTCGGCAGAGGAAAAACGGGACGCGCCTTTGCTGCCATCCAACGCCGCGAAACGTTCAGCCAATTGGACCTGATCGGCGGAAAGGACATTCCAGGAAAAGGCGCCGGTCCCGAGAATGACGTCGTGAGCCTCGGCACTGCGGTTGATGCAGGCAAGAACCATCGGCGGATCGACGCACAGGGCAACCGCGGCGGTGACGGTCAGTCCACGCCTGTCGGCACCCTGACCCGACGCCACTATCGCGACCGATCCTACGACAGCCCGCAATGCACTTTTGAAAGCGGCCGTCTCCACGTGGTTTGGAACAGGGAAATCGTGTCCTGACATGGCGAACCTCACGCAAGGCAGTGGAATGGCTTGCCGCCGACCCAGGTTGGCACCGCGGGACCGGTCGTTCGGCATCGGTGTTGGACGCGGCGCTACGGAACGGCGAAGGCGACCGGCAGCGTCCGGTGCTCGACGATGTTCAGCCCATAGCCCCTGAGCGCGACCGGGACATGCTGCGAGTTGGACAGGAGGATCATGTCGTGAATACCGAGATCCGCGAGAACCTGGGCGCCGACGCCGTAGTTGCGCAGTTCGGCCTTGTCGACGAGCGGCTCTCCCGCCTTCACCCGAAGAAGCTGTGAGAGCGGGACATCACGGTTGAACAGCACGATCACGCCCCTCCCGTCGGCGGCGATTTCCTGCATGGACCGGGCGACGATGTCCCCGCGCTCGCCAGTCTGGCCGAGCACGTCCGACAGGATGTCCAGCGCGTGCATGCGCACCAGGGTCGGCCTTTCGTCGATCACGCCCTTCACCAGTGCAATCGCTTCCGTCTCGATTGCCTTGATGCGGAAGGTGATGGCGCTCCACTCGCCGCCCCATCGGCTGTCGAACTTCGTGGTGACGACACGCTCGACGTCATGATCGTGGCGGCGGCGGAAGGCGATCAGGTCGCGGATCGTGCCGATCTTGAGCGCGTGACGCTGGGCGAAGGCGACGAGATCGTCGAGGCGGGCCATCGTCCCGTCCTCTTTCAGGATCTCGCAGATCACGCCCGACGGGTTGAGGCCGGCAAGGCGCGCGACATCCACCGCCGCCTCGGTATGGCCGGCACGGACCAGCACGCCCCCGGGCCGTGCCACCAGGGGAAATATGTGGCCCGGCGAGACGATATGGCCGGGGCCCCTGGCCGCGTCGATTGCCACCGCCACGGTCCGCGCGCGGTCCGCCGCGGAGATGCCGGTGGACACCCCCTCGCGCGCTTCGATGGAAACGGTGAAGGCCGTCCCATGGCGGGTGCCGTTTTGCATGCTCATCAATTTCAGACCGAGCTGGTCGACCCGCTCCTTGCCGAGCGCCAGACAGATGAGGCCCCTGCCATGCGACGCCATGAAGTTGATCGCCTCGGGCGTCGCCATCTGCGCCGGGATCACGAGATCGCCTTCGTTCTCCCGATCCTCGTCGTCGACGAGGATGAACATTCGGCCGTTGCGGGCCTCTTCGATGATCTCCGCTGTCGAGGACAGGAATGGATGGCGTGGGGTGCAGGGCAGCATCGTCATGATCTTCCTCCGATCACCGCATCACAGGTTGGACAGCGCCTGACGGATCAGCGAATCCTCGGAGTCGTCGTAGAGCGAATCGATCAGCACCGCGTAACGCTCGTTCAGCACCTTGCGCCGCTTTTTCCGGGTTGCCGTCATGACGCCATTTTCCGCCGACAGCTCTTCGGGAAGGATCCGGAACGACTTTATCTGCTCGACGGGCGCCAGCCTCTGGTTCGCCTTGGCGACCTCCCCCTCGATCAGGTGGATCACCGCTTCCGACGAACAGAAATCCGAATAGTCGTTGAGCGTTTCATTCCGCCCCTTCACCCAGTCGGTCATCGCGATGCGGTCGACCTCGATCAGCGCCACGAGGTATTTCCGCCCGTCGCCGCAAACCACGGCTTCCGAAATGTAGGGGCTTCGCCGCAACTCGTTCTCGATCTGCGCCGGACTGATCGACTTGCCGCCGGAGGTGTTGATGATCTCCTTTCTCCGGTCGATGATAGCCAGCTGGCCATCGGGCCGGACCTCGACGATGTCGCCGGTGTGGAGCCATCCGTCGCGCAGAGCCTCCAGCGTGTCGTCGGGCTTGTTCAGATAGCCCGTGAACAGGCCGGGTCCCGTAACCAGCATTTCGCCATCGCCAGCGATCCTCGTCTTCCAGCGCGGATCGGCAATCGGAATGCCGATGGTTCCGGGCTTCGACCAGTCCCGTATCTGCCCGGTGTTCGCTCCGACCAGTTCGGTCTGCCCATAGACCTCCTTGAGGTTCACCCCCCAGGTCTGCCACAGCTTCACGACGTCCGGCGGCATCGGTGCGGAGGCGGTGTAGGGGTATCTGAGCTGATCGAGCCCGATCTCCGCCAGGAGCGGCAGGAAGACCTGATCGCGGCAGGTCGCGAAAAGCGCCTGGAGAAAGGGATCGTCCGGACCGTCCGCCTGCCGGTCCGCCAGCGCCTTCTGGGCGATGGACATCGCGAAGCGGTAGGATTTCCTGCCGACCGTGGCCGACGCATTGATCCTGCTGACCAGTTCGGCGGCATAGCGCTGGTAGAAGCGCGGCGGCGCCATCCAATAGGTCGGCCTCACGTCGCGGATGGTCGTCGCGAAGTCCGCTCCGGTCTCGCCGAAATAAGGCGTGACCTCGCTGATGAGAGGAAGAACGATCCCCTGCCCGAGCCCCACGACATGGGAGAGGGGAAGATGGACGACCACCCGCTGGGGTTCGCGGAAAAGCGCCGGGCAAAAGCCTCGGATGGTCAGCAGCCCCTCGATCAGCGACCGGTGGGTGAGGATCGCGCCCTTGGGATTGCCGGTCGTGCCGGAGGTGTAGACGATGCTGGCATTGTCTTGCGCCCGCGCCTTGCCGGCCTGCTCGTCGAGCAGCGACGCACAGTCGGACGACGAGGCGGAAAACCGCGGCAGCGAGACGATGGTCTTCGATGACGGGACCGCCGGATCGAAGACCACGATCTTCTTCAGCGCCTCCGCCTGCCGGCTGCGGAGAAGGACGGCGAGTTCCTTCTCTCCGGCGACGAAGGCGAATTTGCTCCTGGAATCCTCCAGGAAATACTCCACCTCCTCCGTCGAAGAGGTGAAATAGATTCCGACCGCAACGCCGCCGGCACAGACCGTCGCCATATAGGCGACCACCCAGTCCTGCGAGATGTCGCCCATGATGGCGACGTGGTCCCCCCTCTCCAGACCATGATCGAGGAGGGCACGCGAAAGCGCCGCGGCGTCCCTGGCGAATTCACCCCAGGTCGTGGCGTGCCACGTGCCGGCACGCTTCTGGAAGAGCGCCACGGCCTCGCCCCTGCCGTCCCGGCGGTCGCGCAGCAGCGACGGCAGCGTCGCGTCATCATGCGCGGCCGGTGGAGGATCGATGGCGGATGAGGCGATCGTGGAGGGGGCAATCGGGGGCAGGACGGGCGGGAAAAAGGAATGCGGCCCGCCCATCTCAATTGCCGCCTTCTGCAAAGCGTTTGCGCTTCTCGCGGAAGGCGGCGACGGCCTCCTTGCGCTCCGGGCTGTGGAAGGTGAGCATCTCGAGCGCGCCGGCGGTGTCGAGATTCAGGTGCACCTGCTCCTTGATCAGCTTGTTGACGGCATATTTGGTCCAGACGATGGCGTCGCGGGGACCGGAGGCGAGCATCTCGGCGTAGCGGACCGCATGCTCGACGACGGTTCCTTCCGGCACGACCCTGTTGATCATGCCGGCCGCAGCTGCGTCCGCCGCCGAAATGAAGTCCCCGGTCATCAGATAATGCTTCGCCCGGACCGGCCCCAGAAGGAGCGGCCAGATCACCGCACCGCCGTCCCCGGCGACGACGCCGGCCGTCACATGCGTGTCGGCGAAGCGGGCACCGGGCTCGGCGAAGACGACATCGCAGAACAGGGCGAGCGTAGCGCCCAGCCCGACGGCGACGCCGTTGACCGCGGCGATCAGCGGGCATTCCAGTTCGAGCATGTTGCGGATGAGATGACGCCCGGAACGGGTGGGCGAAATCGGCCCCAGATCGTCATCGAGCGCAGTCTGATCGCCGCCGGAGCAGAAACCGCGACCGGCACCGGTCAGGACGACGGCCTTGACCGCCCGGTCGTTGTCGAGGTCCACGAACAGCTCTTCCAGCGCGGAATGCATCGGCCAGTCGATGGCGTTGAGGATTTCCGGCCGGTTCAGGGTGACGACGGCCACGCCGCTCGGGCGTTTCTCGACGAGCAGGCCCCTATAGGTCTTGTCGGTCATGTGGGACTCTCTTCAGATCGGTCGACAGGGGATCAGGCCGAAGCGTTCACCGTCCGCATCCTGCGGATCTGGTCGAGGATCTCATCGGTCGGACGCACCACATTGTTGCGGTCGTTGAAATGCGGGATGACGTAGCGTCCGACCAGTTCGATGGCCTTCATGATCTCGGCATGCGAAACAGAGTCGATGTGGAATAGGATTTCTTCGGCGCCGGTTTCGATGAAGCGTTCCAACTGGCGGATGACCGTATCCGGGCTGCCGCAAACCAGGCTGGCGGAGTCGTTCAGGAGATAATCCCAGTCGGTGGCCGCGCGCTGGAGCGCTTCCAGCCCCTCCCCCATGTAGGCGTAGTCGTCGGCGATCTTCGCCAGCCGCGGATAGGCATCGGTCGAGATGCGGGCGTACTGCATCAGCGGCTCGGCATAGATGTCCTTCGCCGCCTGATCCGTTTCGGCGATCCCGAGGAACACCGGCATGCCGAGACGCGGACGGTCTAGCGGGCCGTTCGGATCCCGCTGCCAGTTCGACCGGTAGGCTTCGACCATCTTCGCCTGGGCGTCCCAGCCCTGATAGAGCGTGTGGCTGAGGACGGCGAGCCCCTGGCGGGCCGCCCAGACGTGGCTGCGCTCGCTGGTCGCCGCGATGCCCATCAGCGGATAGGGCTTCTGGACCGGCTTCGGCACCAGCATGCGCGGCGGAACCTGATAATGCTTGCCCTCGAAGGTGAAGATGTCCTTGCCGAAGGCTTCGCGGATCAGCGCGATCCCCTCCTCCATCTGCTCGAGGGTTTCCGCGGGCTCCACATTGAAGGCGCGCATGGCGATGGTGGTGTTCGCGCGGCCGCAATACAGCTCCATGCGGCCGTTGGACAGGATGTCGGTGACGGCGGCACGTTCCGCCGTGCGGAGGGCGTGGTTGATCTTCTTGGGCATCAGGGAAACCGCCGGCCTCAGCCGGATGCGGGACGTGACCGCCGCGAGATAGCCATACACGACCTCGGGAGCCGAGCTGGAGATCCCGCCCAAGGCGACATGCTGCTCGGACAGGCTGACGATGTCGAAACCCATCTTCTCGGCAAACACCGCCTCTTCGACAAGCTCATGAAGCCGGCGCGAATAGCTTTGTCCGACCAGAGTTTCCTGCTCGGACCAGAAGCCGAACTTGACTGCCATTTGGTTGCCCTCTCGGGTTTGTTTTGGATGCCTCTTCGGTGATTGGAAGCTTGTCACGAAGCCGGCGGCAGAACCTGCCGAAGATCGGCTTCGCCGACTGTGCGCTCGGAACATTATTTTGTGTAGGAATGACCGGCTGGGTCGTCCTGGGAAAAGCGTTCGACGAGCAGCGAGGCGATGCGCTCGATGCAGTGCCTGCCGATGGTCGCCGAGGAACCGGCGGGGTCGCCGAGAATGCCGTTGGCGCTGACCGCCGCAAGCCCGTCGCGCCACATCAGTTCCAGGTCGCCTTGCGAAAGAAGCCCCAATCTGCCGGCCTCATAGCGCTCGGCGCGCACCCGCTCCGGGTGGATGTCGAGCATCAGCGAGGTTTCGGCGATGTCGGCATGGCCGCCGACCCTGACCGGCTCGCCGCCCGCCTCCTCCACCGCATCGCGCCAGCATTCCAGCCACGCCTTCGCATCGGTGAAGGCGGAGACGCGGCAGGGGGCGGGCACGGCCGACCGCAATCGTGGCAGCATCCTGGCCAATGGCGGAGAATTGCCGACATGGGCAGAGAAGATCAGAATGCGCTCGAAGCCGTGCCCCGCCAGACTGGTGCAGTAGTCCTGGCAGATCATTTCGAATGTGTTCTCCTGAAGCGAGATCGTGCCGGGAAATGCCAGATGGTGGGACGAACAGCCGACCCTGACGGTCGGCGCCACCAGCGCCCCTCCCACGCCCTTCGCCACCAGGATGCCGAGATGGTCCGCATGGTCGGCATCGACGCTGAGGGTCAGGTGCGGTCCATGCTGCTCCACCGCCCCGCAGGGGATGACGATGGTCCGGGTGCCGCCCGCAATGGCGAGGGCGACCTCGGACGAGGTCATGAACTCAAGCCGGAGATGATGGCCGTCAGCCATGCTGCTGCCTCGTCTTGCGTTGGAGGAATCGGTCACGTGCCGCGGCCGTCTCTCCGCGGTTCAGGTACTCCTGCATGTCGCCGAGCGTGCGGGCCTCCAGCTCCTCGTCGGTCATCCGCGGCGCATCGCCGAAGGTCCGTTTGATCGCCGAGAACAGATGCATGTCCTTGAGACGAAGCGTCTCCGCGATGGCACGGGTCCGGTCCTGCAAGTCGCTGAAACCGACGACTTCATCGACGAGGCCCATCGCCTGCGCCTCCTGCGCCGATACGAGTTCCCCGGTATAAAGCAGGTGCTCGGCAGCCCGGCGCCCGAGGCGGTTCATCGCCTGCCGCATACCCTTCGCGGCAGGAAGCAGGCCATGATTGATTTCGGGAAAGCCGAATTTGGCGCTGTCGCTCGCCACGACATGATCCGCAAACAGCACCAGTTCCAGCGCCCCGCCCACCGCATAGCCGTTGACCGCGCACAGCAGCGGGCAGCGATAGTTTTCGAGCGCGACAAGCAGCCGATGGAAGGCGCGCATCCTTGGAACCGCGGCATCCGCATTGATGGTGATTTCGCGAATATCGCCACCGGCACTGAAAAAGCGCTCGCCGGCACCGGTCAGTATCACGGCCGGCGCGTCGGCCTCCGACCCAAACCGGGCGAGGTCGTCTGCCAGCGCCTGGATCAGGTCGAATGAGAGCGCGTTGGCGGGCGGCCTGTCCATGGTCAGCCGGACCAGCGTCGTGGATAAGCGATCCATCCTCAGCATGTTGCATCCTTTCAGGTCGCATCCTTTCAGGTCGCACGGGGTCTCCGTGCCGGCCGAGGTTAGCGCGGCCCCCCCGAGGGGTTCTTCCGAAGACTCCCCGCAAGCACGTCCATGAAAGGATGTTCTGGCGTGACCTGAGTGTTTGACGGCCGAAGATGCCGCGCGCTCCCGCCGCCGGCTACAGCGCGTCGGCGGCGGTTGCGGACTCGATGGCGACGGTCGCCGTCATGCCCGCCGCCAGTTCGACGCCGGGCGGCACCCGGTCGATGTGGATGCGGACCGGTATGCGCTGGGCGTCAATCGTTCTCCGGCGGTGAAAGGGCCACCGACGAGGCCGCTGCCGCTGAGCGTCCCTCTGCTGGCAACGGTCACGGCGCCGGTGATCTCACCGTTCACCTTACCGCCGCCATTCTGGCGATCGCCGATTTGCTGATTTCGGTCGACAGCGCACCGGTGCATCTGGCCGGCGCCTTGGGCCGCCCGGCCTGGGTGATGCTGCCCTTCGTTCCCGACTGGCGCTGGCTTCTGAATCGCGACGATACGCCCTGGTACCCGAGCTTGCGCCTGTTCCGCCAGCCAGCCCGCAACGACTGCGCCCGGCCGCCGGGACGCGGCTGAGCGGGGCAATGGCTCCGGTGTTCAGCGGCCTCTACGGCCTGAACACCGCCGGCACGGCCGGAGCGCTCGACCAACTGTCGGGCAAGCTGCATGCGGACACGCTGGCGGCGAACCTGACCAACCGCCGCCTGTTCGGCCAAGCCGTGGAAGACCGGCTGTCGGCGCTGCGCGGCGGCGCAGCAGGCAATAGCCTGAACATCTCCGGCGGCTCCGGCAATACCGTGGCCATAGGGGCATCGGCTGGGGATGCGAGGGAAACCGGCGGGGTGTGGGGCCGACCGCTGGCGGCTTATGGCCGCACCCGGTCCGACGGCAACGCCGCCGGGACGAGCGAGCGTATCGGCGGCTTCCTGGTCGGCGTCGACCAGGTCTATGAGGACGGCCTGAGCGCAGGTATATCCATGGGTTTCCTGCGCAACCGACTGTCTTCGCAGAACGGGTTTGGCAAAGGCCGTGCGGACAGTTATCAGGCGACCCTCTACGGAAGCTGGGATTTCGGCGGTCCCTATGTCGAAGGATCCGTCGGTTATGGCTATGCCCATTACGACACGGAACGCTTCGTCTCCTTCGGCGGCTTTTCGCAGGGGGCGAACGCCAAGGCCAATGGCCACGACCTGTCGGCGGAACTGGCGGCTGGGCATCGGATGACGACGGGACTTCTGGATGACGCCGTCTGGATCGAACCGCGCATCGGCCTGAGGCTCAACCGCATTACACGCGATTCCTTCAGCGAGGATGGCGGCGTGGCGGCTTTGGGGGTGGATGCATCCACTTGGACCACCGCAATCGCTTGGCAGGGCTCGCCTTCACCGCCGATGCCAGCCGTCCGGGCCGCGACGCGGCGCTGATCGGCACCGACGTCAGCGTCCGGTTGGACGACCGGCTGAGCGCCAGCGTCAGTGTCCAGGACAAGGTACGGGTGCGTGAGAACACCGTCTCTGTCGCTGCAGGATTGGAATGGAAACTGTGACAAGGTCGGTGTGAGAGCTTGTTCGTAGCATTTACGCGCTGACTTCCTGGGGAATGAGCCGCTTCAGACGGTTGGACAGGATGGGAGATGAAGGCGATCTGGACGAAGGCAACGAAATGGTCCTTTGTCCGCTCGACGATCGTGTTCAATCGGCGGTAGCGACTGATCCAGCTGAAGGACCGCTCCACCACCCAGGCGATTTCGGTGGGGATGAACATCCCGTCACGGCCGCGGGCGATCGGCTGGGCGGTGATGCCGAGCGTCTCCCCGGCGTTGGCGAGGCGCTCGCCGCGATAATCGAGATCTCCGATAGCCGGTCCCTGGAAACCGCACCCGGCGATCTCCCGCAGCACCGGCACGATGCCTTTGGTGTCGTGCACGTTGGCTGGCGCAGCATCGATTGCCAGCGGAATGCGGTACTTCTCCTCCGCGAGATGGATCTTGATGCCGCGGATCCTCTTGCCGCCGTCTACGCCGCGGGCAAAACAGCTCCAAGCAGACGGGCAGGTGCGGCTGTCGATCACGGTGGCACTCGGTTCCGCCATATCGCCGCAGGCCAGCCGCCACGTGCGGCGCAGCCGGTCTAGCAGACGCCGCCACAGCCCAAGCCGGGTCCAGCGGGCGAAGAGGGTGTACAGCGTGCCTAAGGGCATGCCGGAAAGCTGGCCGATTGCGCGCCATTGCATGCCACAAAAGCACACGCACCAGATCGCCATGATCGCCTTGCGCAACGCTGCTCCGGTGAGCGCAATGTTCGCCGCCAGCCTGGACCGTTCCGTCAGCAACGGGGATACCTCCTGCGTCTCCACCTCGTTCGAAATTTGGCCGAGGTGGCAGCAGTTCACGAAAACCAGCTCCGGCGTCAGCGACAACAGTTGCTCCAGCATGTCGGCGGTCAGGACCAAGCCGCCGCCCAGAACAATGCCCGTTCGTCCGTCGCGATCGTTGACGACGCCGTGCGCGGCAATGTGGACGACGCTCCAGTCCTGGGCGCAAAGCGCCATGAGCACCCGTTTCGGGCTGGGCTCGTCCACCAGCTCGCTGACTTGGTAGCGCGAAGCCCGCCGAAGCTGACTTCGGTCGAGGATGCGGTGCCGTGCAGGAAAAGCAGGATCCGCTCCGGCGTCGGTCGGGACGTCCGCGATCGCCACGGGCGCAAGGCTGCCGTCGCGATTCCATCGGTAGAGCCCAGGCGCGGCGACGGCATGGTCGTCGACGACGCGGGCGAGCTGCTTTGCCGCCATCCCCGCGGGGTCGACGTCGAAGATCCGAAGAGCCCGGAGCGTCCACGTCACCGCACCGCGTGAGACGCCGCCCAGCGCGTTGCGGCGCGGATAGACCGGCGGAACGGTGGTTACGCCGGGTTCGCCGTCCTAGAGGCCGCCGCGACCGTCCGGCACATCTTTGAACTCGTCTTTCAGCTGGTCGGCGCGGACCCACAGCTTAAGCCCGTTGTCGAGTTCAAGTTCGACGACCGCGTCGTCGTCGACCGGCTGGGTGATGACGGGCGGCGCTTCGCCACGCACCGTCCCGAGGCGGAAGGCGGCTTTCGGCGTGACCTTGATCCCCGTGGTCGGCGTGGCTTCGGGTAAAGTCTCCTGCAGCTCTTGGATCCTCAGTCGAACCATGCCGCCCCCCGGTTAGTGTGTTCTGTTGGCGCACCCGCCGCCCCCCGGCGTCGAAACCGCACGACGCAGAAAATGGCATATTCATATCACAGCACTGAAAAAATGGTAGCGGCCATGGGTCCTGAAATGAATGAGTGTCCACTTGTGCCAAGCAACGACCGAATGATTTCATGATCAACCTTGGTGCCGCGCGTTGCGCGCGTTTCTTCGACCAGGGTGGCGGCCTTTCCAAGGTGCCGTGACACCATGGTGAATACCATACAATGATATGCAATACTCCAGATCCGTTATAACTCACTTTAGGCGTAAAACAATAATCCTTATGGAGTAGAATGATTATGTGAAAACAACCGTTGCAATTTTTTTGTTGCGAGTCATATCGTCGTCTTCAACAGTGTTTGATGGATGGCCGGACGCGATACACAAATCGCCACCGCATACACTGTGCGTGAATTCTCATTACTGCCGATGAATTCTTTTCCAGGGAAGACTTTCCTTCCGGGAGGGGTGCATGGGTGCTATGGCTTGGACCATGGTGTGTCTCATCGTCGCGTTGTTTGCCGTTGTCGTGCTCCGGCAACTGCTCGACCGCTCGATAAACACTCGAGGCCTCGTGTCCGCGAGCAACGGGGTGGCGTACAGCTTCGCCCGACTGCAGCTTTTGCTATCGACCATCTTTGTTTCCGGCGTTCTGCTCATGGAATTGACGAGCGGCTCCGGCTGGGCGGGACAGCACACGTCGGAGGTCGAAACGCTCACGCTTCTGTACGGCGGCAGCACACTCGGCGTCCTGGCCAACAAGACATGGCAGCCCTTCAGACGCATCTGACACGGGCCGAACGAGAAAAGGATCGGCTATGGCAACTGACAGCCAAGTCGTGGTCGACCTTGTGCCGGGGACCATTCAGCCGCTCAAGCTGAACGTGATTGCCACGAGCCGGTTCGGCGAGGGCATACCGCACAAGTCCCAGTCCTTCAGCATCGACGCGTCGGACAGCCGCGACGGCCAGAACCTGCCGGCATCATCGGTGGTGATCGAGTTCGGCCAAGCGGCGCGGTCGGTCTACGTGCCGGCCTCCGGCTGGCTCGGGACCGGCCTGCTCGGCTCGTTGGTCGGCGTCGTGGTGCTTGCCGTGCTGGGCTTCTACGGCGCCATGGTGATCCGCCGCATGTACAACGGCACCATCGATCTGCGCTACCTGATAAGCGAGCCCGACGGCAAGGCGAGCATCTCGCGCTTCCAATTCCTGATCTTCACCTTCGTGGTGGCGGGCAGCCTGCTGGCGGTGACGCTGACGCGGGGCGCCTTCCCGGTCAGCATCCCACAGGAAGTCCTCTGGCTGCTGGGCATCAGCACGCTCGGCTACATCGGCGGCAAGACCGTGCAGGTGCTTGGCGGTGCTCCGGACGCCGTGTCCGGCCCGGCCGGCGGCGGCATGCTGCCGTTCGTGCAGGGCGACCCGAAGAGCGGCGTTCCGACCGTTCCGGGCCACATCGGCATCGCCGCGTCCAGCAGGACGGCCCGCCCATTCCGCGTGACGTCGGGCACCAAGGACTGGTCGCGCTGGACTGAGTTGAGCGGGTTTGCCGGAACCGTCACCTTCACGCTGTCCCATCCGCAGATGAAACCCGGCGAGCTGGATGGCGAGCTGCGCTACACGGGCAAGGACGGCCCGACGACAATCGCCCTGGCGACCGTCACAACCTTCACCACCGATAATCTCATCGGCACCGTCGAGGTCCGGTTCCGCAGCGCCGCCACCGCGGCGGAGGTCAACGGGACGATCACACCCTGATCCGCGGCGCCCTGATCCGCCACACCCGCCGCGCGACGGGCTCGTCACGCGCACCGACACAAACGTACGAACTACAGGGGGAAAACGCCATGTCTGCCGCGGATATCATTCATATCTGCGAAAACGTTTGGGAGGCAAACAAGTCGGACTGCAACGCCTTCGCGAAGGCGGTCGCCTCGCACTACGGGGTGACGCTGACCGGCCGGGCGAACGACATCGTCGATCAGATCAGTTCCCCCGCCAACGGATGGGTGAAGCTGTCGAACGGCGTCGCCGCGCAACAGAAGGCGGCCGAGGGTGCGCTCGTCATCGGCGGCCTGAAAGGAAGCGCGATGACCCCGCCCGAGGAGCATGGCCACGTGGTCGTGGTGGTGGACGGCGACTTGGCCCACGGCGCCTATCCCACCGCGTACTGGGGAAAGCTGAACAGCGTGGGCGCGAAAAGAAAGACCATCAACTGGGCCTGGAAGGCCGGGGACCGCGACAACGTCACCTACGCGTGGCGACGCGTGGAGACCGCGTGAGTGGCCGGCCCCATGCGGGCGCGCGTCTGGGCCTGCTTGGGCGTGCTTGTTCCCTCCGTTGCCGCAGCCGGGTTCGAGCCGGCCACGCCGAGGCCCGGCGCTGCCGGCTGGACCGTCGAGGCGGGCGACCACCTCCTCGATGTCGGCGTTCCCGACGATCCGGCCCATCCGCGCCTGTGGGAGGCCGAACCGCTGGTCATTCGCCATACCGGAGGGTCCTGCCACGTCGGCGGCCTCGGCCCGCTGGCGGCCGTGCACGTCGATGTCTCCGGCGGGCGGGCGCTCGTGACCTCGGTCTCCGGCTCCTACACCCTGCTGGCGACGGTCCGGCTTGCGGACTGCATGGTGCTGGATCGGCTGCCGGCCTTCACCGGGACATTGCAGGTCCAGGATGACGAGGTGGTGACGGCCGCAGCCTGCGAATGCGGCGACGACCATGCCCCGTGCGTGTGCCATGCCGCGCAGGTCGTCTCCGTCACGCCGGAGGGCCGGCTGCTCGACCGTCCCGACGACCCGCGCGTCGAGCGGCTGACGCGCGAGACGCTGGGCGTCGGCTTCACCGGGCGCGCCCTGGTCGACAGCCCCGGCACGCCCCGCGCACGCCTCGTCGCCCCTCTGCACTGAGCACCGACCGCAACGCATTCGCAAGGAGGCTGGCATGACCAGGACGCTGAACGTCGTGCGCGCCCAGGCACCGGACAACCCTTTCCTCCAGATCGACTGCGATGCCGCCGGGCTGCTGCCGGACCGCGCGGTCCGTGTGTCGGCGGTGCGCTTTCCCGGCGCGCCCGGGGGCGTCGCTCCGTTCCTGGAAATTCCCACCAGCCCGACGCGGGTGGACGATTCGGGCATGGGCGGCCAGTCGGTGGTGACTTGGAGCGCCGGCCAACTGGACGGCGCCACCCTGATCCTGCCGCCCGGCGCGACGCTCACCATCCAGGCGCACTGCCCGTGCCCGCTCACCGCCTATGGCAGCGGCGTGTGGGTGGCCGCCGAGCTGGTTGACGCCCGCTACACGACGCGGCCGCCGGAGCCGCCGCAACCGCAGCCCTACGGGATCCGGCTCCTGCGGTACTGGTATCAAGGCCTTGATGGCCACGACCGGCTAGAATGGCGTCGGAGCGACGCAATCGACGAGAGAATCTCGTCACGCGCCTACCTACCGGTGCACCACCGCGAGTTCCCCAGCAAGCTGTCGAACTTGCAGTTTCCACCGCCACCTTACAACGACATCATTTACGGCAAGCGCGCCTGGAACAGCCCGCTTCTAAGCCGGCGCGACACCGAGCGGAGCGCGGACTGGAGCGCGTCGGCCATCGTCCTGGGGCCGCACCGCGACGGCGGTCCCTACAGTTTCTGGTATCAGGGTCCGCAGACCGAGGGCAAGCGCCGGGTTCCCGGCCGGATCGGCGTGTCGTTCCAGCCAAAGATGGCAAAGGACGAGGAGGACGAACTCCGGCTTCCCCTGGCGGCCGACCGCTTCCCGCTGCGCGGTGACGAAACGTTGCGCCTCAGCGGCCGGTTCATGCTGGCGGTGCTGCCGGCGCCTCCGCCGGCCCCCGACGGGGACCGCGAGAACGCGCTGAACCGCACGGAATGGACGGCCGCGCTGCTGTGGACGTCCGACCGGAACCGGCCGGACGGCGATGACGGAACCGTGGTTTCGCCCGGCCGGTTCTGGCGCCGCTGGGTCGAGGCGCTGCATCTGGTCGGCGTCCGCACCTTCCGCGGTGGCCGGCCGATCAGCATGGTGCCGATGCTCGACGAGGCGTTCGACGGCATTCCCGGACGCTGGTGGCTGCGCTACCGCGTCCGCGTCGCGGACGGCGAGCCGATCCGTACGGAGTTCGACGCGCTGGTCGGCCCGGCAGGGACGGTCGCCGTGGACGCCGTCTTCCCGCTGCTGGTCGACCGCGCCGGCGCGCCGCTACGACGCCGGGTGTCGGTCTTCTTCATCGACACCGATCCTTGGTTGCCCCGGCACTGGAACGGCGGGCTGCGCGCGCCCGGCCAAGCCCAGGCGTTGCAGATGCATCTGCGCGACGCCCTGCTCGACGGGACGCTTCCGGCCGGGACGCCTCCGACCGGGGCCGCCGGCGCCCAAACCGTGCATCTCGGCGCCCTCGACCTGCGCTTTCCGGCATCCCCGCCGGACGGGAAGGCGGTGGACGCGACCGGGCGCTGCGTGGTGTCGCTGGCCCCGCGTGGCACCTACCTGGGCGACCGGCCGACGGCGCTGCTCGATCTGCGCTGGCATCTGGCCGTGGAGCACGCCGAGTTCGGCGACCAGGATCCAGAACTCGGAATGGAGGCGCTCACCACCGCCCTCAAGCGCGACCGCCCGATCACCATACCGCTGATGGACGAGCCCCCGATCCAAGGGCCGCTGCTGCTGCGGGTGCGGGAGGCGACGGCGCTCGACACCTCCCGCAGCCTGGAAATGACGCTCGCCGCCGTCGCCGCGCAGCCGAATGTGCCATCGACGCTGGACGCGGTGGTGCTGGACAGCCAGCCCTTCTCCATCGCGCGCGTGGTTGCGGATTTGGAGGCGGCCGATGCCGATGGCGTGGTCGCCGTCTACCGCGAAGCGCAGGATCTGCCCGGATCGTGGGAGCTGAAGACAAGCACCAGCCGCGTCGCCCTCCTGCTTCCGCCCCAGATCGTCGGCGAAACGATGATCAAGGGGGCCGAGGGACTGACGCCGGGCGAACCCTTCGACTTCCGTCTCAGCCCGCCGGCCCGCGTGCTGCTCCGCGGTGCGGAGTTCACCGTGGCGCGCAGCATCGCCCCTTGGAACCTGCGCCGCCTGCTCGGCCCGCAACGCCTGGGCGGGGCGGGCGCGCTGGTCGACGCTCTCGACCTTGAACTGCTGTACGGCATGCCGTTCTTCGCCAAGGATCCGATGGTCCGCTTGGCGGAGATCGAGTCCCTGGTCGGCCGCATGCCGGTCAGCCAGGAGATCCTCGATCTCGCGGACGCCCAGCCGGCCGGCGACGGCGACGCGGAGGCGTTGCGGATCGCGGCGGCGAAGGCGTATCGCCGCTGGTTCACGACGCTGCTCGCGCGTAGCGCCACCTGGCCGGTCTACGCCCGTTTCGGTGACCGCTCCACCATCCTGTTGAAGGATGGCGTGGAGCACCGATTCCGGTCGACGCGCGACTGCGCAGATCCCTTCCAGCCCGACCAGCGCGCCACCGCCCGCAGCGACCAAGGCGCGCCGCCAAGCACGCGCCCGCCGTTGCGCGGCGGGGTGGACTGGGGCTTCGAATCCGAGAAGGTCTACGACGAGGTTCTCAGCACCGCTGCGCGCTCGGTGGAGAGCCGGGTGTCCGGCCTGATGCTGGCGCCGCTCGGCGGCAGCGGCGCGCAGCAGGCGGTGTACGCGGGCGGCAAGTCCATCATCGCGTCGGTGGCCAGCAACGGCCGCGACACGACGATCACCATCGTGCGGGTCGGCCGCATCTCCCGGCTCTACAACACGGCCAAGCACGTCATCGAATATTCCCGCACCATGCGCCGGCCGGAACGCTACAGAGCGGAACAGCCCGACGGTTTCGACGGTCTGGCAGCGCTGCGCAAGGTTCGCGAATACATCCAGATCACCCAGCCGCAACGCGCCTACCCGGATCTCGCGGTCGAGGAGACACCGCCCGGCAGCCTGCTGGAATGCGCGTTCGAGACGATCGAGATCGAGGTCCGCACCCGCTGGGGCTACGATGTTGCCGACGGCTTCATCATGCCGCTGTGGGGGCCGGCGGAGGGGCTGACCCCCGAAGAGCACGCCCGCTTCTACCCGAAACCCCGCATCCTGCTGAAGTTGGCGCGGGCGCCGGAGAAGGGCGGCGGCGGCGTCTGGCAGTCCGCGTCCGATCCGGGCGAGCTGTGCTTCTTCAGCTCGACCCGCCGGGAGGACGGCGGCGACCCGGACCAGTGGCCGTCCTTTCCCGATGTGGACCGGCCGCTGCGCGCCGAGCCCAAGGTGCCGGCCCTCGATGCGATGGCGCCCGGCGACCGATCGGCGACGATGCCGCCGCCGCCGGCGGAACATCCGGGGTTGGAACGCTTCACCATCACGCTGGACCGCGTCGAGGAAGCGGTGGATCTGGTGCATGGCCGGGCCGGGAAGGCGGTGGAAGCGCGGCTGGACAACATCGTGCTGGTGCGCGCCCGACCCGCCCGCCGCGACCCCGGTCCGGTCGAGGCGGACCTCGATTCCGGCGCGGAGGCGATGAGCGTCGGCATCGACCGGCTCGCGCAGATCGACGGCCTGATGCTGCGCGCGCTCGCCGCCAAGCCTGACGCAACCGTCGCCGACGTGGCAGGCGACCTCAACGCCCTGCTCGACAAGGTGCGCGCGAACCTGGAAGCGGTGACCACCATCACGGGGCGCCAGGACGGTCTGAAGCGTGTCATCATCGACTGGAAAGCCGAACAGGCGGCGCTGGCCCAGCGCTGGAACGCGCGCCTCGGCCAGGAGATCGACGAGGCGAAGGCTGCGGTCCTGGAGGAACTCGCCGAAACGGGCGGCGAGGTCGGCCACCTGCGGGCGCGCCTGCGGCGGCTGGCGGAGGAACACTGCACCCGCATGCGCGCGTCGGTGCAGGCGCTGGACTCCGCGCCGGAACGGCTCGTCGTGGCGGTGGACGCCGCGCTGCGCGTGGCGGAACAGCGCCTGGACGAGGCGGACGGCGCCGTTTCGGCCGCCATCGACGGCGAGCTTCGCCGCTGGGAGGCGGAGCTGGGGCGACTCGATGCGGCCAACAAGGCCCTGTTCGTCGCCCGCGTGACGGCCACCCGCAAGGCTCTGCACCAGACCGTGCGCGACGCCGCGCAACGCATGGACGCCGTCCTGGCGCAGATCGAGGGCGGGGTGATCCGCCGCGTGCCACGGCTGGCGAACGTGGTCGCGGGCGGTGGCGTCACCCTCGCCGAAACGGTGCGCCGCTTGCGCACCGATGTGCTCGGCCTTGCCGCCGCGCTGGACACGGAGATCGACGGCCGGCTCGGCGCCCTGGATGAACCGTCCGCCATCGCCACCGTGTTCGAGGCGTTGTGGACAGCCATCGACACTCTGCGGCGGTCCGCGACCGGCTCGGCGACGCGCCTGAAGGAGACGGTCCGGACGACCCTCACCGGCTTCCGCAACCACGTCCTCGGCCTCGCCAAAACCGGCGGCCGCAGCATCGCCGCGCTGCGCGACGATGCCGACGCGCGGATCGAGACGGCCTGCGGGACCCTGCTCGCCGTCATCGACGGGATCGCCGTCCCGGATGACGCGCGACAGGCCGCCCTGGCCTTCTTCGACGCGGTGACCGAGCAGAAGGACACGCTCCTGTCCGAGATCGCGGCGGCGGTCGACGGCGCCGTCGCCGGCGGCATCCTGGGGGACGTTGCCCGCAATGCGGACACCATCGTCAGCGACCTCGCAGGCACCATGGACGAGCTGTCCCAGTACCTCGAGGCGCTGAAAGCCGGAACGGAACGGCTGGATGCCGCGCGCCGGGAATTGACGACGCGCGCCCGCGCGGTGGAGGAGGCATGGCGGCCGGTGACGGCGCTGGTCGAGGAGGCGGTGCGGGCGGAGTACCTGACCAAGGGCACGCTGCCCGAACGGCTCGACAACACCATGCGGATGCTGCGCGCCTTCGGCGACGCCCCGGTGGCGCAGGCCCTTGAGGTGACGCGCGACAAGCTCGGCTATTACCTCGACGCCCTGACCAGCGCGGTCAACGTCACGCCGGCGGCTGCCGTCTTCAACCGGGCCAGCGATCGGACGCTGTCGGCGCTGAGCATCTGCCAGCCGTTCAACGCGCTGGCCGAGCGGCTGGTGCCGGCCGGCCTGAGCGGCATGCGGCTGGGCGACCTGCTGCCGCGCTTCGGCGGCCTCGACCTGTCGCACCTGTTGCCGTCCGTCCCGGTGCCGGACGAGGGACCGCTGCCGAAGTGGATTCAGATCAGTCACGGCTTCGACAAGCACGCCCTGAAGGCGTGGGCGGTCTGCGAGATCCATAAGGACCTGACCGGCAAGCCCAGCCTGTTCGACTTCGGCCCGGTCTCCATGACCATCGGCACGCCGCGCTTCGACGCCCACAGCCGCATCGAGGTGACGGCGAACGGTACGGCGCAGAGCGTGAACGCCGTGCTGGCTGGGGATTGGGCGGTGACGCTGGGCGGTCAGACGGTGCTGACCATCGAGAAGGCACGTCTGGTCTATGACAACTCCGGCAAGCTGACCTTCGATGTCAAGGCGCAGAATTTCCGGCTCGCGCCGGCGCTGGACTTCCTGTCGAATCTGCTGAGCAAGGCGGCGCCCGGCGATTCCGGCGTCATCATCGCCGCGCTGCCCAACGGCGTCGGCGCGCGGATCAACCTGCCCCTGCCCGACCTGACCGCCGGCGCTTTTTCGATCACCGGCCTGCAACTGTCCAGCTACCTGGATTTGCTGATCGACGACGGGTTCACGATCGCCACCGGGCTGTGGCTGGCAAAGCCGACGCGGCCCTTCAACCTCAGCATCCTGTGCCTGGGGGGCGGCGGCTGGTTCGGTGTCGACGTGTTCCACCGGCCGCCCCGCGCGCTGACCACGCGCCTGAGCATCGGCGTTTCGGCGGGGGCGACGCTGGCCATCAACCTCGCGGTGGCGAGCGGCGTCGCCTCGGTGCAGTTCCAGGTCAGCGCCGAGTACAGCACGGACGGCGACGTTACCACCGGACCGGCGATCCGCATCGGCCTGCTCGCCTTCGGAGAGCTGCGCGTGCTGGGGGTCGCCTCCATCTACCTCGCCGTCGGCTTCGACGTGGTCTACGAACCGGACAGCGGTTCGCTCGTCGGCACCGGATGGCTGACCGCATCGATCCGGATCTGCTGGTGCGTGACCATCTCCGTCAGCCGGCAGGTGAACATGACCTTCGCCAAGGGGCGAACCGACCGCAGCGCCGGCGCCGCCAGCGTGCGGGCGGTGTCGACGGAGGACGCGGTTCGCCGCCACCTCGCCACGCTGATCTTCGACGAACTGGAGTAGGACCGATGCCGGCCACCACCTTCCGCGTCGTCGCCAACCTCCTGCCGGTCGGCCCCCTCGTCGACCCGCGGACCGCGGACGCCGTGATCCTCGCCCTTCAGCTCGCCGGGTCGTACGACGCGGAGCCTGCCGATACCGCGTCCTTCGACGAGCTGGCGCCCGCGGCCTGCCCGTGGAACTTCATCGACGACGACGGGGAGCTGATGCTCGCCTTCAACGTCGCGGCCGACGGCAGCGTCGCGGAGCTGCGTCCAAAGCCCGTTCCGCTGCCGCTCGCCGACCGCGGGATCGCCGAACCGCTGGCGCTCCGCTTCGAGCAGCACTATTGCCGGGGCGAGGCGGCCGACCTTGCCGTGGATCTGGCCTATGTGGTGCCCCCAAGCACGCCGGTTCCCACCCCGGTGGAGAGCGAGCGCGAGGTCTACCGCTTGGCGGAGTTGCTGTTCTACCTGTCGACGCTGCCCGGCCAGGTGAGCAACAGCCTGCGGGCGACGCTCTACGTGAAGGTGGATCTCGCCACCCTGCGGCAGCAGGACTGGGATCTCGGCCCGCTGGTCCTGCTGCCCGATCTCGTCCGCCGGAAGGATGGGCAGGTGGTGGAGCGTGCCGAGCCGGTCCTGCCGACGCAGCCCCTGACCGCCGTCGCGACGGTTTTCCCCTATGCACCGCTTGCCGGCCTGGATGTGGTGGTCGAGACCCTGCCGTGCCGGCTCTTCTCCGTGCAGCCGCCGCCGATGAACGGCCTCGACGGCTTTTCCTTCGCCACCTACTGGCTGGACCGGCCGCATCTGCCGGAGGAGAGCTGGCTGGATGCGCTGGACCGCCGGCTGCGCACCGCGCTCGACACGGCGAGCGTGGTGACCAGCGTCAGCTTCACCCAGCCGGCGGGCGACGCCGACCCGGCCACCCTCGACGAAGCCTGGGGCACCGCGGCGCTGGCCAGCCTGCTCGTCGACACGGTGCCGCATCCCGTCACCCCCGAGGAAGGGCCGTTGTTGCAGGATCACGTGACCGGCGCCGCCGCCCGGCTGGCCAAGCTCCTCATCACCACGCAGACGCCGGCTGGGCAAGAGGGGGCCGGGCACACCGAATTCGATGATGCCTCCCCCACCCTGACCGCCGCCTTCAAGCAGCTCTATTGGGAACTGACGCTGGACGACTGGCACGACGCGCTGCTGCGCCACGCCGGCATGCCAACGTCCGGCGGCCCTTCGGCGGCAGGCACGGGCGCTGCGTCGGCACGGCGGCGGTCGCGGCTCGCCGTCGTCAAGCAGGTGCGTGGCGACGCCCGGCTCTACCAGGATCTGCCCTGGCTCTTGTGGCGCATGGCCCTTGCCCGCCCGGCCGCACGCACCGAAGACGCCACCGCGGACGCCGCCGTGACGGCACGGCGGCAGCTCCTGCTGCAGGCACTCGACAGCCTGCCGCAGGCGGCGGCGCGTGCGGCTGTAGCCTTCGGTGTTCCGCTGCCGGAACGTCGCCGCACCCTCCGCCAGCGCCAGCTGCTTTCGGCGATCGGCCAGAACGCGCAACCCTCCGCCGTTGCCCGTTCCGAAACCGTCCAGGCGGTGGTCGTACTGATTGACCGGCTTGGGGATGATCTGAGGCGGCGCGGCATGCCGCCGGGCGAGGACGGCATGATCCTGCCGGTGCTCGGCACACTGGCCCATGTCTACCTCGACCGCATCTGGCCGGCCCCGGAACCCGTTGCGGCCATGGCGGCGACCGCCGATCCGGTGACCGATCTCGACCGCCTGCCGCGCGGCATCCGCATCCTGCTCGGCGAGCCGCAAGCCGAGGAAACGTTGGACGCCGCGCCGGAAGAGGCGCTGCGGCAACTCGCGGGAGTCGGGTTGGCGGTGCGGCGGGGCCGCGCCGGACAAGCGGGAACGCACTGGGGCGAGTGGCGGATCGTCACCAGCGGATCCCTTTGGACGGCGGACGACGAGGCCGGCGGCAAGGTTCAGGCGACCCGTCTGGCCGGCCGGGTGGTGGTGCCGTACCGGCTGGCCCATATCGGCGGCGTGACGCGGCCGGAGATGGTGTACCGGGGCAGCCTTCTCGGCATCGACGATCCGCTGGCCGCCGCGGTCGCCACCTACCGCCTGAGCGAGGCCGGGCCAAGCGGGATTGGGGACGGTCACCTGACCGACGGGCATCAGCTCATCCACTATCGCGAGCCGGAACCGAAAGCCAGGGGGCTGTTCGACGCCATGCGGGCACCGGCGTTGCGCTATGGTGACGTCTACCAGCTCGCGGTGTTCGGCATCGGCAGCGCCGGCGGGCTCCCGCCCGAGATCGCCGACGCCGACACGCCCTTCGAACCCGCCCCGGCCACGGGGTGGAGTCCGCCGCCGTCCGCTGTGGCCGAGGACACCTACCGCCGAACGGTGGCGGTCGGGCCGATCAGCTTCAATCCAGAGACACCGGCGGACGCCGAATTCTGGCCGAAGCCGCCCGCCGGGGTCAGCCCCCGCCTGCACGAAATTCTCCGCGACACGCCGGCCGCAGGGGTCGGCGCGGCCGGCGACCGCCCGCCGCTCGCCTTCCTGACCCCTGGAACGGCCGAATACGACCAGAAACTCAAGAGCAGTTTCCGGTTCCACATCATGGCACCCGGCATCGATCCGCAGACGCTGCGGGAATGGTGCACGCCTCCGCTTCCCACCAATGCGGAGGAGCAGCGGACCGCCGCCGCTGCCGTGGAGCGGCTCGCCCAGGCGCTGATCCAACATTTCGACACCCTGAGCACGGTCGAGACGGCTCCGTCGGCCCCGTTGTGGCGCCTTGCCGGGGACAGCATCCCCCTGCTTGCCGAACCGGCGGTGGTGGCCATCGGCGTGCGCGCTTGGCTGTGGAACGAGAGTATGGGAGATTTCGTCGAGGAGGTGGCCGGCGCGCTGTTCCCGTTGACCTACAGACCGGGAAGCGCCGCTGACCTTCTCAGCTTCACCGCAAATCCGGTGCCGGCGGAGGTCCGTTGCGACCCGGACGCCATGGCGGCGCTGTCCGTCAGGATTGAGCAGGGCACCACGCTGTCGATCGTCGTGGCGCCGGGCCGCATCGCCCGCATCGAATGCCATGCATTGTTGCGTGCCGACGACATGCCGCGCTTCACGGACAAAGCGCGTCGCGCGCTCGGCGTCCTGGAGGACCCGGGCGAGGTGCTGCGTGGCTGGAGGGCGCAAGGCTACGCCGTGCTTCCCGGCTCCACCTTCGCGGTCGAAACAGCGCGGGTGGTGACTGTCGATGCGCACACCCTGTGGAAAGCACTCACGGTGGAGGAAAGAGGCGATTTCATCGAGCTGTCGGTGGCCCGCACCTACAAGAAAGGTCCGCTGTTCGGCCCCGACGCGGCCGAGACGCTGGCTCTTTTTTCCCGCTTCGAGATCGAGGTGGAACGCTGGGTCTGGCGCGGCCAGCCGGTGATCGTGCCGCCATTGATGGGCCGGACGATCGGCGGCACGTTCGGCGAACCGCCTACCGACGCCTACCGCCTGCGCGGCGACGGAAAGCCGATGCCACAGGAGGAGCGCGACAGCTCCCCCGACATCCTGCTGTGGGAGGCGGTCGCCGCCATCGGCGGACGTTTCCTCGGCCGGCCCACCATCGCGGGTCCCTGGCCGCACGGTGCGAACCGCGGTTCCGGTCCCGTCGTGCTGGCCTTGGATCCGCAGGAGAACTTCCGCGGCCGCTCCTACCGGCGCTACGCACTGCGCCTGGAATCGCGCTACAGCGGGGCGCTGAAGAACCCAGCGGCGGGGGTCAGCGGGATGGAGCGGGCGCTGGGGCTGGAGCGCTGGCGGCGCATCGTCACGTCGCACCGCGCCGGGCGGCCGCAGCCGCCGAAGATCCTCGCAATCCTGCCGCTCACCCGGGGATTCGAGGAGTTCCCGGCGAAGGCGCGCAAGAACCTTGCCGCCGCCGCGCCGCAGCTGGTCATCGTCGACGAGATCCCCTACCGCGAACATGGCATCGGCGACGCTCTGCTCGCAACCGTGACGGAAGACCGGGTGAACATGGTTCCCGGTGCGCCATCGTCCGGCGACGCGCCCTGGATGGTCGGTCCGGCGCCCGACTCCTACTGGTCGGCCGACAATGTGGGACCGCTCGACCCGAGCACGATCTTTGCCAGACAATCCGGCGCGCCGCCGGAGCTGCGAATCATGGGACCCTTCGGGCACACCTTCGACACGGCGGACGTCGATCCCGGGATAAACGCGGCGAGCTATGTCGTGCTGCCGCCGGACGGCATCGGGCCGCGATGGTTTGCCGCCGTCGCGTTTTCCCGCGCCGTGCGCACCTGCGTCGCCGACACGCAGAGCGGCGAGTTTCGATACGAGCCGGAAGTCGGTAAGATCAGCGAGCCGACCGCGCCGATGCAGCTGTTCTTCACCGGTGACGCCTTCGCGCTGGCGCCGGGCAATACAGGAGGATCCGGCAGCCTGGCCCCGCCCCGGCTGACGGTGGCGAAACGGCGCATCGACTACGACCCGGCGGCATTCTTTGTCCTCCACCCGACCGCCAGCGCCGAGGGTCTGGCCCGGATTCCCGCCGGGAAGGACCCGGCGGCCGCAACGCACCGCTATTTCCTGCTGCTGACCCAGGTGGTCGCCGACCAAACCGGCGAACCCTTCGACGCTCGTGTCAGCATCGAAGGAAAGCCGGAACGGGCCTTGGCGATTTTCCGCGTCGACCCGGCCACCCATGGAGCCGAGACGGTCGATCCGATCGACGGTCTCGATGCGCTGACGCCCCTGCGCGGACGGTTGCTGGAGGTGGAGTTGAACGGCCGCTACACCATAAAGGCCCATGCCGTGGAAAACCCCTTGCTCCAGGCCCAGCCGCCGGGAATGCGGGAGTTCTGGCGGGCGCTTTTCCCCGGTGGCGACCAGGACAAGAAGGGCCAGTTGCTGGAGGCCAAGCAACTCACGCTCCCGGACGCGCACGGCACCGTGCGCAGGGTGTCGGCCTTTTTCCCGATTGTAACCAAAGCTCCCTGACGAGTCCCGCAACTGCATGCCAAGATATTCAGATAAAAGCTGTGGGCAGCGTAGACCAATCACTTTTTCGAGTTGTGTTCTTTGGTATAGAGTGCGCCCGGTTTTGTAAGGCCGGCATTGAATGCACGCGCCCGCTCAGGAAGGCAACGCCATGGTTCTCATCGATCTGACTGCGCGGCTGGATGTCCGCAAGCTGGACAACAAATCGGAACTGATTCAGCAGCAGGCTCTCGACCGTTTGGCGGGAGTGATCATCAAGCGGCTAGCCGATCCGGCGCTTGCGGCGTCCAGGCCGCCCGACCCGGAGGACATGGACGCGGACGGCAGCAACATCCTGTTCGACCGCCGCCAGGACACGATCGTCATCCATGGCAGCCGCGGCAGCGGCAAGACCACCTTCGTCCGCAACGCCTTCCGCCTGTTCCGGAAGGACGACGCTTACCGCGCGGAGATCGGCGCCAAGGTGGCGATGCTCGGCGTCGTCGATCCGACGCTGATCGAGAACAAGGAAAACACATTCGTCGTCATCCTGAACAAGATCAAAAGGGCGGTGGAGCGGCACCGCAACGTGGTCGGGGACCGGTCACCCGGCGACGACTCTTTCAACGAGTGGCAGAAGAAGCTGCGCTGTCTGGCCCAGGGGCTGGCACTGCTCGACGGGATCGGGCCGGACCGGGCTCTCGGCGACTCCTGGGACGACGTCCAGTACGTGCTGCGCAAGGGGCTGGACAAGGCCGACGCCGGGTCGGAGCTGGAAACGCGCTTCCACGATTTCGTCAAGAGCAGCCTGGACTATATCGGGAAGCAGGCCTTCCTGCTGGCGCTGGACGACATCGACACCGATTTCAAGCGCGGCTGGCCGGTGCTGGAGGTGCTGCGCCGCTACCTGACCTCGCCGCGCTTCATCGTCGTCCTATCGGGCGACATCGATCTTTATTCGCTCCTGGTCCGCGGCAAGCAGTGGGACCAGTTCTCCGAACGGCAGTTGAACCACGACAAGACGCAGGAACCGGGCCTGCGCGAGATGGTCAACCACCTGCAGACGCAATACATGCTCAAGGTTCTGCCGCCGCGCAACCGCATCCCGCTGCTGCCGCTCAGCGGCATGGAAGATGACATTCGTCTCCGGGTTCCCACGAGCACCGACGCGTCCTCCGGCGCCGCCGCGGAGATGACGCTCAAGGCTTGCCTGGAGGTCATGTTCCAAAAGCGGCTCGGGTTGAGCGCCTATGCGCTTGGGAACACGATTGCGATGATTCTGCGGCTGCCGGTGCGGACCGTCGTTCACCTGCTGTCCCTGTACCCGATCGCCGACAAGGATCGCCCCTGGGCGGAGCTGGCGAATGGGCTTCCCCCGATCTTTCTTGACACGCTTTTGCGGTACAACACGTCGATCGACGAGTTGTACCAGTCCGGCGGCAACCGGGCGGTCGGCTATGTGGCGAAATTCCTCACCAAAAACCGGCTGTGGGAAATCGCCCAGGATATGCTGCCCGAGCACACCGAGGACGAGCTCAACACGGCGCTGTTGGCGATCGGGACATGGCTGCGCGGGCAGTGCCTGGACCATCCGGAACTGGGCCTCGAATACATGCTCCGGATTTGCTTCGCGCACGAAATTCTCACCAACAATTTGCTGACGGCAAAGGCGTCCGGTCGGGACACCGCCGACGGGACCGTGCCGGTCGAGGACTTCATCCGCTTCACGGAACTGGAGCGCCACGGATCCAGCCTTGAGGTCGTCCGGCTGTTCGTTGCCGTGATCAATGGCGACAGCAAGGCGGGTTTGCGGCTCGGCACCGTGCAGACCTTGCGCCGCGGCAGCCGGTCGAGCCGACAGACTCTTGCCGCTCTGTACGGCCCAGACGTCGTCAACATCAGCAGAGCTTTATCTGATGCGAGCGGCTTGGCGGAGCGATATCATACCGAAGTATTTAACAGCTGCACGTTATTAGATCTTAACCTTGACACTACTCCACAGAACATCTGGTACAACACCATTGATAGCTTGCAAACGCGCCTGACCTCAGAAACCATGCGCGCCCTCGTCGGCCTGCCGACCTGCCGGGTCCAGAAGAACGGCGAACGGCCGACCTACGTGTCCGTGCATGGCATCATCTCCGCTGTTGCGGAACTGATCCGCCGTGCCGCGAACGGCAACAACGACGGGATCGTCCGCGTCCTGCGCGATTCGGTCAACATCCGCGCCTGCCCCGTTCCGCCCTGGATGTCGAAGAACGCCTCCGCCGCAGCCGAACTTGAGCAGCAGGACGATTCGGAATCGTCGAGCGAAGAGGAGGAGGTTGGCGACATCAGCGCCAGCGTCCTGACACGGACCATTTCGGCCTGGGTAAGCGACGCCAAAAAAGTTGCACCGCCACCACCTTACGTGCTCGCACGCATCTGGGCCCGGTTTCATGTCACCCTCGCCGCGATCGACGACGTGCTGCCGCGACGGGAGCGGTTCCTCGGCAACATCCTGCATCGGCAGATCGTTGCTTTCTTCAACGCCCTGTTGGTCGAGGAAATGATCTATCTGGGCGTGGACGGCATCAACCTCCGAAACCCGGTCACCAGCGACCGCGTGTTTGAGTACAACCTGGAGCGTTTCAAGACGATCAAAGGCGTGCAGCAGCCAAAATTCTTCTGGGCGATCTACCGCTGCCCGCTGTGGTCGGCCTATCTGAAGCTGACAGACGGGAACACCATCGGGCATGACCAGAAGGACGCAGCATTCGGCAATAAGGAAGGCGGTTTGCAAGCGGACTATGAACTCCGCATCCCCAACCATGACCGATTGAGTTTCGCGTTCGACAACCTCCACGACCTCCTCAACTCGGTGCCGGTGGTCGGCGGAGGGTTCCGGGTCGAAGAGGAACGGCCGGAGGAGCCTGCCAAGACGCGCACGGAGAGAGCGTCCCGCGGCAATAAGTCTTGATCAAAACCGGAATACGCACCTTCCATGGAAACCCGTGTCATCCGCCAGCTGTTCAAGGACAGCGCGACGCTGCAGGACTATCTGGGCGGCAACACCCCTTCGGTGGCCGCGATCAAACGGCGCGCGCTCGTGCTGGAGCGGGCGATCGACTATGAGATCCCCGACCATGTCTACCGCAACTGGCGTGACGGCTTGATCGGCGATGTGGACGAGCTGTGGGGCGTGCTGCATGCGGTGCTGGACACCTATGCGAAGCGGTACCTCCGGTTCTGGCGGGACCAGACCTTCGCCGACTTCGACTGTTTCGGCGATTGGCAGAACGAACTGGCGCGCCTGTCGCCGCTGCCCATCATCGCGTTCGGCCTCTACCGGGAATTCGGTGCGCCCGAGCCACGGATCGATCGCGTCGAGGAGTACGCCCGCCGCCACCTGACCCAGTTCGCCCATACGGCCCTCATCACCCCTATGAGCCAGCCGGTGGACGACCTCATCGCGCGCAAAGGCCTCTACGACACCCATCTCCACCTGAACGGCAGCACTGAGGTGGACAAGATTTGGCAGGATGCGCTGTCCAACATCGACATCTTCGTCAGCCATCTCACCTCGGCGCTGGGCGATGGGGAGGCGGCCCCCAACACGCCGGCCGAAATGGTGCAGGAGCTGTACGAGCAGCTGGGCATCCGCCATGGCGCGGCCGATGTGGCGAACCAGTTGCACGCCGCGCGCCGGTTGCGCCTGACGATCGCGCAGCGGCTGTTCGAGGAGCCGTGGCAGCCATGTCAGGTTTCCCTGACCGGCCTCCTTATTCCCTTGGGTGGCCAGCGTCCGGAGGAAGAGTCCGACACCGACCTCCATCCGGTGGAGGACCGCTTCGGTCCCAACGTGGTCCGCGGACGGCTGGCGCAGGAGATCCTGTTCCTGGTGCTGGCCTACCGCCGCCTCGACCGGTTCAAGGAGGAGTGGCTGGCCCGCGCGCTGCACGTCTACCTCCTCGTCCTGAACACCACCTTCGTGCCGTTGTGCGTCCAGCAGGCGGAGCAGTTCGGCTTCGAGCAGTTCCAGAAATTCACCTTCAACGGTGTCCGCTGGCTGTCGGAGGTCGACTACACGGCGCGCTTCCATCAGCTGGCCCGCAACGTGCCGTCCGATCTGGCCTTCGTCGAGGCCCGTTTTGCGCCCCCGGCAGACGGGCCGGCGCTGCACCGGACGCTGCGCAACATCCTCGGCGGCTATGTTCAATACCTGCGGGAGACCGGCGTCCGGGACATCCCCGAAGGCCCGATCGATCTTTCCGACCATGAGGCGCTGAACCCGGCGCGCATGGCCTTGCGGCTCACCGTGCATTTCATCAAGGACAACGAACTGGCCCAAGCCCGTCAGGACTCCGGCTGCCGCTTCGGTCGGCTGCGGTCGGCCATAGCGGCGCGCTGGCGCCATCTGCGGACGGCGGTCGACTCCTTGCCACGGGTACGGCATTACCTGACGGGCATGGATGCGGCGGCGAACGAGCTGCACACCCCGCCGGAGGTTTTCGCGCCGGTCTACCGTGCGGCACGCCGGGCCGGGTTCGTCCACTTCACCTACCATGTGGGCGAGGACTTCGAGCACCTGATCAGCGGCATCCGCGCAGTATACGAAGCGGTGACTTTCCTTAACTTGCGCGAGGGCAACCGGATCGGCCACGGCACCGCGGTGGGTATCGCGCCGGAACTATGGTGCAGCCGGGTTCCGTCCCAGCTTCGCCAGCGCCGCGGCGACCGTCTGGACGATCTGGTGTTCGCCCGCAGCCTGCTCCTGAAAGAGCCGGGCGCGGTCTGCCTCATCACCAGCTTGGAAGACGAGATCCAGAAGCTGTCCCGCGCCATCTACGGCCAGGAATTGGATTGCCATCTGCTGTGGACCGCTTGGCAGCTCCGTCATCTCGACCCGCTTCGCCTGGAGGATCCCAGCGCCGCGTGGTGGGACCATCCAGACGCGGGGAGCCCCAACCGGACCGCACATGGTCGACCGGCCCCGCCCTCGGCATTCACCGCTCCCGCCGAGCGTCATCCGCTGTGGTGGAGCCCGGTCGAAGACGAAAGCCAGGAATGGCAACTCCTGCTGAAGGCGGCGCAGGAGACGCCGGCCGCCTTCGCCCTGTTCCGGCGTTACCACGATCCCGACGTCATCGAACGCAGCCGCATCTATGAACAGGTGAGCCGCGATTGCCTGGATGCACGGCTGCTGCGTTGGCTGCAGGAGTATGTCCTCACGCTCATCGTCGAGCGGCGGGTGGTGATAGAGACGCTGCCGACGAGCAATGTGCGCATTTCCTTCTACAAGGATTTTTCCGAGCACCATGTGCTCCGCTGGCTCGGGCTGAAGTCGAACGGACAACAGCCGCCGGTTAGCGTGGGCACCGACGATCCGGGTATCTTCGCCAGTACCTTGCGCGGCGAGTTCATGCATCTTTACCGGGAGGTGCGGAAGCTCACCACCTCCGACCGCGAAGCGATGGCACGGCTGGAGCATCTGAACGAAACCGGTCGTATCTATCGGTTCAGTTAAGCCGCTGGAGAGTGTCAGGAATGTGGACCGCTTTCAAATCGGAACGATGGACCGGCTTCATGTCGGAATCCCCGGCCGCTTTCATCGGAACCCACAATGTACCTGAGCGGGCCAAGCCTGTCCGCGGCGAAGGTCGGTAGTTTCAAAGGGCTGGGTGCGCCAACCGTCACCATCCTCCCTTGCAGGGTTCCGGGTCATGCTGGCGGTGGTGCTTGTTGAACCGGTGATCTCACCGGTCCGGCGGCACGGGCAGTAACCAATCTGTCCGTACCGCCCTTCCCGATATACTGTGCTACTTCGTCTCAACGAGCCCGGCGAGAGGGAGCCGCTGCTGCTGTTCCGGCTCGTCCGGCGCGCGGGCACCATCCGGCTGCGTCACGTTCGCCACACCCGTCCGGGTGGCGGCCATCGGGGTAACAGGGGCTGCCGCCCGGCTCTTCGGTTTGATGGCCGTCTTCGTCCGGGCTTTCTTCGTGCCCTTGGTCTTGTCGTCCTCGCCGAGATAGTCGCCGAGTGCCGAGGCCGAGATCGCGAAGTCATTGGCGCTCAGCCACTCGGCCAAGCCCCGGAGCGTGGATCCCTGTCGCTGCTTCTCGAGCAGGTCGTCCTTCAGCGCTTTGACCGCCTGCTTGGTGGACAGCTTGCGCTCCGGCGCAGGTGCCTCCTTCAGCTTGCGGCTCAGTTCGTCGATCTGGGTCTGGCAGTACGTGCGCGTCTTGGGCATGACCGTGCCCTCCTCTTCGCTCGCATCCTCGCTCCTCAGAGGATGTTCACCAACCAGTGTACCCCGCCAACCGGTGCGGGAGGAAATCGGACATGAAAATTCCGCCGCCCTGTTGCGCGGACAATTCGATTCTTCCAGGTCCCGATTAGCAGCGGCCCGGAGGTCCGCTCGGGGACTGAGCTGGTCCCCGTTTCCGGGACAGATTTGCGGCTGAAATAAGCTTGGCTCTGGTTCCTGTTATGCCGCCAATCTGATCTGGTTCGGTGTGCCGTCGTAGGCCTCTGCCAGGGTTCTGCCGTCGAGCGCGGAGTGTGGGCGGTCGGCGTTGTAGTAATTGATCCAGCGGCCGATCCCGGCTCTGGCCTCGCTGCCGGTCTCGAAGGCGTGGAGATAGACGCACTCGTACTTCATCGATCGCCACAGCCGTTCGATGAAGACGTTGTCCATCCACCGGCCGCGCCCGTCCATCGATACCCAGATGCCGGCCGCGGTCAAGAGGCCGGTGAAGCGCGGGCTGGTGAACTGGCTGCCCTGATCGGTGTTGAAGATGTCCGGCCGGCCGTGCCGCGCCATCGCCTCATCAACGGCCTCGATGCAGAACTCGACGTCCATGGTGTTCGACAGCCGCCAGCTCAAGACCTTGCGCGTCGCCCAGTCCATCACCGCTACCAGATACAGGAAGCCCCGACGCATCGGAATGTAGGTGATGTCAGCGCACCAGACCTGGTTGGGTCGGTCGATGGTCATGTCACGCAGCAAGTACGGCCAGATCTTGTGCTCGGGATGCGGCACGGTCGTCTTCGGGCGCTGGTAGACCGCCTGCAACCCCATCCGCGCCATCAGGCGGCGAACCCGCTTGCGGTTGACCTTATGGCCGTGCCGGCGCAGATGCCGGGTCATCTGCCGGCTACCCTACCAGGGCTTTTCCAGGAACTGTCCGTCGATCAGCCGCATCAAGTACAGGTTCACGGCCGGTTCGCCCTTGGCCGGCCCGTAGTAGCTGGACCGGCTGATGGAAACCAGCTCGCACTGTCGAGTGATCGACAACTGCGGATGCTCCGGCTCGATCAGTTCCCGCCTCCGGCCGACACTCATCGACCGGAGGCCTTGCGCAAAAAATCGCGCTCCACCACCAACTGGCCGATCATCGCGTGGAGCTTTTCCACCTCCCCCTGATGGCTGGTTTCGGCGGCTTCCGCCTTGCCGGAGAACACACCAGCCATCCCATCCATCGCCTGCTTCTTCCAAGCGTTGATCAGCGTCTGATGCACGCCGTGCTTGGCCACCAGTTGCGACACCGTCAACTCGCCCCGGATCGCCTCCAGCGCCACCTTCGCCTTGAACTCCGCAGAATACCGCTTCCGTTTCCCCGTCATCAAGTCCGTCCTTCCTCGTGGCGAACCAAGCTTATCTGACTGTCCCGGAAACGGGGACCAGCTCACAGTTGTCGATACCTACACGGACGCGGCGATCAGCGGCGCCTGAAGGAGCGCCTGCTCGGCGCCGACGTGGTCGCCGCCTTTATCGAGGAGATGGTCGTGGCGCAACGGCGTGATCAGGCCGAGGCCCGGAACCGGCGCGGCGACCAGGAGCGCGCCCTCGCGGGCATCGACCGGAAGATCGCGTCGATCCTGGAGGCGGTGGAGAACGGGATGTACAGCCCGGCCCTGAAGGAGCGGCTGTCCGCCCTGGAGGCCGAGCGCGCCACGCTCGCCGCCGAGATCGGCGCCCTGGGGACGGAGGCGCCGGAGATGCTGCTGCCGGCCAACCTGCCGGAGCTGTACAGGCGGAAGATCGCTGAGCTCGAGTCCGTGCTCGGCGACGGCGACGAGGGGATGGTCGCGATGGAGATGATCAGGTCCATGGTCGACCGCGTCGTGCTGTCCCCCTGCCCCTCGGGCGCCGGGCTGGAGGCCCAGCTTCATGGCGACCTGCTGGCGATCCTGGAGGCGTGCGCCGAAGCGGACCCGAAACGCCGACAGCCCGCCTCGTTGGAGGCGGGCTGTCAACTGTCGGTGGTTGCGGGGGCAGGATTTGAACCTGCGGCCTTCAGGTTATGAGCCTGACGAGCTACCGGGCTGCTCCACCCCGCGGATGTCTCGGTATGGGGTGATGGATTTCGTGAGGATGCCAGCGTTTATGCTTTGGTTTGACGTCTCTTGAGCCTGAGTGACCTGGCGGCGACCTACTCTCCCACGTCTTAAGACGCAGTACCATTGGCGCGGAGGCTTTTCACGGCCGAGTTCGGGATGGGATCGG
>NZ_DASPIS010000005.1:0-51861 GCF_035628975.1 Azospirillum sp. | reverse complement strand
TGCTGGAGCCGGACCCGCAGAACCGCGCCAAATCGATGACGGAACTGGTCGGCGCGCTGACCCGCCGCCCGGCGGAGATCACGCCCTTCGACGCCACCCCCTTCCCGGCCGCGACCCCGGCGAAGGAGGAGCCGAAGCCGGCGGTGGCCGAGAGGCAGGCGAAGACCACTCAGACGGCGGCCGAGCCGACGAAGAAGGCTCCGGTCGCGCTGATCGCCGGTGGCGTCGGCGGGCTGGTGGCGGCCGGCGTCGCCGGTTTCCTGTTGTTCGGCCAGTCGCAGCCGCCCGCCCAAACGGCGACTCCGGCGCCCGCTCAGGCGCCGGTGAAGGAGGCGTCGGCTCCTGCGGCTCCTACTACGCAGCCCGCCGCGCCACCGGTCCCGACGCCGCCCGCGCCGCCCGCCATGACGACGGCTCCGCTCGGCGCGCCCGCTTCCCCAACGCCTGTGGCGCCCGTGAAGGCCGAAACGCCGGCCCCCGGTCCGGTCAAGCCCGCGGTCGCTCAGGTGCCCGCCGCTCCGCCGCCGCTGCCGGTCACCCCGGCCGTCCAGACCGTCACGCCGCCGGCCCCGACGCCCGCACCGGCCCAGGTCGTGCCGGCCGCCGTTCCGGCCGCTCCGCCGGTGCCGCCGATCACGCCGGCCGAGGCGCGCAAGAGGGTGGAGGCCGCGGCGGCGGGGTTCACCTGCGCCGGCGTCAGGGCGGTTGAGACGGGCAAGGGCCTGCGCATCGCCGGCTATGTCGGCAGCGACGCCGATGCCGGCGCGCTGAAGGCGGCGATCACCGGACTTCCCGGCGGTGTCGACATCGACGCGCGCGTCGCCGTGCGCCCCTGGCCGCTGTGCGAGGCGCTGGGTGCCGCCGGCCTGCCGGCGCGGGCCGAGGCGCAGGGCTCGGACGCGCTGGGGCTGGGATTCAACCGGCCTTCGATGGTCTACCGCCAGGGCGAGAAGCTGGAGGTCACGGTGACCGCCGGCATGTCGGGCTACCTGACGGTCGACTACATCGACATGGAAGGCAACGCGATCCACATGGTGCCGATGCGCCTGCGCCGCGACGACCGCGTCGATGCCGGCCGGCCCGTCACGCTGGGGATCGCCAAGTCGCCCAGCGACCGCGTCTACACCATCGCCCCGCCCTATGGCCCGGCGATGATCCTGGCGCTGGTGACGCGCGAACCGCTGTTCCCCGCGGAGCGTGAGGAGGTGGAGCCTGCCGGCGCCTATCTGGCGACCCTGCGCACGGCCATCGCCAAGGCCGAGGCGAAGGGCAACGTCGTCGTCCAGTCCGCCTTCTTCACCACCGTGGCCGAGTAGATCGACCGATGGACAGCGGCGGTCGGCGTCTCGCCGTCATCGGCGGCGCATTGGCGCTCTGTGCGCTGGCGGGCGGGTTTCTGGGGGTGGGGATCGATTGGCTGAGCGGGCCGTCGTTCAACGGACCTCCGCCGATCGTGATCGCGGAGCCGCCGCCGCCGATTTCCGTCGCAAGCACCGTTCCGGACGCAGTTCCGGGGCCTGCCGTGCGTCCGGCACTCGCGGACGTGTCATGCCCGCCGAATTTGCCGGCCGGGCCGACGCCGCGCTGCCACAGCCTGCGGGTGCCGTCGGATTGGCAGCGGCCGGACAGCCTGCCGCTCGACCTGTTCGTGATGGTGCTGCCGGCGCTGAACGGCGCGCCCGCCGCCGATCCGGCGGTGGTGCTGGCCGGTGGGCCAGGGCAGGGCGGCGGCGACGATCCGCGCGGCACCGCGGCGATGCTGGCGCCGATGCGCGCCAGCCGCGACATCATTCTGGTGGATCAGCGCGGCACCGGCCGGTCGGCTCCGTCCTTGCGCTGCCCCGCGCTGGACCCGCTGCGCTATTGGTTCGGCGGCGTGACGGCGGAGGACGCCGTGGCCTGCCTCGATCCTCTGCGCCGCGCCGGCTACCGGCTGGAGGATTTCGACAGCGGGCAGAGTGCCGCCGACCTGCGGGCGCTGCGCGGCGCGCTGGGGGTGGAGCGCTGGAACGTCGTCGCGACCTCCTATGGCGGGGTGCTGGCGCAGGCGCTGCTGCGCGTCGATGGGGCGGCGGTGCGCAGCCTCGTGCTGAACTCCCCGGCGGCGGTGGATGCGACCTGGCTCGACCTCGATCGCTTGACCGCCATCCGGCAGGCGCACCGCCGGATGGTGGAGGATTGCGCCGCCCAGCCCGATTGCGCCCGCGCCTTCCCGCAACTGGGGCAGGCGGTGGAGCGGCTGTCGGCGGCGCTGGAGCGGCAGCCGTTGGAGATTCGTCTGCGCCATCCCGGCACCGGGCGGGAAAGCGACCTGCGCCTCGGCTGGCCGATGCTGGCGACTGTGCTGGCCCTGCGGCTGGGCAGCGCGGACGGGATGGTGGTGATGCCGGCCCTGCTCGACCGTCTCGACCGCGCCGTTGCGCGGGGCGGTGGCGCGAACCGGCTGGAGGATGCGGCGGCACTGTCGCTGGTCGTGCCGCCGGCCATCTGGGGCGTGCTGGACAACCTCGCCTATGGGCTGAACCTGACGGTGGGATGCCGGGAGAACCGTCCGCGCATCGATGCCGCCGCCGCCCGGCGCGCCGCGGCGGACCTTCGGCCCCATGTGGTCGCCGCGGCGGTGGAGACCGATTACGACGCCGCCTGTCCGGCGCTGACCCTGCCGCCTGTCGATGCATCCTTCTACCGGCCGGTCGAGTCGGACGTGCCGGCGCTGATCCTGACCGGCGCCTACGACACCTTCACCGCACCGGCGCGCGCAGAGGCGATGGGGCGCAGCCTGCACCGGGCGACGCTGATGTCCTTCCGCGGCATCGGCCATGACGTGCTGGGCGTCAGCCCCTGCGGCCGGGCCGCCGCCGCCCGTTTCGTCGAGACGCTGTCCACCGGCGATGCCGGGGCCTGCGTCGAACGGCTGCTGCCGCCGACCTTCGCCACCCGGCTGCCCGAGCGGTGACGCCGGCCGCCTCCCTCTTGCGCGCCTTCCTCGCCGCCGCGCTGCTGTTGCCGGCCGGCTGCGCCGCGGTGCCGCGGGAGCGGGTGGCGGCGGTGGACGAAGCCGCCGGGGCCGCCGGCCTGCTGCCGCGGCGCTTCTCGGCAACGCCCTTCACCGTGGCCGGCTGGCTGCGATCCGGCGAGGCGGGGCCGCTGGTGGTCTATATCGAGGGCGACGGCCATGCCTGGAATAGCCCGACCGAACCGTCGCGCGACCCCACGCCCTTCAACCCGGTGGCTCTGTCGCTGGCACTGACCGACCCGGCGCCGCGGCTGCTCTATCTCGGCCGGCCCTGCCAATATGGCGGGGTGGCGACCGATGCCGCCTGTTCCACCCGCATCTGGACCTCCCACCGCTTTGCCCCTGAGGTGATCGGCGCCCTCGGCCGTGCCCTGGACGAGGCGAAGCGGCAGAGCGGGGCGGATCGGCTGGTGCTGGTCGGCTATTCCGGCGGCGGGGTGGCGGCGGCGCTGCTGGCGGCACGGCGGAGCGACGTGGCGGCGCTGGTGACGGTGGTGGCGCCGCTCGACCTCGCGGCCTGGGCGGCGGCGAAACGGCTGACGCCGCTGACCGGCTCGCTCGACCCGGCGCGGGAAACCGGACGGCTGGCCGTGGTGCCGCAATGGCACATCGCCGGCGACAACGACCGGGTGGTGCCGCCGGATGTCGTGCGCGGCTTCGGGACCCTTGTCGGCGCGCCGGTGCGGGTGGTGCCGGGGATGGAGCATGACGGCGATTGGGCGGCGCTGTGGCCGTCGCTGCGGGCCGCGTTCCCGGTGTCGCTGGGATCGGGACAAGCCGGGTCTTAACGATTTCACCGCCGGCCCCTGCGGGCGTCCATTGCCAGACGCCGGCGCAAACACTATGATTTCAAAGGTGCAACCCGGGTGTCCTCAGGGGCGAGACCCGTACCGCTTGAGACGATCGGAAGACCCGTATGGACGCTCACGACCTTTCCCTGGACGACAACGGCACCATCCAGGCCATCGGCATCCTCGCCGACGTGCTGGACGGGGTGGAGGGGCCGGGCGGTCTCGACACGGTGCTGGTGTCCAAGGCTCTGCGTCAGGTGATCGCCACCAAGTCGCAGCCGGCTTTCGAATTCGCCTCCCGCGCCTTCAACACGCTGGACCCGTCGGTGCGCCGTCAGGTGGCGGAAAGCGCGGACGAGGCGGCGCACCATGCGGTGGAACTGCGCGGCCGGGTCGGCGGCTTCCTGTCGACCGCCGCGAAGAAGCCGGTTCCCCAGGGTCCGGTGGTCGGCCAGCAGCCGAACTTCATCACCGCGCTGAACCTGCGCTCCCGCCGCCGGCCGAACTCGCCATCATAAGGGCGCCGTCTTTAGAAGGCTGCTTCAGCCGGCCTCCTGCGGCCTCATCTCCTGCGGCAGCGTGTCGAGAAGCGCGCAGTCCCAATAGGGGCGCGGGCCGAAGCGCTGGACCAGGAAATCGACGAACACCCGCACCTTCGGCGACAGGTGGCGGTTCTGCGGATAGACCGCGTTGACCGACAGTTCCGTCGGGATGTGCCGGTGCAGCACGCTGACCAGCTCGCCTCGCGTCAGCGCCTGTCCGCACAGGAAGGTCGGCGACATGATGAAGCCGACGCCGGACATTGCCGCCTCGCGCAGGAGGTCGCCGTTGTTGCTGCGGATCGGGCCCGAGACCCGGACGTTGCGCGTCTCGCCGTCCACCGTGAACTGCCAGACGTCGGGTGTCGGCACGTTGGTGTAGATCAGGCAGCTGTGCCGGGCGAGATCGTCCGGCGCTTCCGGCACCCCGTGCTTTTGCAGATAGCCAGGGCTGGCGCACAGCGCGATGCGGGCCGGGGCCAGCCGCCGGGCGATCAGCGAGCTGTCGCGCAGCCGGCCGATGCGGACCGCCAGATCGTACCCCTCATCGACCAGATCGACCGTGCGGTCGTTCAGGTCCATGTCGATCTCGATCGCTGGATAGCGCTCCAGGAATTCCGCCACCGCCGGGGCCAGATGCATGATGCCGAAGCTGACCGGCGCGTTCAGCCGCAGCCGGCCGCGCGGGGCGGCATGCAGGTCGGCGACCGCCTGCTCCGCCTCCTCCAGGTCGGCGAGGATGCGGGTGCAGCGCTCGTAATAGGCCTGGCCCACCTCGGTCAGGCTGAGCTTGCGGGTGGTGCGGTTCAGCAGCCGCGCGCCGAGCCTGTTCTCCAACTCGCCGATGCGGCGGGAGACCACCGACTTCGACAGGTTGAGCCGGTCGGCGGCGGCGGTGAAGCTCTTGGTGTCCACCACCTTGATGAAGGCGAGCATGTCGTCGAGGCGATCCATGGCATTGTTGTACACCCGGAAACAATGAGGTGCCAAGATCCGGCATTACCGGAAGCGCCGCCGCGCCCTATTTCTGGTGTCACCGCCGGGCCGGCACCGGTCGCGGCGGCTCAATTCACCAACCGGACAGGGAGTGGCGACGATGGCGAAGGTTCTGGTCCTCTATTACAGCAGCTGGGGCCATGTGTCGGAGATGGCGCAGGCGGTGGCCGAGGGCGCCCGCTCCGTCACCGGGACCGAGGTGGCGGTGAAGCGCGTGCCCGAACTGGTGCCGGAGGCCGTCCGCCAGTCCGCCCACTACAAGGACGAGAGCGACGTTCCCGTCGCCACGGTGGACGAGCTTGCCCAGTATGACGCCATCGTCATCGGCACGCCGACCCGCTACGGCAACATGGCCTCGCAGATGAAGAACTTCCTCGACCAGACCGGCGGCCTGTGGGCCAAGGGCGCGCTGGTCGGCAAGGTCGGCGCGGCCTTCACCTCCACCGCCACCCAGCATGGCGGGCAGGAGAGCACCATCCTCAGCACCCACACCGTGCTTCTGCACCTGGGCATGGTGATCGTCGGCCTGCCTTACTCCTTCCAGGGCCAGATGGGCGTTTCGGAAGTGATGGGCAACTCGCCCTATGGCGCCAGCACCATCGCCGGCGGCGACGGTTCGCGCCGGCCGAGCGCGGTCGAGCTGGACGGTGCCCGCTATCAGGGCCGCCATGTCGCCGAGATCGCGGCGAAGCTGCACGGTTGACGACAGGTAGACACTGAAAAGGGGGAGGGAGCCGTGGGCCTGCTGATCGACGGACAATGGCAAGACCAGTGGTACGACACCAAGAAGACCGGCGGTGCGTTCGTCCGGACGGAGGCGCAGTTCCGCGACCGGGTGTCGGCCGACGGCTCCACCCCCTATGCGGCGGAGGCCGGGCGCTATCACCTGATGGTGTCGCTGGCCTGCCCCTGGGCGCACCGCACGCTGATCTTCCGCAAGCTGAAGCGGCTGGACGATGTGATCGGCGTCAGCGTGGTCGATCCGCTGATGCTGTCGGAAGGCTGGACCTTCGCGGAGCCGGAACCGGTGACCGGCGCCCGCCGCCTCTACGAGGTGTATTTGCAGGCCAAGCCCGGCTACAGCGGCCGGGTGACCGTTCCGGTCCTGTGGGACAGGAAGACCGGCAGCGTCGTCAACAACGAGTCGGCGGAGATCATCCGCATGCTCAACCGCGAGTTCGACGCCTTCACCGACGTGCGCACCGATTTCTGCCCGCCGGACCTGGTGGAGGAGATCGACCGCGTCAACGCCTTCGTCTATGACGCCGTCAACAACGGCGTCTACAAGGCCGGCTTCGCGACCTCGCAGGACAAGTACGAGGCCGCTTTCGACACCCTCTTCGCGGCGCTGGACGGCATCGACGCCAAGCTGGCGACCCGGCGCTGGCTGGTCGGCAACCGGCTGACCGAGGCCGATTGGCGCCTGTTCACCACGCTGGTGCGCTTCGATGCGGTCTATGTCGGGCATTTCAAGTGCAACAAGCGGCAGATCGCCGACTATCCCCACCTGTCGGGCTATCTGCGCGACCTCTATCAGGTGGCGGGCGTGGCGGAGACGGTGAATTTCGCCCACATCAAGCAGCATTATTACGGCAGCCACGCCACCATCAACCCCACCGGCATCGTGCCGAAAGGGCCGGAACTGGATCTCGACGCCCCGCATGGACGAGGCGATTTGGGACCGGAGCCACTGGAGGCGTGACGGATCGGCTCCCCGGCGGTTGTCAGAAGGAAACGACAACCGCATGAGGGAGTTCGTCCGATGCGTACAGTTATTCTTACGGCTGCTGCCGTCCTGGCCCTTTCGTCGCCGGCCCTGGCCCAGAACGGCCAGTCGCAAGGCGGGTGGGGTGGGGCGCTCGACCAGTTGAACCGCGCCGTCAACCCGAACAGCAATTCGCAGGACCGTACGGCCGAGGATCGCGAGCTGAACCGCGACGGCCGCCGCTACGAAGGATCCTCCGGCAATTCGTCGGGCAACCGCCGCGCCGGAGCCTATGGCGACTATTCCGACCGCGACCTGCGCAACCAGTATGACCGGCTGGGCGAGGAACAGCGCCAGATCCGGCAGAACCGCCGCGCCATCGAGGACGAGATGGAGCGCCGCGGCATCAACCGGTAGGGGAAGCCGTCAGGGCTTGTGGCAGCGGGCCATGTCTTCCGGGTTGCCCATCGCTTCGCACTGGAAGCCGTTGGAGAACTTGAAGCGCAGCGGGCCGGTCTTGCGGACGCTGACCACCGGTTTCTTGCCGGTGTCCTGGAACTCCACCCAGGCGGAGCTGTCGAAGCGCGTCTGCAGCCCGTTGCTGAGCCGCACCCGGCCCTGATTGTCCTTGATCACCTGGATGCCGGTGCTGAACAGCAGGTTCGGCCCGTCCTGCTTCGCCGACAGGCCGTTGGTGCAGTTCACGCCCTCCGGCTTCACGGCCACGCATTCGAATGAGCTGGGCTGGCTGGCGGTGAGGACCATCGCATAGACGGCGACTTCCAGAACGTTGAGCGGCATGGGCGTGCACCGGTTGAGTGGCGGCGGTTGAGGGGTGACGGGTTTGAAAGAGCACAGGACCGCGGCGGGAAACCGTCCGCGGTCCTTCCGTCTTACGGACCATGTGGTTACGAAAGAGATAATGTCGCGCCTGCGGTCGAATCTTGCGCATCCGGCCGCCTCACCCCGCCCGCGGTCGGCGTGACCATGACCGGTGCGGCGGCCCGGCAACTGGACTTGCGTGCCCCGGACCGGTAGAAGCGGTCCCATCGGCCATGGCTTCGGCCATTTGCTTCAGCCAGAGGGGGCGGGCGCAATCCCATGACGTTCCAACAGCGTTTGATCCTGCTGGTCACCGGTCTGGTGCTGCTGGCGGTGGTGGTGGTCACCACGACGATGGCATTCACCACGCGCGCGGTCCTGACCGAGCGGATCGAGGCGGAGGCGCGGCTGACCGCCGGCCTGCTCGCCCGTGGCGCCGCCCAGGCCGGCGATCTGCCGCGGGAGGTCGATGCCATGCTGTCCGAACGGCTGCTGTCGGAAGCGACGCTGACCGCCCATCTGGTGGCGCTGGCGGAAACGGCGAAGCTGGCGCCCAAGGCCATCAACGACCGGCTGAAGCAGATCGCCGAGTCGGGCGGCCCGGACGAGATGTGGATCACCGACAACCGCGGCCGGGCCTATCTGCACAATGTGCCCGGTCCCGATCCGGTCTTCGGCCAGGATGCCAAGGGCGGGCCGCGCCACGGCGCCTACAGCGGCCTGTTGAACCGCTCGCCCGCCTCGCTGGCGTCGGAGCCGGCGATGGAGAGCGGCCGGCTGATGAAGTTCGCCGGCGTGGCCGGCGTCGACCGGCCGCGCATCGTCCAGGTCGGCGCCGACATGCGGCGCCTGGGAGACCTGCTGCGCAAGTCGGGTGCCGAGGGAGCGATCGACGCGCTGATCGCCACCCGCGCGGTGGAGGCGGCCTGGCTGCTCGACCGCGACGGCCGGGTGCTGGCGCGCGGTGCCGTGGTGTCCAACGGATCCGGCGGTCCGCTGTCCGATGCCGACACCGCCGCGGCCAAGGCGGCGGCGACCGCCGGCGACGTGACGACCCGCGTGTCCGGCGACGGGCTGCTGGCGCTGGCACCCATCCGTTATGCATCCGCCAACGCGGCGGCGGCGGCCGGCCTGCCGGCGGTCGCGGCCGTGCGCGTTCCCTACACCGAACCGGGGGCGATGCTGGGCCGGCAGCTGAAGATCGGTGGGCTGGTCGGCGTCTTCGTGCTGGCGCTGGGCGTTTATCTCAGCATGCGCTTCGCCCGCGACCAGATGGCGCCGGTGGAACGGCTGAGCGAGGCGGTCAAGGCGGTGGAGGCCGGGCGCTTCAACCCCTTCACCCTGAACGAGGCGGCGGACCGCGACGACGAGTTCGGCCGGCTGTCCCGCGTCTTCCGCCGCATGGCGATGGAGGCGACGGCCCGCGAGGAGACTCTGGACGCGCAGCTGGTCATGCGCGGGGCGGAGCTTGAGACCAAGAGCGAGAAGCTGGCCGCCGCCGAACAGCTGATCGAGGAGGAGCAGCGCGCCGCCCGCGACGTGCAGGCCAACCTGCTGCCGCGCCAGCTGCCGGTGGGACGCGACAGCCAATTCTTCGGCACGCTGGTGCCGGGCCACGCCGTCAGCGGCGATTTCTACGACGTGGTCGAGTTGGACGACCGCCACAGCCTGCTGGTTACCGCCGGGGTGTCGGGCGGCGGCGTGCCGGCGGCCTTCCTGATGCTGATGGTGCGCGCCGCCATCCGCGAGACCGCCCGCCCCGGTGTCGGCCCCGCCGCCATCCTGACCGGCGCCAACGAGCGGCTGTGCGGCGAAAGCCCCTTCAACGGATTCGCCACGGCCTTCGTCGCCATCTACGACCGGGTGGGCGGCACGCTGGTCCATGCCGCCGCCGGGCATCGCGGCGCCTGCCGCGTCACCGCCGAGGGCGGGGTGGAGTTCCTGTCCGCGGCCGGCGGCCCGGCGCTGGGCATTCGCCGCGGAGCTCCCTACACCGAGGCCACCACGGTGCTGAACCAGGACGAGACGCTGTTCCTGTGCACGGACGGCGTCCTGCAATCCGTCGACGGCCAGCGCGAGCCCTTCGGCGAGGAGAGGCTCGCCGCCGCCCTGGCCCACGGCCGCGGCATGTCGGCCCGCGACCGTGCCGAGATGGTGCTGCGCAACGTCCAGACCCATGCCGCCGAAGGGGTGATCGCCGGGGATCTGGTGTGCCTGGTCATGCGGCGGCTGCTGCCGGTGACGGAGGCGGTCGAGGCGGTTTGAGGGGGGATACTGGCGACGGTGCCCCCTCCCTAACCCTCCCCCGCTTCGCGGGAGAGGGAACTGCCGCTGCCCTCCGCATCACTTCTGCAAGCGTCCTGCCCCCTCTCCCGCGTGAGCGGGCGAGGGATGGGGAGGGGGCGCCAAAGCCCGCCTCTCACCTCCCTACTTCTTCCCCCGCGCACCCTCCCGCGCCCGCGACGCCGTCTCCCGCTCCAGCCTTTCGCGCAGGAAGGCCAGCACGGCGGCCTCCTCGCCGCTCAACCCGGCCAGTTCGTCGCGCAGTTCCGCCTCCACCTCGCGCTTCAGCGATTCCAGCAGGTCGCCTTCCACATAGGCGTCCAGGATCTCGGGATGGACGTAGCTCTTGCGGCAGACGCTGGGGGTGTTGCCGAGGCGGGTGGCGACCTGTTCGATGGCGCGGGTGACGTTGCGCTTGGCGCCGGTCGTGCTGTCGAACGACTCGAACTCCCGCAGCGCCATCGCCGCCAGCACGGTGCCGGCCCAGGTCCGGAAGTCCTTGGCGGTGAAATCGGCCCCGGTCGCCTCGCGCAGATAGGCGTTGACGTCACCCGAGGTCACGGCATGGCGCTGCCCGTCCGAATCCAGATACTGGAACAGCTCGTCGCCGGCCACGTCGCGGCAGGCGGCAACGACGCGGGCGAGCCGGCGGTCGCGCAGCGCGACGTTCCATTCCTTGCCCGACTTGCCCTTGAAGGAGAAGCGGACCTCCGACCCCTCGACCTCGGTGTGGCCGTCGCGCAGCGTGGTCAGGCCGTAGCTCTGGTTCTCGCGGGCGTAGGTCTCGTTGCCGACGCGGATCAGCGTGGTTTCCAGCAGCCGGACCACGGCGGCCAGCACCTTCTCCCGCGACAGGCCGCGCCGGCCGAGATCGGCGGTCACCCGCTCGCGCAACGCGGGCAGCGCCCGGCAGAAATCCAGCATGCGGCCGAACTTGGTGCCCTCGCGCAGTTCGGTCCAGCGGCGGTGGTAGCGGTACTGCTTGCGCCCCTTGGCGTCGCGACCGGTGGCCTGCAGGTGGCCCTCGGGGTCGGGGCAGATCCAGACGTCCCGGTAGGCCGGCGGGATCGCCAGTTTGCGGATGCGCGCCAGCGTGTCCTCCTCCGTCACCTGGGTGCCGTCGGGCCAGAGGAAGCGGAAGCCCTTGCCGTAGCGCCGCCGGCGGATGCCGGGGGTGTCGTCGGAGCTGTAGGTCAGCCCGGCACAGGCGGCTTCCTGTTCGGGCGAGGGGGTGTCCGTATCGGACGGAGGGATGGTGCTGTCCATATGGCCATCAACGGCCGGAACGGACGTTGGTTGCCGCTACCTCCTTCGGAGAGGGTTTCTTCGCAGTTGCAAAAACACTATCCTCGCACCGCCAGATCCAGCATGGAGCCGCGAGCATGGACCGCAAGCCGGACGAGACGACCCTGACCGCCCATCTGCCGAACCTGGAGATCCAGATCCGCCACCGCGAGGCCGGAGAGGATGGGGCGGAGGTGATCGCCATCCAGTTCCGCGCCACCCCGTCCTTCGACGCGGTCGCCGGCCTGCTCGCGCCCGCGCTGATGAACCCGCTGCTGCTGGCTGGTCCCGGCGGCGGGAAGCCGGGCGCCAACCCGTTCGGCGGCAATCCGATGGCGTCCGCCGCCGGCATGGCCGAGATGTGGATGGCGCCGATGCGGCTGTGGGGCGAGATGGTGCGGCAGGCATGGGCGCCCTGGGTTCAGTTGACTCAGCGCCGCTAGGTTACGGCCACTTCACCTCGGGCGGCAGGCTCATCAGGATCGCTTCGGTGTTGCCGCCGGTCTTCAGGCCGAAGGTGGTGCCGCGGTCGTAGAGCAGGTTGAATTCCACATAGCGGCCGCGGCGGATCAGCTGGTGTTCCCGCTGCTCCGCCGTCCAGGGCCGGTTCATGTGCCGGCGCACCAGGGCGGTGTAGCTGTCGAGGAAGGCGGTTCCGACGTCGCGGGTGAAGGCGAAGTCCGCCTCCCAGTCGCCCGAGTCGAGGTTGTCGAAGAAGATGCCGCCGACTCCGCGCGCTTCTCCCCGATGCGGCAGGAAGAAATAGCGGTCGCACCACTCCTTGTAGCGCGGATAATAGTCCGGGTCGTGGCGGTCGCAGGCGGCGCGCAGGCCGGCGTGGAAGTCGGCGGTGTCCTGGTCGTCGGGAATCATCGGCGTCAGGTCGGCCCCGCCGCCGAACCAGCCCTGGGTGGTCACGATGTGGCGCGTGTTCATGTGCGTGGCCGGGACCAGCGGTGAGCGCATGTGCGCCACCAGGCTGATGCCCGCCGCCCAGAACTCGCCGGTCTCGGCCGCACCGGGGATGTTGGCGCGGAATTCCGGGCTGAAGATGCCGTGCACGGTCGAGATGTTGACCCCGACCTTCTCGAACACCCGGCCCTTCATCACCGACATGGTGCCGCCGCCGCCCTCGCCGCCGCCATGGTCGGGGCGGGACCAGCTCTTGCGCTCGAACCGGCCGGGGGGCAGGTCGGCATGGGTGCCGGTCAGCTCGTCCTCCAGCATCTCGAAGGTGGCGCAGATGCGGTCGCGCAGGTCCCGGAACCAGGATGCGGCGCGGGCCTTGCGGTCTTCGATGATGCCGGGTTCGGCGGTGGCTTCGGCGGTCATGGCGTTTCCTGTCCGGCGGTCTGCCGCGTCTCCAGGGCTTCCCGCGTTCAATGCAAAACGCAGGAAGCCCTAGCCTTATGTTTGTCGATCGGATTCACGCTTCAAATCGATGCCGATTTTACGCGATCCGATCTTGTGCGGCGGTCTGCCGCAGGGCTTCACCCAACACCATCGCCGCGCTGACCGCAACGTTCAAGGAGCGGGCGGGCGGCACCATCGGGATCACCAGCCGGGCATCGGCGGCGTCATGCACCTCGTCGGGCACGCCTGCGCTCTCGCGGCCGACCAGGATGCGGTCGCCGGGGGCGAAGCGGAAGTCGGTGTAGGGGATCGCCGCCCGCGTGGTCAGCAGCACCAGCCGCCCGCTCTGCGGCGTCGCACGGTAGGCGGCCCAGGAGCTGTGCCGGACCCAGTCGAGATGGTCCAGGTAATCCATCCCGGCGCGGCGCAGGCGGCGGTCGTCCAGCACGAATCCGCAAGGCTCGATCAGGTCGAGAGCCACCCCCAGCCCGGCTGCGAGTCGCATCAGAGTGCCGGCATTCTGTGGAATGTCGGGTTCGAACAGCACAAGGCGCAACGCGGGCCTTGCCTCGAAGTGTTTGTTTTGCATACAAATAGTCCAGCCCCGACACACGCGACAAATTGTCTCCCGGCCAAGGACTTTTCAAGATGTCGACGCGACGGTATACCGCAGCGCAGAAGCTGGAGATACCCACTCCGGACCGATGCGGCATGCCTGAGGGTTTTTCCTTCGGCGGGCGGGCTTGCCGTGTCATGCATAAAAATGGTCCATCGGTCGTCCGGCGCGGGCAAAGGGCGTCGGGCATGCCTTGAGGAGAAACAGGCTTATGGCTCAGACCACGCATCCGCCCGGGACGGGTGGCCACGCGGCCTCCAGCGGCGAGGGGGGTTCCCGCCGCGATTTTCTGTATCTTGCCACCGGTGCGGTCGGCGTCGTCGGGGCGGCCTCGGCGGCCTGGCCCTTCATCGACAGCCTGAATCCGGCGGCCGACACCCTGGCGCTTGCCTCCATCGACGTTGATCTGGCTCCGGTCGCCGCGGGGCAGGCGATCACGGTCACCTGGCGCGGAAAGCCTGTCTTTGTCCGCCACCGCACTGCCGAGGAGATCGAGGCCGCCAAGCAGGTCAACCTGGGCGACCTGCGCGATCCGGCCGCCGACGATGCCCGCGTGAAGAAGCCGGAATGGCTGATCGTCATCGGCATCTGCACGCATCTGGGTTGTGTGCCGCTCGGGCAGAAGGTCACCGATCCGCGCGGCGAGTATGGCGGGTGGTTCTGCCCCTGCCACGGCTCGCACTACGACACCGCTGGGCGCATCCGCAAGGGCCCGGCCCCCGCCAACCTTGTCCTTCCGACGTACGCCTTCACGGGCGATACCAAGATCCGGCTCGGTTAAGCGGCCCAACGGTTCTGGAGACCCCGAGATGGCTCAGGTTCAAGCCACCAAGTTCAAGAATCCGGTCGTGAACTGGATCGACAGCCGCCTGCCGATCTTCACGATGCTGGATCACGAGTACAACCACTACCCGATGCCGCGGAACGTCAACTATCTGTGGGCGTTCGGTGCCATCGCCGGCATCATGCTGGTGATCATGATCGCCACGGGCCTGTTCCTGGCGATGCAGTACTCGTCCCACACCTCGCTGGCCTTCGATTCGGTCGAGCGCATCATGCGCGACGTGAATTACGGCTGGCTGATCCGCTACGTGCACGCCAACGGCGCGTCGATGTTCTTCATCGCCGTCTACATCCACATGTTCCGCGGCCTCTATTACGGCTCCTACAAGGCCCCGCGCGAAATCCTGTGGATCCTGGGCGTCATCATCTTCCTCGTCATGATGGGCACCGCCTTCATGGGCTACGTGCTGCCCTGGGGCCAGATGAGCTTCTGGGGCGCCACCGTCATCACGAACCTGTTCTCGGCATTCCCGATCGTCGGCGACCCGATCGTGACCCTGCTGTGGGGCGGCTTCTCGGTCGACAACCCGACGCTGAACCGCTTCTTCGCGCTGCACTTCCTGCTGCCCTTCGTGCTGCTGGGTCTGGTGATCCTGCACACCGCGGCGCTGCATGTCTGCGGCTCGAACAACCCGCTCGGCATCGACCCGAAGGGCCCGCAGGACACCGTCCCGTTCAACCCGTACGTCACGGTCAAGGACGGCTTCGCCGTGGTGATCTTCCTGATCATCTACGCGGCGTTCGTGTTCTTCATGCCGAACTACATGGGCCATCCGGACAACTACATCCCGGCCAACCCGCTGGTGACCCCGGCGCACATCGTGCCGGAATGGTACTTCCTGCCCTTCTACGCCATGCTGCGCGCGATCCCGGACAAGCTGGGCGGCGTGCTGGCGATGTTCGGCTCGATCGCGCTGCTGGCCTTCCTGCCGTGGCTCGACCGTTCCAAGGTCCGCAGCTGCAAGTTCCGGCCGATCTACCGCCAGTTCTTCTGGATCCTCGCCCTCGACGCGCTGGTTCTCGGCTATGCCGGCGCCATGCCGGCCGAAGGCGCCTGGCTGATCATCGCCCGTATCGGCACCGCCTACTACTTCTTCCACTTCCTGGTCCTGCTGCCGGTGCTGGGCAAGCTGGAACGGCCGAGTCCGCTCCCCAACAGCATCGCGGAGTCCGTTCTGAAGGGCGGGGGCGGCATCGCCGCCGGCGCCCATGCCAAGCCGATGGAGAAGGCCTGATGCGCGCGTTGAAGACTGCTATCCTCTCGGCGGCGCTGGCTCTCGGCATCGCCGGGGCCGCGCAGGCCGCGGAAGGCGTGCACATCCCCAAGCAGAACTGGCCGCATAGCGGCATTTTCGGGACCATCGACAAGGCGTCGGCCCAGCGTGGCTTCCAGATCTACAAGGAAGTCTGCGCCGCCTGCCATTCCATGCGTCTGGTCCCGATCCGCACCCTGGCCGGCATCGGCTTCAGCGAGGACGAGCTGAAGGCGATCGCCGCCGGCTACGAGGTGCAGGCCGGCCCGAACGATGCGGGCGAGATGTTCATGCGTCCGGCCGTTCCGGCCGACCGCTTCCCGTCGCCCTTCGCCAACGACCAGGCGGCCCGTGCGTCGAACAACGGCGCCCTGCCGCCCGACCTGTCGCTGATGGCGAAGGCCCGCGTCGGCGGCGAGGATTACCTCTACGCCTTCCTGACCGGCTTCGAGGAGCCGCCGGCCGACGTCAAGCTGATGGACGGCATGAACTACAACAAGGTGTTCCCCGGCCATCAGGTCGGCATGCCGAACATCCTGCAGCCGGACGGCGTCACCTTCGCCGACGGCACCAAGGCGACGGTGGAGCAGCAGGCGCACGACGTGGCGACCTTCCTGACCTTCGCCGCGGAACCGCACCTGGATGCCCGCAAGCAGATGGGCGTCAAGGTCATCCTGTTCCTGCTGGTGCTGGCCGGCCTGATGTATGCCACCAAGCGCAAGCTGTGGAGCACGCTGCACTGAGCCCGACGGTTCGGTGAGGCAATTCGGACCTGGACAGGGCGCCCCTTCGGGCGCCCTGTTTCTTTTGGGGAACGGGTCGTCCGGGCGGCAGACTTGGTGCGGAGAAGACGAATGGTGGACAAGCTGATCGACGAGATCGTCGATTTCTGGTTCGACGAGGCGATGAAGCCTTATTGGTTCCGCAGATCGGCAAGCTTCGACCGGGCGGTCGCCGACACGCTCGGCCCCCATCACGAGGCGGCGGCCCGCGGCGACTACGACCATTGGATGGAGGATGTCGACGGCTGCATCGCGCTGTGCGTCCTGCTCGATCAGGTGCCGCGCAACATGTTCCGCGACGATCCGCGCGCCTTCGCCACCGATGCCAAGGCTCGGGGCGTGAGCGACCATGCCGTCGCCAACGGGTTCGACCTGGAATGCACCACGGACGAGCGGATCTTCCTCTACCTGCCCTATGAGCATCACGAGGACCTCGCCAGCCAGGAGCGGTCGGTCGCGCTATTCACCGAGCGGGTGGGCGACGAGACCGCGGTGCGCTACGCCCTGCGCCACCGCGAGATCATCCAGCGTTTCGGCCGCTTCCCCCACCGCAACGCCGTCCTCGGCCGTCCCGGCACGCCGGAGGAGGAGGCGTTCCTGAAGGAGCCAGACTCGTCGTTTTGAGCCTCAAACCGGCTGCGGCGCCAGCCAGCGTTCCAGCGCGCCGAGCAGGTCGGCGCGGCGGACCGGCTTGGTCAGGTAGTCGTTCATGCCGGCGGCGAGGCAGCGGACGCGGTCCTCCGGCTGGGCATTGGCGGTGACGGCGATGATCGGGATGCGGGCGCGCTCGTCGCCCAGCGAGCGGATGGTGGTGGTGGCAGCCACCCCGTCCATGTCCGGCATGGCGACGTCCATCAGCACCGCTTCGGGCGGCACCGGCGCCTGGGCGACGGCCACCACGGCCTCCGCCCCGCCGGTGGCGGTCTCGACCGAAAAACCCGCCTTGGCCAGCAGCCCGGCCACCACCATCCGGTTGGTGGCGCTGTCGTCCACCACCAGCAGCCGGCCGCCGCGCGAGCGGGCCCAATTCATCAGCCGGTCGGCATCGGTGGTGCGGGAGGGCAGGGCGACCGGCATGTCCAGCGTCACCCGCCGCATGCCGTCCACCCCATGGTCCATGCCCATCTGAGCCCCCAGTGCCGCCAGCAGACGGCGGGCGAGTTCGTGGCAGAAGCGATCGCCGCCATGGGGGTCGAAACGGCCGGCCAGTTCCGCCCGCAGGGTCACCCGCTCCTCCCCCACCGGCAGGGCCGACAGGCGGACCTCCAGCCGGCCGGCCCCCGGATCGGCGCTGGCGATGGCGCTAGCCGCCAGTGCGGTGCAGAGCGCGCCGACGGTGCCGGCATCGCCGACCAGCCGCGGCGGCGTGCCGTTCAGCACGCTGACGTCCAGCGCGACATCGCGCGCCTGGGCCAGCGCCGCGGCCGATACCGACAGCATGCGGGCCAGCGCCTCCGGGGCGAAGGCCGTCACCCTCCCGCCGGGGGCGTGATGCAGATTGTCACCGTCCATGACCCGCCATTGGCAAAATGCAACGCAGCTTGCAGAGATCGGGGCCGGACATGCCCATGGGCACAGCTTTTCCGATCTTGCGACCCGTTCTCAGCAAGCGGCGGGCCAACTGGGCTCTCCCCCCAGTGGTCCGGTCAGCGGGGTGGAGCATCCGGAGGGTTGAAGAGGTAGGGGACGAAGCTGCGGTGGTGCTCGTTCACCCGCAACTCGCTGCCGATCGGCGGGAAAGCGCGTTGCTGGCAATCGGTGCGCTCGCACAGGCGGCAGTTGACGCCGATCGGCGCCGCCGCCTTGACGTCGGTGATGTCGATGCCGGCGGCATAGACCAGTTCCGGCGCGTGGCTGGCCTCGCAGCCCAGCCCGACGGCGAACTGGCGCGACGGCTTCAGATAGGCGCCGCCGCGCTTGGTCACGGTGCGGGCGATGCTGATGTAGGTGGTTCGATCGGGCATCTGGGCGAACTGCACCAGGATCTTGCCGGGCTGGGCGAAGGCCTCGTGCACGTTCCACAGCGGGCAGGCGCCGCCGAAACGGGCGAAGTGGAAGCGGGTGGCGGAATGGCGTTTGGTGATGTTGCCGGCCATGTCGACCCGGACGAAATAGAAGGGCAGGCCGCGGGCCCCCGGCCGCTGCAGGGTGGACAGCCGGTGGCAGACCTGCTCGAAACTGGCGGAGAACCGGCTCTGCAGCTGCTCCACATCGTGGCGCAGGGCACGGGCCTGGGCGGCGAAGGCGCGGTAGGGCATGACCAGCGCGCCGGCGAAATAATTGGCGAGGCCGACCCGGCAGATCGACCGGGCATCCTCGCTGGAGAACTTCGCCTGATCCACCAGATCGTCGATCAGGTCGCCGAACTCCAGCAGCGCGATCTGATTCGCCATGTGGAAGGCGCGGCTGGAGCTGGTCAGCAGGGCGGACAGGCGCAGCGTGCCGGTGGAGGCGTCGTAGCTGCGCATGGCGGTCTCTCCCGCCTCGTCGGCGACGATCTTCACCCGCACGTCGTGACGGCGCTTCAGGTAGGCGGCGAGTTCGTTCAGCAGCGCCCCCGAATGGATCTTCTCGGTGTCCCACAGCCGCTCCGCCGCCTCGTCCAGCGGGCCGATGTAGTTGTTGCAGTAGTGAAAATAGTCCCGCACCTCCTCGTACGGGAACTGCGGGCCGGCGAAGCTGTCGCCCTCTTGACTGCTGGGTTCGCGGTTGGACAGGCTGTCGGCCAGCGACTGCACCCGCTCGTGCAGCTTCTGGTAGGCCTGATGCAGGCTGAGCACCCGGCGGGCCAGTTCGGGGCTGGAACCCACCACGCTGCGCAACTCGCCCGATGTCAGCGGCGCCCCAGCGAACAGGGGATCGGCCAGCGCCTCGCGCAGGTCGGAGACCAGCCGGCTGTCCTCATCCTCCAGGAAGGCGGAGAGTTCCAGTTCGAAGGTGGCGGCGATCCGCATCAGGACCGGCAGGGTCAGCGGGCGCTGGTTGTTCTCCAACTGGTTGAGATAGCTGGGGGAAAGCTCCAGCGTCTTGGCCAGCGAAGCTTGGGTCAGGCCGCGCTGTTCGCGCAGGCGGCGCAGCTTGTAGCCAAGGAATAGCTTCTTTTGCATGCGTATAAAATCCCGCCCTATGGACGGCCTTGGAAATCCGCCGTTCTTCGCAATCTTAGCAAGCGCAAAACCGCATTTGCAAAGGGCTTCGCAACTTCGCACGTTTTTGCAAAGAGGCTGTTTGAAGCGCTGCGAAGTTTGTGAATAATCCGCGGCGTTCCGGTGAATGATTGCGTCGCTCGACACCGGAGCGGGGACCGTCACTGCGACGCCAAAGATATGGGAACGCCCGATGCAAGACATTCTGGCCAAGTTGGAGTCCAAGCGCGCCGCGGCGCGGCTGGGCGGCGGTGAGAAGCGCATCGCCGGCCAGCACGCCAAAGGCAAGCTGACCGCGCGCGAGCGGATCGAGCTGTTCCTCGACGAAGGGTCGTTCGAGGAGTTCGACATGTTCGTCGAACATCGCTGCATCGACTTCGGCATGGAAAACCAGAAGGTTCCGGGCGACGGCGTGGTGACCGGCCACGGCACCGTCAACGGCCGCCTCGTCTTCGTCTTCAGCCAGGACTTCACGGTCTTCGGCGGCGCGCTGTCGGAAGCGCATGCCGAGAAGATCTGCAAGATCATGGACCAGGCGCTGAAGGTCGGCGCGCCGGTGATCGGCCTGAACGATTCGGGCGGCGCCCGCATCCAGGAGGGTGTCGCCTCGCTCGGCGGCTATGCCGAGGTGTTCCAGCGCAACGTCGACGCCTCGGGCGTCATCCCGCAGATCTCGCTGATCATGGGGCCGTGCGCCGGCGGCGCGGTGTATTCGCCGGCCATGACCGACTTCATCTTCATGGTGAAGGACAGCTCCTACATGTTCGTCACCGGCCCCGACGTGGTGAAGACCGTCACCCACGAGGTCGTGACCGCCGAAGAGCTGGGCGGCGCCATCACCCACTCCACCAAGTCGGGCGTGGCCGATCTGGCCTTCGAGAACGACGTCGAGGCTCTGCTGCAGCTGCGCCGCTTCGTCGATTTCCTGCCGTCGTCCAACCGCGAGAAGGCGCCGGTCCGCCCCTGCGCCGATCCGCTGGACCGCGAGGACTTCTCGCTCGACACGCTGGTGCCGGAGAACCCGAACAAGCCCTACGACATGAAGGAGCTGATCCTCAAGATCGTAGACGAGGGCGACTTCTTCGAGCTTCAGCCGGACTACGCCAAGAACATCCTCATCGGCTTCGCCCGCATGAACGGCTCCACGGTCGGCATCGTCGCCAACCAGCCGATGGTTCTCGCCGGCTGCCTGGACATCGACAGCTCCAAGAAGGCCGCGCGTTTCGTGCGCTTCTGCGACGCCTTCGAGATTCCGATCCTGACCCTGGTCGACGTCCCCGGCTTCATGCCCGGCACCAGCCAGGAGTATGGCGGCATCATCAAGCACGGCGCCAAGCTGCTGTACGCGTACGCCGAGGCCACCGTGCCGAAGGTGACGGTCATCACCCGCAAGGCGTACGGCGGCGCGTACGACGTGATGTCGTCCAAGCATCTGCGCGGTGACGTGAACTATGCGTGGCCGTCGGCGGAAATCGCGGTGATGGGCGCCAAGGGTGCGGTGGAGATCATCTTCCGCAGCGACATCGGCGACGCCGAGAAGATCGAGGCGCGTACGGAAGAGTACAAGCAGAAGTTCGCCAATCCCTTTGTCGCCGCCTCGCGCGGTTACATCGACGACGTCATCATGCCGCACGGCACCCGCCGCCGCATCACGAAGGCGCTGTCCATGCTCAAGAACAAGCAGCTCCAGAACCCCTGGCGCAAGCACGACAACATTCCGCTGTGAGGGCCGGCAGCATGTTCGAGAAGATCCTCATCGCCAACCGTGGCGAGATCGCCTGCCGCGTCATCCGCACGGCACGCCGCATGGGCATCAAGACCGTCGCGGTCTATTCCGACGCCGACAAGAACGCGCTCCATGTCGAGATGGCCGACGAGGCCGTCCATATCGGCGCCGCCCCGTCGGCCCAGAGCTATCTGCTGGTCGACCGCATCGTCGAGGCCTGCAGGAAGACCGGTGCCCAAGCCGTCCATCCCGGCTACGGCTTCCTGTCGGAGAAGCGCGAATTCCAGGAGGCTTTGGCCGCCGCCGGCATCGCCTTCATCGGTCCGGACGCCCACGCCATCCAGGCCATGGGCGACAAGATCGAGTCCAAGAAGCTGGCGAAGGAAGCCGGCGTCTCCACCGTCCCCGGCTATCTCGGCGTCATCGCCGACGATGAAGAGGCGGTGATGATCGCCCGCGACATCGGCTATCCGGTGATGATCAAGGCCTCGGCCGGCGGCGGCGGCAAGGGCATGCGCGTGGCCTGGAACGACGAGGAGGCGCGCGAGGGCTTCCGCTCGGCCACCAACGAGGCGCGCTCCAGCTTCGCCGACGACCGCGTCTTCGTCGAGAAGTACATCCAGCAGCCGCGCCACATCGAAATCCAGCTTCTGGCCGATGGGCAAGGCACCTGCCTGTACCTGCACGAGCGCGAATGCTCGATCCAACGCCGCCACCAGAAGGTCATCGAAGAGGCCCCGAGCCCCTTCCTCGACGCCGCCACCCGCAAGGCGATGGGCGAGCAGGCGGTGGCTCTGGCCAATGCGGTGCAGTACAAGTCGGCCGGCACGGTCGAGTTCATCGTCGATGCCGAGCGCAACTTCTACTTCCTGGAGATGAACACCCGCCTCCAGGTCGAACACCCGGTCACCGAGCTGATCACCGGCCTGGACCTTGTCGAGCTGATGATCCGCGTCGCCGCCGGGGAAAAGCTGACGATCCGCCAGGAAGACGTGCAGTTGAACGGCTGGGCTGTCGAGGCGCGCGTCTATGCGGAGGATCCCTTCCGCAACTTCCTGCCCTCCACCGGCCGCCTCACCCACTACCGGCCGCCAGCCGCCGACCCGCATGTCCGCGTCGATACCGGCGTGTTCGAGGGCGGCGAGATCTCGATGTACTACGATCCGATGATCGCCAAGCTCTGCACCTGGGGCTCGACGCGCGATGCGGCGATCGCCGGCATGCGCGAGGCGCTGGACCAGTATTACATCCGCGGCGTCAGCCACAACATCCCGTTCCTGGCCTCGCTGATGGCGAACCAGCGCTTTGTCGATGGGCGGCTGACCACCAACTTCATCGCCGAGGAATACCCGACCGGCTTCCACGCCTCCGATCTGCCGCCGGAAGACCCGGCGGTGCTGATCGCGGTCGCCGCGGTGATCCACCGCAGCCTGAACGACCGGGACATCCAGATTTCGGGCAAGATGGCCGGCAACAAGGCCAAGGTGCGCGACGACTGGGTGGTGGTGCTGGACGGCACCCAGCATCCGGTGCACCTGCACCCGGCGGACGGCAGCCCGCAGCGCATCGGCTACACCGTCGACATCGACGGCAAGCACCATACGGTGTGGAGCGACTGGCAACTGGGCGAGCCGCTGTTCCGCGGCACGGTGAACGGCGAGCATGTCTGCGTGCAGATCGACCGCGTCGGCGTCGGCTACCGCCTGCACCACAGCGGGTCGCAGGCCATCGTCAAGGTGCTGACCCCGAAGGCGGCGAAGCTGGACGCGCTGATGCCGGTCAAGGCGCCGCCGGACATGTCGAAGTTCCTGCTGTCGCCGATGCCGGGCCTGCTGGTGTCGCTGGCGGTAACGGAAGGCCAGGAGGTCAAGGCCGGCGAAGTGCTGGCCGTGGTCGAGGCCATGAAGATGGAAAACATTCTGCGCGCCGCGCAGGACGGAACGGTCGCGAAAATCCACGCAGCCCCGGGCAGCAGCCTGGCGGTCGATCAGAAGATCGTGGAATTCGCGTAACCGTATAATAAGAAGAACAGTACCGAGAGGAAGCGTACCCCCTTGCCCCTCTTCCAATGGTTCATGGGACCGTTGGAAGAGGGTGCATCGGGAGGAAACGCACTGCCAACATTACCTGCTACATAAGAAGCCCTCAGGAGGCGTCGATGACCGAGTTCCCGAAGAAGACCCTTGCCGATTGGGACAAGCTGGCCGCCAAGGATCTCGGCGCCGACGGCGATATCGCCAAGCTGACTTGGAAGACCCCGGAGGGGCTGGACGTCAAGGCGCTCTACACCGCTGCCGATCTGGAAGGGCTGGAGCTGGACACGCTGCCCGGCTTCCCGCCCTTCACCCGCGGCCCGCGCGCCACGATGTACGCGGTGAAGCCCTGGACCATCCGGCAATATGCCGGCTTCTCCACCGCGGAGGAGTCGAACGCCTTCTACAAGGCCAACCTCAAGGCCGGCCAGATGGGCCTGTCGGTGGCCTTCGACCTCGCCACCCACCGCGGCTATGACAGCGACCATCCGCGCGTCGTCGGCGACGTCGGCAAGGCCGGCGTGGCGATCGACAGCGTCGAGGACATGAAGGTTCTCTTCGCCGACATCCCGCTCGACAAGATGTCGGTGTCGATGACCATGAACGGCGCGGTACTGCCGATCCTGGCCGGCTACATCGTCGCGGCGGAGGAGCAGGGCGTCAGTCAGGACAAGCTGAGCGGGACCATCCAGAACGACATCCTCAAGGAGTTCATGGTCCGCAACACCTACATCTACCCGCCCGAACCCTCGATGCGGATCATCGCCGACATCATCGAGTACACCTCCCAGCACATGCCGAAGTTCAACTCGATCTCGATCTCCGGCTACCACATGCAGGAGGCCGGGGCGACGGCGGTGCAGGAGCTGGCCTTCACCATCGCCGACGGCCTCGAATATGTCCGCGCCGCGATGTCGAAGGGCCTCCCGGTCGACAAGTTCGCGCCGCGCCTGTCCTTCTTCTTCTCCATCGGCATGAATTTCTTCATGGAGATCGCCAAGCTGCGCGCCGCGCGCCTGCTGTGGTCCTCCCTGATGCAGGAGAAGTTCCAGCCGAAGGACGCGCGCTCGCTGGCGCTGCGCACCCACTGCCAGACCTCGGGCGTCTCGCTCACCGAGCAGGACCCCTACAACAACGTCATCCGCACCACCATCGAGGCGATGGCCGCAGTGCTGGGCGGCACCCAGTCGCTGCACACCAACGCCTTCGACGAGGCGCTGGGACTGCCGACCAAGTTCTCCGCCCGCATCGCCCGCAACACCCAGCTGATCATCGCGGAGGAGGCCGGCGTCACCAAGGTGGTCGATCCGCTCGGCGGCTCCTTCTACATCGAGCATCTGACCCACAGCCTCGCCAACGCCGCGCTGGAGCTGATCGGCCGCGTCGAGGAGATGGGCGGCATGACCAAGGCGGTCGAGAGCGGCATGCCCAAGCTGCTGATCGAGGAGGCCGCCGCCCGCCGCCAGGCCGCCATCGACCGCGGCGAGGAGGTGATCGTCGGCGTCAACAAGTACCGTCCGGAAAACCCCGAGGGGGTGGACGTGCTGGACATCGACAACACCGCCGTCCGCGAGGCGCAGATCGCCCGCCTGAAGCAGATCCGCGCCACCCGCGACGAGGCCAAGTGCCAGGAGGCGCTGGCGGCGCTGACCAAGGCGGCCACCGAGAAGAGCGGCAACCTGCTGGCACTGTCGGTGGAGGCCACCCGCGCCCGCGCCACCGTCGGCGAGATCTCTGACGCGCTGGAGAAGGCCTTCACCCGCCATGTCGCCGTCATCCGCTCGGTGTCGGGCGTCTACGGCTCGGCCTATGAGGGCGACGAGGGCTTCAAGAAGATCCAGGAGGAAGTCGCATCCTTCGCCGCCGAGGAGGGCCGCCGGCCGCGCATCCTGGTGGTGAAGATGGGCCAGGACGGCCACGACCGCGGTGCCAAGGTGATCGCCACCAGCTTCGCCGACATCGGCTTCGACGTGGACATCGGGCCGCTGTTCCAGACCCCGGACGAGGCGGCGCGGCAAGCGGTGGAGAACGACGTCCACGTTATCGGCGTATCGTCCCAGGCCGCCGGCCACAAGACGCTGGTGCCGCAGCTGATCGAGGAACTGCGCCGCCAAGGTGCCGGCGACATCCTCGTCGTGTGCGGCGGCGTGATCCCGCCGCAGGATTACGACTACCTCTACAAGGCGGGCGCCGCGGCGATCTACGGGCCGGGCACCAACATCCCGAAGGCGGCGTCGGACATCCTGGGCATCCTGCGCAAGCAGAAGACGGCGGCGTGATGAGCGGAGGCGGGAAGGGCGAAGGCTCTTCCCGCCCCTGTTTTGGGCGGCCCTGAACTGGACAGGATCGAGCAGCGGCACTATCCTTAGGTCAGTGACGCATGGTCGGGAGCCGTTCGATGTCCAGGATCGATCCAACCAAGAAGAATGAGCATCCCGTTTCCGATACGCTGGAAAACGCATCTTGCGTGTCGTCCATGGATGCCGAAAAGAAGAAATGGATGGAAGACAATCGGGCGGCGTTTGCCGCATACGACGCGTTGGTGGACCGGCTTGGTCTTTTTGGTGAAGAGTACCGGAACTTCGGATGAGATTTCTCGACGTTTGCCTCAATCCGGCGGCGAAGGGAAAGAACAATCACCCCATTCCCTATCTCTTGATCGTTCAGGGTGATTACGTCGGTATCGACAGAACCCGTGTGGTGGTTCCGTTGATCCGGTCGTCCGAAGTTGAAACTCCAATTCCAAAGATCATGCCGTCAATCATGGTCGGCAACGAGCAATTCGTCGTCGCGACGCCGCAGATCATCGCTTTGCCCGTTGCGCAAATCGGCACGGTCGTCGCGTCCGCATCCGATGCCCATTCCGACATCCGCCGCGCCATCGATGTTCTGACAGGCGACTTTTGACCGTCACCGCCGAAACCGACCTCTACGCGCCCGTGAAGGCCTTCCTCGAAGCTCAGGGCTATGACGTGAAGGCGGAGATCCATGGCTGCGATCTCGTCGCCACGCGCGGGGGCGAGCCGCCGGTGATCGTCGAGTTGAAGAAGCGCTTCACGCTCGATCTCGTGCTGCAGGGGGTGGACCGGCTGGCGGTCAGCGACAGAGTCTATCTCGCCGTGCCGCAGCCGGGGCGCAAAGCGACCGGGCCGTCGCCGCTGGACGGCGACGTGAAGAAGCTCTGCCGCCGGCTGGGCCTCGGCCTGCTGATGGTCGATCCGGGGCTGGCGGAGGGGCAGCGCGTCGCCGTGCTGCTCGATCCGGTTCCCTACAGCCCGCGCAAGGACAGGAAGCGCACCCACCGGCTGCTGGGCGAGCATGCCCGCCGGGTCGGCGATCCCAACCGGGGCGGGTCGACCCGCGTCGCCATCGTCACCGCCTATCGCCAGGACGCGTTGCGCATCGCCCGCATGCTGCGCGACGGGCCGTTGACCGTCGCCGCCTTGCGCAAGGCGGGGGCGCCGAAGGATGTCGGGCCGATGCTGCTGCGCAACGTCTATGGCTGGTTCGAGCGGGTGGGGCGCGGCACCTACGGCCTGACCCCGGCGGGTGTGCAGGGGGTGGAGGCGTTCGCCCATGCGCTGGCGGAGGGGTGACACCCCGCACCGCCAAGCCTATGATCGGCGCCACAAAACCATGAACGCACAGGCTGGAGCCGGCTTTGTCGGACTACATCAGCAATCTCGTCGTCTTTTTCGTCGTCGTCGATCCGCCCGGGCTGGTGCCGCTGTTCATCGCGCTGACCCGCGGATTCGAAGACCGCCACAAGCGCATCATCGCGTTGCGCGGCACGGCCATCGCCTTCGTGGTGCTGGTCTTCTTCGCCTATTTCGGCAAGGTGGTGCTGCAGACCCTGTCGATCGAGATGCCGGCCTTCCGCATCGCCGGCGGCGCGCTGCTGTTCTGGATCGCCTTCGAGATGCTGTTCGCCAAACGCTCCGAACGGAAGGAGCGCGACACCGGCGAGGCGATGACCGACGAGGACGCCCACGACATCGCCGTCTTCCCGCTGGCGGTGCCGCTGATCGCCGGACCGGGCGCCATCACCTCCATCCTGCTGCTGATGGACCGCACCGGCGGCACGGTGGCGGGACAGGTCAGCGTGCTGGGGGCGGCGGCGACGGTGATCGGCGGGGTGACGCTGATCCTGCTGGGCGCCGACCGGGTCGGGCGGCTGCTTGGCCGCACGGTGATCCACACGGTTAGCCGGGTCCTGGGCATCGTGCTGGCGGCGCTGGCGGCGCAAACGATCATTTCCGGCATCACCGCGGTCTATCCGCCCCAGTGACCGGCCGGCCCCAACACTCCGTATGCCCCTCCAATCCCTTGTGCTGTCGGGTTTAAGCCTGAAAGACTAGTCCCCTTTCCACGGCAGTCGCTCACTCTACATCGCCTCTTGCCACATCGGCGCCGGGCACCTGCCCGGCGTGTGCGTTTCCACGCGCCCAAACAAAAAGAGGCGGCGGCCATGGAACTCGATCCATTGATCCTGTCGCGGATTCAGTTCGCGTTCACGATCTCCTTCCACATCCTGTTTCCCAGCTTTACGGTGGGACTTGCCTGCTGGATCGCGCTGCTGGAAGCGCTTTGGGTCGGCACCGGCAAGGGCATCTACCGCAGCCTGTCGGAATTCTGGACGCGGATCTTCGCGCTGTCCTTCGGTCTGGGCGTGGTGTCCGGCATCGTCATGTCCTATCAGTTCGGCACCAACTGGAGCCGCTGGTCCGACACGGTGGGCAACGTCCTGGGCCCGCTGATCCAGTACGAGGTGGTGACCGCCTTCTTCCTCGAGGCCGCCTTCCTCGGCATCATGCTGTTCGGGCGTGACCGGGTGCCGCGCGGCATCCACCTGATGGCCGCCTGCCTCGTGGCGCTGGGCACGCTGCTGTCCTCCTTCTGGATCCTGTCGGCCAACAGTTGGATGCACACGCCGGCCGGCTTCGAGATCCGGGACGGCCGCTATTTCGTCACCGACTGGTGGCAGGTGGTGTTCAACCCGTCCTTCCCCTATCGCCTCGCCCATATGGTGACTGCGATGTTCCTGACCACCAGCTTCGTGGTCGCCGGCATCAGCGCCTTCTATCTGCTGACGCGCCGCCATTTCGACCATGCGAAGCTGGGCTTGAGCATGGCGCTGGCGCTGATCACCGTGCTGGCGCCGCTGCAGATCTTCTTAGGGGACGAGCATGGCCTGAACACGCTGGAACACCAGCCGGCCAAGATCGCGGCGATGGAAGGCAATTGGGAGGGCGGCCCGCGCGCGCCGCTGATCCTGTTCGGCATTCCCGACGTGGAGAAGGAAACCAACCACTGGGAGATCGGCATCCCGGCGCTGTCCAGCCTGATCCTGACCCACGACTTCAACGGCAGCGTCCCCGGCCTGAAGCAGTTCCCGGCGGACGAGCGGCCCGACCCGCGCATCATATTCTGGACCTTCCGCCTGATGGTCGCCATCGGCTTCCTGATGCTGACGGTGGCGGTGGTGCATCTGGTGCTGCGCTTCCGCGGCCGGCTGTACAGTAGCGACTGGTTCTTCCGCGTGCTGGTCGGCTGCATGCCGATCGGCTTCATCGCCATCCTGTCCGGCTGGTTCACGACCGAGATCGGGCGCCAGCCATGGGTCGTCTACGGGCACTTGCGCACCGCCGATGCGGTGACGCCGTCGCTGACGACGGAAGCGGCACTGATATCGCTGCTGTCCTTCGTCGTCGCCTACACCATCATCTACGGCGCCGGCACCTATTACCTGATCCGCCTGCTGCGCATCGGCCCGACCCATGTGCATGACGCCAAGCAGCCGCCGGAGGCGCAGAGGCCCAAACGGCCGCTGTCCGCCGCCGACCAGTCCATCGAACCCGCGGAGTGACCCCCATGCAGGAGATTGCGGAAGGAAGCATTCTGACCCTGATCTGGGTCGGGATCGTCGGCTTCGCGGTGTTCATGTATGTGCTGATGGACGGCTTCGACCTCGGCATCGGCATCCTGTATCCGTTCGCACCGACGGAGGAGGACCGCGACACCATGATGAACACGGTGGCGCCGGTCTGGGACTTCAACGAGACCTGGCTGATCCTGGGCGGGGCGGGGCTGTTCGCCGCCTTTCCCATCGCCTATGCCGTGGTTCTGCCGGCGATGTACATTCCGCTGCTGGTCATGCTGATCGCGCTGATCTTCCGCGGGGTGGCGTTCGAATTCCGGTTCAAGGCGCGGGCGGGCCGGCATTGGTGGAACCGCTCCTTCTTCTTCGGGTCGCTGCTGGCGACCTTCGCGCAGGGGGTCATCCTGGGGTCCTTCATCCAGGGCATCCCGGTGGAGGGGCGGCAGTTCGTCGGCGGCATGCTGCACTGGCTCTCCCCCTTCGCCCTGTTCTGCGGGGCAATGCTGGTGGTCGGCTATGCGCTGCTGGGGGCGACGTGGCTGATCTGGCGGACCATCGGGCCGCTGCAGGACTGGTGCTATCGGATGGCGCGGGGGCTGATGCTGGTGGTGCTGGCCGGGGTCGCGGTGGTCAGCCTGTGGACGCCCTTTCTGCTGCCGCAGATCGCCGAGCGCTGGTTCTCCATGCCCAACATGATCTTCCTGTCGCCGGTGCCGATCGTCACGGCGGTGCTGGCCTTCGCCCTGTGGCGGGCCATCGACAACAGCCGGGAGGTGGCGCCCTTCGTGCTGTCGATGGCGCTGTTCGCCCTCTCCTATCTCGGCCTCGCCATCAGCCTGTGGCCGCACCTGATTCCGCCCGGCGTCACCGTGTGGGAGGCGGCCAGCCCGCCGGAGACGCAGGTCTTCCTGCTGGTCGGCATGGCGTTCCTGATCCCGTCGATCCTGGGCTACACCGCCTATTCCTATTGGGTGTTCCGCGGAAAGGTGACGGGCAGCTTCGGTTACCATTGAGCGGAGGAGGCGCCCCGTCCTAAAACAGGCCGGATTTCGAGGCAAGCGAAAGGGTTGGGGCCATGGATATCGACATCAGCTTTGCCGAGGCGATGCTGCGCCGTGGCGCCGGCCTGCTGGAAACCGGACCGGAGGAAGCGGCAAGCGATCCCTTCGCCGTTGTGGCTCGGCTGCTGGCCGCCGCCGCGGCCACCGACGCGCCGCTGGTGGTGCTGAGCGAGGGCGGCAGCCACCCCGCCCTGTTCGACGAGGCCGCCCGCCGTGCCGGGGAGCCGCTGACCGCCCGGCTTGCCGGCCTCGCCGCCACCCGTCAGGGCGAGCGCGCCACGATGTACGAATTCGACGGCACCGGGCCGCTGACCGGCAACCGCATCGTCGCCGCCCTGCTGCGGCCGGAGGATCGGCCCGACCTTCTGCATGTCTACATCGCCGTCGGCCGGCTGCGTGGGGGAGAGGCGCAGATCACCGTGGCGCCGGCCCTTTTGCGGTTCGACGCCGCGGCGTTGGCCCAGACGCTGGGGCTGCTGGGCGATGCGGTGTCGCGCAGCCCGAACGCCGCCACCGCGGCGCTGGCCCACGCCGCCGCCATCCTGCCGATGGAAGGGCATGAGCAGGGCGGCATGCCGGCGGCGCTGCTGGACCTCTACTGGCATGCGTTGACGTTGGCGTCGGTGCGGGCTGATGGGGGATTGGCGACGATGATACCGGAGGGGAGTGCGTGAGGGTTGGCTTCGAATGCCCCCTCCCTAACCCTCCCCCGCTTCGCGGGAGAGGGGACTGCCGCCGCTTTGCATAGAGTTACGCCGCCAAGCGTCCTGCCCCCTCTCCCGCGAAGCTCTCGCACAAAGCTAAGCTTTGTGCTGACGCGACAGGCGGGCCAAAGGCCCGCTGAGAGCGGGGGAGGGATGGGGAGGGGGCAAGCCCCACCTCCTTCGCAAATCATTTGAAACTCTTTCCCGCGCTGCCGATCTGGTGACAGAGTCGACGTCGGTGAAATACTGCGTCACATCGTCACCAGTTCATCGGGAGCAGCCATGCGCCAGCGCCTCCGCTTCTATCTCGGCGACGAGCTTCGGGAGATCGACGCGGTCGATCCGACCCTGACGGTGCTGGACTGGCTGCGGCTGTCGGAACGGCGGGTCGGCACCAAGGAAGGCTGTGCGGAGGGCGATTGCGGCGCCTGCACCGTGGTGGTCGGACGGCTGGACGGCGACACGCTGCGCTACGAGGCGGTGAACGCCTGCATCCGCTTCCTCGCCACGCTGGACGGCTGCCGGCTGCTGACGGTGGAGCATCTGAAGGGACCGGACGGCGCGCTGCACCCGGTTCAGCAGGCGATGGTCGATTGCCACGGCTCGCAATGCGGATTCTGCACGCCGGGCTTCGTCATGTCGCTGCTGGCGCTCTACCTGAACGAGGACCGACCCGACGGGCAGCGGATCGACGACGCGCTGGCCGGCAACCTGTGCCGCTGCACCGGCTATGAGCCGATCGTCCGCGCTGCCCACGCCATGTACGGGATCGGCGACCGGGATGCCGACCGTTTCGCCGACCGGGATGCCATGGCGGGGAAGCTGAAGGCGCTGCGGGACGAGGAGATCCTCAGCGTCGGGGCCGGTGGGCGCCGCTTCCTGGCGCCGGCCACCGTGCCGCAGCTGGCGCAGCTCCTGCTGGACAATCCCGGCGCCACCATCGTGGCCGGGGCGACCGATGTCGGGCTGTGGGTGACCAAGTTCCAACGCGTGCTGGCGACGGTGATCTACACCGGCCGGGTCCGCGACCTGCGGCGAATCGAGGATCGCGGCGACGCGCTGGTGATCGGGGCCGGCGTGACCTACAGCGACGCGGCGGAGCGGATCGCTGCGCTCTATCCCGATTTCGGCGAGCTGATCCGCCGCATCGGGGCGGAGCAGGTGCGCAACATGGGCACCATCGGCGGCAACATCGCCAACGGCTCCCCCATCGGCGACACGCCGCCGGCGCTGATCGCCTGCGGCGCCACGTTGCGCCTGCGCCGCGGCGGAGAGACGCGGGAACTGCCGCTGGAGGATTTCTTCATCGAATACGGCAAGCAGGACCGCCGCGAGGGCGAATTCGTCGAGGCGGTGATCCTGCCCAAGCCGGCGGCGGGCGTGCGCTTCCGTGCCTACAAGATCGCCAAACGCTTCGACCAGGACATCTCCGCCGTCTGCGGCGCCTTCCGCCTGACGCTGGACGGCGAGGGCCGCGTCGCCGACATCCGCATCGCCTTCGGCGGCATGGCCGGCACGCCGAAACGCGCCAGCGGGGCCGAAGCGGTGCTGCTGGGCCGCCATTGGACGGAGGAAACCGTGACCCAGGCGATGGACGCACTGGCCGGCGACTACACGCCGCTAAGCGATTGGCGGGCCAGCGCGGGCTATCGCTCCATGGTGGCCGCGAATTTGCTGATGAAGCTGTATGTCGAGACCAGCGACCCGGCGGCGGATACCCGCCTGGTCGGCGACCGGAGGCTTGCACATGCCTGACGTCACAACCCCAATCGTGCCTGCGGCGCGTATCGAAGGAGCCGTCCATGACCCGCGCCGGCATGAAAGTGCGCATAAGCATGTCAGCGGCGAAGCGGTCTATGTCGACGACATCGCCGAGCCGGCCGGGTTGCTGCATGTCTATCTGGGGCTGAGCAGCCGGGCGCATGCGCGCATCCGCTCCGTCGACCTGTCGCCGGTCAGGCAGGCTCCGGGCGTCGTCGCGGCCTTCACCGCTGGCGACGTGCCGGGGGTGAACGACATCGGCTGCATGGGCAAGCATGACGAGCCACTGTTCGCCTCATCCCTGGTCGAGCATGTCGGCCAGCCGATCTTCGCCGTCGCCGCCGAAACCCGTGATCAGGCCCGCCGCGCCGCCAAACTGGCGGTGATCGAGTATGAGGAACTGCCCGCCGTCCTCACCATCGCCGCCGCCCGCGACGGCGAGCGGACACTCGTCACCCCGCCGATGACGCTGCGGGTCGGCGACGCCGATGCGGCGCTGGCCGAGGCGCCGCATCGGGTGGAGGGGCGGCTCGCCATCGGCGGGCAGGAGCATTTCTATCTGGAAAGCCAGATCGCCATGGCGGTGCCCGGCGAGGACCAGGAGGTGCTGATCCACGTCTCCACCCAGCACCCGACGGAGGTGCAGCACATCGTCGCCCATGTTCTGGACGTGCCGGACGCCGCGGTGACGGTGGAGGTTCGGCGGATGGGCGGCGGTTTCGGCGGCAAGGAGACGCAGTCGAACCTGTTCGCCGCCTGCACCGCGCTGGTCGCCAAGCGCACCGGCCGCGCCGCCAAGCTGCGTCCCGACCGCGACGACGATTTCCAGGTCACCGGCAAGCGCCATGATTTCGAGATCGACTATCGCGTCGGCTTCGACGACAGCGGGCTGATCCAGGGCGTGGACATGCTGTTCGCGGCACGGGCCGGCTATGCCGCCGACCTGTCGGGGCCGGTGACCGACCGTGCGTTGTTCCATGCCGACAACGGCTATTTCTATCCGGCGGCGCGGCTGGAATCGCTGCCGCTGAAGACCAACACGGTATCCAACACGGCATTCCGCGGCTTCGGCGGCCCGCAGGGCATGGTCGCGGCGGAGCGGGTGATCGACGAGATCGCCTTCGCGCTGGGCAAGGACCCGCTGGAGATCCGCAAGCGGAACCTCTACGGCACCGATCCCGAGAGGGACGGCCGCAACCTGACGCCCTATCACCAGACCGTCACCGACAACATCCTGCCGGAGTTGATCGCGCAGCTTGAGGAAAGCAGCGGCTATTGGACGCGCCGGGAGGAGATCCGCGCCTTCAATGCCAAGAGCCGCATCCTGCGCAAGGGGCTGGCGCTGACGCCGGTGAAGTTCGGCATCTCCTTCACCGCCAGCCACTACAATCAGGCCGGCGCGCTGGTCCATGTCTACACCGACGGCAGCATCCAGCTGAACCATGGCGGGATCGAGATGGGGCAGGGGCTCTACACCAAGGTCGCCCAGGTGGTGGCGGAGGAGTTCCAGGTCGACATCTCCACCATCCGCGCGACCGCCACCAGCACCGGCAAGGTGCCCAACACGTCCGCCACCGCGGCGTCGTCGGGCTCCGACCTGAACGGCAAGGCGGCACAGGCGGCGGCCCGCACCATCAGGGAGAGGCTGGTCGCCTTCGCGGCGGAGAAATGGGGTGTGGTGCCCGAGGCGGTGCGGTTCGAGCGCAACCGGGTGCTGGTCGGCGACCAGGACATGAGCTTTGCCGATCTGGTCCGTGCCGCCTATATGGCGCGGGTGCAGCTGTCGGCCACCGGCTTCTACAAGACGCCGAAGATCCATTGGGACCGCGCGGCGGGGCGCGGCACGCCGTTCTACTACTTCGCCTATGGTGCGGCCTGCGCCGAGGTGACGGTGGACACGCTGACCGGCGAGTATGTCGTCGACCGGGTGGACATCCTGCACGACTGCGGCCGATCGCTGAACCCGGCCATCGACAAGGGGCAGATCGAGGGCGGCTTCGTCCAGGGCATGGGCTGGCTGACCATGGAGGAGCTGTGGTGGGATGGGCAGGGCCGCCTGCGCACCCATGCGCCCAGCACCTATAAGATCCCGGCCTGTTCGGACCGTCCGCGCATCTTCAACGTCGCGCTGCTGGAGAATGCGCCGAACCGCGAGGACACCATCTTCCGCTCCAAGGCGGTGGGCGAGCCGCCCTTCATGCTGGGCATGTCGGTGTTCCACGCGCTGTCCGATGCGGTGGCGAGTGTCGCCGGGCACCGGATTTGCCCGAGGCTGGACGCGCCCGCCACGCCGGAGCGGGTGTTGAGCTGCATCGCGGGACTGCGGGAGCGGGTGCGAAATGGCGGCGAATGCCCCCTCCCTAACCCTCCCCCGCCGTTGGCGGTGGAGGGAACTGCCGCCGCCTCGCAAAAGGCCCCCTCTCCCGCTGAAAGCGGGGGAGGGTCGGGGAGGGGGCAAGACACCTTGCCACTCTCCCCCGAACCGGCATGACCTCCCTCTCCACCACCCTCTCCGACTGGCTGTCCCAGGGCGCATCCGCCATCCTCGTCACCGTCGCCGAGGCGCGCGGCTCCACCCCGCGGGAGGAGGGGGCCGGCATGCTGGTGGGGCGGGAGGCCTGCGCCGGCACGGTCGGCGGCGGACGGCTGGAATGGACCGCCATCGCCACCGCGCGGCGGATGCTGGAGGACGGCACTCACCTTGAGACGCTAGACCTTCCGCTGGGGCCGGCGACCGGCCAGTGCTGCGGCGGGCATGTCGTGCTGCGGCTGGAGCGGGCCGACGACGGCACCGTCGCCGCGTTGCAGGAACGGGAGAACCGGGCGCGGGAGGCGCGGCCGACGCTGCTGCTGTTCGGGGCCGGCCATGTCGGACGGGCCATGGCGACAGCCTTCGCGCCGCTGCCGCTGCGCCTGCAGTGGATCGACGGCCGGGCGCAGGAGTTCCCCGAGACGATCCCGGCGGGGGTGGAGCGCATCCTGACCGACAGCCCGCTCGACCCGCTGGCGGGGGCACCGGCCGGGGCGGGCTATCTGGTGCTGACCCACAGCCACGCCCTGGATTTCGAGATTGCCGAGGCGGCGCTGCGCCGGGGCGACGCCGCCTATGTCGGCATGATCGGTTCCGCGACGAAGCGGGCGAAGTTCGAGCGCTGGTTCCGGGCGCGCGGGCGGGACGTGCACGCGCTGGAGGGACTGACCTGCCCCATCGGTGCCGCGCTGACCGGTGACAAGCGGCCGGAGGTGATCGCGGCGCTGGTGGCGGCTGAACTACTGGTGGCGTTTGCTAAACCCGCCCAAATCTCCCTCTCCCCCCCGCTCACGCGCAAACTTCGTTTGCGCTGACGCGACAGGCGGACCTCCGGTCCGCCGACAGCGGGGAGAGGGTCGGGGTGAGGGGGGACCGCTTCGAGGATTTCTTCGGCTGCGCCGAACCCCCTCATCCTAACCTTCTCCCCAGGGGGGAGAAGGGACTGTGGCGGGAGAGGGTGTTTGTCACCCCATCGCCTCGGCTCCCGACACCAGTTCGATCAGTTCATTCGTAACCTGTTCCTGGCGCAGGTGGCGTGCCGTGGCGGTCAGCTCGTCCAGCGTGGTTTCGATGTTGTGGCGGGCCGTCATCATGGTGGAGAGGCGCGCTGCGTTCTCCGCGGCGAAGCTCTCCATCGCGGCATCGGCCAGCAGGGCGAAGATATACTCGTCCACCAGCCGGGCGATCAGGTCGCGCGGCGGCATGTTGATCAGCGGCGGCACCGTCCGGGCGCCGTCTTGCGGCAGGCCGAGCGGCAGCAGGGGGCGGCGCACCAGCTCCGGCGGCGCGCCGGCGTTGGTGCGGCCGTAGAGCAGCTCCACCCGGCCCAGCCGCCCGTCCGCCGCCGCCTGGTAGAGCGCCTCGGCGATGCGCCGGGCGGTGGCGGTGACGGCGTCGGTGTTGGTCGCCATCGCCGTGGCCCAGGCCGGCGGGCGACCGCGTTCCTCCAGCAGGGCGGCGCCGCGCGACCCCGCCACCCACAGCGCGCAGCCCGGCGGTGCAGCCAGCGCCTCATCGACCAGCTTTTCGGTAAAGGCGCCGACGAAGCCGTGTTCCGGCGCGAACAGCACCCACGCGCAATGGCCGTGTCCGTTGACGGGCCATTGCGGCGGCGCATCGTCCAGCAAGGCCGCGGCCTGGGCCAGCGCTCCGGCGATCACCTCGGCATAGGCGCGGGTGCCGGCCAGCGTGCCGAGCGCCTGCTGCAGCCGCATGGCGGCGAGCGAGCGCATGACGTCGGTCACCGCCTCCAGATCCTGCACGCTGGCCCGCCGGGCCTCGACCTCCGCCAGCCGTTCGGTCATGGCGCCGCTCCGGTCAGGCCCGAGACAGCCTGCGCGATCAGGTCGCGCAGCGCCGACTTGGTGGCGTCGTCCAGCGTATCGCCGATCCTGGGCGGGTGGGCGGCGACCAAGCCGGCCAGTGCCGCCTGAAAGCGCGGCATCGCTTCCAGCGGCAGCCGGTCCAGCGTGCCGTCGGCCAGCGCCAGCAGCTGCGCCGCCTGGACCGCCAGCGGGCGGGGCGACAGGTGCCGTTGCGCCAGCAGGGCCCGCATGCGCCGGCCATGCTCCACCGCCTTGCGCGTGCGTTCGTCCACCAGACCGCCGAAGCGGGTGAAGACCTCCAGCTCCAGGAACTGGGCGTAGTCGAGCCGCAACGGTTCGGCCAGCGTGCGCAGGGCGGGCGGCTGCGCCTTGCCGCCGACGCGCGACACGCTGCGGCCGATGTCCACCGCCGGCTTCTGCCCCTCGTAGAACAGCTTGGCGTCGAGGCAGACCTGCCCGTCGGTGATGGAGATCAGGTTGGTCGGGATGTAGGCCGACAGGTTGCCGCCCTGGGTCTCGGCGATGGGCAGCGCGGTCAGCGACCCGCCGCCCTTGGCGGGCGTCAGCTTGGCCGCCCGTTCCAGCAGGCGGCTGTGCAGGTAGAAGACGTCGCCCGGATAGGCCTCGCGCCCCGGCGGACGGCGCAGCAGGAGCGACAATTGGCGGTGGACCGCCGCATGCTTGGTCAGGTCGTCGACGATCACCAGGGCGTGCCGGCCGCTGTCGCGGAAATGCTCGGCCATGGTGAAGCCGGCATAGGGCGCCAGCCATTGCAGGCCGGGGGCGGAATCGGCGGCGGCGATGACGAACAGGGTGCGCGCCGCGGCGCCGCCTTGGCGCACCGCCTCGATCGCCGCGCGCACGCCGGACGCCTTCTGGCCGACGGCGACATAGACGCAGAACACATCCCCGTCGGTCTGGTTGAGGATGGCGTCCACCGCGATGGCGGTCTTGCCGGTGGCGCGGTCGCCGATCAGCAGCTCGCGCTGGCCGCGGCCGAGCGGGAACATCGCGTCGATCACCGCGGTGCCGGTCAGCAGCGGTTCGGACACCGCCGCGCGCTCGGCGATGGTCGGAGCGGGACGCTCCACCGGCTCCCACCCGTCGGCCTCGATGGGCGGACCGTCGTCCAGCGGGTTGCCGAGCGGATCGACCACCCGCCCCATCAGCCGGTCGCCGACCGGCACGCGCAGCACCGTTCCGGTGCCGTGGACGGTGCCGCCGGCCGCGACCTGCGTGGCATCGCCCAGAAGGATGCAGCCAATCCGGTCATCCAGATCCATGGCGAGCCCGGCGACCCCGCCGGGGAACAGCAGCAGCTCGTCCACCCGCACGTCGGGCAGGCCGGCGACATGGGCGATGCCGTCGCCGACCGACTCCACCCGCCCGACCGATTCCAGCCGCGCAGTGGTATCCAGCCCGTCCAGCCGGCGCAGCGCGCCCGGCATCCAGGCGTCGAGCGCGTCCTCAAGCGACGGGGTCGGCATCGGTTCTTGCGGAGTCATGACGGGTCATCTCCTCATTCGCCTCGGCCAGCCTCTGCTTCCAGCTGCGGCGGACGACGCTGTGGGCGAAATGCAGCTCCACACCGGCGATCAGCGACGGATCCTCGGTCAGTTCCAGCGCCACCGGCCGGCCCAATGCCGCCGACAGCCGGTCGCGGGTATGGGCGGCGTCCTCGTCCGGCAGCGGGGCGGCCGCGGCAACGCGTACCGGCACCGCCTCGACCCCATCCGCCAGGGCATGGCGCTGGGCGGCGGGCAGCGCCTCCACCGCCGCACAGGCCTCCTCCAGCAGGGGACGGGTCAGGGCGCGTGCCGGGGCGTCGCGCAGCAGGCGGGTCGCCAACTGGGTGCCGAGAGCGGCGGCGTGGCGCTGCAGGGCGCCCAGCGCCTGCGCCCGTTCCTCCGCCAGCCGGGCACGTGCCTCCTCCAGCGCATGGTCGACCTCGCCCCGCGCCCGGTCGAGCAGGGCGGCGCGTTCGGCCTCCGCCTCGGTGCGGGCGGCGGCGATCAGGCGGTCGCGTTCGGCCGGCAGGGTTGCGCGCTGGTCCTCCAGGGTCCGGCGCGCGGCTTCGGCGGCTTGGCGCGCGGCCTCCGCCTCGCTGCGGACGCGCTCGGTGGCGGCCTGCCGCTCGGCGATCACCGCCAGGACGGGGCGGTAGAGGAAGCGGCGCAGCAGCCAGACCAGGATCAGGAAATTGACCGCCTGGAGCAGGATCGTCCAACCGTCGATGTGCATGACGGGCTCCGGAATTGCCGGGGTCAGGCGAAGGGGTTGGCGAACAGCAGCAGCAGGGCGACGACGAGGCAGTAGATCGCCATCGTCTCGATCATCGCCAGACCGACGAACAGGGTGCGCGACAGGGTGTTGGCGGCTTCCGGCTGGCGGGCGATGGCCTCCATCGCGGCGGCGACGGCGCGTCCCTCCGCCAGGGCCGGCCCGATGGCGCCGACCGAGACGGCCAGCGCGGCGCCGAGGATGCTGATCGAATGGACATCCATGATTGCTATCCCTTTTCTATTGTTCCGACCGCGCCGCCGATGAATACCGCGGCCAGCACGGTGAAGATGTACGCCTGCACGAGACCCAGCAGCAGTTCCAGCGCCATCAGCGGCACCGGCACGAACAGGCCGGCCAGCGACAGCACGATGGCGATGACGAACTCCCCGCTCATCACGTTGCCGAACAGGCGGACCGACAGCGAGAAGGCGCGCGTCAGTTCCGACAGGATGTTCAGCGGAAGCAGCAGCGGGGTGGGGTGGGCGAAGCCCTTCAGGTAGGGCCACAGGCCGCGGCGGCGGATTCCCAGCGCCTGCGACGCCAGCAGCACGACCAGCGCCAGCGCCGCCGCCGTCTCCAGAAAGGCGGTCGGCGCCTTCAGCCCCGGCACCAGCCCGGACAGGTTGGCGACCGCCAGATAGAGGAACAGCGTGCCCAGGAGCGGCAGGAAGGGCGTGGCGTCGGCCTGCATCGTCTCGGCGATCTGCCGGCGCAGGGTCTCCACCACCAGCTCCAGCACGGTCTGGACGCGGCCCGGCCGCTCCACCCGCAGCCGCCGGGTCGCCAGCGCGGCGCCCAGCACCATCGCCGCCATCAGTCCCCAGGTGACGACGACCGGCAAGGTGACCGGGATCGGTCCCAGCAGGAAGACAACCGGCGTCGTCAGGGGGGAATCCGTCATGGCGTTCCCGCCTCCGCCCGCTTTTCGCGCCGGACCACGAGGCTGCGGGCCAGCTGGAATCCGGCCAGCATCGCCAGCAGCGCCTCCGCCCCGCCCCACAGGGCGGCGATGGTGAAGCCGGCGGTGGCGGCGGCCAGCCGGAGCAGATAGAGCGGAACCGCGCGCCGGACCCCGCCGGCCACATAGAGCCGGGCGGTCGCGGCCAGACCGCGGAAGAACACGGTTCCCAACGCCAGCCCCGCCAGCGCCCCGGTCAGAATGGGAAGAAGATAGGGGGCGGTCATCACCTCAGCGCTCCTGCTCGATACGGGTCCAGGCGAGCCATCCGCCGAGCACCACGCCCGCGAACAGCAGCGCCGCCGTCCAGAAAATTCCGCCGCCCGCCCGTTCGTCGAGCCAGCGCCCGGCGAACAGGCCGGCCAGCGTCGGCACGATCACCAGCCAGCCCAGCGCCCCGATCAGGGCGAGGTTGCGGCCCATCGGCCGTTCGCCTTCACGGGTCCAGCGCTCCTGCCGTTCGCGCCGGCGGCGGACGCTGCCGGGAAGCGGATCCTGTCCGTCGCTCATGGCGCCTCCTCCCCGCCGTCGGGAGTGGGGGCGAAGGGGCCGGAGGGCCGTCGGTCGGGGTGCAGATAGGCGAGGATGTGGCGGATCGCGGCCAGATGCATGCGGCGGGCGCCGCTGCGCGCCTCCCCTTCCTCCTCGCGGTTGCGGCGGAAGCGGGCGAGCACGTCGCGTTCCAGGGCGTGCAGGTCGTCGCCGACCACCGCTTCGCGCGTCGCCACGGCGATCCGGGCGCCGTCGCGGATGGTCAGCACCCCGCCGCGCACAGCGCAGTGGCCTTCGCGCCCGTCGGCGGTGCGCCAGCTGATGACGGAGATCGCCAGGGCGGTCAGCAGGTCGGCATGGCCGGGCCAGATGCCGAAGGCGCCGCTGGCGTCTTCCGCCCGGAGGTGGCGGAGGCCGGTGAGTTGGGCGGCGACGGAGGTGGGGGTGGTGACGATGAGGGACAACTCTCGCGCATGCTCGAGTCCCCTCTCCCCCCTGGGGAGAGGGTTAGGGTGAGGGGGATACGTGGCGGGACCTTTGGGAAAACCCCGCAGCGCTTCCCCCTCACCCCGACCCTCTCCCCGGGGGGGAGAGGGGGACATCCGTAGGTCTGCGCTCATGCTCCCCTCCCGGCGCGGTCGCGCTCGCGGACCTGGTCCAGGGTTCCGGTCATGAAGAAGGCGCTTTCGGCCCAGTCGTCGCCTTCGCCGTCCAGGATGGCGCGGCAGCCCTTCAGCGTCTCCTCCAGCGGCACGCTGACGCCGCCATGGCCGGTGAAGGCCTCCGTCACCAGGAAGGGCTGGGTCAGGAAGCGCTGCAGGCGGCGGGCACGGCGCACGGCCAGACGGTCGGCGGTGCTCAGCTCCTCCATGCCCAGCAATGCGATGACGTCCTGCAGTTCGCGGTAATGGGCGATGGTCTTGCGCACATCCTCCGCCAGACGGTAATGCGCCTCCCCCACCACCAGCGGATCGAGCAGGCTGGAGGTCGAACTCAGCGGATCCACGGCCGGATAGAGCCCTTCCGCCGCCATGGCGCGCGACAGCACGATGGAGCTGTCGAGATGGCTGAACAGCTCCGCCACCGCGGGATCGGTGAAGTCGTCGGCCGGGACATAGACCGCCTGGATCGCCGTCACCACTGCGCCGGGGGTGGAGGCGACCCGCTCCTCCAGTTCGGCGATCTCGCTGGCCAGCGTGGGCTGGTAACCGACTCGCGACGGCAGGCGGCCCAGCAGGCCCGACACCTCCGCACCGGCCTGGACGAAGCGGAAGACGTTGTCCATTAGCAGAAGCACGTCCAGCATTTCCTCGTCGCGGAAATGCTCGGCGATGGTCAGCGCGGTCAGGCCGACGCGCCAGCGCGCGCCCGGCGGCTCGTTCATCTGGCCGAAGACGAGCGCGGTGCGGTCGAGCACGCCGGAGCGCTTCATCTCCTCCCACAGCTCCTGCCCCTCGCGGGAGCGCTCGCCGATGCCGGCGAAGACGGAGATGCCGGTGTGGCGCTCCACCATCTTGCGGATCAGCTCCATCACCAGCACGGTCTTGCCGACCCCGGCGCCGCCGAACATCGCGGCCTTGCCGCCGCGGGCCAGCGGGGCCAGCAGGTCGATCACCTTGATGCCGGTCTCCATCAGGTCGCGGCGCGGGCTGCGCCGGGCCAGCGGCGGCGGCGGGCGGTGGATCGGCGCGCGCGGCGTGTCGGGCGGCAGCTCCGGCCCGTCGTCGCGCGCCAGCCCCATGACGTCGATCAGCCGGCCCAGCACCGCCTCGCCGACCGGGGCGGTCAGCGGGCCGCCGGTGGAGCGGACCGGCGTGCCCCGCCGCAGGCCGGAGGTGCCCTGCAGTGCGATGGCGCGCAAGGTGGCGCCGTCGAGATGGCTCTGCACCTCCGCCACCAGCCGCTCGGGACCGTCCCACAGAATTTCCACCGCGTCGAACAGCGGCGGCAGGGCCGTTTCGGGAAAGCGGATGTCGATGACCGACCCGCGGACCGCCACGACCCGGCCCGGAGCCGAGTCGGATTCCGGGGCGGCAGGTGGGGCGGCGGACGGATCGGCGGATGGTCGCGCGGAGGTTTGAACGGACATGGTCACTCCGGCCGGTTGAGTGGGACGGGAACCGTGAAAAATGGTGGCGGTTGCGGCAGTGCCGCGGCAGAGCGACTGCATCGAGGCCCCACCCGACCTTCCCCCGGCTGGCGGGGGAAGGGGCGCCTGGATGCTCCCGTGGAATTCTCCCGTGGGGCGGCGCCGTGGGGGGTGGAGGGCAATGCGTCAACCAGATCGACCACCGGATCCCAGCATAGCCCCCTTCGTTGCGTTGCGGCATTGCGTCAAATCAAACCCTGCCCCTATGGAATCGCCCGGCCGGGCTCCTGCGCCGCCGGGAAGCCATCCGGGAGGCCATCAGCCTGGATGGTGATGGCGACGCGGCGGTTGCGCGCCATCGAGACCGGGTCGGCACCGGTGGAGAGCGGCCGGGTATCGGCGAAGCCCACCGCCGACAGCCGGTCCGGCGGCAGTCCAAGCTCGATCAGCCGCCGCACCACGCTGGCCGCCCGGCCGCCCGACAGCTCCCAGTTGGAGGGGAAGCGGCGGTTGCCGATCGGTGTGGAGTCGCTGTGCCCCTCCACCACGATGTCGCCGCGGGTGGCCGCCAGCGTCGGGGCCAGCCGGCGCAGCAGCCCGTCGCCGCCCGGCGTCAGCTCCGCCTGTCCGGGGGCGAAGAGGATGCCTTCGCCGATGACGATCCCGACCCGGTTCTGCCGCACGTCGACCGCCACGCTGCGCGGAACGCCCAGTCCCGCGAGGGTCTCGCGCCAGCGCTCCGCCACCCGTTCGGGCGCCGTCACCGCGACCTCATCATCGTCCAGGCGCGGCCGCGGGTCGGGCGGCGCGGGATCCGTCGTCGGTACGGGCACCGGCTCGTCGAACAGGGGCGGGAGCGCCTGCGGGGCGTGAAGGGCGATGGCCGGAGTTTCCGGCTGCGGCGTGGTCGGCAGCTGGTCCTTCAGGCTGGTGATCGCCAGCAGCATGACGAACACCGACAGCAGCAGCGTGACGAGGTCGGAGTAGCTGAGCAGCCAGATTTCCTGATCCTCCTCCGCGCCGGCCTGCGGCAGGACGTTGCCGGCTCCTATGCCGGCCGCCCAGGTGGGGGAGGCGAGATCCTCCGCATCGTCCGGCGCGAAACCGCCGTTCTGGGGCCTGTCGTCACGAGGTGCCATGGAGTTCGTCCCCGCGTTCGCGCACGAATTCGGCCAGCGCGTCGGCGATCACCGTCGGCGAGCGGCCGAGCCGCACCAGGATGATGCCCTCCAGCAGCACGTTCAGCATCGCCACCCGCCGGGCGGTGCGCTGTTCCAGCTTGATGGCGATCGGCTTGAAGACGAGGTTGGCCAGCACCACGCCATAGAGCGTCGCCACCAGCGCGACCGACATGTGCTCGCCCACCTGGGCGATGGTGGCGGTGCCCAGCTGCGCCATCATGCCGATCAGCCCGACGAGCGTCGCCAGAAGCCCGAAGGCGGGGGCGAGGCCGGCCAGCGTGCGGAACAGGCGGGACTGCACCGATTCCTGCTCGATCAGCTTCTGAATGCGCCAGTTCATCACATGCAGGATGTCGTTGACCGGCGTGCCGTCGGCGATCAGCTGCAGCCCCAGCCGCAGGAACGGGCTGCCGGCCCTGGTCCCCTGTTCCTCGGCCCGCTGGATCTGGCCGCGCTGGTAGAGCCGGGAGAAGGCCACCAGCTCCGCGATGTCGGCGGCAATGGACTCGTCGTCCCGGAAGATGGTGCGGAGGGCAGCGAGGGCGGCGCGCAGCTCGCTCGCCCGGAAGGCCATCAGGGCGGAAACGGCGATGCCGCCGGCGATGATGACCGCGCCGGTCGGGTTCCACAGCGCTTCCATCCCGTGGCCGAGCCCGATGTAGGACAGCAGGCCGACCGCACCGAGAAGGCCGACGGCCGTCGCATTCAGCAGGCGGGCGGGGCGGGAGGACGCCGCAGAGGGTGCGGGCTTGGTGGCCGCTTGGCCGGGCGTTTGGATGGACATCCGACGCCTTCGTCGTTCATTGGCATTTTAACTATTAGGAACCCGTAATGACCGGCTGTCAATCGGGGGGCGGTGGGTGCTGCGCCGCGAAGAAAGCCCTTCTCCCCTTGCGGGGCGGGATCGGCCAAACGCCAACGGCGTTTTGCCGACCCGCGGGTTGGGGTGAGGGGCTTTCCAAACGATCGGCTCATTGGAAGCGGCAGCGTCCTGCGGCGGTCAGCCGCGTCCGAACAGGCGGCCGAGCAGGCCGGGGGGTGGGGGCTGGGTGGGTTCTGCTGCTTCGGATGGGGCGGGCTCTTCCGGTTCCTCCGCCACGGGGGGCGGCACGCTTTCGCTCGGGTGCCAGGGTGCGGCAGAGGCGGCATCCGCCGCGCGGCCCTGGAACAGGACGACCCCGGATGCGTGGCCGGTTTCCAGCGCCGGCGGCTCGTCGCAGCGCCAGAGGACCAGCCGCCCGGCGCCGAAACGCTCTACGGCGGCGGTCAGCAGTTCGGAGGCTCCGCGAATCCACTGTGTCTTGATGAAAGCCGGCTCCAGCCCGCCGAGATCAAGCCCGGCCAACGCCGCCAGCGGCACATGGTCCAACGCCACCGCGAAGCCGGCGTCGGCCAGCCGTCCGGCCGCCGTGACCACCCGCGCCGGGGCGAGGGAGAGTTCCCAGCAGGGAAGCTCCGCGGTGATCCGGCCGCGCATCTCCGCGGGGATGGCGCGTGCCAGTTCGTCGAAGCCGTCGTCCAGCACGGTGGCGGTGTGCAGGTCGACGGCGAAGGGGCGGGGATCGCGGCTGCGGTCGCGGGCGATATGGCGCAACAGCCCGCGGTCGAGCCGCACCGCCACCTCGTGCCGCAGCCAGGAATCGCTGCGCAGCGACAGGGACAGCCGCGATTCCAATTCTTCCAGCGATATGGCCAGTTCGGTGGTGACCACCGCTGCGCGGGGCTCCGCGAAGGAGCAGACCGGCTGTTCGCGAACGATGCTGTCGATGTCGGCGCCGTGCAGGACCCGCTCCACCTCCAGCAGATGGGCGAGCGCCGCGGTCGGCGCGCGTTCGGCCGCTTCGCGCAGGGCCGCGGTGACATCGTTGGGGAACAGGTCGGCGAACAGGCGCTCGGCTTCCGTCGCCATGTCGTAGTGGGCGGTGCGGAGCGTGCCGAAGCCGTGCGACAACAGGGTGTGTGCCAGCGCCCTGGCTCCGGCGTCGAGCAGCGGAGCGGCTTCGGCCGGGGCGAGGATCAGCAGGCGGGGGCCGGCGAGCCGGAACACCTCGCGCGGCTGGCTGCCCAGCCAGCTTTCCAGATAATGGTCGAGTGTCATGGCGAAACGCGGATCGCCGCCATGCTCGATCCCGCGGAGATCGGCCAGCAGCGCCGCCAGCGGCTCCGGCGACGCCCGCAAGTTTTGCAGGCGTGCCAGAGGCGTATGTCCTGCCGCGTCCGCCATCGCCCCATGCTCCCGACCGTTCATGGCGGAAGTGTCGCGCCGGGCTGTGCCGGTCGCAAGGGGCGATGACGCCGCGGGGTGGTGTGCCTCAGACGCCGATCAGCCCATGATCTCGAACTTGATGCCCTGGGCGAGCGGCAGCGCGGAGGAGTAGTTCACCGTCGCGGTCTGGCGGCGCATGTAGGCCTTCCAGGAATCGGAGCCGGATTCACGGCCGCCGCCGGTCTCCTTCTCGCCGCCGAAGGCGCCGCCGATCTCCGCACCGCTGGGACCGATGTTGACGTTGGCGATGCCGCAGTCGGACCCGGCGGCCGACAGGAAGCGCTCCGTCTCACGGATATCGGTGGAGAAGATGCAGGAGGACAGGCCCTGCGGCACCGCGTTCTGAAGCGCGATGGCCTCCTCCAGCGTGTCGTAGGTCAGGACATAGAGGATCGGCGCGAAGGTCTCGTGCCGGACCACCTCGGTCTGGGCCGGCATCTCGACGATGGCCGGCGTGACGTAGTACGCGTTGGGGAAGCGGTCGGTCAGCGTGCGCTCGCCGCCAGTCACCGTGCCGCCCTCGGCCTTCGCGGCCTCCAGCGCGCGCTGCATCGCCTTGAAGGCGTCGGCGTCGACCAGCGGACCCATCAGCACGCCGGACTCCAGCGGGCTGCCGATGGAAACGGAGGCATAGGCCGCCTTCAGGCGCGGCAGGAGCTGGTCCTTGACCGAGCGGTGGACGATCAGCCGGCGCAGCGTGGTGCAGCGCTGGCCGCAGGTGCCGACGGCGGAGAACAGGATGGCGCGCAGGGCCATGTCGAGGTCGGCCGACGGCGCCACGATCATGGCGTTGTTGCCGCCCAGCTCCAGGATCGAGCGGCCGAAGCGCTCCGCCACCACCTTGGCGACCTCGCGGCCCATGCGGGTGGAGCCGGTGGCCGAGACGATGGGGAAGCCGGGGTGGGCGACCAGCGCCTCGCCGATCTCACGCCCGCCCTGGACGACCTGGGACAGGTTGGCCGGCGCGTCGCCGAAGCGGGCGACGGCGCGGTCGAAGATCACCTGACAGGCGGCGGCGGTCAGCGGGGTCTTCTCCGACGGCTTCCAGACGACCGGGTCGCCGCAGACCAGCGCCAGCGCCGCGTTCCACGACCACACCGCCACCGGGAAGTTGAAGGCGGAGATGACGAGGCAGGGGCCGGCCGGATGCCAGGTCTCGCGCATCGAATGGCCCGGACGCTCCGACGCGATGGTCAGGCCGTAGAGCTGGCGCGACAGGCCGACGGCGAAGTCGCAGATGTCGATCATCTCCTGCACTTCGCCCAGGCCTTCCTGGTAGATCTTGCCGGCTTCCAGCGAAACCAGACGGCCGAGATCCTCCTTGGCGGCGCGCAGCTCCTCGCCCAGCAGGCGGACCAGCTCGCCGCGGCGCGGGGCCGGCACCGAGCGCCACGCCTCGAAGGCGCGGGCGGCGTTGGCGACGATGTCCGACACCTGCGACGGCGCGGTCTCCGCCACCGTGGCGAGCGTGGCGCCGTCCACCGGCGAACGGGCGGTGAGCCCGGCTCCGCTGGAGGTCAGGCCGAAACGGGAGAGGATGTCGCTGTGCTGCACCGGGGTGGCTCCTTGGGTCTGTATAGAACTCCCCCTCTCCCCCTTGGGGAGAGGGACGGGGTGAGGGGGATGCGTCGCGGGACGTTTGCGAAAATCCTGCGGTGCGTCCCCCTCACCCTAACCCTCTCCCCAGGGGGGAGAGGGGACTTGAGTGGTGGGAGGGTTAACTCACTTCCCCTTTCCCGCCGCACGGATCTCCGAAAGGGTCCGGCTTGGGGTCAGGGCTTCGGGGTCGAGCTTGATGTGGATGATCGCCGGCAGGCCGGACGCGCGGGCGCGTTCGAAGGCCGGGGCGAACTGGTCGGTGGTCTCCACCGTTTCGCCATGGCCGCCATAGGCGCGGGCGAAGGCGGCGAAATCCGGATTCTTCAGCATCGTGCCGGACACGCGGCCGGGATACTCGCGCTCCTGGTGCATGCGGATGGTGCCGTACATGCCGTTGTCGACCAGCAGCACGATGACGGCGGCGCCTTCCTGCATGGCGGTGCCGAACTCCAGCCCGGTCATCTGGAAGCAGCCGTCGCCGGCGAAGCACAGAACGTCGCGGGTGCGGTGCTGCAGCTTGGCGGCGATGGCGGCCGGCAGGCCGTAGCCCATCGAGCCGCAGGCGGGCGCCACCTGGGTGCCGAAGCGGCGGAAGCGGTGGAACCGGTGAATCCAGGTGGCGTAGTTGCCGGCGCCGTTGGTGAAGACGGCGTCATGCTCCAGCCGCTCGTCCAGCCAAGCCATGATGCGGCCCATCTGCACATCGCCGGGAATGGCGTCGGGCGGGGTGCTCCAGGCATCGTAAGCGGCATGGGCCGCCTCGGCGCGGGCGGCCCAGGCGGGCTTGGCCGTCGCGGACAGGCCGGCCATCGCATCAAGGAAGGCTGCCGGGGTGGCGACCATGCCTAGGGTCGGGCGGAAGACGCGGCCGATTTCGTCGGCACCGGGATGGATGTGGACGACCGCCTTGCCGGGATCGGGGATGCCCAGGAGATCGTAGCCCTGCGACGGCACCTCGGAGAAGCGGTCGCCCAGCAGGATCAGCAGGTCGCTGTCCCTGACCAGCGCCGCCAGCTTTGGGTTGATGCCCAGCCCGATGTCGCCGGCATAGAGCGGGTGGCAGTGGTCGAACAGCATCTGGCGGCGGAATGTGACCGCCACCGGCAGCGACAGCCGCTCGGCGAAGCCTTGAAGGGCCGCGACCGCCTCCTCCGTCCAGCGGGAACCGCCAACGACCAGAAGCGGCCGTTCCGCCTTGCCCAGCAGATCGCCGAAGGCGGCCAGTTGGGCGGGGGTGGGGGCGCTGTCGACCGGCTCCGCCCGCGGGGCTGCCTTGACGGCCGCGGTTTCGGTCAGCGTGTCTTCCGGCAAGGCGAGCACCACCGGGCCGGGCCGGCCGGACATCGCGGTGTGGAAGGCGCGGGAAATCATCTCCGGCACGCGGTCGGCGCTGTCGATCTCGGCGACCCACTTGCACATGCCGCCGAACAGCTTGCCGTAATCGACCTCCTGGAAGGCGTCGCGGCCGCGCATGCCGCGTTCGATCTGGCCGACCAGCACGACCAGCGGGGTTTCGTCCTGCTGGGCGACATGGATGCCGGAGGCGGCGTTGGTGGCGCCGGGGCCGCGGGTGACGAGACAGACGCCGGGACGGCCTGTCAGCTTCGCCTGCGACTCCGCCATCATCGCCGCGCCGCCTTCGTGGCGGCAGACGACCATCTCGATCGGGCTGTCGTGCAGGGCGTCCAGCACGGCGAGATAGCTCTCGCCCGGCACGCCGAACACCCGCCGCACGCCCTGCGCCTCCAGCGCTTCGACGATCAACTGACCACCGGTCTTCATCGCGATGCCGCCCCGCCCTGCCTATGGGAATATTCCGGATCTCCAGGATACCGACCGTGCCGTGCCGCGCGCCAGGGCGCAAACGACTTTCTTTCCTGCCGTCATGAGCTTTGGTAATGAAGCGGTCATGGATCTGCAGCGCCGCCTCCTCCCCTCCATGAGCATGCTGACCGCCTTCGAAGCGGCGGCCCGCACCGGCAGCTTCACCGCGGCGGCGGCGGAACTGTCGCTGACGCAAGGGGCCGTCAGCCGGCAGGTCAAGGCGCTGGAGGACCAGATCGGCACCGCGCTGTTCACCCGCAAGGGCCAGCGGGTGACGCTGACCCCGACCGGCGCGCTCTATGCCGATCCGATCCGCGACGCGTTGCGCCAGATCGCGGCGGCCACCGTGCGGACCATCGCGGCGCCCAAGGGCGGCGTGCTGAACCTCGCCATCCTGCCGACCTTCGGCACGCGCTGGCTGGTGCCGCGGCTGCCGGCCTTCCAGGCGGCGCACCCGCAGGTGACGATCCACTTCACCACCAAGCTGGCGCCCTTCGACTTCCGCCTCCACGATCTGGATGCCGCCATCCATTACGGGTTCGGCGACTGGCCCGACGCCGTCTGCGACCATCTGTTGGACGAGGAGGTGCTGCCGGTCTGCTCGCCCGCCTTCCTCGCGGCGCATCCGGTGGCGGAGCCGGCGGATCTGCCGTCGCTGCCGCTGCTGCACACCAGCACCCGCGCCGACGCGTGGAATGAATGGCTGTCGGCCCAGGGCCTCGCGCCCCGTCCCGGTGCCGGCATGGTGTTCGAACAGTTCGCCACGACCGCCCAGGCGGCGGAAGCCGGGCTGGGCGTGGCATTGCTGCCGACCTTGCTGGTCCGCGCCGAGCTTGAGGACGGCACCCTGGTTCCGGCCATCGACCGGCCGCATCGCAGCGCACGGGCCTATTACCTCGTCCACCCCCGCGGTAAGGCCAACCACCCGCCCTTCGCCGCCTTCCGGCAGTGGCTTCTGGCGGAGGCGCGCGGATGTGCGGTATGATACGAGCGCTTTTCCACGCATGGTTGGGCTGATTCTGTTTCGAGGATGGTTGAATGGCTCCGCGCGTCTCGGTTCTGCTGCCGGCCTGGAACACGGCGGCGTATGTCGAGGAGGCCGTGGAGTCGATCCTGGCCCAGACTTACGGTGACTTCGAGCTTCTGGTGCTGGACGACGGATCGACCGATGGGACCGCCGACCGGGTGCTTGCCATGAGGGATTCGCGGCTGAAGGTCTTCCGCAACCCCGTGCAGCTCGGCCTGTCGGGCATCCTCAACGTCGGACTGGCGCTGGCGGAGGGGGAGTATGTCGCGCGCATGGACAGCGACGACATTTCGGCACCCGATCGCCTGGCGCTGCAGGTGGCGGTGCTGGACGGCCGACCTGAGGTGACGGTCTGCGGTGCGGATCTGGAGATGTTCGGCGACGCCACCGGGGCGAGCGACGCCGCCGTCGCCGATTGCGATATCAAGGCGCTGTTCCTGGAGGCGGCGCGAAACGTCTTCGACGCCACCTCTCTGTTCCGCCGCGAATTCGTCATGAAGAATCGGATTCGCTGGAACCAAGCCTATGTGTCGGGCGGTGATCTCGCCTTCTGGATCGATTTCATGCGCGCCGGTGCCGTCTTCACCAATGTGAAGAAGCCCCTGCTGCGCTACCGCCGCCACCCGACCGCCTTGTCCAGGAACGTCACCGGCACGGCCTCTGCGGTCTATCGCATCCGCAAGGGGCTGATCGCCGATTTCTATCCCCATCTGACCCAGATGGAGGGGACGGCGCTGGCCAATCTGCTGGCGGGCGCCCCGCCGGGCGGCGGCAGCTTCAGCTTTCCGTCCCTGTGCGAAGCGGTGGCCTCCGCAACCAAGGCGAAACGCTGGACCGAACCTGTCTTCGGTGAATCGCGATCGGTGCTCGACCAGATCGTCGACAACCGGGTGCTGCGATTCCAGCAGGCGATCCTGCGGCAGCCGTAAGCCTCCGTCACCCCGCCGCCACCGCCGCGATGGTGCAGCGGCGGCATGGCGCTGGACGGCAAGGTCGGCGACGCCGAGCCCTGAGGCAGCCGGATCCTACGGGACGGTCCGCTCCAGGAAATATTCCATCTCCTGGATGATGCCGCTCTGGGCGGCCCACAGGGCGGCCTGGGTGCGGTTGCGGACGTTGATGGTCTGCATGATGTGGCGCACGTGCAGCTTGACCAGATCCTCGGTCATCAGCATTTCGCGCGCGATCTCCTTG
>NZ_DASPIS010000004.1:0-15421 GCF_035628975.1 Azospirillum sp. | reverse complement strand
ATCAAACTCTCAGGTTCAGATCGCGACCGAAGCCACGACTGACAGGACCGCCTGACGCGATCTCCTGAAACGTCGATACTGATACAGTTTCTCTGCTCAAAAGATGCACAGACGATCCTCATCGTGCCGATCCCCTTCCGGGAACCCAACACCCAAGGCCGCAACGGCTACCAACTGCCGCCGCCTGCGCATCCCTTCTCGACTTCACGATCTACAATGTCCAAGATCCATCCCGATCACGACGCGGCGTCGCCCGGTGAACCGGATCGACGAGTCATCAATTTCAGATCGGGGAAGCGCAAACCGACCGGTTCACGCTGGCAGGCATCTTTTCTAGCTCTCTCGGCCGATCGGGTCAAGCCCTTTTTTCGGCCTCTCCACCGAAGCGTCGGCGGAGCACTGAGCGGAAACGACCCTGCCCCAATCAATCGGGGTCTCGACCGTCACCGCATCCCTGTCCGGGTGCCGCCGTCAGCCGAGGAGCGGCTATATACGCAGGCCGATCCGGATCGTCCAGGGCAAAATTCACCACGTCACGATTTTGCCCTACCCCACCTGTCCCGCTTCGGCTTCCAAATGGGAATGGGGAGGAGCAGGGCTTCTTCGTCGGGTGATCTGCGGGATGCACTTGCGGGATTGGCCTCTGCAAGACCATACAGTTGCGCCCCTGCCCCATCGCGATCCGGTCATGCACGATTTCACCCTCCTCCTGGACGTCCTGTTCCTGCTTCTGGCGGCGATTGTGGTGGTACCGCTGTTCCAGGTTCTGCGCATCCCGGCGGTGCTGGGCTATCTGGTCGCCGGCGCCATGCTCGGCCCGCACACCCCCGGTCCGGTGGTCGATCTGGCGGTGCCGCAGGTGCTGTCGGAATTCGGCGTCGTGTTCCTGCTGTTCGCGATCGGGCTTGAATTGCCGGTCTCACGCCTGCGGGCGATGCGGCATTACATCTTCGGCCTGGGACTGATGCAGGTCGGACTGACCAGCGCCGCCATCGGCTTCGTCGCATGGTGGCTCGGCCTTACACCGGAGGCGGCGCTGATCGTCGGCGGCATGCTGGCGTTCTCCTCCACCGCCACGGTGCTGAAGCTGCTGGTCGAGCGTGGGGAGACGGTTGCCCGCTTCGGCCGCATCTCGGTCGCCGTCCTGATCTTCCAGGATCTGGCGGTGGTGCCGCTGTTGACCCTGCTGCCGCTGCTTGCGGATTCCAATGCCAGCATCCCGCTCGCCCTGGCGCTTGCCACCGGCAAGGCGGTGGCGGCCATCGTCGTCATCATGCTGCTCGGCCGCTTCGTCGTCCGCCCGGCCTATCGGTTCATCGCGTCGGCCGGCAATCCGGAGCTGTTCACCGCCACCAACCTGTTCGTGGTGCTGGCGGTCGGCTGGCTGACCGCAGAGGCCGGCATGTCGATGGCGCTGGGCGCCTTCCTGGCCGGCATGCTTCTGGCCGACACCGCCTACCGCCATCAGGTGGAAGCCGACATCGAGCCGTTCCGCGGCCTGCTGCTCGGCCTGTTCTTCATGACCGTGGGCATGTCGCTGGATCTGCCGGTGATGATGGCGGAGGCGCAGACCATCGCCGCGATCACCGCCGCGCTGCTGGTCGGCAAGAGCCTGTTGCTGTTTCTGCTCTGCCGTCTGTCGGGGTTGGGGCTGGCGACGTCGCTGCGGATCGGATTGCTGCTGTCGCAGGGCGGCGAATTCGCCTTCGTGCTGATCGGCAAGGCGGTCGGGCTGTCGGTGCTGGACGGTCACACCGGCCTGCTGCTGTCCTCCTCGGTCGCGCTGAGCATGGCGGTGACCCCTGCCATCGGCGCCCTGGCCCAGCGGCTTGCCCAGTTCATCGAGGCCCGGATGGGGGCAGAGGCCTTCGGCATCGAGACCAGCGACCTGAAAAGCCATGTGCTGATCTGTGGTTACGGCCGCGTCGGCAAGGCGGTCGCCAAGCTGCTGACCGAGCACAACATCGCCTATGTGGCGCTTGACCTGGAGCCGCAGCGCATCGCCGCGGCGCGGCATGACGGGCTGCCCGTCTATTACGGCGACGCCAGCCAGGGGAGCGTGCTGCGGGCCGCCGGAATCGAACGGGCGCGCGCCGCCGTCATCACGCTGAACCGGCCGGATGCCGCGCACCGCGCGGTGGAGGCGATCCACGCCACGGCCCCGACGCTGCCGATCATCGCCCGCGCCCATGACCTGGGGCAAAGCGCCGCCCTGGCCGGGGCGGGAGCGACCGCCATCGTGCCTGAAACCATGGAGGCCAGCCTGCAGCTCGCCGGCCTCGTGCTGCGCAGCGCCGGGGTTGAGACCGCCGCGGTCGACCTCAGCCTGAAGGCCTACCGCGAGGGCAACTACCGGGCGCTGGCCGAGCAGAAGAACGCCGACTAAAGCGCGATCGCTTCAGACGGAATCGCCTGAAGCGTGAATCGCACGGAAAATCATAAGCTTTACCGGGCGAAGACCCGCGCCCGGTCGATGTGCACGGCGCAGCGGTCGCCGGCGACGATGCCGAGGGTGGCTAGCCGCTCGCGGTCCATCTCGGCCTCCAGCGCCAGACCGGCGAGGTCGATCTCGATCCGCGCATCGGGGCCGACGACATGGATGCCGGAGATGCGCGCCGGACCGGCCGAGGCCGGGGTGACGCCGAGGTCGTGCGGGCGGACATAGGCCACCGCCGGTCCCTGCACGCTGCCTTCGGTCGGGATTGTCAGGGCGCCGCCGCCGACATGGGCGATCCCCCCCTCCACCGTGCAGTCGAAGCGGTTCACCTGCCCGAGGAATTCGTAGACGAAGGCGGAGGCCGGGTGGTCGTAGACCTCCGCCGGGGTGCCGATCTGCTCGATCCGGCCCTGGTTCATCACCACCACGCGGTCGGCCAGTTCCAGCGCCTCCTCCTGGTCGTGGGTGACGAAGACGGAGGTGATGTGGATGTCGTCGTGCAGCTTGCGCAGCCAGCGCCGCAGTTCCTTGCGAACCTTGGCGTCGAGCGCGCCGAACGGCTCGTCCAGCAGCAGCACCTTCGGTTCGATGGCCAGCGCGCGGGCGAGCGCCACGCGCTGGCGCTGGCCGCCCGACAGCTGCGCCGGGTAACGGGCGGCGAAGGGCGACAACTGCACCAGTTCCAGCAGTTCGGTCACGCGCTGGCGGACCTGGGCGCTGCCCAGGCGCTGGCCGCGCGGCCGCACCTTCAACCCGAAGGCGATGTTTTCGAACACGGTCATGTGCCGGAACAGGGCGTAATGCTGGAAGACGAAGCCGACCTGCCGGTCGCGCGGCTTCAGCCCCAACGCCTCCTCCCCGTTCAGCAGAAGGCCGCCCGCATCGGGGCTTTCCAGCCCGGCCATGATCCGCAGAAGCGTGGTCTTGCCCGAGCCGGAGGGGCCGAGCAGGGCCAGAAGCTCGCCCGACTTCACCTCCAGTTCGACGGAATCGAGAGCGATGAAATCGTTGAAGCGCTTGGTGATGCCTGAAACCTGGATCGCCATGGGTCGCGTATTCCTCTCCAGAGTCCGGCGATCAGTGCCGGGCCGCCGCCAGCTCGTCCCCGAATCGCCACTCCAGCGCCGTCTTCACGACCAGCGTGACCAAGGCCAGCATGGCCAGGAGCGAAGCGACCGCGAAGGCGGCGACGAAATTGTATTCGTTGTAGAGAATCTCGACATGCAGCGGCATCGTGTTGGTCTCTCCCCGGATATGGCCGGAGACGACCGACACGGCGCCGAACTCCCCCATCGCGCGGGCATTGCACAGCAGCACGCCATAGAGCAGCGCCCATTTGATGTTGGGCAGCGTGACGCGCCAGAAGGTCTGCCAGCCGGATGCACCCAGCACCAGCGCCGCTTCCTCCTCGTCGGAGCCCTGTTCCTGCATCAGCGGGATCAGTTCGCGCGCCACGAAGGGGAAGGTGACGAAGACGGTGGCGAGCACCAGCCCCGGCACCGCGAAGATGATCTGGATGCCCATGTCGCGCAGATAGGTGCCGAACAGGCCGTTCATGCCGAACAGCAGCACATAGATCAGGCCCGAAATCACCGGCGAGACGGAGAAAGGCAGGTCGATCAGCGTGATCAGCAGGTTCTTGCCGCGGAAGTCGAACTTGGCGACGCACCAGGACGCGGCGACGCCGAACACCAGGTTGGCCGGCACCGAGATGGCCGCGACGATCAGCGTCAGCTTGATCGCGGCGACGGCGTCCGGTTCGATCAGCGCCGTCCAGTAGGCGTCGAAGCCGCGGCGCAGCGCCTCCACGAACACCGCCACCAGGGGCAGCAGCAGGAACAGCGCCAGGAACAGCAGGGCTCCCCCGATCAGCGCGGCGCGGACCCAGGCGGGTTCGGTCAGGGCCGATTGCGCGGGCGGCACCGGGATGGAGGCCGGCGCGGAAATGCTGGTACCGGCGGGCATATCAGCGGGCATGGCGCGACCTCATCCACTGCTGCAGAAGGTTGAGGATCAGGAGCATGAGGAAGGAGACGCCCAGCATGGCCGTGCCGACCGCGGCGGCGCCGGCATAGTCGTACTGCTCCAGCTTGATGACGATCAGCAGGGGGACGATCTCGGTCAGGCCGGGCATATTGCCGGCGATGAAGATGACCGAGCCGTATTCACCGACGCCGCGGGCGAAGGACAGCGCGAAGCCGGTCACCAACGCCGGCAGGACCGCCGGCAGGATCACGCTGCGGAAGGTCTGGAAGCGCGAGGCGCCGAGGGAGGCCGCGGCCTCCTCCTCCTCCGCTGGCAGGTCCTGAAGGATCGGCTGGACGGTGCGGACGACGAAGGGAAGGCCGATGAAGGTCAGCGCGATGGCGATGCCCAGCGGCGTGAAGGCGACCTTCAGGCCGAACAGCTCGTTCAGCGGCTTGCCCAGCCAGCCGTTCGGCGCATAGAGCGCGCTGAGCGCGATGCCCGCCACCGCGGTCGGCAGGGCGAAGGGCAGATCGACCAGCGCGTCGACCAGCCGCTTGCCGGGGAAGTCGTAGCGCACCAGCACCCAGGCCACCAGGAAGCCGAACACCGCGTTGGTCAGCGCCGCGGCTAAGGAGAGGCCGAAACTGACCTCGAACGCGGCGATCACCCGGGGCGTGGTCACCGCCGACCAGAAGCCGCCCCAGCCGAGGCTGCTGGAGCGCAGGATCAGGGCGGCCAGGGGGATCAGAACGATGAAGCCGAGATAGGTGAGCGTGAAGCCCAGCGTCAGCCCGAAGCCCGGAATGACGCTGGGTTTCCGGAAGAGGGGAACGGGGGCGCGGACCGTCACCGCCCCCCCCTTTCCCGCCAGAGCGCCGTCGCTGTCGGCAGCGGCGACCATGGGTCAGCGCCCCTTCTGGAAGATCTGGTCGAAGACACCACCGTCGGAGAAATGCTTCTCTTGCGCGGCACGCCAGCCCCCGAATTGGTCGATCGTGACCAGCTTAACATCCGCAAAGCGTCCCGCATACTGGGTCGCCAGTTCCGGAAGCCGCGGACGGTAATAGTTCTTGGCCGCGATCTCCTGTCCCTCACGGGTGTAGAGGAACTGCAGGTAGGCCTCGGCCACCTTGCGGGTTCCCTTGCGGTCGACGACCTTGTCGACGACGGCGACCGGCGGCTCGGCCAGGATCGACAGGCTGGGCACCACGATCTCGAACTTGTCGGCGCCGAATTCCTGCAGCGACAGGTAGGCCTCGTTCTCCCAGGCCAGCAGCACGTCGCCGATCTCGCGCTGGGTGAAGGTCACGGTGGAACCGCGGGCGCCGCTGTCCAGAACCGGGACGTTCTTCAGCAGCTGCGACACGAACTCCTTGGCCTTGGTCTCGTCGCCGCCGTTGGCCTGCAGGGCATAGGCCCAGGCCGCCAGATAGTTCCAGCGGGCGCCGCCGGAGGTCTTCGGGTTCGGGGTGATGACCTGGACGCCCGGCTTCACCAGGTCGTTCCAGTCCTTGATCCCCTTCGGGTTGCCCTTCTTCACCAGGAACACGATGGTCGAGGTGTAGGGGGCGCTGTTGTTCGGCAGGCGGGTCTGCCAATCCTTCGGCAGCAGTCCGGCATCGGCGATGGCGTCGATGTCATAGCCCAGCGCCAGGGTCACGATGTCGGCGTCCAGGCCGTCGATGACGGACCGCGCCTGCTTGCCGGAGCCGCCATGCGACTGGCGAACGGTCAGGGCGCGGCCGGTTTCCGCTTCCCACTTCTTGGCAAACGCCTTGTTGAACTCAACATAGAATTCCCGCGTGGGATCGTAGGAGACGTTCAGCAGCGCGTCCTTGGAATCTGCGGCGGCAACACCCAGCCAGGCCAGCGTCAGGCCGGCGGCAAGGAGGGTCAGGCGGCGAAGCGACATGGCGGGGGTCTCCTTGGGTAGCTCCTGAATTGCACGAATTTCTTTCGTGGTATCCGTGCTTTCTTTTCTATTTCTTGTGTAGAGTTTGCCCACTGGCGGTGCGCTTGGGAAGTGGTTTTTTCGCATCCGCCCGCGGGAAAAACGCAAATTCCAATCAACCCATTGGCGTTAAAGCGGAAAGCGCGTCCGGTGACCTCGTTCGGCAGACCCTGGCGGAACCTGCGCCGGATGGGGAACCGCATCCGGAACCGGCAACTTTGCCGGCCCCGCCCTGTTGATTACCGACAGATCGACACATTCAGGAGCGCACACGATGGCTGGCAATTTCCGGAAAGTAGGCACTGAACTTCCGAAGGCCGGCACCTCGCGGGGCCTGGGCCGTCCCGCCATGTGGACGATTCTGGGCATCCTCGCGGTCATGGCCCTGCTGCTGCTGTTCTTCCCGACCTGGTGACCGCGTTCGGCGGGGAGTGAGCGATGCTGGTCTACGGCGACCAGGACACCTGCGAGGATCCACGCCGCACCATCGCACGGCTGAAACAGGGGCTTGCCGATGCCGACCGCCTCGCCCCCGGAGCGGAACGGCACGGTGCCCTGGTAACGCTGTTCATCGAAGCGGGGGAACTGGCGCAGGGGCTCGCCGACTCGGAATTCCACAGCACCGGCGAGGATGATTGCACGCCGTTGCAGCAGGCGGCCATGGCGGTCGTCATGGCTCTCGCACAACGGGTCGCCGGATCCTGGCGGCCGGTGGAGCGGCGGGAAGCCACGGCTCCGCCCGACCCGCGCCCTCTGGAGAGCTTGGCCGCCTTCCCCCTGCCGGACCTGATCCGCATGCGGCGGGCGGAGGGCTATGCCTTCTACAGCCTTTATCCGGAATCCTATCTGGAAGCCGCGGCGAGACTGCCGCCGCGGTTCGCCGACGCTCCCATGGTGATCGGGCTGCGCAGCATCGGCACCGGACTGGCGGCCCTGGCGGCAGTGGCGCTGAAGTCTTGTCCACCGATAACGTTGCGCCCGGTGGGACATCCTTTCCAACGGGAACTGCGGATTTCGAACCGTCTGCGCGCCAGAATGCTTGCCGATCCCAAGGCCAGCTACGTCATCGTGGACGAAGGGCCGGGCCTGTCCGGCAGTTCCTTCGGCGCGGTGGCCGACTGGCTGGACTCACAGGGGGTCGGCGCAGACCGGATCGCCTTCCTGCCCGGCCATGGCGGCGACCTGGGCCCCCAGGCGTCCGAGCCGCACCGCCGGCGCTGGGCCGCCGCAGCGCGCCCGGTCGTCGATTTCGATTCACTGTTCCGCTCGGGCGAAGGGCCGTTCCCGCCGCTGGAATGCTGGTTCGAGGATCTGCTTGGCCCGGCCTTGGTGCCGTTGGAAGACCTGTCGGGCGGGGCATGGCGGCGGCTGCACGACTCCACAGGCGCCTTGCCGGCCAATCCACAGCAGGAACGCCGGAAATTCCTCCTGCGCACCGGCAGCGGCCCCTGGCTGCTGAAGTTCGCCGGCCTGGGCCGTGCCGGGGAGAATGCGCTTGAACGCGCCCGCCTGATCCACGCCGCGGGCTTCACCGCCGAACCGGCGGGTTTGCGCCATGGCTTCCTCGCCGAACGCTGGCTGGAGGGCGCCCGTCCGCTGACCCGCCCGCTTGCCGGCGTCACGCCGGACATGGTGGACCGCCTCGCCGACTATCTCGCCTTCCGCGCCCGGCACCTGCCGGCCGCTCCGGACTCCGGCGCCCCCCTGCCCGGCCTGCTGGCCATGGCACGCACCAACGTCGCGGAGGCGCTGGGCCTGGATGCCGCAGCAGTGCTGGATCGCTGGACGCCGGACGGGCTTACCGAGGTGGAGGCCGCCGTACGGCGCGTGGTCACCGACAACCGGCTGCATCGCTGGGAATGGCTGCGGCTGCCGGATGGGCGCCTGATGAAGGCCGATGCGCTGGACCATGCCGCCGCCCACGACCTGATCGGCTGCCAGGACATCGCCTGGGACGTGGCCGGCGGCATCGTGGAATTCGACCTGTCCGATGCGCAGGCCCGCGGCCTGTGCGGTGCGGTGGATACGGCAGCGGGGCTTGACCGGCGGCTTCTGGAATTCCTTCTGCCCTGCTACATCGCCTTCCAGATCGGCTATTGGACCTTCGCCATGGGCAGCGACCCATCCGCCGCGGCGGAACGCCGACGCTACGAAGACCAGTGGCACCGCAGGGTCGGTAATGGTGCCGGAGGCGCCTAGGCCATTTCAGCCGACGGAGTCGCTCCGGCCAGCGCCTCGTTCAGGACTTGCAGCAGGTTGTCGATGCGGTAGGGCTTCGGCAGCATCCGGATGCCTTCGGCCCGCGCCACGTCCTCGCTGTAGCCGGTCGTCAGCACCACCGGCAGGCCGGGACGCAGCGTGATCGCCTCGCGGCAGAGGTCGATGCCGCTCAGCCGGCCGGGCATCACGACATCGGAGAACAGCAGGTCGATGCGCTCCCCGCCGGCCAGCATCGGCAGCGCCTCGTCCGCGGTGGTGGCGCGCAGGACGATCCAGCCGGCATCCTCCAGCGCCGCCGAAACGGAGGAGGCGACGACCGGATCATCCTCCACCATCAGCACGCGGGCGGCATCCCGGCGCTGGATCGCGATGCGGGCCGGCGGAGCGGTCACCCGCGGCACCTGGGCGGAGGCGCGCAAAAGAAGCGTGACGGTGGCGCCCTGCCCCGGCCGGCTGTCGATCCAGACGGTGCCGCCCGCCTGCCGGGCCAGCCCATAGACCTGCGCCAGCCCGAGGCCGGAACCCTTGCCGACCTCCTTGGTGGTGAAGAATGGGTCGAAGGCCTTGGCGATCACCTCCGGCGGCATGCCGGTCCCGGTGTCGCTGACCGACAGGCGCACGAACTCGCCCTCCAGGCCGGTGGGATTGCCGGATTCGAGCGTGGCGCTTTCCGCCGCGATGGTCAGGCTGCCGCCCTGGGGCATCGCGTCGCGCGCGTTCACTGCCATGTTGATCAGCGCCAGTTCGAACTGGGTCGGATCGACCTCGATCGGACGAAGCTCGGGGGCGAAGCGCGTTTCGACCCTGATGTCGGCGCGCAGCGCGCGCTCCAGCAGGCCGGCCATGCCCAGCACCCTGTCGCGCAGGTCGATGGGCTCCGGGCGCAGGCTGTCGCGGCGGGCGAAGCCCATCAACTGCTGGACCAGCTTGCTGCCGCGGTCCACCGCCTGCATTCCCGCCTCCAGCAGCGGCGCCACCCGCGGCTCCGCGGTGCGGCGGCCGATCATGGTCAGGCAACTGCTGAGCGCCTGGAGCAGGTTGTTGAAATCGTGGGCAACCCCGCCGGTCAGCTGGCCGACCGCCTCCATCTTCTGCGCCTGCCGCAGCTGCTCCTCGGCCCGGCGCAGGGCGGCTTCGGACTCCTTGCGCGCGGTCACGTCGCGGCCGACCGCGTGGATGAAGCGGTCGTCGGGAACCGCGGTCCAGGAAATCCAGCGGTAGGATCCGTCCTTGTGGCGATAGCGGTTCTCGAACCGCATGGTGGTCAGGCCCGATTCCAGCCGGCCCGCCTCGGCCCCCGTCGCCTCCCGGTCCTCGGGGTGGACGTAATCGAGGAAGACCGTTCCCAGCAATTCCCGCTCCTGCCAGCCCAGCAGGGCGGTCCAGGCCGGGTTGACCGCGGTGATGGTCCCGTCGAAGCGCGCGACCAGCATGATGTCGGTCGACAGCCGCCACATGCGGTCGCGGTCGGCGGTGCGGTCGGCCACGCGCTGTTCCAGCGTCGCGTTCAGCTCGCGCAGGGCCTCCTCGGCACGCTTGCGGTCGGTGATGTCGTAGCAGGCGCCGAGCACCCGCGTCACGCCCCCTTCCCCCTGCTGCCCGGCATGAGTGATCGCCTGCGCGCGCCGGGCGATCCAGCGCGCCTCACCACTGCCGGGACCACTGCCGGGCCGGAGGATGCGGTATTCGACATAGCCCAACCCCTCCGCCGGCACGCGGCCGGGCTGAAGGGTCGGCAAGGATGGCCGGTCCGCCGGATGGATCAGGGTGACCAACTCCTCGAGGGGAACCAGAGGCCGCGGCTCGACACCCCAAAGCCGGCAGAATTCCGGTGACACTGCCAGCATCCCGTCCTCGCGCAGTTCGAAGGTGCCGACCCCGCCGGCATCCTGCGCGATGCGCAGCCGCTGCTCGCTTTCGCGCAACGCGTCCTCGGTGCGCTTCATCCCGGTCACGTCGTTGCCCTGGACGAACATGCCCGTGACCTGGCCCTGGTCGTCCCGGATGGGCTGGAACACGAAGGTGACGAAGCGGTCCTCCAGCGGTTCCCCTGGCCGCCGCGCCAGCCTCGCGCGCATCCCCTCGCCGACGAACGGCTCGCCGGTGGCATAGACATGGTCGGCCAGTTCGAAGAAGCCCTGCCCGGCCACTTCCGGCAGAGCCTGCCGCGCCGGTTTCCCGATGATGTCGCGGCAGCCGATCAGGTCGAAATAGGCGTCGTTCGCCATCTCGTAGACATGGTCGGGACCGCGCCAGACATACATGAACCCCGGCGCCTGCCGGAACAGGGCACGGAACCGCTCCCCCTCCGCCCGAAGCTGGCGGTTGGCGCGGCGCAGCTCCGCTTCGGCCTGCACGCGCTCCACCGCCGACCAGGTGCGTTCCGCCACCTCCCCGACCAGGTCAATCTCGTCGTCGCGCCACCGCCGCGGGGTCCGGTTGTGCACATAGAGCGCGGCGACCATCCGCCCCTGCTTCACCAGGCTGGCGGTGATGACGGCGGCGAATTCCAGGGCGTCGAAGGCCGCCCGCAGCTCCGGCGCCGCCGTGCGTGGATCGCAGGTGGCGTCGTGGATGACCAGCGTCTCCCCCTTGCGCAACGCCGTAAGCACGGGTTCCCCGAAGCCCATCAGGTCATGCGTGCCGATGTGGGACTGCACCGTTCCGTCGGTCCAGTTGCGTTCGGTGGTGAAGAAGCGCTCGCCATCGTCCATCCGGCCATAGCCGACACGGCTGGCGCCGAGATGCCGCCCGATAGCCTCTGCCGCCGCGACCACCACGTCGAGCGGGTCCGACAGTTCCCGCAGACGGTGCTCCAGTTCCACATGGAAGGCCATGCGCCGCTGGGCCAGCACCGCCGCCGTCGTCTCGGTCACGATGCAGAGGAAGCCTCCGACCGCGCCGTCCATGGTCATGATCGGCGTATAGGAGAATGTGAAGTAGGCATCCTCGCGCTGGCCGTTCCGCTCCAGGGGCACCGTCCAGTTCTCGTGCCTCAGCGCTTCGCCGCCCAGGACTTGGCGGACGAAGCCTTGCGCCTTCGGCCAGGCGTCCGGCCATACCTGCGCCATCGGCCGTGCAAGCGCATCGGGATGCCGGGTGCCGAGGATCTCGACATAGGCGTCGTTGTAGAGAAAGGTGACCTCCGCCCCCCAGCCGATGAACATCGCCTGCCGGGAATTCAGCATCAGCCCGGCCGCGGCACGCAGTTCCGGCGGCCAGCCGGCAGGCCGGCCGAGAGGCGTCGCATCCCAGTCATGGCTGCGCATGAGCCCGCTCACCTCGCCCACGCCGGCCAGGAAGGCGGGCGGCACGGCAATGTCGGATGACGGTCTCACCGGCGAGGCCCGGCGTTGGCGGAGTTCGGGCAGCCTTGGGCGTCCATCACAAGCAAGCGAATGGTCAGAATCGAAGCACCCCTTATCACACGCCGGTAGGGTGACGAGGTAGCTGTCCAATCGTCAGCCCCGTTCGAGGTAGCGCCTGTGCCGAAGGGAAAAGTGCCGCCGAACGGGCTTTGCACGGCATCACCATACTAATATATTGCAACCGGTGCCGCATGCCGGCCCCGTTGGTCGCCTCCGGCGGCCGACCCTGGGCCGGCTTTCGGATGCTCCTCTCGGACTTGAGGCCCGCCGTGCTATTTTGGCCGGCGGCTTCCTTTTCCGTCCTGCGGACGCTCCCTCCTTATCAAGACCTGCAAACGGGACCTGGACATGACCTTGCCCTGCCAAGCGGTCCTGTTCGATTTCGACGGTGTGATTGTCGAGTCGAACGCGATCAAGCTTGAAGCCTTCCTCAGCCTTTACCGCGGGCACGGCCCGGAGGTGGACCGGGCGATCGCCGATTTCTACCACCGCAACGGCGGGCTGCCGCGGGGGCAGATGCTCCACCATTTCGATCAGGTGCTGCTGGGCCTGCCGCGGAACGAGGAGCGGATCGAGGAGATGGTCCGGCGCGTCGGCGGGATGGTGGAAGACGCCGTCACCGCCTGCGAGGAGATCCCCGGTGCGCTCGACTTCATCCGCCGCCATGGCGAGCGGCATCCGCTGTTCATCGCCTCCGGCACGCCGGAAACGGAGTTGCGGCGGATCGTGGAGCGCCGCGGCTGGACGCCGCTGTTCGCCGAGGTCGCCGGAAGTCCCCGCCACAAGACCATCGTCGTCGCCGACCTGATCGACCGCCACGGCATCGACACCACCCGCAGCGTCTTCGTCGGCGACGCCCTGACCGACCTGGAGGCGGCGCAAACCAACGGCCTGCCCTTCATCGGTGTCGTCCGACCCGGTGCGGAGAACGTCTTCCCCGCCGGCACGCACATCGAACCCGACCTGACCGCGCTGGAACGCGCCATCGCGACGGTGCTGGGCCGCGCGTGAGCGCGCCGCCGGAACTCGCTTGAGGCGGAACTACTGGCCGTCGACCACGGTGCCGGCGGCCAGACCGTTCTCCGATCATCACTTGCCAAATGGGCTGCGGCGCCTTCCTTCCGCCCCACGCCCCGAAATTTCGCAAAACTTCCCAGCCTCACCGCCACCCCCTGCGGCAAACTGTCCGCCCAGGCTCAAAACCACCGAAGCGGTTTGCCTTCGGTTCTAATATATTAGTATAATAATGCCACGATGCTTCCGGTGAGGCCCAAACCATGACCGCGGACCCATTGGAAACGGCACTGCTCCTGCGTGTGGTGATGATCCTGGGGCTGATGCTTCTCGGTTTTTTGTAACCTCTTCCACAGGGATGCCTGGACCATGGCGACCTACACCGACCTAAAGCGCGACGATTACCGCGCCACCATCGACGGCAAGCCGGTGGACCTGTTCACCCTGCGCAACGGCCGGGGCATGGTGGTGCGGATCACCAATTACGGCGCCAAGATCGAACAGATCCTGGTTCCGGACCGCGACGGCGCTCTGGGCGACGTCGTCCAGGGCTATGACACCATCGATGGCGCGATGGGCGGCCAGCCCTCCATGGGGTCCTTCATCGGACGCTATTGCGGACGCATCGACGGCGGCCGCTTCACCCTGGACGGCGTGGAGCATCAGGCTTCGGTGAACAGCCCGCCCAACACCCTGCATGGCGGCCAGCGCGGTTCCCGCTTCCGCGTTTTCGATGCCCGCCAGTTGGACGAAGCCAGCCTGGAACTGACCTACGTCTTCCAGGACGGCGAAGAGGGCTTCCCCGGCACCCTGCCGGTGCGGCTGGTCTATTCGCTCGGCGACGACAACGCCCTGACCATCGCCTGGACCGCGGTGGCGGCCGACAAGACCACCATCGCCAACTTCACCGACCACACCTTCTTCAACCTGTCGGGCGATCTCGGATCGTCCATCCTCGACCATGTCGTCACCGTCCACGCCGGCCGCTATCTGGCGCTCAGCGACAATGCGGTGCCGACGGGCGAGGTGGTGGACGTCACCGGCACGCCGCTCGACTTCCGCAGCCCGGCTGCCTTCGGCGAGCGCATCGGCGCCGACGACCGCATGCTGGCGCTCGGCAAGGGCTATGACCTGCATTACGTGATCGACCAGCCGGCATCCGGCCCCGCGCCGGCGCTGCAGGCCCGCATCCTCCACCCCGGCAGCGGCCGGACGCTGGAGGTGCTGTCGACCGAACCCGGTCTTCAGCTCTACACCGGCAATTTCCTGGAGGGCAAAGCCCCCCGCGACATCGGCAAGGGCGGCACGCTCTACACCAAACACAGCGCCTTCTGCGCCGAACCGTCGAAGTTCCCGAACGCCGTCAACATCCCCTCCTTCCCCTCGACCGTGCTGCGCCCCGGCCAATGGTATGCCGGGTCCATCGTCTACCGGTTCGGGGCGGTCTGAGGCGGCGACGCCGCCCGCCCCCTCCTGCCCCGCACGGCCACCCTCTTCTCTTCGGAGCCTGTTACCCCCATGAGCACTGCCAAGCCGATCCGCCGTTACCGGCAGACGAAAATCGTCGCCACGCTGGGTCCGTCCTCCTCCTCGCCCGCGATGATCCGCCGCCTGTTCGAAACCGGCGTCGACGTCTTCCGCCTGAACTTCAGCCATGGCAGCCACGAGGACCATGGCGAGCGCGTCCGCGCCATCCGCGCGCTGGAGGAAGAGACCGGCCGCCCCGTCGCCATCATGGCCGACCTGCAGGGTCCGAAGCTGCGCCTCGGCCGCTTCGCCGACGGCCCGGTGACGCTCACCGCCGGCCAGTCCTTCTGCCTCGACCTGCTGTCGGAGCCGGGTGACGCCCGCCGGGTCGGCATGCCGCATCCGGAGATCTTCGCCGCCCTGGTGCCGGACGCCGAACTGCTGCTGGACGACGGCAAGGTGCGGCTGCGGGTGACCGCCTGCGGCGCCGACTTCGCCGAGACCGTGGTGGTTTCCGGCACGAAGCTGTCCGACCGCAAGGGCGTCAATGTCCCCGGCGTGGTGCTGCCACTGTCTCCGCTGACCGCCAAGGACCGCGCCGACCTCGACTTCGCCCTCGACCAGGGGGTCGACTGGGTGGCGCTCAGCTTCGTCCAGCGGCCGGAGGACGTGGCCGAGGCGCGTAAGCTGATCGGCGGCCGCGCCGCCCTGCTGTCCAAGTTGGAGAAGCCGCAGGCGATCCAGCATCTCGACCGCATCGTCGAGATGTCGGACGGCGTCATGGTGGCCCGCGGCGACCTGGGCGTGGAGATGCCACCGGAAGACGTGCCCTCGATCCAGAAGCGCATCGTCCATGCCGCCCGTCTGGCCGGCAAGCCGGTGATCGTCGCCACCCAGATGCTGGAATCGATGATCTCCGCCCCCGCCCCGACCCGTGCGGAGGCGTCCGACGTCGCCACCGCGGTGTTCGACGGTGCCGATGCGGTCATGCTGTCG
>NZ_DASPIS010000003.1:0-41649 GCF_035628975.1 Azospirillum sp. | reverse complement strand
GGCCCGTCGCCCTCCAGGATGCGCCCGCCGAAGGCCACCACCTGCCCGCGCCGGTCGGTGACCGGGAACATCACCCGGTTGCGGAAGAAGCTGTAGGGCGACCGGCCGTCGTCCGGCCGCTTCAGCAGCCCGGCATTGACCATGTCCTCGTCGGAAAAGCCCTGCTTGCCCAGATAGGTGCGCAGCGCGTTCGAATCGCCGGGCGCATAGCCCAGCCGGAAGCGGGCGATGGTGTCGCCGTCCAGCCCGCGCCGCATGAAGTAGTCCAGTCCGGCCCGGCCGGCGGAGCTGTGCAATTGCTGCTCGAACCAGCGGGCCGCCTGCTCGACGAGGTCGTGCAGGGTCTTGCGCCGCTCGTAGCGCTGCCGGTCCTCCTCCGTCGGGCGCGGCACCGGCAGCCCGGCCTCGCCGGCAAGATGCTCGACCGCCTCGGGGAAGCCGAGATTGTCGTGGCGCATGACGAAGCCGATGACGTCGCCGTGGGCGCCGCAGCCGAAGCAATGGAAGAAGCCCTTCTGGTCGTTGACGTAGAAGGACGGCGACTTCTCATTGTGGAACGGACAGGGGGCCTTGTACTCCCGGCCGGCGCGGATCAGGCGCAGGCGTTTCGAGACCACTTCCGACAGGGCCAGCCGGCTGCGCAGTTCTTCCAGGAATTGGGGCGGGAAGGCCATGGTCGAACGGTCACCGGGGGACGAAGAAGGGGGTGCGACGGGCGCAACGCTATAGCAGAGGCATAGTATGGGAACCAGCGCCGCCGGCCCCAAGGGGGCAATCGTCGCCGACCGGGTGCGGCGTCGGCCCAGCTCCCGATCGAGCCGAACGTCATCCGCACCTGTCGCTTACCTGCCCGGCCGCTTACTTCCCCGACAGCCGCGCCTTCACCAGACCACCGGCCTTGGCGAAGTCCATCTGGCCGGCATGGCGGGCCTTCAGCTCGGCCATCACCTTGCCCATGTCCTTGATGCTGGCGGCGCCAAGCTCGGTCACGATGGAGTCGATGGCGGCGGCGGATTCCTCGTCGCTCATCTGCTTGGGCAGGAAGCGCTCGATGACCGCGATCTCCTCGCGCTCCTGCTGGGCAAGCTCGGGACGGCCGCCCTGCTCGTACATGCCTGCCGATTCGTTGCGCTGCTTCACCATCGTCTGCAGCATCGACAGGATGCCGGCGTCGTCGATGCCGTCGGTCACGCCGCGGCTCCGGCTCTCGATATCGCGATTCTTCAGCTCGGTCAGAATCAGGCGCAGGGTGGACACCGCGCGCTGGTCCCTCGCGCGCATCGCATCCTTGAGGCCGTCGTTGAACTGCGTGCGCAGCGTCATGTCCCGTCTTCCTTGGTTCGTCGGGCCGGGATGGAAGGCCCCGGCCGGACAGCCGACTATTCCGAAAATGGCCGCCGATTTCCATGGCAAAAGCCCCAACCGGCGAATGGCCGCGCATGAGCCGTCCGACTTTGCCGCCGGTTCAGGGCCGCCTTGCAAAGCTATTGCTGGAAATCCGGCATCCAATCGTCATATAGGATGTCCGGCCCACCCGATCAGCCCACTCGATCCCGCGTCACCGCCCGTACCGGCGGAGGTGGGGTGCGAGCGGTTCCGTGTGCGCGCCCGGCGGGACGCTAGGCCGTCGCCGTTCCGCCGATCACCCGATCCGTCGCCGGCCGCGGTTTTTGGGAAGGTTCACAGGAATGACTCTCGCCACTCCCCCCTCCGACAATGCGGTTCACACCGGCGTGCTTGTTCTGGCCGACGGCACGGTGTTCCGCGGCCGAGGCATCGGCGCCACGGGGGATTCGGTGGGCGAGGTGTGCTTCAACACCTCCATGACCGGCTATCAGGAGATCCTAACGGATCCCAGCTATGCCGGCCAGATCATCACCTTCACCTTCCCGCACATCGGCAACACCGGCGCCAACACCGAAGACATCGAGACGATCACCCCGGCCGCCCGCGGCCTGATCCTGCGCGCCGACATCACCGACCCGTCGAACTGGCGCGCCACCCGCCACCTGGACGATTGGCTGAAGAGCTACGGCCTCGTCGGGCTGGCCGGCGTCGACACCCGCCGCCTGACCCGCCGCATCCGCGACCTGGGCGCGCCGAACGGCGTCGTCGCCCATGCGCCGGACGGCAAGTTCGACATCGAGGCGCTGGTCGCCAAGGCCAAGGGCTGGCCGGGGCTGGAGGGCATGGATCTGGCCAAGGACGTGTCCTGCCGCCAGACCTATGACTGGACCGAGGCCGGCTGGACCATCGGCGGCGGCTACGCCACCCAGGACAAGCCGCAGTACCATGTCGTCGCCATCGACTACGGCGCCAAGCGCAACATCCTGCGCTGCCTCGCCGCATCCGGCTGCAAGGTGACGGTGGTGCCGTCGACCGCCACGGTCGAGGATGTGATGCGCCACCAGCCGGACGGCGTGTTCCTGTCCAACGGCCCCGGCGATCCCGCCGCCACCGGCGAGTACGCCGTGCCCACTATCAAGGGCTTGCTCGACACCGGCGTGCCGATGTTCGGCATCTGCCTCGGCCACCAGATGCTGTCGCTGGCGCTGGGCGCCAAGACCACCAAGATGCAGCAGGGTCACCGCGGCGCCAACCATCCGGTGAAGGATCTGGCTTCCGGCCGGGTGGAGATCACCAGCCAGAACCACGGCTTCGTCGTGGTGCCGGAGACTCTGCCCGCCGACGCCGAGGTCACCCATGTCAGCCTGTTCGACGGCACCAACGAGGGCATCCGCCTGAAGGGCAAGCCGGTCTTCTCGGTGCAGTACCACCCGGAAGCCTCGCCCGGCCCGCAGGACAGCCACTATCTGTTCGACCGCTTCGTCCAGCTGATCGCCGAGAAGAAGGCGGCCTGACGGTCGAGCGGAACCAACCCGTTGAAGAGGGCGTCCCGGTGGGGCGCCCTTTTTGTTGACGCCCCTCTTTTTGGGAACGCCGGATCATGGCCCGGTCCACCGACCTGCTGCTGACCGCCATCGCCCCGGCGATCTGGGGCAGCACCTACATCGTCACCACCGAACTGCTGCCGCAGGGCTATCCGATGACGGTGGCGCTGCTGCGTGCCCTGCCGGCCGGGCTTCTGTTGCTGCTGCTGGTCCGCCGGCTGCCGTGGGGATGCTGGTGGGGACGCTCGCTGGTGCTGGGGGCGCTGAACTTCTCCTTCTTCTGGGCGATGCTGTTCGTGTCGGCCTACCGCCTGCCCGGCGGCGTCGCCGCCACGGTGGGAGCGGTGCAGCCGCTGATCGTCATCGCGCTGTCGCGCCCACTGCTGGGCACCCCGATCCGCCCGCTGGCGGTCGCAGCCGCCATGGCCGGCATCGGCGGGGTGGCCCTGCTGGTCCTGAAGCCCAGCGCCACTCTGGACGGGATCGGCGTGCTCGCTGCGCTGGCCGGCGCCGGATCGATGGCCGCGGGAACGGTGCTGAGCCGGCGCTGGCGCCCGCCGGTGTCGCCGCTGATCTTCACCGCCTGGCAGCTGACCGCGGGCGGGGTGCTGCTGGTGCCGGTGGCGCTGCTTCTGGAACCGGCGCTGCCGGTGCCGACGGCTGCCAATCTGATGGGCTTCGTCTATCTCGGCCTGATCGGCGCGGCGCTGACCTACATCCTGTGGTTCCGCGGCCTGTCGCGGCTGGAGCCGTCCGCGGTGGCGCCGCTGGGTTTCCTCAGCCCGGTCACGGCGGTGGTGCTGGGCTGGGCGCTGCTCGGCCAATCGCTGACCGGCTACCAGATCGCCGGGATCGTGCTGGCGCTCGGCAGCGTCTGGGTCGGCCAACGGGCGCAGGCGGCACCCGTCGCCCCAACGGCCGCGACGGCCGGCGCAGGGAATTGAAGTCGGCTTTTCCGGCGTCGGTACCGCGCCATATCATCCAGGCCACCGGTACGCCCCGCCCCCTGCCCCGGACCTCATGCGCCGTCTGCCGCCACCGCCCATCGTCGTCCCTGCCGCCCCGCAGGAGGACCGTCCCGCCTGCCCGCTCTGCGGCCGGCCGATGGTTCCCGGCGCAAGCCTGAACGAACATCATCTGGTCCCGCGCACCTATGGCGGCCGGGACACGGTGACGATGCACCGCATCTGCCACGCCAAGATCCACGCGGTGCTGACCGAGCAGCAGTTGCGCGACCACTACCACGAGATCAAAGCCCTGCGCGGCCATCCCGACATCGCCGCCTTCATCCGCTGGGTCCGCCGCAAGCCGCCGGAGTTCACCGACGGCCATGCCACCGACCGGCGGCGGCGGAAGCGCTGACAGCGGCTCACCCCCGGCGTACGGTCTGGCGCTGGGCGGGTTTCGGCAGATAATTGCGGGCCTCGCCGTTGCAGACGCGGCTGACCCGCTCATACTCCTCCACCGTATCGACCTGCGCCTGCCGACGGTCGCGCTCGCGGCCGAACTCCTGCATGATCCGCCGCATCGCCGATTCGAGCGGCCGGCGGATCGCCGCCATCGCCTGGGCCTGACTGCGCGAGCGCACCGGCGCCATGCCCTCCAGCACCTGGTCCAGCCGGATGCGGATCATCGGCATCATCTCGCGCAGCAACGCCTCGTCCACCGCGACATGGCGCATCTCATGGGCCAGCACCTCGCCATGCAGGCAGGAGTTCACCGGGATTTCGCTGGCCACATGGACGATGCGCTGCTGGAAGCCGAAGCTGATGGTCACCGTGCTGGCCGATGCGCAATAGGTGCCGTCGCTCATGGTCCTGAACAGGGCGGAGACCTGCGACTGCTCGCCATAGCGGGCCAGGGTCAGCCCCAGCACATGGCCGTCGGCACTTCCGGCCGGTCCCGGCGTGCGTCCCGGCAGCCGGGTGAGTTGCGCGACCGTTCGCCCGTCGTCACGCTGGATCGGCGCCAGCACGCTGTCGAACACGAGCTTGGTCGGCGGAAACCCGCTGCAGCCGTTGGACTGCGCCGCAGCCGGCGAGGCGGCCGGCAGGGTGGCGAGCAGCATGCCCGAAAGGAAGAGGAACAGGAGGCGAACGATCATCCCGATACAAATATCAGGAAACCGTCCGCCGACAAGAGACATGGAGTGGAAGATCGGGGTGCCGTCGAAGGATCTTCGCCGGCACCCCACCCCCTCACTGATGCGCCGGGAACAGGAAACGCGCCTTCAGGGTGCCTTCGATGGCGCGCAGGTCGTTGACGACCTCCATCTCCTCCACGTCGCCGTTCACGTCGACCACCACATAGCCCAGCTCCGGATCGGTCTGGAGATACTGGGCGGCGATGTTCAGGTCGCGGCCGGAGAACACCTCGTTCACCTTGCGCAGGATGCCCGGACGGTTCTCGTGGACGTGCAGGAAGCGGGTGCAGCCGGCCTGAACCGGCAGCGCCACCTGGGGGAAGTTGACCGCGCCGACGGTGGACCCGTTGTCCGAATATTCCAGCAGCTTCTGCGCCACCTCGGTGCCGATGTTGGCCTGGGCCTCCATCGTCGAACCGCCGATGTGCGGAGTCAGGATGGCGGTCTTGATGCCGCGCAGCGCGCTCTGGAACTCTTCCTTGTCCGAACCGGGCTCGACCGGGAAGACGTCGATGGCGGCACCCAGGACGTGGCCGCTGCTCAGCGCGGCGGCCAGCGCCTCGATGTCCACCACCTGGCCGCGGGCGGCGTTGATCAGGTGGCTGCCCTTCTTCATGGCCGCCAGTTCACGCTCGCCGATCATGTTCCGGGTCTGCGCGGTGTCCGGCACATGCAGGGTCACCACGTCGGACACCGACAGCAGTTCCTCCAGCGAATCGCAGGCGCGGGCATTGCCGAGCGCCAGCTTGCGCACGACGTCGTAGAAACGGACCTGCATGCCCATCGCTTCGGCCAGGATCGACACCTGCGTGCCGATATGGCCATAGCCGACGATACCCAGCGTCTTGCCGCGGATCTCGTAAGAGTCCTTGGCCGACTTCATCCAGCCGCCGCCATGGACCAGCTGCGACTTCTCGAAGATGCCGCGCATCAGCATGATGATCTCGCCGATCACCAGCTCCGCCACCGACCGGGTGTTGGAATAGGGGGCGTTGAACACCGGGATGCCGGTGCGACGCGCCGCCTTCAGATCGACCTGGTTGGTGCCGATGCAGAAACAGCCGACGGTGATCAGCTTGTTGGCCGCCTCGAACACCTTGGCAGTCAGGTGGGTGCGCGACCGGATGCCGAGGATGTGGACGGACCCGATGCGCTCCAGCAGCTCATCCTCGTCCAGGGCGCGCGGCAGCCGCTCGACAGAGGCATAGCCGCCGCGGGCCAGCTCGTCGATGGCGTTGTCGTGGACACCTTCCAGAAGAAGGATGTTGATCTTGTCCTTGGAGAGCGAGAGCTTGGTCACGGCCGGCTTCCGTATCTGGGCATCGGGACTGATCGGCAGCCCGCCTGCCGGAAACGGCGCGATGGGCCACGGAAAAGCGAGCGCGCAAAATAATACCAAAGGCAGCCCTTGTCACCTGACGGATGTTGCGCCGCCACAGAGCTTTCCGCATGCCGGATTGGCGCAGGACGCGGGTTGGGTGTATCAGTCGGACCGACCTTCCAATTTGGAAACCCGCCATGAGCGACGTGACGATCTACCACAATCCGCGCTGCAGCAAGTCGCGCGAGACGCTGGAACTCCTGCGCTCCCGCGGCGTCGAGCCGGCGGTGATCGAGTATCTGAAGACCCCGCCCTCCCCGGCGGAACTGTCGGCCATCCTCGCCAAGCTGGGCAAGGGTCCGCGCGACATCACCCGCGCCAAGGAGGCGGCGGAGGCCGGAATCGCCAAAGACCTCGACGGTGAGGCGCTGGTCGCCGCCCTGTCCGCCAATCCGTCCGCCATCGAACGCCCCATCGTGGTGAAGGGCGACCGCGCCCGCATCGGCCGTCCGCCGGAGTCGGTGCTGGACCTCCTCTGACCCTTTCCCGTCCCTGACCGGAGCCTGCCGCCCGTGACCAGCAAGCACACCGCCGCCGCCGCCGCGGCCGAGCTGTCGACCATCCGCGATTTCCTGCGCTACGGCGTCAGCCGCTTCAACGAGGCCGACCTCGATTACGGCCACGGCACCACCACGGCCTTCGACGAGGCGGTGTTCCTGGTGCTGGAGTCCCTGCACCTGCCGGTCGACCAGCTCGACCCCTATCTCGACTCCCGCCTGACCGCGGCGGAGCGCGAGGCGGTGGCCGGCATCCTCCATGCCCGCATCGACACCCGCAAGCCGGCGCCCTACCTGCTGAACAAGGCCTATATCCAGGGCATCCCCTTCTATGTGGACGAGCGGGTGATCGTCCCGCGCTCCTACATCGGCGAACTGCTGTTCTCCGACCTGTTCGGCGGCGACGACTTCACGCTGGTCGAGGATCCGACCTCGGTGGAGCGGGTGCTGGATCTGTGCACCGGTTCCGGCTGTCTCGCCATCCTGGCCGCCCGCATCTTCCCGGAGGCGCAGGTGGACGCGGTCGACCTGTCGCCCGACGCGCTGGAGGTGGCCAAGCGCAACGTCGCCGACAGCGGGTTCGAGGACCGCATCGCCCTGCACCAGGGCGACCTGTTCGCGCCGCTGAAGACGCGGAAATACGACGTCATCATCACCAACCCGCCCTACGTTGACGCCGAGGCGATGGACGCCCTGCCGCCCGAGTTCCGGGCGGAGCCGGAAATGGCGCTGGCCGGCGGCGACGACGGACTGGACATCGTCCGCCGCATCCTGAAGGAAGCGCCCAAGCACCTGACCCCGGAGGGTGGCCTGCTCTGCGAGTTCGGCACCGGCCGCGAGATCCTGGAGGCGGAATACCCCCACCTGGACTTCCTGTGGCTGCAGACCGCCAACAGCTTCGGCGAGGTGTTCTGGCTGACGCGGGAGCAGCTGAAGGCGGGGAAGTGAGGGGCTAACGTCCCCACAGCCGGGAACCCTTCCCCCCGCCCCCGGTTGTCCTCTCGACGATGCTGCATCGCAGCAGCCGCTTGAGAGGACGACCACCATGAACGACCGCCAATCCACCATCCTCAAGACCCTCGGCATCACCGCGCTTGCCTTGGGTGGGCTGGCCGTCGCCAACACGCTGGCGGCCCGCGCGGCGGAGCGGCGCTATCCGCCCGAAGGCCGCTTCGTGACCGTCGACGGCGTCCGGCTGCATTACATGGAAGCCGGTGAAGGGTCACCCGTCGTGTTGCTGCACGGCAATGTCTCCGCTCTCGGCGATTCGCTGGCGAGCGGGCTGTTCGACCGGCTGGCGCGCAATCACCGGGTGATCGCCTTCGACCGTCCCGGCATGGGCCACAGCGACCGTCCCCGCGATCGCGCCTGGACGCCCGAAGATCAGGCGGACCTGCTGGCCAAGGCCTTCGCGGTCCTGGGCATCGAAAACGCAGTGGTCGCCGGCCATTCCTATGCCACCCTGATCGGGCTGGCCCTGGCGCTTGACCATCCGCGGACGGTGAAGGGGCTGGCGCTGATCTCCGGCTATTACTTCCCGACCAAGCGGGTGGACGCGGTGATGGTGGCGTCGGTTGCAGCCCCGGTGCTGGGCGACCTGCTGCGCTACACCGTGTCGCCGCCCTTCTCCAAGGCGGTGATGCCGGCGATGCTGAAGACCCTGTTCTCGCCCCGGCCCGTGCCCGCCCATCTGACGGAGACCTTCCCCGTCGCCCTGACCACCCGCCCCGGCCAACTGCGCGCCAACGCCCAGGACGGCGTCACCCTGGCACCGGGCGCCGACCGGCTGCAGCACCGCTATGCCGACGTGACCGTCCCGGTGGCGATCTTCGCCGGCCACGAGGACCGCATCGTTTCACAGGAGGAACAGAGCGGCCGCCTGCATCATGTCCTGCCGAACAGCACCCTGCATTGGGTGCCGGACTGCGGACATATGGTGCATTACGCCGCCCCCGATCTGGTGGTGCGCCGTATCGACGAATTGTCGGCCGAAAGCGTACCGCTGCGCGTCGCCGCTCAGAGATAGCGCCGCATCAGGATGCTGCCGCCCTGATGCGGCAGGCGGGGGTGCCAGGGGATGTCGGCGCGACCGATCTCCTCGAACCCCTCGCCGGCATAAAGACGACGGGCCGGATCGTTGTCGGCCCAGACATGCAGGGTGACGCGGTCGAATCCGCCGGTCCGCGCCCGTTCGTAGAACCAGCCGAGCAGCCGCCCGGCGATGCCGTGGCGGCGCTGCTCCGGATCGACGGCCAGGGCCGACAGGAAATAGCTGCCCCAGTCCAGCGTTTCGGAGAATGCGGCCATGTGGGCGATCCGGTCGGGCGGCAGACCGCTGTAATCCTCCGTCCGGATCCAGTCGGTGGGATAGCCGTGGGCGACGCCGACGACCCTCCCATCCAGTTCGGCGACCCCGCTCTGCCGATGCGACAGAGAACCGCTGCGCCCGGCAAGGCCCGGCATCAGCATTTCCGCCGCCGTCAGCCCCGGCATCAGCCCGTCCAGCAGAAAGCCGTAAACCCCGCCGCCGGCAATATCGATCAGCCGGGCGAGGTCCGGTGCGTCGTCGGCATCGGCCGCACGGATGCGGAGACGGTCGTGAATGATGTGAGAAGTCACGGCAGGCACCTTCCTTCCGGGGGAGCGGCCGGATAGGAAAGGCCGTCCTGCCGCCGATTTCCAGTCCCTTTCGAGGGCGCCGGTTCGAGGGCGCCGGTTCAGTTGTGGTCAGCGGCCCGATTGAGATCATCGCGAAGTTTCAGCAACGCCTCGCGCAGGGAGGTCAATTCCTCGACCGAACATCCGGCGGCGGCGGCGATGTGGGTCGGCAGGCATTCGGCCTTGCCGCGCAACGCCGCGCCGTCGGGGGTCAGGCGAATGCGGACAAGCCGTTCGTCCTGAGGATCGCGGGCGCGGGTGACCAGCCCCTGCCCTTCCATCCGCTTCAGCAGCGGAGTAAGCGTGCCGCTGTCCAGCCCCAGCCTTTCGCCCAGCGCCTTCATCGACTGCCCGTCCTCCTCCCACAGCAGCAACATCGCCAGATATTGCGGGTAGGTCAGTCCAAGCGACTCCAGCAGCGGACGATAGACACGGGTCATCGCCAGATTCGCCGAGTAGAGGGCGAAGCAGGCTTGGTTGGACAGCAGAAGCGGATCGTTCCTGTCGGCAGTCATGGCTTTGCGGAACCTTCAAAACGGCGCGCACCGCCGGGCTGCAACGCGCCGGTCGATCATGCGTTCGGCACAATCGCGCGCAACAGCCCGGCGGCGCAATCCTGAAGACGTTTCGCTTCAGGCGATCACCCTATGAAACAACCTTTGGCAAGCGCCTCAGGCAACGGTCGTGGTGACCGGGATGTTGCCCTTGGTGGCATGGCTGTAGGGGCAGACCTTGTGCGCGCGGGCCAGCAGATCCTCGGCGGCGGCCTTGTCCATGCCCGGCAACGACACGACGAAATCCACCGTCAGGCCGAAGCCCTCGCCGTCGTCACGGGCACCGATGCCGACCGTGGCGGTCACCGACAGGTCAGCCGGAACGGCGATCTTGTCGCGGTTTCCGACGAACTTGATGGCGCCGATGAAGCAGGCGGAATAGCCGGCGGCGAACAGTTGCTCGGGGTTGGTGGCCCCACCCTGCCCGCCCAACTCCTTCGGCGCGGCCAGCGCGACCGACAGCAGTCCGTCCTCGCTGACGGCCTTGCCGTCGCGGCCACCGGTGGCGGACACCTTCGTCGAATACAGGGTCTTCATGGTGCGCTCTCCTTAATGGATATCGGGGTTTGGTTGGCGGAGCGGCAGTAAGCACCGTCGCCGGTGATCTCGTGGCTCTGAATATCGCTCACAATTCGATTGCGCGCAATGTATTTGATCATGCGCAATGAGATTGTTCGCAATGCATCCGGCGCATGGCGCCCTGCGCCGGCACCACCGCTCGGCTCTGAATACGGGCCTAATCGAGCGCAATAAAAAAGCCTCGAAGTCCAAGGACTTCGAGGCTTCTTTCACCTTCCGGAACTGGTCGGAGCGACAGGATTCGAACCTGCGACCCCCAGACCCCCAGTCTGATGCGCTACCAGGCTGCGCTACGCTCCGTCAACTTCACCGCAGTGCTTGCGGCTTGGCTCCGGAAGGGAACGGGACTATAGCCGCGGACTTTTGCCGATGCAACATCTCCCGTGATGCTTTTTCAGCTTTTTTTGTCCCCGATTTCGGACAGGCGCGACAGAACCGACCGCAGCGATTTCAGCTCGTCCACCACGATGGTGATCTCGTGCCGCAGGGCGGCGGACAAAGGCGGCTGCGCCCCATAGTCCGGCCCGTCATCCAGGCCACCGTCCTCCGTGCCGTCATCCAACGTCTCCCCGGTCACCGGTCCGCCGCCGGAGTCGCCGGGTTCATCGGCATCCTCGGGCAACGGCGGCGTGGGGTCGGACATGCGCCCTTCCTTCAGCAGGCGCTGCACGCCCTTGATGGTATAGCGGTCCTCATACAGCAGCGCCTGGATGCGGCGCAGAAGTTCCACATCCTCCGGCCGGTAATAGCGCCGGCCTCCGCCGCGCTTCAGCGGGCGGATCTGGGGGAACTTCGTCTCCCAGAAACGCAGCACATGCTGAGGCACGTTCAGGTCGGTCGACACCTCGCTGATGGTGCGATAGGCCGTGGCGGACTTCATGGCAGGATCAGGCCGCCGCCCGGCAGTGGCCGGATGCGACGATCCGCGGACAGGCACGGCACGGCGTTGGACGGGGTGCCCATTCCACTGAAAGCGGCGTCATAACAGACGGCCGGCGTCAGGAGAGAGCCCGCGCGGGCGTCGGCGCCCCACCCTCCTGGACATCGTTGATGCGGTTCTTCAGCACATGGCTGGCACGGAAGACCAGCACCCGCCGCGGCAGGATCGGCACTTCTTCGCCGGTCTTCGGGTTCCGGCCGACCCGCTCGCCCTTCTGGCGAACCTGGAAACTGCCGAAGGAGGAAATCTTCACCATCTCCCCCCGGGCGAGCGCGTCGGAAATCTCGTCCAGGACGGTTTCGACCAGATCGGCCGATTCGTTGCGCGAAAGACCGACTTCCTGGTAGACGGCCTCGCTCAATTGGGCGCGCGTGACGGTGTTCTGAGACATGGTTCGACCTCCCCCGCAACCATTGCGAAGACGGTAATCCGGGGAAAGAAGGTCCGTCAATTCAAAAGCTTGGCAGCCGCATACAGCCCGGCCGAAGCCGGGCCGGGCGTGCGGTGCAGCATTGAAGCAGGTGCGGAAAAAGGAGGGGCCGCTTACCAGCGGATCAGCGCCGAACCCCAGGTCAGGCCACCGCCGATGGCTTCCATCAGGATCAGGTCGCCGCGCTTGACCCGGCCGTCGGCCACCGCCTCGCCCAACGCCAGCGGGATCGACGCAGCCGACGTGTTGCCGTGGCGGTCCACCGTCAGCACGACCTTTTCCGGCGACAGCTTCATCTTGCGGGCCAGCCCGTCGATGATGCGCCGGTTCGCCTGATGCGGAACCATCCAGTCGATGTCGGTGGACTCCAGACCGTTGGCAACCAAAGCCTCCTCCACCACCGCCGACAACTTGGAGACGGCGTGGCGGAAGATCTCCTGCCCGTGCATGCGGACATGGCCGATGGTGCCGGTCGAGGACGCGCCGCCATCGACATAGAGCAGGTCGTACTGGCTGCCGTCGGAATGCAGATGGGTGGACAGCACGCCGCGATCCGTCGAATCGCCCTTGGCCTCATAGGCCTCAAGCACGATGGCGCCGGCGCCGTCGCCGAACAGCACGCAGGTGGTGCGGTCGTTCCAGTCCAGCAGACGGGAGAAGGTCTCCGCCCCGATCACCAGGGCGCGGCGCGCCTGACCGTTGCGCAGGAAATTGTCGGCGACCGACAGGGCATAGACGAACCCGGCGCAGACCGCCTGGATGTCCATGGCGAAGCCCTTGGTCCCCAGCGCCGCCTGCACCTTGGTCGCCGTTGCCGGGAAGGTGTTGTCCGGGGTGGTGGTGGCCAGGATGATGCAGTCGATGCTATCGCCCGGCACGCCGGCATGTTCCAGCGCGCGCATAGCCGCGGCGATGGCGAGGTCGGAGGTCTTCTCCCCCTCCGCCGCGATGTGGCGCGACTTGATGCCGGTGCGCTGGACGATCCACTCGTCCGTCGTGTCGACCCGCTGTTCCAGATCCTGGTTGGTGACGACGTTGGCCGGCAGGAAGATACCGCAACCAAGAACTCGGGAACGCATGACCATGGTTCAGCCCGCCGCCGCCTTCGTGTCGGGAAGAGGGTTCGCGTCGGCAATGCGCCCCATCTCTTCCTTGATGCGCTCGTTGAAACCGTGAGTCGCCAGATTGATGGCGACCGCGACGGCATTGGCGAATCCGACCGGGTCGGTGCCGCCATGGCTCTTCACGCAGACGCCGCGCAGGCCCAGGAACATCGCGCCGTTGTAGCGCCGCGGGTCTATCCGCTCGCGGAAGCGCTTGAAGGCGCCGCGTGCCAGCAGATAGCCGATCCGTGCCAGGAAGGACGTCGCGAAGGTGCGGCGCAAAAACTCGGAGAACAGCTTGGCCGTTCCCTCCGCCGTCTTCAGCGCGACATTGCCGGTGAAGCCATCGGTGACGATGACGTCCACCGTGCCCAGCCCGATGTCGGTGCCTTCGACGAAGCCGTGGAAGCGGCCGGGCAGCGGCATGTCGCGCAGGCTCGCCGCCGCGGCACGCACCACCTCGTTGCCCTTCATGTCTTCCGAGCCGATGTTCAGCACGCCGATCGACGGCTCCGGCAGACCCAGGATGGCGCGCGCGAAGACGGCCCCCATCACGGCGAACTGGACGAGGTTTTCCGGCTGGCATTCGGCGTTGGCGCCGAGGTCCAGCATCACGCTCTCGCCCCGTTGCGTCGGGAAGAAGGAAGCCATCGCCGGCCGGTCGATGCCCGGCAGCGTCTTCAACACGAACTTCGCCATCGCCATCAGGGCGCCGGTGTTGCCGGCCGAGACCACGCAGGCGGCCTCGCCCGACGCCACGGCGTCGATGGCAAGCCTCATGCTGGACTGGCGTCCGGCGCGCAGGGCCACTGCGGGCTTGGCGTCCCCGGCCACGAAGTCGGCGGTATGGCGGATCTCCGCCACCGCCTTCAACGCGGGCCGCTGGCTCAGCAGCGGCTCGATCCGATCCCGGTCGCCATACAGCAGAAAACGCACATCGGGATGGCGCTCCCGCGCGATGTCCGCCCCGGCAATGACCATGTCGGGACCGAGATCGCCACCCATGGCATCCAGGGCGATGGTCAGGCGCTGGCTCACCGCGAACAGGCTCCCCGGCTAGGACCCCGGCAGGGGCGAAGTACGCCCCTGATCATCGGGACCTCAGACAACGCGATCGGGATCAAGCGGCCGCGGTGCCGCTCTGAACCACTTCGCGCTGGTCGTACTGGCCGCAAGACCCGCAGACGTGGTGCGGACGCTTCAGCTCACCGCAGCTCGGGCACTCGTTGTAGGCCGAGGTCGGCAGAGCGTGGTGCGAACGCCGCATGTTGCGCCGCGACTTGGAGGTCTTCTTCTTCGGAACAGCCATGACCGTAAACTCTCTTCATTGGAAAGGGCGGCCCGAACAGGGGCCGCCCAGCGCGAGCGGCATTCAATAAGGCAAATGCCCCCAAAGGGCAAGCCCGAACAACCCCCATTTCGCAACCCCGCGCCGCTCATTGGAGGGGGTGGAAATGCCGGCCCTTATACAAGGAACCGCGGGGGACGCAAGACCGCAGTCACTTCTGCTGCTTCAATTGCTGCAGAACGGCGAACGGGTTCGGCTTTTCCGGCTCCTCCGCCACCTCTTCTTCGGCAGCCCCGCCTTCATCACCCTCGTCATAGCCCTCGAATTCCACACCCTCGGCATGCGGATAGGGGTCGAGGCCCAGAGACAGGTGCTGCGCGGTCAGTTCGCCGATGTCGATTCGGTTGTTCTCCATCGGCTCGGGGATGTCCTCGTCCGACAATGAGGGATCGAAATCGATCTCCAGTCCCAGGTCCTCGACCATCGAGGACGGAGCGAACAGCGCCTCGAAGCTCTCGCTGACATGGGCCGGCACCGGTTCCAGCGTGACGACGCAGGTCTGGACCACGTCGGCCTCCAGCTTGCCGGACACGCGGATCATCTGACCGCCGCGCACCGCGCGCAGCTTCACCGTGGCGGTCAGGCTGCCGATCGCCTCCAGTTCCAGCCGCTCGGCGAGCGCGCGGCGCTCCGTCTCCGTCGCCTCGATGGTCTCGGTCACGTCGGCGCGGCGCACCGTGTCTGCATTGACGATGCGCGAGAATTCCGGGGCCGGCAGGGCACCGTTCACAGGACTCATGGCGAAAGACTCTCTGATGAAACCAAGGCGGCGGTCGAAACGCGCGGGCTGGAGCAACCGGCACCCACCCGCATCGAGTCACATGCAGCCGCCGGCCGCGAAAGGCAAGCCCTCCGCGATCCCGGCGGCCCATAAGGCGCAGTATACTCAGGCGCAGTATATATAGTGTGCCGTCAGGCGGGCGCAGGGGCGAAGCGCAACTCGCCGCGCATCAGCGACTCCAGCGGCTGGGCATCGAGCGCCGCGGCGCAGGCCCGCACATAGGCGGCCATGGTGGGAAGCGCCCCGTCCGGCACCGGATCCACCGTCCCATAGAGGTTGTTGTCCAGCGCCACTTCCAGCCGGCCGTCGTCGGATTCGGCGAGCGCCTCGTCATAGGCGCGGATTCGCCCGGCCATGCCGCGCGCCATCGTCTTCACGCGCCGGGCGATGCCGCTGTCGCCGGCCCCCAGCTCCATGATCGACTTCTCAAAATCGTCGACCATCGTCTCGTAGAGGCGCTGCGACAGTTTGGCCGCCCCCGCCCCCTGCCCCTTCAGCCGGCGCATGACCAGGAACAGGTGCAGCGCCACCATCTCGAACCGGCCGTCCAGCGTATCCGGCACGCCGAGCCCGGCGTAGAAGCCCGGCTGGCGGGCCTGGGCGACGATGCCGGTGAACAGCCCGCCCACCGCCTCGGCATTGCGGGCGCGCGCGCCGCCGCCCAGGCCATTCAGCAGAGGACCCAGCAGGCGATCCATGAAGCTCTCAGACACGAACGGCAGCCCTTCCCCGATTCGGAGTCCCGTTGACAGGGCGAAGCGCCCGGTGCGATTGTCCCGCCTTAGCGACTATCCGCGCCAGCGGGCAGTCCTATGCCCCGCCGGCTCCATCATAGCCCGAGCACCATGACCAGATCGAACTTTTCCGCCCCGCGCGCCGTCATTCGCACCGCCCTTCTGGGAAGCGTCCTGTTCGCCGGCCTCGCTGCGGCCGGCTGCTCCCCCGTCGTCGCCACCCGCGGCAACCTGACGGATCCGCAGCTGGTGGCAGAGCTGCAGCCGGGCCAGAGCCGGCGCGACGACGTCGCCGCGGTTCTGGGCACGCCGACCTCGGTGGGCACCTTCGATCAGAATGTCTGGTACTACATCGGCCAGAAGACCGAGAAGACCGCCTTCTTCGAGCCGGAGGTGACGGAGCGCCGCGTGGTGATCGCCCGCTTCGACGACACCGGCGTCCTGCGCGAGATCAAGACGCTGGACAAGTCGAACGGCCAGGACATCGATCTGGTCGAGCGCTCGACGCCCACCGCCGGCCGCGAGATGGGCTTCCTGGAACAGATGATGGGCAACGTCGGCCGCTTCTCCGCCAAGGACACCAAGGGCAAGGGCCCCGGCAGCTGATCGCCTGACCGTTACCGTGCCCGTTTCATCCGACACCGACCGGCACTTCATGCGCGCCGCCCTGACGCTCGCCGCGCGCGGGCTGGGGCGGACTTGGCCGAATCCGGCGGTCGGCTGCGTGCTGGCCCGCGACGGCGCCGTAATGGGCCGCGGCTGGACCCAGCCCGGCGGCCGCCCCCATGCCGAGACGGAGGCGCTGGCCCGTGCCCGCATCCTCTCCGGCGGGGCGGAGGGGGCCACCGCCTACGTCACGCTCGAACCCTGCAACCACTACGGCAAGACGCCGCCCTGCGCCCTGGCGCTGGTGGAGGCGAAGGTGGCGCGCGTCGTCGTCGCCTGCCAGGACCCGGATCCGAGGGTTGCCGGCGGCGGACTGGCCCGCCTGCGCGACGCCGGGATCGAGGTCGTCACCGGCGTCTGCGAGGCCGAGGCGCTGGCCCTCAACGAGGGCTTCTTCAACCGCATCACGCTGGGCCGCCCGCTGGTCACGCTGAAAGTCGCCAGCACGCTGGACGGCCGCATCGCCACCCGCACCGGCGAGTCGCAATGGATCACCGGCCCCACCGCCCGCGCCTGGGGCCACCGCCTGCGCGCCAGCCATGATGCGATCCTTGTGGGCATCGGCACCGCGTTGGCCGACGATCCCGAACTGACCTGCCGCCTGCCCGGCCTTAGCGACCGCAGCCCGGTGCGCGTGGTGGTGGACAGCAGCCTGCGCCTGCCCCCTGCGGCCAAGCTCGCGACCGGCGCCGGACGCATCCCGACCTGGGTCGTCACCGGCCCCACCCCCGACTCTGCCCGTCTCGAGGCTCTGACGGCGCTTGGTGTCGAGGTGCTCCCCGTTCCTGCGGGTATGGACGGCCGCGTCGATCCCGCCGCCGCTCTTTCCGCCCTCGCTTCCCGCGGCATCACCCGCGTCCTGGTGGAGGGCGGTGCGGCGATGGCCGGCGCCTTGCTTGGCGCCGGACTGGTCGACCGGCTGGAGTGGTTCCGCGCCGCGTCGCTGATCGGCGGCGACGGGTTGCCGGCGGTTGCCGGCTTCGGAGTCGATGCGCTGTCGGCGATGGCCCGCTTCGAACGCACCGCGGTCCGCAGCGCCGGCGCCGATCTGGCCGAAAGCTATCGCCGCATCGCTTCCTAAGGATCGGTTTGGGCGTCGGTTCAGGCCACGCAACAGACCGTTGCGTTGCTTGCGGTGTCGCGCGCGCTTCCCCTGGCCGTGAAACCTGCTAAATTCGCCGCCATGTTCACCGGAATCATCACCGATGTCGGGCGCGTCCGGGCCGTGGAGCGGCAGGGCGACACCCGGTTCACCATCGAGACCGCCTTCGACACGGAGACGATCGCGATCGGGGCGTCCATCGCCCACAACGGCGTCTGTCTGACGGTCATCGAAAAGGGGCCGGGGACCTACGCCATCCAGGCGTCGGGGGAAACCCTGTCGAAGACGACGCTCGGCGGGTGGGAACCCGGCACGCGCGTCAACCTGGAACGCGCGCTGAAGGTCGGCGACGAACTGGGCGGGCACATCGTGTCCGGCCATGTCGACGGCGTCGGCCGGCTGCTGTCGATCCGTCCCGAAGGCGAATCGCTGCGCCTGACCTTCGAGGCGCCGGCCAATCTCGCCAAATACATCGCGCCCAAGGGCTCGGTCGCCATCGACGGCGTGTCGCTGACCGTCAACGAGGTCGACGGCAGCCGCTTCGGCGTCAACATCATCCCCCACACCCAGACCGCCACCACCTTCGGCGGGCTGAAGGAGGGCGATGCGGTCAATCTCGAAATCGATATGCTGGCGCGCTATGTCGCCCGGCTCGCGGGGCAGGAATGACGTCCGAGTTTCACCAATACCTGTCGACGGCCGAAGAGATCATCGAAGAGGCGCGTCAGGGCAGGATGTTCATCCTGGTCGACGACGAGGACCGGGAGAATGAGGGCGATCTGGTGATCCCCGCCTCCTGCGCCACGCCGGAAGCGGTGAACTTCATGGCCAAGCATGGCCGCGGCCTGATCTGCCTCACCATGGACCGACCGAACATCGAGCGGCTGCGCCTGCCGCTGATGGCTCAGCAGAACGCGTCGCGCCACCAGACCGCCTTCACCGTCTCGATCGAGGCGCGCGAAGGCGTGACCACCGGCATTTCGGCCGCCGACCGCGCCCGCACCATCGCCGTGGCTATCGACCCGGCGTCCGGCCCGCAGGACCTCGCCACCCCCGGCCACATCTTCCCGCTGCTGGCGCGTGACGGCGGCGTTCTGGTCCGCGCCGGCCATACCGAGGCGTCGGTCGACATCGCCCGGCTGTCCGGCCATTCCTCGTCGGCGGTGATCTGCGAGATCATGAACGACGACGGCAGCATGGCCCGCCTGCCGGATCTGGTGCAGTTCGCCCAGTTCCACGGGCTGAAGGTGGGCACCATCGCCGACCTGATCGCCTATCGCCGCCGCACCGAGACCATCGTCGAGCAGGTGCTGGCCGGCACGCTGGACAGCCGCTTCGGCGGCCGCTTCCAATCCTACGTCTACATCAACAAGATCCAGTATGCGGAGCACATCGCGCTGGTGCGCGGCGACATCTCCGGCGACGAGCCGGTGCTGGTGCGCATGCATGCCCAGTCGGTGCTGGACGACGTGCTGGGCGACCGCAACTCCGGCCGCGAAAACGACCTCCATGCCTCGATGGAGCTGATCGCCAAGGAAGGCCGCGGCGTCGTCGTGCTGCTGCGCGAACCGAACCCCAACGGCCTGTCCACCGTGCTGAAGGCCCGGCTGGAAGGCCAGTCCGGCAGCGCGCCGGAATTGCGCGACTACGGCATCGGCGCGCAAATCCTGCTGGATCTCGGCGTTCGCAAGATGGTGCTGCTCTCCAACCGCAAGAAGCCGATCATCGGGCTGGAGGGCTACGGCCTGACCGTGGTCGGCCACCGCGCCATCACTCCGGGTGCCGCCGACCCCGGCGACGATTGAGCAAGGGGCTGAACGCCGCCGGATGACCGACACGCCCCATATCATGGTCGTGGACGCCCGCGTCCACGAGGACATCGCCGATGAGCTGGCGCGCGGCGCCGTCGCGGAACTCGACCGCGCCGGCGCCACGCACATCCGCTACGGCGTGCCCGGCTGTCTGGAGCTTCCGGCGGCGATCATGTACGCCATCCGCTCCATGGACTTCTTCACCGCCCGCAGGCGTTTCGACGGCTACGTCGCACTGGGCTGCGTGATCCGGGGCGAGACGACGCGGTACGAAACGATCTGTGCCGAAAGCGCCCGCGGCCTGCAGGATCTTGCCCTGCGCTACAGTCTGGCGGTCGGAAACGGCATCCTGACGGTGGAAAACCGCGAGCAGGCCTGGGCGCGTGCCAATGTCGGATCGGTCAATATGGGGGGCCGCGCCGCACGGGCCTGTCTTGACATGATTGACCTGAAGCGCAAATTCCGCCTCTATCCGCGCTGATCCCGACATCTCCTCTCTTTTAGCGACTGCAGATCATGAGCAACGACGACGCGGGCAGCCCCGTGACACCCGATCACGCCCCCAAGGGCGGCGACTCCAAGGGCAAATCGAAGTCCCGCAAGAACAAGACCGGCGGCGGCTCCGCCAAGGCGCGCCGCAAGGCCGCCCGTCTGGCCGCGGCCCAGGCGCTGTACCAGATCGATCTAGCCCAGGCCCCGGTCGAGAATGTCGTCGGCGAGTTCGTCGCCCACCGGCTGGGCGAGGAGATCGACGGCGACAAGTTCGTCGCCGGCGATCCGCAGCTGTTCGCCGACATCGTCCGCGGCGTCGTCCACCGCCGGGCCGAGGTCGACGGGGTGCTGGGCGCCGCGCTCGACCCGCGCTTCCCGCTCGATCGGCTGGAACTGCTGCTGCGCGCCATCCTGCGCGCCGGCGCCTATGAGATCGCGGTCCATATGGACACCCACCCGCGCATCCTCATCAGCGAGTATGTCGACGTCGCCCGCGCCTTCTTCTCCGGCCGCGAGCCGGCGATGGTGAACGGTGTGCTCGACCATGTCGCCCGCGCACTGCGCGCCGACGACCTCGCCAAGCCCGACCCCGGCCGCGGTTCGGGCGAGGAGTAAACATGCGCACCCCCCCGCACTTTCGCCTCTCCCCCCTGGGGAGAGGTCGGACGGCGATAGCCGTCCGGGTGAGGGGGGCGGACCCTCGCCCGCTTGCGGGAGAGGGTGGCTGCGCCAGCAGCCGGGTGAGGGAACGCGCGTTTGCTGATCGTAGGATTCCGGCACACTCCACGCCTTGCATCCCCCTGACCCTGACCCTCTCCCCGGGGGGGAGAGGGGATTTGGGGCCACTCGCCCCATGACTACCCCCACCTTCGGCGAGTTCGGCCGCATTGCCCGGTTCTTCAAGCCGCTGGCCGCCGGGTTTCCCGGTGCCCGCGGCCTGCGGGACGATGCCGCCGTATTCGGCGTGCCGGAGGGACGGGAACTGGTGGTCACCACCGACGCGATGGTGGCCGGGGTGCATTTCTTTCCCGACGACGCGCCGGCCGACATCGCGGCCAAGCTGATGCGCAGCAACCTGTCCGACCTTGCCGCCATGGGGGCGGAACCGCTGGCCTACACGCTGGTCACCGCCCTGCCCCGCGGGCTGGACGAGTCCTGGCTGGAGGGCTTCGCGGCCGGCCTGGGCGAGGACCAGCGGCAGTTCGGCATCGCACTGGCCGGCGGCGATTCGGTCTCCACAGCCGGTCCGATCACGCTGTCGGTCACCGCCTTCGGGCTGGTTCCCACCGGCCGCGCCCTGCCGCGCTGGGGTGGGCGTCCGGGCGATCGCGTTTTCGTCACCGGTACCATCGGCGATGCCGCCCTGGGGCTGGAGATCGCCTATGGTCGGCTCGACATCCCGGATGAGGAAACCCGCGCCCATCTGCTGCACCGTATGCGCCGGCCGGACCCCCGCACGACGGTGGGGCCGCGCCTGATCGGGCTCGCCAGCGGCGCCATGGACGTGTCGGACGGGCTGGTCGCCGACCTCGGCCATCTCTGCGAGGAGTCGGGCTGCGCCGCCCTGCTGCGAGCCGGCACGGTGCCTCTGTCGGACGCGGCGCGTGGCGCCATCGACGACGATTCCGTCCGGCTGGCGCTCGCCATCACCGGCGGCGACGACTACGAGCTTCTGTTCACCGCTCCGCCGTCGGCCCGCGATGCGCTCGCCGCCCTCGCCGCGGACAGCGGGGTCGCCATCACCGAGATCGGCGAATTCAATCCCGGCCCTCCCGGCGAGGTCACGGTGCTGGACGCCGCCGGAGCCCCCTTGCCGTTGGCCCGCCGCGGCTGGGACCATTTCTGACCGCCTGTTACCCTCCCCGCTTCTTTAAGACAATCGAAAGCATGACCGGCGCAGGGTGCGGCGGTTCGGTGTCTGCGAAGGTGTGCTGCGGTGGTCAAGGCCCTGATCGTTCTCGTCCTGGGCATCGTGCTGCTGGGCGGCGCCAGTTTCGGCGGCTGGTTCGTCTATCAGAAATACTTCACCGAACATCCAGACGCGCCGCCGAAGAAGGTGGAGCCGCCGCCGAAGCCGCCCACCGCCTTCGTCCGCTTGGCCCCGCTGGTGGTGCCGATGATCGGCCCGTCCCGAGTCGAGCAGTTCGTGACCGTCGTCGTGGCGGTCGAGGTGCTTCTGGACAAGCAGCCGACGGCCCAAGCCAATCAGCCGCGCCTGACCGATGCCTTCCTGACCGCGCTTTACGGAGGCATCGCCGACCAGTCGATCCTCAACGGCGCTTTGGTCAATATTCCTGCCGTAAAGGCAAAATTGGTCGAGGCGGCCGGCAAAGTCATCGGCAAGGACGCCGTTCAGGACGTTCTGGTTCAGGCGGTTACGCAACGCAATCTCTGATCTGCCGCTTATTTGCCTGAAATCCGTGCCTATTGTGCAGTGCAGAAGACCAGGCCGCCCAGCAAAGGCGAGGACCCCCTACGGCCATTTCGCCGCGTCGCCTCTGACCGGCCGGCGGTTGCAAAGCGGCGGCACCGGGAGCATGCTTTTTCCGGGAATACTTGCGCCCGACTTCTCCCCCATTTGGTTACGGATGGGAGACAGCCTTTCCTGGGCGCGACCTTGAAATCAATCGGGGGATGCGATGGCTTTAGCGTTCATCGTCATCATCGCCGCCGGCCTGCTCGCGCTGGCCTACGGTTTTCGCACCGGAAAAGAAGTCATGGCCGCTTCGCCGGGGTCGGAGCGGATGCAGGCCATCGCCGCAGCGGTGCAGGAAGGGGCGCGTGCCTATCTGAACCGCCAATACACCACCATCGCCATCGCCGGCGCCGTCCTGCTGGTCATCCTGTGGGTGACGCTGGGCTTTCCGGTGGCCTTGGGCTTCTTGATCGGCGCCGTGCTGTCGGGCAGCGCCGGCTATGTCGGCATGAACGTGTCGGTCCGCGCCAACGTCCGCACGGCACAGGCCGCGACCAATGGACTGGCACCGGCGCTGGACATCGCCTTCAAGTCGGGGGCGATCACCGGCATGCTGGTGGTCGGGCTGGGTCTGCTGGGCGTCGGCGGCTATTTCGGCGTCCTGACGCTGATCTACCGGGTCAGCGACCCGGTGGAGGTCCGCACGATCCTGGAGGCGCTGGTTGCGCTCAGCTTCGGTGCGTCGCTGATCTCCATCTTCGCCCGGCTGGGCGGCGGCATCTTCACCAAGGGGGCGGACGTCGGCGCCGACCTCGTCGGCAAGGTGGAGGCCGGCATCCCGGAGGATGACCCGCGCAATCCCGCGGTCATCGCGGACAATGTCGGAGACAATGTCGGCGACTGTGCCGGTATGGCCGCCGACCTGTTCGAAACCTACGCCGTCACGATCGTCGCCACCATGTTGTTGGCGGCGATTTTCTTTTCCGGGGGCGGGTTGCGGCTGATGCTGATCTATCCGCTGCTGATCTGCGCGGTCTGCATCCTGGCCTCCATTGCCGGCACCTTCGCGGTGAAGCTGGGGGCCGACAACGCCATCATGAAGGCGCTGTACAAGGGGCTGATCGTCGCGGCAGGGCTGTCGCTGGTGCTGATCCTGATCGTCACCGCGATCCTGTTCGGCTTCACCCGCGCCATCCCCATGTCTGACGGCACCGCGATCACCGGCTTCAACCTGTTCGTCTCGGCCCTGGTCGGGCTGGGCGTCACCGGGCTGCTGGTCTGGATCACGGAGTTCTACACCTCCACGGCCTTCCGCCCGGTGCGCAGCGTCGCCAAGGCATCGGAAACCGGGCACGGCACCAATGTCATCCAGGGGCTGGCCGTGTCGATGGAATCGACCGCCCTGCCGGTAATCGTCATCTGTGCCGGCATCCTGATCGCCCATGGTCAGGCCGGCGTCTTCGGAATCGGCATCGCCGCCACGACGATGCTGGCGCTGGCCGGCATGGTCGTCGCGCTCGACGCCTATGGCCCTGTCACCGACAATGCCGGCGGCATCGCCGAGATGTCGGACATGCCCGCCAACATCCGCGTCACCACCGACGCACTGGACGCCGTCGGCAACACCACCAAGGCGGTGACCAAAGGCTACGCCATCGGTTCCGCCGGACTGGCGGCGCTGGTCCTGTTCGCGGCCTATGTCCAGGACCTGGGCCATTATTTCCCGAACGTACCGGTGGAGTTCCGGCTGAACGACCCCTATGTCGTCGTCGGCCTGCTGGTGGGCGGTCTTCTGCCCTACCTGTTCGGCGCCATGGGCATGACCGCCGTCGGCCGCGCCGCCGGGTCGGTGGTGGTGGAGGTGCGCCGCCAGTTCCGCGAGATCCCCGGCATCATGGAGGGCACCGCCAAGCCCGATTACGGCCGGGCGGTGGACATGCTGACCCGTGCGGCGATCAAGGAGATGGTGATCCCCTCGCTGCTGCCGGTGCTGGCCCCCGTGGTTCTGTATTTCGTCATCGCCGCCATCGGCGGTCAGGCGGCGGGATTCGCCTCGCTGGGCGCGATGCTGCTGGGGACCATCGTCACCGGCATCTTCGTCGCCATCTCGATGACGTCCGGCGGCGGCGCCTGGGACAATGCCAAGAAATACATCGAGGAGGGCAACCACGGCGGCAAGGGCTCCGACGCGCACAAGGCGGCGGTGACCGGCGACACCGTCGGCGACCCCTACAAGGACACCGCCGGCCCGGCGGTGAACCCGATGATCAAGATCACCAACATCGTGGCGATCCTGCTGCTGGCGATCCTGGCACAGTTCGGGTGATGAAATGGAGGGCGGGGAGCCATGTACTCTCCGCCCTCGCGCGAGTGCCGATGTGTCCAAAATGTGGTCTGGCAGCCACGGCCCTCGGCCGTCATCCCCGCGCAGGCGGGGATCCAGGAAGCTCCGCAATGAAGCGGCTGAAACGGCTGGATTCCCGCCTTCGCGGGAATGACGGCTTGGAAAGGTCACGCCTGAATTTCTCAAGAACCAAAAGACCAGCCAGCCCCCACCATTTCACATCCCCGGCGACGCCTCCGGCGCCAGCTGCTCCACGAACTCGTTGAAGTCGGACGCTTCGCGGAAGTCCTTGTAGACGGAGGCGTAGCGGATGTAGGCGACCTGATCCATCGTCTGCAGCGCCTCCATGATCTTCTCGCCGATCTGCTTCGACGGAATCTCACTTTCGCCGGAGGACTCCAACTGGCGGACCATGCTGTTCACCACCCGGTCGATACGGTCGGCATCGATCGGGCGCTTGCGCAGCGCGATGCGCATCGACCGCAGGAGCTTCTCGCGGTCGAAGGCTTCGCGCTGGCCATTGCTCTTCACCACCGTCAGTTCGCGCAGTTGCACGCGTTCGAAGGTGGTGAAACGGGCGCTGCAACTGGGACAGAAGCGCCGCCGGCGGATTGCCGAGTTGTCTTCGGTCGGGCGCGAGTCCTTGACCTGGGTGTCCTCGTTTCCGCAGAACGGGCAGCGCATCTCTTTATTTCCCCGTCGATTACAGCGTGGGATAGATCGGGAACTGACGGCACAGGCCGCGCACGCGCTCGCGCATCGCCGCCTCCACCGCCGTGTTGTCGCCGGAGTTGCTGGCGGCCAGCCCGTCCAGCGTCTCGACGATCATCTCGCCGACCTGCTTGAACTCGGCGGTGCCGAAACCGCGGGTGGTCGCCGCCGGGCTGCCCAGACGGACGCCGGAGGTGATCATCGGCTTCTGCGGGTCGAAGGGCACGCCGTTCTTGTTGCAGGTCATGCCGGCATGCTCCAGGCTGGCTTCCGCCGCCTTGCCGGTCAGGTTCTTCGGACGCAGGTCGACCAGCACGATGTGGCTGTCGGTGCCGCCCGACACGATGTCCAGCCCGCCGGCGATCAGCGTCTTGGCCAGGATCTGGGCGTTGTCGACCACCGCCTGGGCGTAGGTCTTGAACTCCGGACGCAGCGCTTCGGCGAAGGCCACCGCCTTGGCGGCGATGACATGCATCAGCGGACCGCCCTGCAGGCCGGGGAACACCGCCGAATTGATCTTCTTGGCGATGTCTTCCTTGTTGGTCAGCACCATGCCGCCGCGCGGGCCGCGCAGCGTCTTGTGGGTGGTGGTGGTGACCACGTCGGCATAGGGGAACGGGTTCGGATAGACGCCGCCGGCGATCAGGCCGGCATAGTGGGCAATGTCCACCATAAAGATGGCGCCGACCTCGTCCGCGATGGCGCGGAAACGCTCATAGTCCAGAACGCGCGGATAGGCGGAGCCGCCGGCGATGATCAGCTTCGGCTTGTGCTCGCGGGCCAGCGCCTCGACCTGGTCGAAGTCGATCAGGTGGTCGTCCTTGCGGACGCCGTACTGCACGGCCTTGAACCACTTGCCCGACATGTTCGGAGCGGCGCCGTGGGTCAGGTGGCCGCCGGCGGCCAGCGACATGCCCAGCACGCAGTCGCCCGGCTGCAGCAGGGCCAGCAGCACCGCCTGGTTGGCCTGGGAGCCGGAGTTGGGCTGAACGTTGGCGAACTCGCAGCCGAACAGCTTGCAGGCGCGCTCGATCGCCAGGTTCTCCGCCACGTCGACGAACTCGCAGCCGCCGTAGTAACGCTTGCCCGGATAGCCTTCGGCATACTTGTTGGTCAGGACCGAGCCCTGCGCCTCCAGCACCGCCTGCGAGACGATGTTCTCGGACGCGATCAGTTCGATCTGCTCCTGCTGGCGGACCAGCTCGTCGCGCACCGCGCGGGCCAGTTCGGGATCGGTCTCGGCAAGCGAGGCGGCGAAGAAGCGGCCGATCTCGGCGGTGTTGCTGCTGGTCATGGCGGAAGGTTCCTCATCGCAGGGCATGAAGCGGTCCGGGCGGCCCGGACTGGCGGCTTCCATGCTGGTCGGTCCGGGTTCTGTCGCGCCCCGGTTGCGGGCCTCTGCGGCCGAATGCTGGGCCAGGATAGGGCGGCGCCGGCGGCGCGCTCAGCCCATCTTGGCGATGCGGCGGCTGTGCCGCTCACCGCCTTCGAATTCGGCCTTCAGGAAGGCGTCCACGCAATCCTTGGCGATTTCCGGCCCGATGATGCGGGCGCCCAGCGCGATCACGTTGGCGTCGTTGTGCTCGCGCGACAGGCGCGCGGTGGTGACGTCATGGACCAGGGCGGCACGGATGCCGGGATGGCGGTTGGCTGCGATGCTGATGCCGATGCCGCTGCCGCAGATCAGCACGCCCCGCTGTGCCCGGCCGTCGGTGACGGCGGCTGCCAGCGCCGCGGCGAAATCCGGGTAGTCGACCGAAGCCGGACCGTCGGTGCCGAGATCGAGGACGGTGTAGCCGGCGGCCTCCAGTTGCCGGGCGATCTGAGCCTTCAGCTCGTAGCCGGCGTGATCGGAGGCGAGTGCCACAGTGCTGACGGTCATGACGACGGAAACTCCGGTGCGTGCGGTCGCGGGTGCGATGATGGGCGAAGCGGCGAAAAGACGCCCGCACCCTACCAGATGTCGGTGCAAACCGCCACAGCCACACCATGACGTGGATGCATGGCTAGGATCGGGGCTAGGATCGGGGCGGGGTCCGGCCCGCTTGGACGGACCTGTCGCATCGGTCCCGCCCCCTCCCCGCCGGCCTCAATCGGTTCCGAGCGGCGCGGCACCCCAACTCCCGCGAAAGTTTAGACACGGTTTTCACCCCTTCGTTGCCGAACCGTGGAAGCAAGGGAGATAACCGATTCGTTATAGGAGTGGGAAATCAGCCAATTACCGCATCCCTGTCGTCGGAAAATCGCAAGCCGGCGCTTACTAGACGCCCCTTAAAGCCGCGACACAGCCACGACGCGATGACGGTTTTCAGCGAAAGCTGATTTGCACCTTGCTCCTTTGTTCTGAATTGCAAGAGCAACTAATTTGACGCTTGCCGAAATTATATTGACACCCAAATCACGGTATGCAACTTGGTTCGTACGGACAAATGAAAAACCAGGACACAGTGCAATGAGCGACCAGCTTCGCGCCGATGTACCGGACAATGCGCTGCTGCGGATGACCGCCGACATCGTATCGGCGTATGTCAGCAAGAACGTGTTGCCTGCTCAGCAAATCCCCGACGTGATCAATACGGTCTACTCGTCGCTGACCGGACTGAATGGTCAGCCCCGCGAGGTCGCGGCGGAACCGCTGAAGCCGGCCGTTCCGATTCGCAAGTCGGTGACGCCCGAATACATCGTCTGCCTGGAAGACGGGAAGAAGTTGAAGATGCTGAAACGGCACCTTCGCTCGACCTACAACATGTCGCCGGACGAGTACCGCGCCCGTTGGGGACTTCCGCCCGACTATCCGATGGTCGCGCCGAACTATGCCGCGCAGCGTTCGGAATTCGCCAAGCGCATCGGCCTGGGCCGCAGCTCCGGCCGCCAGACCCGCCGCAAGGCCGGCTGAACGAGTAAAGTCCGTATGCAACGCGGGCCGGTCCCTGCCGGGATCCGGCCCGTGTGCGTGTCCGGCCGGTACAGGCCATATCGGATTGATTGAAGACGCGACCGACTCTCACGGTCGCCATTGGTCGGCGTCAAGAACCGGCACAATGTTCGGGCCCACCCGGCCGGCGGGCGGCGCGTCTCAGTTGGCGCAGCCCTTCCGGCCCGACAGGCGGCAGTTGAAGCGGTCGACATTGCGGCTCAACTCGCGCCCCGTGGCGATATTCTCGTCATTCAGGCAAGTCAGGTAGGCCATCGACTTGTCGACATACTCCTTTACCTCGCCCTGGCAGGACGACATCCTGTCGGCGCTGAGGAAGGTAGCCTGATCGTCCATGCACAGTGGTACACCCGGCTTCAGGCAACCGGCGGCCGGCGTCGTCGGCTGGGGAGCCGTGGAAAGCGGCGCCGCGTTGGCCGGGCCGGCCTGCTTGTCGCCGCCGGACCGCGGACCCGCCTGCCCGCCATGTCCTTGTCCGCCCTGCACCGGCCCGGCGGCGATCGCCGCCTGGGAAGCCAGCAGGGTTGCCGCCAGCGCCGTCCACATGAATGACACGCGCAGGAAAGCCGTCACACGAACCATGGCCTCGATCCTCTGGTGTTTCGGTCCTTTGCTCCGGAGAACAGCCGACCCCGCAAGGCCGGTCCGGAAGCGATCCGCCCAAATCCGCCGATCGCGATCCGAACGGACGGCGCGGAAGAACGCCCTTCTTATGCGCCATTCGTTCAGCGATGCGCGGTTCTACAAGCGTTACACCCCCTGCGCCAGTGCCAACGGGCAGGCATAGGTCTACTGTCGGGGTCGAGCGGTTCGCTCTACGACCGGCGATCCGGCGTTACAGCCTGGACCGTCGGCGGGGGCATGCCGGCGCTCACCATCAGCAAAGCCAGACTTCGATCCGCGCCGTCCGGTCCCGACCGGCGGCGCGTTTTCTTTTTTCCGATCGCGCTTTCCGATCGCGCTTTCCGATTTCTGGCCCCGCTCGAAGGTCAGTAGAGCCCGCCCGGCCGCGTCTTGGTGCCCGGCTTCTGGCCCGGCGCCGCCTTGGCTTCCTTGTTCTGGCCCCCCTTGTTCTGAACAAAGCGCAGTTTGTTGATCGCCGTCCGCTTCAGCAGTTCCTGGCTGCCGGTGGCCGGACCGGCCACGGTCACCTCCACGCCGGTCTGGGCGTCGATGGCTGTGACCCGCAGATAGCTGCCGACCCGCTGAAACTCGAACAGAACCTCGCCGTCCCCATTGCCTGCCGTCATATGAACCCTCCTTCGGCACCCATTCGCCTGCCCATTTGCCCGATGGCCAGTCCCCGTTCGAGACCGCAACACCCGGCCGTCGCCGCTGTTGTCCACGCTGCCGATCCGGCGCGCAGGAGCTCCCTGCTCCGCAAACGCCCGCCGGACGGACATCCACAGCGAGGAAGGACCGTCACCATGGCTGCCAAGACGATGCAGGATCTGCTGATCGAGGATCTCCGCGACATTTACCACGCCGAGAAGCAGATCACGAAGGCCCTCCCCAAGATGATCAAGGCCGCCCATTCCGACCAGCTCCGCCAGGCCTTCGAAACCCACCTCGAACAGACCAACGGCCAGATCGAGCGGCTTCAGCAGGTCTTTGAGGAACTGGACACCCGTCCCCGCGGCAAGCATTGCGACGCGATGGAGGGGCTGATCAGCGAAGCCCAGGAAATCCTCGAAATGGGCCTCGCCCCGGAGGTGCAGGACGCCGCCCTGATCGCCGCCGCCCAGAAGGTGGAGCATTACGAGATCGCCAGCTACGGCACGCTGCACGCCTATGCCACCGCCTGCGGCCTGGACAAGGTCGCCCAGCTGCTGGACGAGACCCTTCAGGAAGAGAAGGACACGGACTCGCTGCTGAACAAGCTGGCCATCGGCGACGTCAACAAGAAGGCCATCGCCGCCAGCGGCAAGAAGGCCGCCTGACGAACGCGCCTATGCGCTGACCGGCCGCATCAGGGCCGACCCCAGGGGCCCGGGGCCAAGGTTGCAAGCACCGCGCCGGACCGGTAGGATTCAACACCCTCCGGTCCTTCGCGGTGCTCCTTGATGCGCAGCCTTCAGCCTGCCGATTTCCTTTCGAACAGCACGCCGGCCCGCTGCTTTTCCGGCGCCGCCCGCGCCGCTCTGGCCCGCGTCGCCCTGGTCGGAGTGCTGTCGCTGGCCGGCGTCCTGACGGCCGCCTTGCCCGCGTCCGCGGCCGAAGGGGCGCCGGGCGCCCTGCCCCCGTCGGTGCGGATCAAGCCGCTGATGGTTCCGGTGGTGAACGCCGGCCGGATCGAGAAATACACCCAGGTGGAAGTGAACCTGGAGATCGGCGACGCCCTGCGGCTGGGAGAGGTGCAGCTGAGCATTCCCCGTCTGCACGACGCCGTGCTGACCGCCATCTACAAGGGCATCGACGAGGGCTGGATCGTCCGCGGCAACATCGCCAACGTCCCGGCCCTGCGCCGCCGCATCGACGAATCGGTGGTCGCCATGTTCGGCAAGGACGTGGTCACCCGCATCCTGATCACGCCGATCGCGCGCCAGTCGTCGCTGCAGTAACCCGCTTCCAACCTTTTCTCCTCAAGAGGATCGAGTCGTCATGGCCGTCGTCTTCGTCGCGCGCAGCGCCGCCCTGACCAAATGGGCGTCCGACGTCGGACAGGGAAAGCACATCTTCAAGCTGGGCGTCGCCGAGGATGAGGCGGCGGTCAAATCCGCCGTCGCCGCCGGCTGGGGCGGCGAGACCGACTGGAAGCTGATCGAGTCCAAAGAGGTCGACGGGCTGGACGAAGAGACCGCGCTGGCCCGTCTCGGCCGGCGCGAGAAGGTGATCGACCCCACCTACTACCCGCGTCTGAAGGGCGCCGCCGGCGTCTTCCGCATCGCCATGACCAATGTGCAGAACAGCCTGCTGGTCGCCAAGGCGATGACCGCCGACGAGCCGCTGACCGAGGTGAAGGTCAAGCCCAAGGACATCGCCGACTACATGATCCGCAACGCGATCGCCTGACCGGTACGCCGTCCCAATGTCCAGTCCGCCCATCCGCCGCGTCGCATTCGACGCGCTCGGCCTTCGCGAACTCCATGACCTGCTGGCCCTGCGCAGCCGGGTGTTCGTGGTCGAGCAGGCCTCGCCCTATCCCGACATCGACGGCCGCGATCCCGGCGCCCTGCACCTGATCGCCACCGACGCGTCCGGCGCCGTCGTCGGCTGCGCCCGCTGTCTCGATCCCGAAGAGGAAGGCCCGGATGCCCCGGTCTCCTTCGGGCGGCTCGCGGTCGATCCGTCGCAGCGTTCCACCGGACTGGGGCGCGCACTCGTCGCCGAATCCCTGGCGGTGCTGGCGGAGCGCTGGCCGGAGCGCGACGTGGTCATCGGTGCACAGCAGCATCTGGAGCGTTTCTACGGCGCCTTCGGCTTCGTCCGCATCACCGAGTCCTACGACGATTTCGGGATTCCCCACATCGACATGCGGCTGCGTCGCTGATCCAGGCTGTCGCCAAGTCGATGCGACACTTTGACCTATCCATCCCCCTGTATCGCAAATAACGCGTTCCTCGGCTGCAGGACGGCGCCGGACCGTTGCTGCCGCTTGACCTGGAAAACTGGTATAGCCTCTATGTAATAGACCGAAAATTTCGACATACGTAAAATTTTCGATGATCGGAATCAGGGCCGCCGCCGTATCAGACGGAACATTCGATCGGGTTAGAAACTCACCCGTTCGGGTCCAATTCCTTGGGCGAGGCGATTGTCCGCGCACGCAAGTAGCCCATTCGGTCACATGAGGCGCAATAAGATGTCCTGGTTCATCAACCTTCGTATCGGCGGAAAGCTTCTTGCCGCCTTTGCCGCCCTGATCACCATCACCGGCATCATCAGCATCGCCAACTATTCGACCTTATCTTCGATCCAGTCCTCGATCGGCTGGACGATCCACACCTACCGGGTGCTACAGACCACCGATGCGGTGCTGGCGGCGATGATCGACCAGGAAACCGGCCTGCGCGGCTATCTGGTCAGCAGCGACGATGCGTTCCTGGCCCCCTATCGCAAGGGCGGGCAGGACTTTGACCGCGCGCTGGCGGAGGTGAAGTCGCTGACCGCCGACAATCCGCAGCAGCAGGCCCGGCTGGAGGATCTGCGCAAGCACGCCGAAACCTGGCGCCGGACCGTGGCCGAGAAGGAAATCGCCCTGATGTCCAAGGCCGAAACGCGCGAGGAAGCCCGCGCGATGGAGGCCAAGGCGCTCGGCAAATCGTCGATGGACGGCATCCGCGCGCTGGTGGTGCAGATCGAGGATGCGGAACGTGCGCTGTTGAGCGAGCGGAGTGCCGAACAGCGGTCTGCCTTCTCCACCGGCTACACAACCGCCATCGTCGGCGCGCTCGCCTCCGTACTGGTCGCCATCGCCGCCGGCATGCTCCTGCGCGGCGCCATCGCCAGCCCGATCGTCGCCATGACCGCCGCGATGAGCCGGCTGGCCGGCGGCGACCGGTCGGTCGAGGTTCCCGGCGTCGGCCGCGGCGACGAGGTCGGCGCCATGGCCGAGGCCGTCGACGTGTTCAAGCGCAACGCCATCGAGGCCGACCGCCTCGCTGCCGCCCAGCGCGCCGAGGAGGAGGCCAAGGCCCGCCGCGCCGCCCGGCTCGAAGAGCTGACGCGCGCCTTCGAAAGCAATGTGACCGCGGTGGTCCAGAGCCTGTCGGGTGCGGCCACCCAGATGCAGCAGTCTGCCGGAACGCTGACCTCCACCGCCGACGAGACCAACCGCCAGAGCACCACGGTGGCATCGGCCGCCGAACAGGCCTCCGCCAACGTCCAGACCGTCGCCGCGGCGGCGGAAGAGCTGTCCTCCTCCATCGCCGAGATCGGCCGTCAGGTCTCGCAATCGACCCGCGTCGCCGAGCAGGCGGTCAGCGGCGCCGGCCGCGCCAACACCGTCGTCTCCAGCCTTGCCGAAGGCGCCCAGAAGATCGGCGAGGTGGTTGACCTCATCAACAACATCGCGGCGCAAACCAATCTGCTGGCGCTGAACGCGACCATTGAGGCCGCCCGCGCCGGCGAAGCCGGCAAGGGCTTCGCCGTGGTGGCGAGCGAGGTGAAGAGCCTCGCCAACCAGACCGCCAAGGCGACCGAGGACATCACCGGCCAGATCGCCACCATTCAGGGCGCCACCCGCGAGGCCGTCGCCGCCATCGACGAGATCGGCCGCATCATCACGGAGATCAGCCAGATCTCTGCGACCATCGCCTCTGCGGTGGAACAGCAGAGCGCCGCGACCCAGGAAATCAGCCGCAACGTGCAGGAAGCCGCGCAAGGCACCCAGCAGGTGACCAGCAACATCGTCGGCGTCACCCGCGCCGCCGGCGATACCGGCCGCGCCGCCGGGGAGGTCCGCAGCGTCGCCGACCACCTCAGCAGCGAATCCACCCGCCTGCGCCAGGAGGTGGAGAGCTTCCTGGGCGGGGTGAAGGTGGCGTGACCTGTTGGGGGAGGAGGGCGCGTTTTGCCCCTGCTTTTGCCCCCTCCCCATCCCTCCCCCGCCCTTGGCGGTGGAGGGGGTAGGACACTTGTCAGCGTGACGAATCTGCCAAAGCGGCGGCAGTCCCCTCTCCCTCGAAGAGGGGGAGGGTTAGGGAGGGGGCAAAGCGGTGCCCGCCCCCACGCTCAATGCGACAGCAGCAGCGGCACCGGGCAGGTGCGCAGGACGTGCCGGGTCCCGCTGCCGCGGTGCAGGAACGGGAAGCCGTAATGGCCGTGGGCGCCCATCACCAGCAGGTCGGCGCCGGTGTCCATGGCGCGGGCCAGAAGCGCATCCATCGCGCCGATGTCGGTGACGGTGAAATGCGTTTGCTCCGCCGTCACGCCATGGAAGGCGAGATGGTCGAGCAGCCCGACCCGCGGCGCCTCCGGTGCGGAGCCCGAGGCCTGGGTGAGAACCGTGATCACCGTCACCTCGTCGGCCTTCTCCAGCATCGGCATGGCGTCGGACAGGGCGCGGGCGGCCTCGCGCTCGGCGTTCCAGGCGACGGCGACGCGCTTGCCGATCACCGGGAAGCGGCCGGCATAGGGAACGACCAGAACCGGACGGCCGGAGTTCAGCACCACCTGCTCGTTCAGTTCCTCCGGCGCCGCCTGCGATCCGGCCTCGCGATCATACTGGCCCAGCACGGTCAGGTCGGCGAAGCGCGACCAGATGATCACCTCGCGGATGACGTGGTTGTATTCGCCGTGGGTCAGGCCGTGCCATTGGCCCTGCAGACCGGCCGCCGCCAGCTTCTCCCGGAACAGTGCCTCGCTGCGTGCCGAGGCTTCGACCAGATGGTCGCTCGACCGGCGGGCGATCACGCTGGTGGCGTTGCGGTCGCCCTGGGCGAACAGCCCGCGCAGGAAAGCGCCGTGGCGCTGCGCCAGCGCGATGGCGGCGTCGAGCCGCGCCTCGACATGCGGGCTGCTGTCGAGGTGGACGAGAATGTGCTTGTAGGTCATGCGGACCCTCCCGGAATGAAGTGCGATGTCTTTCGACGTCTGCCGTTCTCCACCGGACCGATCAGTGGTCTGGCGGATTGTTTCATATGCATCATGTTGAACCGCATGGCATTCGTCCAGCCTGCGGTGGACGGTCTGCGGTGAAAGGTCGCAACCGCCCAGCCGGCCGGATGCCGTCCGGTCAGGCGTCTCGGAACCGCCCATAGGTGTAATGTGCGGCGCAAGCCCCTTCGGCCGAGACCATGCAGGAGCCCATCGGATTCTCCGGCGTGCAGACGGTGTCGAACAGCTTGCAGTCGACCGGCCGCTTCACGCCGCGCAGGATGGAGCCGCAATCGCAGCCCTTGTGGTCGGGAACGCTGGCACCGGCGATGGGGAAGCGCCGTTCGGCGTCGAAGGCGGCGTAGGCGTCCCGCAGCTTCAGCCCGCTGTGCGGGATGCTGCCCAGGCCGCGCCATTCGAAGGACGGGCGCGTCTCGAAGATTTCGGCCACCAGCGCCTGGGCCTTGCGGTTGCCGTCGGCGGTGACGGCGCGGGTGAACTGGTTCTCCACCTCCGCCCGCCCGTCGTTGATCTGGCGGACCAGCATCAGGATCGACTGCAGCACGTCCAGCGGTTCGAATCCGGAGATCACCACCGGCTTGCCATGCTCCGCCGCGGCCGGGGCATAGGCTTCCGACCCGATGACGACCGACACATGGGCCGGGCCGACGAAGCCGTCCAGCGACAGTCCCTCCTCCGTGCCTGACAGGATGCCCTGGATGGCCGAGGGGGTCAGCACATGGTTGCAGAAGACGGTGAAGTTGGTCAGCCCCTGCGCCGCCGCGGCCCGCACCGCCAGCGCGGTGGGCGGGGTCGTCGTCTCGAAGCCGATGGCGAGGAACACGACCTGGCGGCCCGGATTCTCCGCGGCGATGCGCACCGCGGCGTCGGCCGACACCACCATGCGGACATCGGCGCCCTGCGCCTTGGCTTTCAGCAGGCTGAGCCGTCCCGATCCGGGCACGCGCATGACGTCGCCATAGGTGCACAGCGTCACCTCCGGCCGGCGGGCAAGCGCGATGGCATCGTCGATCCGCCCCACCGGCAGAACGCAGACCGGGCAGCCCGGCCCATGGATCATGCGGACGTTGCTTGGCAGAAGATCGGGGATGCCGTAGCGGGAAATGGCGTGGGTGTGCCCGCCGCAGAACTCCATTAGATGATAGGAGCGGTCGGCCCGAACCTCCCGCGCGATGGCGGCGGCGACGTTGCGGGCAAGGACCGGATCACGGAACTCTTCGACATACTTCATGGTCGCTCCCTCTGCCCCGCCATTTCACCCGCAACACTGACCGTTTGCGTTGATACGGATCAAGGGGAGTGTCTGTCATGGGCGGCCTTTCGCCTCCGCCCTTCTTCAGGCTTCGACCTTCTCCTGGTCTTTCAGCGCCACCCAGATCGCATCGAATTCCGCATGGCGGGCGGCGAACAGGGCGAGCAGGCGGGGGTCGAAATGCACCTTGGGGTCCAGCCGGTCGTCGCCGTTCAACAGGATGTCCACCGTCTTCTCATGGCTGAAGGACGGCTTGTAGGGACGGGCGCTGCGCAGGGCGTCGTAGCAGTCGGCGATGGCCACGATGCGGGCGGCGAGCGGGATCTCCTCGCCCTTCAGCCCGTGGGGATAGCCGGTGCCGGCCCACTGCTCGTGATGGCACAGCGCGATGTCCGCGGCCATCTTCAGCCGATCGGACGCAATCAGGATGTCGTGGCCGTAAACGGGATGGCGCTGCATCTCCGCCAGTTCACGTTCGTCCAGCCGACCCTTCTTGTGCAGAACCGCCTGATCGACGCTCATCTTGCCGACATCGTGCAGGGCGGCGGAAAAACGGATTTCCTTGCAGAAGGCGCGGCTGCAGCCGGCCCAGCCGGCAAGCGCGTAGGAATATTCGTTGACGCGCAGGATGTGGTTACCGGTGTCCTCGTCATGCACCTCGGCGGCGCGGGCCAGCAGGTTGACCGACACCATGAAGGCGCGTTCCGTCTCCGCCTGCAGTTCCGCGACGCGGCGGCGCTCCCTGGTCAGGGCGCGGTTGCGCTCGGTCAGCCGCTCCAGCGTCGCGGCACGCTCCAGGGCACGGCCGACGATGTGGTTGACCGGGGCGATCATCTGCTCATGGTCGGACAGGAAGGCCGGCGGCCCCGCCTCCCCCGGCACCGGCCGGCGATTGATCAGCTGCACCACCCCGATGGGCCGGTCGCGGGCCCCCTTCAGCGCAAAGGCCATGATCGAGCGGGTGCGGAAGCCTGTGCGCTGGTCGAAGGCGGGATTGAATCGGTAGGGCCGCTCCTCCGGAATCACGTAGGCGTCGTCGAGCAGCAGCGTCTCGCCGGTGGCCGCGACATAGCCGACGATGGAGGTCTGGTCCACCGGCATCGTGAACAAGGCGGATTTGGCGCGGATCACGTCGTTCTGGGCGCTGACCGCTTCCAGATGGCGGCTTCGCCCCTGCCCGCGCAGCATGAAGACCGTTCCGGCCTCTGCCCCCGTCACCTCGCGGCATTTGCGCAGCACGCGGTCGCTCAGCGCGCGAAGCGACTGATTCGGCGCGCTCTCGATGAACTCCATGAACTGGACGACCAAACTCACAGCGCGCCCTCCCCCGGTGCGCGAAGAGATTACCCCAATCGTCGCAGTTCGAAGAAGAGCCTTGCACTTTAAAAAGTTACGACACGATCACAGGTCACAGCTCTTCGGCTGCAATTTCGCGCTTACGGGGCCATCCAGCCGCCGGCCCACAGCCAGACCGCCGCCACCGCCATCGACAGCAGCGCCATCGGCACGCCGCAACGGGCATGCTCGACGAAGCCCAGCCGGACGCCGGACGCCGCCGCCCGTTCCGCCACGATGATGTTGGCGAGGCTTCCCGGCAGCAGCAGGTTGCCGGCCAGCGTCGACAGCAGCGCCAGCCCGTACAGCGCCCCTTCCGGCGGGTTCGGCCAAGCGGCCAGCAGCAGGATCACCGCCGGCACGTTGCCGATGCTGTTGCTGCCGGCGAGCGCCAGCGGCACCATCACCGCCAGCCGGTCGGGCAGCCACCCCGCCGCCTGGAGGTCGCCGACCAGCGCCGCCGGGATGCCGGTCAGGCCCAGCGCATGGTTGACGGCGAACAGGGCCGCGAACAGGACCAGCAGGTGCCAATCGACCATGCCCAGCATGTCGCGGCTGGCCATGCGCCGGCTGACCATCATCACGCCGGCCACCAGCAGCACCGAATGCTCCTGCGGGATGTCGCGGGTGAACAGCACCAGCAGCGCCAGCGTCGCCGCCACCGCCTTGCCCAATTGCCAGCGGTCGAGCGGCACCGGCGCCACCTCCCTGCCCGCCTCCACCCCTTCGGGCTCGCCGAAGCGGCCGCGCCAGACCAGCCAGACGGTGGCGTAGACGATCAGCATGGCGGCCAGCGCCGGACCGCCGCACACCGCCAGGAAGCGCCAGAAATCGAGATGCCCGACCTGCCCGATCAGGATGTTCTGCGGGTTCCCGATCACCGTCGCCGCCGATCCGGCATTGGCTGCACCCGCCAGCGCGATCAGGTAGGGCCGCGGGTCCAGCTTGCGCGCCAGCAGGCCAAGGCACAGCATCGGCGTCATGGCGAAGACGACCACGTCGTTCGCCAGCACCGCCGACAGCCCGCCGGCGACCAGCACGATCACCGCCAGCAGCCGCGCCGGCGACCGCGCCGCCTGCGCCACCTTCAGCGCGCACCAGTCGTAGAAGCCGCTGCCGGCATATTGCGCCGACAGGATCATCAGCCCCAGCAGGATGAAGATCGTCGGAAAATCGACCGCCTCCACCAGCTGGCCGGTGTCGAGCGCCCCGATCGCCAGCAGCAGGATGGCGGCGACCAGCGCGATGCCGGTTCGGTCGATGCTGAGACCGGGAAAGCGGCCCAGCGCCATGCCCAGATAGGTGGCGCCGAACAGGATCAGGATTGTGGCCGTCATTCTATCGGAGGGATTCAGTTCAGGGAGATCAGGCCAGGGAGATCGTCCTGCCCTCGCGCGCGGCGAAGCAGTTGGGAAACTCGGCCTTCGCCGCTGCTTCGATCCGTTCCATGGTGGCGTCGTCGTGGTCGGGATCGTGGTGGAACAGGCCCAGCGTCTTCACATGGGCGGCGCGGGCGATCCGCACCGCCTCCATCCAGGTGGAATGGCCCCAGCCGACGCGCTGCGCCCACTCGTCGTCGGTGTAGGTCGAATCGTAGAGCAGCAGGTCGACCCCATCCACCAGGTTCAGGATGTTGCGGTCGGGCTGGTCCGGCACATGCTCGGTGTCGGTGACATAGGCGAGCGAGTGCCCCTGATACTCGATGCGGTAGCCGGTGGCGCCGTCCGGGTGGTTCAGCGCCGCCGTGTGGATGCGCACCCCGCCCTCCAGCTTGAAGCTGTGGCCGGGCGGCACCTCCAGGAAGCTGAGGTCGCCGCCCATCGTGCGCAACGGCACCGGGAACAGCGGACGCTCCATCTGGCGCGCCATCACCGACTCGATGTCCGGGCTGCCGGTGAGATGGCCGGAGATCACCCGCAGGCTGAATCCCTTGGTGTAGGCCGGTGCGAAGAAGGGAAAACCGCTGATGTGGTCCAGGTGGGTATGGCTCAGCAGCAGCGTGGCGCTGGTCACTCCCTCGGCCAGCAGCTTGCGCCCCAGCGCGCGCAGACCAGTTCCCGCGTCGATGATAATGCACTGCTTGCCGGCCCGCACCTCGACGCAGGAGGTGTTGCCGCCGAAGCCTAGATGCGAGGCCATCGGGCAGGGGATCGTGCCGCGCACGCCCCAGAAGGTAACCGTAAAGCCCATTCCCCCGCCTCCAGAGCGCCGGTTCGCGCCGTCTCAACCCCTTTGTCGGCCGAGTTTAGCGCGATTCACCGCCATGTACACGATGGTGGTGCCGTAGAAGCCTTGGGAGGAAGTTGAAGCGGGCTTGCCCCCTCCCCGACCCTCCCCCGCTCGCGCGGGAGAGGGGGCTGAGTGCAAGAAGGGCGGGGTTCCCTCTCCCACTGTAAGGTGGGGGAGGGTTAGGGAGGGGGCAAGCCGCGATCCCAGACTTTCCTCACACCTTGTAGGCCAGCCGCAGCCCGCCCCAATGGCGGCCGCGCACCGTGACGGGCGCGGAGACGTCCTTCATCAGGGCGTACTTCCCGCCGCCCATGTCGCGGCGGTAGGTCTGCAGCAGGAAGGGCTTGGTGTTGCGGCCGGCGGCCAGCCCGACGCGGTCGTTGAAGAGGCGCCGGTTGCGGCAATTGGCGGCGTTCCACACCGGGTCGCGCCCCTGCGGCTGGCTGAATTGCCGGTTGTGGGTGGGCAGATAGCCGTTGTCGTCCACCGCCGCGCAGAAGACGATCCGGCCGCTGGAGGACAGCACCGGTTCCTGGATGCCGGGCAGCAGGCGGTCGCACAGCTGGGTGAAGCGGGTCATCACCTGCTGGGGATCCGATCCGGCGACCGGCTGGTAGCTGCGGTCGAACAGATCGGCCTCGCTGATGTCGCCGCGGGCCAGCGCCTCCTCGAAGGCGGCGGACACCTTGGCGGCGGCGTCCTTCACCGCGGCGATGAATGGAGTGTCGACCGTCTCGATGTTCAGCTCCGCGGTGACGCCGATCAACCGCTCGCTCATGCCGACCAGGTTGTTCACCCGGTCGCGGGCCTGGGCCAGGTTGTCGCTGGACAGCTTCACGCCGGCGGCCAGATCGGCGATCTCGTGCTCCAGCTCGCCGCAGTTGGCGCCGATCTCGGCGGAGGCGGCGTCGATCTTGTCGGTCTCGCCGTTCAACTCGCGCATGGCGCGTCCGACCGTCTCGATCACCGTGCCGATGGCGGTCGTGCCCTCGCTGACCGCACGGGCCTTGGCGGCGCTGGCGGCACTTTCGGTCATCAGGCGCTGGGCCTGCTCGTTGAGGTACTTCAGCGTCGCGTCGATCTCCGTCGTCGCTTCGCTGGTCTTGGTGGACAGCGACTTCACCTCGTTGGCGACCACGGCGAAGCCGCGCCCGGCATCGCCGGCCCGCGCCGCCTCGATTGTGGCGTTAAGCGCCAGCAGGTTGGTCTGCTTGGCGATGGTGAAGATCTCCTTGGCAACCTTGCCGACGCGGTCCAGCGCGTCGCGCAGCCCGGCGATCTGCCCCTCGATTCCCGTCACCGAGGACACCAGCGCATGGATGTCGGACAGCGACCGCTGCACCCGGTCGTGCGAGCTGTCGACCTCCTGCCGGGCCTGTTCCGTCACCGACCGCGCGACCGACGAGGCTTCGGAGATGCGCTGCGTGCTGCGCGACATCTTGGCGCCGGTGTCCCGCAACTGCGTGAAGACCTCCGACTGGTGGGTGACGCGGGCGTTCACATCCTCGATGTGGCCGGCGATGTCCGCGATCTCGATGCCGAGATTGCCGGCTTCCGTCGCGATGTCCGCGATCAGATGCGGCCGAAGCGTAAAGCTTCCATCCATTATGCCCACCATTCTTGCTGTTTTATAACCGAGCGCTTTCTCCCAAGCACTATTATTGCGCTTTTGAGACATGTTCGCAACGAACCGGCGGTCCGAGACGGGCCCGGCACCCCCTGTCCTTTGGTAGGATACCTTTAGGAGAGGCTACGCCCG
>NZ_DASPIS010000002.1:0-116611 GCF_035628975.1 Azospirillum sp. | reverse complement strand
GGGTGAGCGACTGTCTGGCCTGTCAAGCTTCCACAGCGAGTCCGGCCCGAACTTCGCGGGCTTTGGCATTGAGCCTGACGAGGAGCTTTCTGGCGAGAGCGACGCGGATTGCCTTTTTGGGTTTTCCAGCGTCGCTCAACTTTTTGTGGAAAGCGGCGAAGTCTGGGTCATGTCGTCGGACGACCTCGGCGACGACGAAGAGGATGGAGCGGACGCTGTCGCGCCCGCCGCGCACCCGTCGCTTTCCAGTTGCCTTTCCGCTGTCGCGCGCCAGCGGGGCGACCCCGACCAGCTTGGCGACGGCTTTGCCGGTCAGGGTGCCGATCTCGGGCAGGTCGGCCATGATCCGGGCGACGGTGCGGTCGGCGACGCCCTTGATGGTTCGGAACGCCTCGTCCAGCCGCTGCCAGAGCGGGTCCTTGCCGATCATGGCGGCGACCTCGGTCTCGAAGGCCCGGATCTGGCGGTTGAGCAGCGAGACGAGCTCGTCGATCGAGCCCAGCACGGTAGGCTCGCTCACCAAGCGGCGCTGGTTGGTCTGCACCGTGCGCGTCTGGGTGAGTTGGCGCAGGCGGGTCACCAGCGCTGCCAAGCGTTGCTGGCTCTGGCTGGCCGGCGGTTGGGCCGTGATGCGCTTGACCTCGGCGAAGCGGGCGATCAGGCCGGCGTCGATCCGGTCGGTCTTCTCCAGGAAGCCCATCGCTTCGGCGAACTGCCGCACCGAGCGAGGGTTGAGCACCGCCACCGGCAGGCCATGGCCCCACAGCAGCCCGAAGGGCAGCCGTTCGTACCCGCCGGTGGCCTCCATCGCCACCAGGGTGACGTCATTGTCGCGGCAGAAGGCGGCCAACGCCGCGATCCCTTCCGCCGTACGGTTGAACCGCTTCATCGGCCCGCTGTCGCCAATCCGGGCATCCAGCGTTTCAGACGAAACATCCACTCCACAGATGAGGTGTGCCACGGTAACCTGCCTTGCGCGTGCGATGGACGATCTGGCGACTGTTCGGTCGTGCGTGACAAAGGCAGCGGTCCCATGGCTCACCCACGGTTGTGGCCTGAGGGGCGTCGGGCGCCGTCCGCCTCGCGCCGGGTCCGGTGGCCACCGGACCCGGCGCTATCCAAGTTCCATCACGAAACAGGGACCCATTCCAGATACAAGGGGGAGGCACAGCGTGACTTCGCCGAGAATCAGACACCCTCCGCTACCCAATCCCCGCCACGCATCCCCCTCACCCTAACCCTCTCCCCGCCTTTCGGCGAAGCTGCGCTTCGCCTGTCGGCAACACAAGCCGGGCTTGTGTTGGGGGGGAGAGGGGACATACGCCTGGGCGAAAGATCATGACCCCAGCCGTCTCGCTGTCCGGCGTGCGGCACCGCTATGGCGGGACGGTGGCGCTGGAGGACGCGTCCCTCGAAATTCCCGCCGGCGTCAGCGTCGCGGTCATCGGCCCCGACGGCGTCGGCAAATCGACCCTGCTCGGCCTGATCTCCACCGCCAAGAAAATCCAGCAGGGCAGCGTCCGCGTGCTCGGCACCGACGTCGCCGACCGGCATGGCCGCGCCGCGCTCCAGCCGCGCATCGCCTACATGCCGCAGGGCCTCGGCCGCAACCTCTATGCCGAACTCAGCGTCGCCGAAAACCTGCAGTTCTTCGGCCGCCTGTTCGGCCTGAACGCCGCCGAGCGCCAACGCCGCATCGCCGACCTGCTGGAGGCAACCGGCCTCGCCCCCTTTCCCGACCGCCCGGCCGGCAAGCTGTCGGGCGGCATGAAGCAGAAGCTCGGGCTGTGCTGCGCCCTGCTGCACGACCCCGACCTGCTGATCCTCGACGAGCCGACGACCGGCGTCGATCCGCTCTCCCGCCGCCAGTTCTGGGAGCTGATCGACCGCATCCGCGCCGGCCGCCCCGGCATGACCGTGCTGGTCGCCACCTCCTACATGGACGAGGCCGAGCGGTTCGACCGGGTCGTGATGATGAACGCCGGCCGCCTGCTGGCCCACGACACCCCCGCCGCGGTCAAGGCGCAGACCGGCGCTGCCGATCTGGAGGAGGCCTTCGTCGCCCTGCTGCCGGAGGATGCCCGGCGCGGCCACCAACGCCTGACCGTCCCGCCCCGCGCTCCCGAACCGGCCGGCGCCGAACCGGCCATCGAGGCGATCGGCCTGACCCGCCGCTTCGGCGATTTCACCGCGGTGTCGGACATCAGCTTCCGCATCGGCCGCGGCGAGATCTTCGGCTTCCTGGGCTCCAACGGCTGCGGCAAGACCACCACCATGAAGATGCTGACCGGCCTGCTCCCCGCCACCGCGGGCGAAGCGCGGCTGTTCGGCCGGCCGGTGGACGCCGGCGATCTGGAGAGCCGCCGCCGCGTCGGCTACATGGCGCAGGCCTTCTCGCTCTATGGCGAGTTGACGGTGCGCCAGAACCTGGACCTGCACGCCCGCCTGTTCGACCTTGCGGACTCAGAATCCCGGCTGGCGGCGCTGGTCGAGCGCTTCGGCCTGTCGCCCTACATTGACGCGGTGGCCGACCGCCTGCCGCTTGGCGTGCGGCAGCGGCTGTCGCTGGCCGTCGCCATCCTGCACGGGCCGGAGCTGCTGATCCTCGACGAGCCGACCTCCGGCGTCGATCCGGTGGCGCGCGACCAGTTCTGGCGCGACCTGATCGCCCTGTCGCGCGACCAGGGGGTGACGATCTTCGTCTCCACCCATTTCATGAACGAGGCGGCACGCTGCGACCGCGTTGCCTTCATGAACGCCGGCCGCGTCATCGCCGCCGGCCCCCCCGACGAACTGCGCCGCCAGCAGCAGGCCGACAGCCTGGACGACGCATTTATTGGGTACATGGAGCAGGCGGAAAATCTCCCTCTCGACCGCCCCACTCCCCCTCTCCCCCCCGGGGAGAGGGTCGGGGTGAGGGGGACGCACAGCGAGGATTCTCAGAAAAGTCCCGCCGCGCTACCCCCTCACCCTAACCCTCTCCCCGGGGGGGAGAGGGGACATTCCCGCCGCCGCCTGCTGGCCTATGCATGGCGCGAAACCCTCGAACTCCGCCGCGACCCCGTCCGCCTGACCGTCGCCCTGCTCGGCACCGTCCTCCTCATGCTGGTCTTCGGCTTCGGCATCACCATGGATGTGGAGAACCTGACCTTCGCCGTCCTCGACCACGACCGCTCGCCGGAAAGCCGCGCCTATATCGAGCAGTTCGACGGCTCGCGCAGTTTCCGCGCCACCCCGCCGGCCATCGACGCCCGCGATCTGGCGCTCCGCCTGCAAAGGGGCGAAGCGTCGCTGACCATCGAGATCCCCGAAGGCTTCGGCCGCGATCTGCGCCGTGGCCGCGTCCCGGAGGTGGCGGTGCGCATCGACGGCGCCATGCCCTTCCGGGCGGAGACCATCCAGGGCTACGTCGCCGGCCTGCACCAGCGCTTCATCCAGGATGCGGCCATCGCCGCCGGGGCCACCCTGCCCGCTTCACCGGCGACGCTGGAGATGCGGTATCGGTACAATCAGGCCTTCCGCAGCCTCGACGCCATGGTGCCCAGCACCATCGGCCTGCTGCTGGTCTTCATCCCCGCCATCCTCGCCGCCCTCGGCGTGGTGCGCGAAAAGGAACTGGGATCCATCACCAACCTCTACGTCACCCCGGTGACGCGGCTGGAATTCCTGCTGGGCAAGCAGTTGCCCTATATCGGGCTCGCCGCCTTCAACCTGCTGCTGATGGTGGCGATGGCGGTCATCCTGTTCGGCGTGCCGGTGAAGGGCAGCCTGTTCGGGCTTCTGCTCGGCGGGCTGGTCTATGTGGTGGCGACCACGGCGCTGGGGCTGCTGATCTCCGTCTTCACCGCGACCCAGACGGCGGCGGTGTTCGGCACCGCCATCGTCACCATGCTGCCGGCAACCCAATTCTCCGGCATGCTGCAGCCGGTCTCCACCCTGGAGGGCGGGGCGTGGCTGTTCGGCACGCTGTTCCCGACCACCCATTTCCTGAAAATCTCCGTCGGCGCCTTCACCAAGGGCCTCGCCCTGCCCGAACTTCTGCCCTTCATTCTGGCGACCGCCGCCTTCGTGCCGGTGTTCCTGGCGCTGGGCGTCGCCTTCCTGCCGAAACAGGAGCGCTGAGCCATGACGCGCTTCCTCCGCAACAGCCTGACATTGGCGCGCAAGGAGTGGATCAGCCTGCTGCGCGACGTCTTCATGCTGGGCTTCGTCGTCTATTCCTTCACCTTTTCCGTCTACTCCCAGGCGACCGGCATCTCGCACGAGCTGCACAACGCCGCCATCGCCATCGTCGACGAGGACCGTTCGACCCTGTCGCAGCGGCTGGCCTCCAGCTTCCATGGCCCCGAGTTCCAGACGCCCGCCATGATCGGCCATGCCGAGGTCGATCCGGCGATGGATTCCGCCCGCTACACCTTCGTCCTCGACATCCCGCCCGATTTCCAGGCCGACGTGCTGGCCGGCCGCAACCCGGCGATCCAACTGCTGATCGACGCCACCGCGATGATGCAGGCCGGCATCGGCGCCGGCACCATCCAGGGCATCGTCGAGGACGAGGTCGGCCGCTTCGTCCGCCGCGAGGCCGACGGCAGCGCCGCCCCGGTCAGCCTGCAGGTCCGCGTCGCCTACAACGAGGCGCTCGACACCAAATGGTTCACCGGCACCATGTCGGTGGTCAGCAACGTCACCATGCTGGCGGTCCTGCTGGCCGGCGCCGCCCTGATCCGCGAGCGCGAACACGGCACGCTGGAACATCTGCTGGTGATGCCGGTCCGCCCGGCCGAGATCATGGCCGCCAAGGTGCTGGCCAACGGCGCGGTGATCCTGGTGCTGACGCTGGTGGCGCTCTATGTCGTGCTGCGCGGCCTGCTGTCGGTGCCGCTGGCCGGCTCGGTCCCGCTGTTCCTGGCCGGGACGGCGCTCTACCTGTTCTTCGCGACGGCGCTCGGCATCTTCCTCGGCACCGTGGCGCGGTCGATGCCGCAGCTGGGCTTGCTGTTCATCCTGATCGTGCTGCCGATGAACATGCTGTCCGGCGGCTTCACCCCGCTGGAAAGCGAGCCGGAATGGCTGCAGATGGCGATGCAGCTGTCACCGTCCACCCATTTCGTCGCCTTCGCCCAGGCCATCCTGTTCCGCGGCGCCGGCTTCGACGTGGTGTGGCCCAGGTTCGCGGCGACTGCCGGAATTGGGGCGCTGTTCTTCGCCTGGAGTCTGGCGCGGTTCAGGAGGCATTTGGCGAGTTTCAGGTGAGGGGGCGTGTTGCCCCCTCCCTAAACCCTCCCCCACCTTCGGTGGGAGAGGGAACTCCGCCGCTCTGGCGCTTAACTCCCTCTCCCGCGATCGGACCGGCCTTCGGCCGGCCGAGGGCGGGGGAGGGTTGGGGAGGGGGCATTCGTCAGCCGAAGCCTGAACACCCCCATAACAAACCTCAGTGCGACCCGCCGCCCTCGAAGGACGGCGCCGACAGCCCGGAGGCCACCAGCTGCTCGATCAGCGCGCCCTTCAGCCGCTCCAGCCCTTCCTGGCTGTAGGACTCGGCGCGGGCCACCAGCACGTCCTGGGTGTTGGACGCGCGCAGCAGCCACCAGCCATCGTCGGTCGTCACGCGGACGCCGTCGATGTCGTTGACCTTGGCGCCCGACGCCTTGACGCGGCCCTTGACCTCCTCGACCACAGCGAACTTGCGTTCCTCGTCGATCTGGAAGCGGGTCTCCGGCGTGTTGACCATGTCCGGCAGGCCGTCGCGCAGGTCCGCCAGCGTGGTGTTCAGCTTGCTGACCAGCCCGACCAGACGGACGCCGCAATACAGCGCGTCGTCGAAGCCGTACCACTTGTCGGCGAAGAAGATGTGGCCCGACATCTCGCCGGCCAGCGGCGACCCGGTCTCCGCCATCTTGGCCTTCAGCAGCGAGTGGCCGGTCTTCCACATCAGCGGGTTGCCGCCATGCTTGGCGATCTCGTCGAACAGGGCCTGACTGGCCTTCACGTCGGCGATGATGGTGGCGCCCGGATGGCTCTTCAGCACGTCGGCGGCATAGAGCGCGACCAACTGGTCGCCCCACACCACGCGGCCCTTGTGGTCGATGGCGCCGATGCGGTCGCCGTCGCCGTCGAAGCCGATGCCGATGTCGCAGCCATGCTCCGCCACCGCCTTCTTCAGGTCGACCAGATTGGCCTCGACCGTCGGGTCCGGATGGTGGTTGGGGAAGTTGCCGTCGATGTCATCGAACAGCAGGACATGCTTGCCCGGCAGCTTGGCGGTCAGGCGGCGCAGGATCTCGCCCGACGCGCCGTTGCCGGCGTCCCAGGCGATCTTCAGGTCGCGGGTGCCGTCATAATCCTTCAGCAGGCGGGCGACATACTCGTCCTGGACGTCGATCTTCTCCGACGAGCCCTGGCCCTGCTCCCAGTCGGCCTTGGCCGCCATGGTGCCGAGTTCCAGGATCTGCTGGCCATAGACCGGGCCCTTGCCCAGCATCATCTTGATGCCGTTGTAGTCCGGCGGGTTGTGCGAGCCGGTGATCATGATGCCGGCCGCCGCCTCGCGGTCGCGGGTGGCGAAATACAGCATCGGCGTGGGGCCGAGCCCGATGCGCAGGACGTGCAGGCCGGTCGAAACCAGCCCCTCGACCAGCGCTTCCTCCAGTTCCGGCGAGGACAGACGGCCGTCATAGCCGACGCAGACCGTCTTGCCGCCCTTGCGCACCACCACGGTGCCGAAGGAGCGGCCGACCGCGCGGGCGTCTGCCGGGGTCAGCGTCTTGCCGACGATGCCGCGGATGTCGTACTCGCGCAGCACCGTGGGGTGGAAGGTATGGGCTTCGCTCATCGTCTCGTTAGTCCTCTGTTGGACGCCGTCTTTGGACCGTCAGCCGCGGTCCATCCCACCCGCCGGCGACGGCCGGCCGATGGAGGTATAGGTGAAGCCGGCCTTCGCCATGTCCTCGGGGTTGTAGATGTTGCGCAGGTCGATCATCACCGGCCGCTTCAGCATCGACTTCACCCGACGCAGGTCGAGCGCGCGGAATTCGTTCCACTCCGTGAGAATAGCGACGCAATCGGCGCCTTCCAAGGTGCCGTAGGCGTCCTTCGCCCATTCCACGCCGGGCAGCAGCTTCTCGGCCTCGTGCATCGCCGCCGGGTCGAAGGCGCGGACATGGGCACCCGCCGCCTGAAGCGCCGGGACGATGTCCAGCGACGGGCTGTCGCGCATGTCGTCGGTGTTCGGCTTGAAGGCGACGCCCAGCACCGCGACGGTCTTGCCGTCCACCGACCCGCCGCAGGCGGCGATGATGCGCTCGGCCATCTGCTTCTTGCGCTTGTCGTTGATGTCCACCACCGTCTCGATGATGCGCAGCGGGCTGCCCACCTGCTGGGCGGTGCGGACCAGCGCCAGCGTGTCCTTCGGGAAGCAGGACCCGCCATAGCCCGGACCGGGGTGCAGGAACTTCTTGCCGATGCGGCCGTCCAGCCCGATGCCGCGGGCGACGTCATGGACGTTGGCGCCGACCTTCTCGCAGAGATCGGCGATCTCGTTGATGAAGGTGATCTTGGCGGCCAGGAAGGTGTTGGCGGCGTATTTGGTCAGCTCCGCCGTCTCCAGCGAGGTCACCACGATCGGCGTCTCGATCAGGTAGAGCGGCCGGTAGAGCCGGCGCATCACGTCGCCCGCGCGGTCCGACGTGGCGCCGATGACGACGCGGTCCGGCCGCATGAAGTCGCCGATGGCGGAGCCTTCGCGCAGGAATTCCGGGTTGGAGGCGATGTCGAACTCGGCGTCGGGGCGCACGCGGCGGATGATCGCCTCCACCTCGCGGCCGGTGCCGACCGGGACGGTCGACTTGGTCACCACCACCGTGTAGTGGTCGAGATGCTGGGCGATCTCCTCGGCGGCGCCGTAGACGTAGGACAGGTCGGCGTGGCCGTCGCCGCGGCGCGACGGGGTGCCCACCGCGATGAACACGGCGTCGACGCCCTGCATCGCCTCCTTCAAATCCATGGTGAAGGACAGGCGGCCGGCGGCGACGTTGCGGGCGACGAGGTCGTCCAGGCCGGGCTCGTAGATCGGAATCTCGCCGCGCTTCAGCCGCTTGATCTTGCCGGCGTCCTTGTCGACGCAGCAGACGTGCACGCCGAACTCGGAAAAGCAGGCGCCGGAGACCAGGCCGACATAGCCCGTGCCGATCATCGCTATGCGCATCGCGTCCCCCTCAAGTCCTTGAAAGTCAGGAAACCTGTATGTCTCTGGGATGCCCTTGCCGGGCGTTCCTCGTGGCAGGCCGTTCGACGCGGCCGGCTCTTATCGTCAGGCAGCGCAAACGCACGTGCCCGCCGCCGTCCGGATCAGGGGACGGGGCGGGCGCGGCATCATGCATGCTGCCCGTCGGTCAGCAATATTTACGCAGCATCTCGCGCACCTTGTCGGCCATGTCCGGCCGGTTCAGCGCGTGGGCGACCGTGGCCTCGATGAAGCCGACCTTGTCGCCGCAGTCGTAGCGGGTGCCTTCGAAGCGCAGGCCATGGAACGGCTGGTTGCCGATCAGGTTGGCCATGGCGTCGGTCAGCTGGATTTCGTTGCCGGCGCCGCGCTGCTGCTTTTCCAGATGGTCGAAGATTTCCGGCTGCAGGATGTAGCGGCCGATGATCGACAGGGTCGACGGCGCCTCGGCCGGCTTCGGCTTCTCGACCAGGCCGCGGACGGTGGCCAGACGGCCGTCGTCCTTCTCGACGTCCAGGATGCCGTAGCTGCTGGTGCGCTCGCGCGGCACGTCGACGACGGCGACGATGTTGCCGCCGACCTCCTCGTACGCCTCGACCATCTGCTTCAGGCAGGGGGTCTTGCCCTGGACGAAGTCGTCGGGCAGCACGATGGCGAACGGGTCGTTGCCGATCAGGGCGCGGGCGCACCACACGGCGTGGCCGAGGCCCAGCGGAACCTGCTGGCGGGTGTAGAAGCAGCGGCCGGGAGCGATCTCGCTGTGGCGGACCTCCTCCAGCGCATCCATCTTGCCGCGCTCTTCAAGGGTGCGGTTCAGTTCGGTGTCGGCGTCGAAATGGTCTTCGATGGCGCGCTTGGAACGGCCGGTGACGAAAACGAAATCCTCGATGCCGGCGGCGCGCGCCTCTTCGACGGCGTGCTGCAGCAGGGGGCGGTCGACCAGGGGCAGCATCTCTTTCGGGATGGCCTTGGTGGCCGGCAGGAAGCGCGTGCCGAGACCGGCGACCGGGAACACCACCTTGCGCACGGGTTTCCGCATTGGACGTCTCTTGTGGTTGAGGCGAAGTCAAATCCATGGTCCCACGGCATTGCCCGACCGCAAGCGGAGCCGGCGGAAGCACGACCGTGTTCCCGGGCTTTCTGCCACGCCTTCCGCGACTGCGCAACAAACCTTCCGAGACCGGGCAAAAGGCTAGTCCGGGCGGCCGAAATCAAATGAAAACCGGCCGAATGTCCTCATTCAGGCCGATCTTTATCCGCAAGGTCCGACGCCGCCCCGGACCTTTCTCATAGGCAGTAACGCTTGTAAAAGGACGGAAAATCAAAGGCGCGACACCGTGCCGCTGCCGGCTTCGGACCGTGGTCCCGCCATCGCTGTACCAGCCCGCTTTCCGTATGACATGCGGTTCGCGGCCCTTGCGCGAAGGGTATGGCGGCGGCCATGTTGCGGCCCATGACCCCCGACTCGCTGCGCGCCCGCGTGCTCCATCAGGACGAGCTTTGCTTCGTCATCGACAAACCGGCCGGTCTGGCCGTCCACAAGGCCGGACGGATCACCGACCATCTGGAGCTTTACCTGCCATTCCTCGGCGAATCCGACGGGGAGCCGCCGAAGCTCGCCCACCGGCTGGACCGCGACACCGCCGGCTGCCTGATCCTGGGCCGCACCCCCTGGGCGCTGAAGCGGCTCGGCCAGATGTTCGCCGCCGGCCATGTGGAGAAGACCTATTGGGCGGTCGCCGACGGCATTCCGGCGGCCGAATCCGGCGTGATCGACCTGCCGCTGCTGAAGCGGATCGAGCCCAAATCCGCCTCGGGAGCCGGCCGCTCGCCCTGGACCATCCTGCCCGATCCGGCCGGCCAGCCGGCGGTCACCGACTACCGCGTCCTGGGCACCAGCGCCGATGGCCGCTCCTGGCTGGAGCTTCGCCCGCGCACCGGCCGCACCCACCAGATCCGCGTCCATTGCGCCGCCATCGGCTGCCCGCTGGTGGGGGAGCCCTTCTACGGCCCCGAACGCCTGCCCCCCGGCAACCTGCACCTGCTGGCCCGCTCCGTCGCCTTCCGCATGGCCTTCGAATATGCGGCGGTCGATGCCGTCGCCCCGGCACCGCTGCATATGCAGGTCGCGCTGTCCGCCTGCGGCTGGCAGGGAGAGTAAGGGCACTCCCGCGCAAAAGGGGGACTGCCGCCTTATCCGCCGCATCCCGCTGTTACAAGGACAAGGCCCCCCGCAACCGACGGAGCGATCAGGATGGGACAGGCGGTCACCGACAACCACGCCATGAACCGGTTCGAACTGGCGGTCGGCAACCAGACGGTCTACGCCGACTACCGCCGCAACGGCCGGACCCTGGTGATTTCCTATGTGGAGGCCCCGCCCTCGCTGCGCGGCACCGGCGCCGCCGGCCGCCTGATGGAAGGCGTGATGGAGGCCGCCCGTGCCGAGGGGCTGAAGATCGTGCCCCTGTGCAGCTACGCCGCCATGTGGATGCGCCGCAACCGGCAGGACGACCTTCTGGCGTGAGGCTCTCCGCCACCCATTGAGAAAATCAATGGAAGCGCCGAAAACTATCAATTTCCCATTAGCCCTATCCCTCGTTAGCGTCCGGCCAAGGGCTACCGCAGTGCGGCAAGGCCCGCGCTGACGATTATGACGAGGGATGATCCATTATGGACGCGCTGCTGTCCGCACCGATTCTGTTCTTCGGCCTTGGCGCCGCAATCGCGCTGACCGGGGCGCGCATTCCATTCCCGGAAGGGTTCGGCAAGGCGCTTGCCGCCTATCTGCTGGTCGCCATCGGCCTGAAGGGCGGCGTCGCCCTGGCCGGCGCCGATGCGGGCGCCGTGATGCCGCTGCTGCTGACGGCCGCGCTGCTCAGCCTGTTGATGCCGATCCTGGGCTTCGGCCTGCTGCGCTCGGTGGTCGGGCTGGATCAGGTCAACTCCGCCGCCATCGCCGCCCATTACGGATCGGTCAGCCTCGTCACCTTCGTCACGGCCACCAAGCTGCTGGAAAGCCAGGGCGTCACCTTCGGCGGCCACATGGTCGCGGCGCTGGCGATCATGGAAGCCCCGGCGATCGTCAGCGGCCTGCTGCTGGCGGGCGCCACCGGCATGGTGTCCGGCGTCGCGGCGGGCGGCAATGGCGCCACCCTATCGGTTCCACTTGGGTCGGTTCCGCTGGGCGGGACCGGCAGCGGTGAACCGGCCCAGGGCGGCTCGATCAAGGACGCGATCCGCGAGGCCGCCTTCAACGGCTCCGTCCTGCTGCTGGCCGGATCGCTGCTGGTCGGCCTCGTCATCGGCAAGCCAGGCCTGCAGAGCCTGCACGGCCTGTTCATCGCCCCCTGGGACGGCGTGCTGTGCCTGTTCCTGCTGGAGATGGGCTATCTCGCCACCTCCCGACTGCGGGAAGCGGCGTCGCTCAGCCCGCGGCTGATCGCCTTCGGCATCGTCATGCCGCTGATCGGCGCGGTCATCGGGCTTGCCGCCGCCGCCGCCCTGGGGCTCGGCCTCGGCGACGCCGCCCTGCTGGTGACGCTGTGCGCCAGCGCGTCCTACATCGCGGTGCCGGCCGCGCTGCGCCACGCCCTGCCGATGGCGGAGCCGGGCCTGTCGCTTCCGCTGTCTCTGGGCATCACATTTCCTTTCAACATCCTCGTCGGTATTCCACTCTACCTCGCAGTGAGCCGGGCGGTGCTGAGCTGACCGGCCGAGCCGGAACCACGACCATGCAGCCGCCCGCCATGCCCGCTCCCCTGCCGCCCTTCGACCTCGACCTGTTGCGCACCTTCGTGACCATCGTGGACAGCGGCGGCTTCACCCGGGCGTCGGAGCGGCTGGGCCGCACCCAGTCCACCATCAGCCTGCAGATCAAGCGGCTGGAGGACGGGCTGGGCAAGCGGCTGTTCCTGCGCGAGGGCCGCGGCCTGGACCTGACCCCCGATGGAGAGGTGCTGCTGACCTACGCCCGCCGCCTGCTGGACATGGCGGGCGAAGCCTGCGCCCTGCTGATGGAGCCGGAGGTGGGCGGCGTGGTGCGCCTCGGCACGCCGGAGGATTTCGCCACCGCCCATCTGCCCGACGTGCTGTGGCGCTTCTCCCGCGCCCATCCCCAGGTGGCGCTGGAGGTGCAGTGCGACTTCACCGTCAACCTGCTCGACCGCTTTTCCCGCGGCGAATACGACCTCGTGCTGTGCAAGCGGGAGCCGCAGGGTCCGGCCGGCGGCGTGAAGGTGTGGCGCGAGCCGCTGTTCTGGGTGGCGTCCGACCGCCTGATCCTCGATGCGCGCGCCCCGGTCCCGCTGGTCCTCGCCCCGCCGCCGGACATCCACCGCAAGCGCGCCATCGATGCGCTCGACGCCCGCGGCCGCCCCTGGCGCATGGCCTACACCAGCCCCAGCCTCGCCGGCATCAAGGCCGCGGTGACGGCTGGGCTTGGCGTCACCATCCTGCCGAAGGACATGCTGGCCCCCGGCTTCCACATCGTGAACGCCGAACACGACCTGCCCGACCTGCCCGACATCGAAACCGCCCTCTACCGCCAGCCCGGCCCCCTGCCCAAGGCGGTGGACCTGCTGGCGGAACACATCATCCGCTCGCTGGAGAAGACGGCGGCGGGGTGAGGCATAAGCAGTTCCGCCGAACCGCCGCTCCAAACGAGAAGCGTTCCGCCAACCATCCCGCCACGATCGCTATCGCGGCGCTCATTCCACAGCTTCGAACGTTGCCGGAACCGCCCAGCCGATGCCTGTTCCACCGACACTTCTACTTTGCATCGACAACTGACGATTCTATCCGACTTCTACACGCGAGAGGGGCCGGCAAGAAGGCCACACGCGTCTGATCGCGGCTGATCGCGGCTGATCGCGGCGATCTGCCACATATTGTTTCGGAGTATTAACGCCCATTACATTTAGGCCATAAGTTATATGCTCTTGGTTGTGTGCGCGCCTTCGCCGCCACGCCTCGGTCATCCCAGGAAAGCACCATGAACAAAGTCACCATCCGATCCAAGCTGCTGATCGCCTTTGCCTGCCTGACGCTGCTCATCGTCGGTGAGGGCTTGTTCTCGATCGACCGCGTCGGCAGGGTCAACGACCTCAGCACCGAAATGGAGGACAACTGGCTGCCGAGCACGCAGTGGAGCGGCGCCCTCAATACGGCCACCGGCGATTTCCGCATCTCGGAGGGCATTCACATCCTGTCGTCCAGCAATGAGGAGATGGCTGAGGCGGAACGCGAGATGGACCGGCTGGCCGCGGCGATCCAGGCTCTGGAGGCCAAGTACGAGCGGCTGATCTCCTCCCCGCAAGAGCGCGTCGTCTATCAGGAGTACAAGCAAGCCTGGGCCGACTATCTGGCGAGCAACAAGGAAATCCTGAAGCTGTCGCGCGCGATGCGGAACGCCGAGGCGACGGCGACCTTCAAGGGCAAGTCGCGCGTGGCGTACAACAAGATGGGCGAAACGCTCGACCGCCTCATCCAGATCAACGTCGACGGCGGCGTTGCGGCGAGCAAGAAGGGCGACGAACTGTACGGCAACGTGCGTCTGATGCTGATCAGCATGATAATCGGCGGCGGTCTCTTCTCGGTAGGGGCCTGCTGGATGATCATCGCCGGCGTCTCGACCCCGATCCGTGACATGACCGATGCCATGCGGAAACTCGCAAGCGGGGACAAGACGATCAAAGTCCCGGCCCTGGAGCGTGGCGACGAAGTCGGCTCCATGGCCAAGGCGCTGGAGGTCTTCAAGGAGAACCTGATCGAGAGCGACCGCCTGCGCGCCGAGCAGGAGGGGCTGAAGGCCCGGGCCGAGGCCGAGCGCAAGCGCGCCATGCACGACCTGGCCAACCGGTTCGAAGCCACCGTGAAGACCGTCGTGTCTCAGGTGTCGTCGGCAGCGACGCAGATGCAGGGCAGTTCGCAGGCACTCTCGGCGATGGCCGAGGAGAGCCGGGCGCAGGCCACCTCGGTGGCAGCCTCCACCGAGCAGACCTCGGCCAACGTGCAGACCGTGGCGGCGTCCTCCGAGGAGATGGCCAGTTCCATTGGCGAGATTACCCGGCAGGTCGGCCAATCGGCGGACATCGCGCGACGCGCCGCCGATCATGCGCAGACCACCAACACCACCATCCAGACCCTGGCGGAGCAGGCAAAGGGGATCGGTGACGTGGTGCAACTCATCAATTCCATCGCCTCGCAGACCAACCTGCTGGCGCTGAACGCCACCATCGAGGCGGCGCGGGCGGGGGAAGCGGGCAAGGGGTTCGCCGTGGTCGCCTCGGAGGTGAAGAACCTCGCCAATCAGACCGCCAAGGCCACCGAGGAGATCTCGGCGCAGATCAACGCCATGCAGCAGGCAACCGGCGGCGCGGTGACCGCGATCACCGAGATCACCCACACCATCGGCGAAATCAACGAGATCGCTACAACCATCGCCGCAGCCATCGAGGAACAGGATGCGGCGACGCGGGAGATCGCGCGCAACGTCCAGCAGGCGGCGCAGGGTACCCAGGAGATTTCGACCAACATCGTGGGCGTGCAGCACGCGGCTGAAGGCACTGGGAAGGCCGCTTCGGAGGTCCTGGAAGCGGCTCGCGAACTCTTCCGTGACTCCGAGAAGCTGTCTTCGGAGGTGGACCGTTTCATCCAGCAAGTGCGCTCCGCCTGACGCGGAGAAGCACCGCTCGCTTGAGCCGCTTCGCATCGGATCTCGTCACGAGCTTCTCTCGGCCCTCATTCCCGCAAAGGCGGGGATAAGGGCCGAGAGAAGCGCCTGAAAACTCACAGGCTCTCACCCCAGCTCGAAGCTCGTGATCCCGAACACCCGCGCCAGATCGGTCGCCGGTGCCGGGCCCAGATACATCCGCGCCGTCTCGAACTGCGGCGACAGCCCCAACTCCTCCGCCATCCGCAAGCCCGCTCCGTGCGGCTCCGGCACGTCGAGGAACACCGGCCCCGCGCCGGCCGCCCGGCCCAGCGCCAGCACCAGATCCCGCGCCACCCCGGCGTCGGCGGCATAGAGCGGGCCGATCTTGAAACCGCTGTGGCAGGGGCGGATCACCCCAAAGCCGGTCAGGTCGCCACCGCTCACCGCCGCCAGCGCCGTGGCGCCGGGAAGGGCGATCCAGTTGGCGAGAAAACCGGGGCGCGGCGCCGGGAACAGGTCCGCATCCAGCGCCGCCAGCCGGTCGAAGGGCACCGTCCGGGCGTCCACCAGCGTCGTCCGCCCTTCCGCGCCATCCGGCACCGTGCCGCCGAAGCGGATGTTGCGGTGGGACAGGGCGAAGCCGGATTTCCGGTAATTCTCCTGCTGGGCGACCACGCCGTCCAGGCCGACGGTACAGCCCTCCAGATGGCGAAGCCCCTCCTGCCACAGCCGCCAGCCATAGCCCCGCCCGCGCGCCTCCGGCCGCACGATGTAGAAACCGAGGAAGCCGAAGCTGCCGGGATACCGCACGACCGACAGCGAGGCCACCGGCCGGCCGTCGAGCAGCCCGACCAGGAAACCCGCCGGATCGACGGCATGGAAGGCGCCGGCATCATTCAGGCCGGGGTTCCAGCCCTCCGCCCGCGCCCAATCGACGGCCAGATCGAGTTCGGCCCGGCTCATCACACGGACGCGGTAGCCGTCGGTCTCCTGCTCTTCGGTTCCCAGCATCTCGGCCCTCTTCGAACGCGTCCCCACAGGACACAGCGTAACCATCAACACGCCGCACGGAAAGGATCCCCTCTCCCCCCCGGGGAGAGGGTTAGGGTGAGGGGGATGCGCCGCAGAGTTTTCGCAAAGAGCCCGCCGCGCTTCCCACTCACCCCGCCCCCTGGGGAAAGAGAGGCACGCGAATTTTCACCTACCCTTTTCCCAGCGGCCGACATCCATGATAGGAACATCATCCTGCCGGCCGTTGGGAAGGGACCGCCATGCACCATCCTCACGCCGCTCCGCCACCCGATGAAACGATGGAACAACGCCCGGATTCCTGTTTCACGGCGTTTCAAATGTTCAGTCCCGCACCGCCTGCGCGCCCCTCCGCCGTCGGATGAAACAGTGGAACGCCACCCGCAACCCTGTTTCATGCTGTTTCAAACGTCCCACCCGGTGCCCCACGGGCGCGGACCGCGCGCCGTTGCTTTCGCGGCGGGAGTGCGGTTAAGTCCCCGCCGGTTTCCGCTGATCCCCTCCGAGTCCATGCCCGCCAACACCCCGGACCTCGCCACGTCCCGTTCCGCCCCGACCTCGGCGCCCGCCGCCGGGATCGACGCCATGTTGCGGGTGCTGGCCGGCGCAGCGGCCCTGCTGTTGGGGCCGCTGGCCGCGGTCGCGCCGCGCGGGCTGCCGGTGTGGGCGATCCTCGTGCTTCTGCTGTCGCTGGCCGGGCTGGCGCGGCAGGGCGCGTTCGGGCGCATCCTGCGGCTGACGCCTGCGGTCGCGGCGGTCACCGCCTTCCTGGCGCTGGCGTTGGCCACCTCGTTGTGGAGCCCGTCCGACCGCGCGGCGGCGACGGTGGGGGAGATCGGCTACATCGCGCTCGGCGCGCTGGCCGGCGGCGCCTGGATCGCCGGGCTGCCGGCGGCGGAGGTGCGGCGGCTGGCCGGGCTGTTCCTGGCCGGCGGGCTGGCCGGCGGGCTGCTGTTCGCAGTCGAGGCAGCGCTGGATTTCCCGCTGAACCGCTGGTGGAACGGCGTCCCCGACGACCAGCTGCCCAACCTGCTGAACGGCAATGTGCCGAAGCGGACGGCGGCGCTGCTCTGCCTGCTGGTGTGGCCGGCCGCCCTGGCGATGGACCGCTTCGGACGCCGGGCGCCGGCGCTGCTGATGCCGGTGGGCTATGCGCTGGCCTGCCTGCCGCTGACCAGCCGGTCGGCCATGCTCGGCATCGCCGCCGGGCTGGTCACGCTGGCCGCCGCCCAGGCGTCCGCCCGTTGGACCCGCCGGCTGTTCGCCGCCGCGGTCAGCGCCGCCTTCCTGCTGGTGCTGCCCGCCGCCCTGCTGTTCTCCGGCCCGCTCGACCTCGACCATTCCGGCCTGCTGTTCCGCTCCGCCCAGCACCGGGTGGAGATCTGGGGCCATGCGGCGGAGCGCGCGTTGCGTACGCCGGTCTTCGGCCAGGGCATCGACGCCTCGCGCTCGCTGCCGCCGGAAGGGGCGGTGTCGGAGTTCTCGCCGATCGGCGACAGCCTGCTGCCGCTGCACCCCCACAACGCCTTCCTTCAGGTCTGGCTGGAGACCGGGGCGGTCGGCGCGGCGCTGGCGCTGGCCGTGCTGCTGATGCTTCTGGCCGCCACCGCCCGGCTCGACCGCCGTAACCAGCCCTTCGCATTGGCGCTGTTCGCCGCGGCGCTGGCGATGGGCAGCACCGCCTACGGCATCTGGCAGCCCTGGTGGATGTCAGGCTTCCTGGCCGCCGCGCTGATGCTGCGGCTGGCCGCCCGTATCGGGGAACAGACACGATGAGCAAGCGCCCGCTCCGCATCCTGGTCATCAAGCTGGGCGCCTTCGGCGACTTCTTCCTGGCCCAGACCGCCTTCGCCGCCATCCGCCGCCACCATGCGGGCGACCGGGTGACGCTGCTGACCCTGCCCTCGCTGGCACCGCTCGCCCGCATGAGCGGCCTGTTCGACGAGGTGCTGGAGGATCCGCGCGACCGCTCGCTGTCGGCCTATCTGGCGATCCGCAAGGTTCTGCGCGCCCATCGCTTCGACCGGGTCTACGACCTCCAGGCGCAGACGCGCACCGACCTGTACCACCGCCTGCTGTTCCCCGGCCCCTGGCCGGAATGGTCGGGGACCGCCCATGGCGCCTCCCATCCCGACCGTTACGAGGGGCGGCGCAAGGTGCCGGTGCGCGAGCGCTATGTCCGCCAGCTCGCCCCCTTCGGCATCGTGCCGGACGAGACGCCGGACCTGTCCTGGCTCGACGCCGACATCTCCCGATTCGGGCTGCCGGAGCGCTTCGCCCTGCTGGTCCCCGGCTCCTCCCCCGGACGACCGGACAAGCGCTGGCCGGTCCGCCGCTATGCCGAGGTGGCGGCGGCGCTGGCGGAGCGCGGCATCGTGCCGGCGGTGATCGGCACCGGGATCGAGCGCGACCTCGCCCGTTCCATCGCGGATTACTGCCCGCAGGCCGTCGACCTGACCGACCGCACCAGCGTGCCGGAACTGGGCGGGCTGGCGCGCCGGGCCTGGGGGGCGGTCGGCAACGACACCGGCCCGACCCACCTGATCGCCGCGGTCGGCTGTCCCACCGTGGTCGTCTTCTCCGACGCGTCCAACCCGATCCACAGCACCGGCCCGCGCGTGCTGATCCACCACCGCCCCGACTTCGCCGACATCGACAGCGCCGGCGTGGTCGAAGCGCTGGACCGTGCCGGCGGCGGGGACGGCGCCTAACGGCAGAAGGGGAACGGCGCAACCTTGGGCATGTAGATCGGGATCCACTCGCAATGGGTCACCGGGTTGGGCAGGCGGCGGGTCTCGATGATCGGCCAGGCATGGGCGGCCACCACCACCAGCGCCACGCCCCCCAGGAGCCAGCGCCGCGGCCTGGTCCGCTCCAGCAATCCCGGCATCCGCGCCAGCACCCAGGCGGCCGACAGGATTGCCAGCGGGTCGGTGTAGGCGGCATAGGCGCGCTGGAAGCCGCGCAGCGAGAACAGAGCCTCCAGCCCCCAGGCCACCAGCAGCAGGAACAGCGCCTGCACGGCGGCCAGCCTCTGCCCGCGCCGCCAGAGCACCACCGCCCCGGCGATGGCGAACCACTCCACGATGATGGTTTGCGGGATGTTGTCGGGGTGCAGGACGATGGTGCGGATCGCCAGCGTACGGCCGATGCCCGCCAGCAGAAGCGCCAGCGTCCCCTGCCCCACCACGTTCCCCTGGCCCTGCAGCGCCGCGCCATGCCGCCAGGAGGAGAAGACGAACATGTGCTCGACGAAGTTCGCCACGGCGATGGCGTTCTGCTCGTTCCAGCGGATGTCGAGCGCCAGCAGCCCGACCGCCAGCCCCAGCAGCACCGCCGCGGCCCCGGCCACCGCGCGGCTCGCCGGCACCCGATGGACCACCGCATGGACCAGGATGCCGCCCAGCACCCAGCCGGCGACGATGCTCTGATAGCCGCCGCCCGACAGCCCGCCGCCGACGGGGGTGTAGGGGTAGACCGCCCGCCCCCAGCCGGCCAGCCCCGCCTGGATCAGCCCGAAGGCCGGCACCGCCGCTGCGGCCGCCAGCAGCCCGACCAGTGCCGCCACGCCCCAGCCCTTGCCCGGCGCGACGTCCGGCTCCGCTCGCTGCCCGAACAGGATCGCCGCAACCGGCAGCCCCATTGCCAGGAACACCGCCTGCACCTTGGTCACCATCGCCAGCCCGACCAGCAGTCCGCCCAACGCCAGCTGGATGAGCGACGCGCCGCCACATTGACGGCCATCGGCCGGCCGCACCGCCCGCAGGACCAGCAGAAGCCCCAGCACGACGAAGCCGGCCGACAGCAGGTCGGTGCGCATCTGCCGCCCCTGCGCCGTCAGCCCGACGCCGAAGGCCAGCAGGATGCCGGCCAGCAGCGCCACCCGCCTGTCGCCCACCAGCCCGCGCAGCAGGGTGGTGTAGCTGACGGCGAAGGCGGCGGTCAGCAGGATCGACAGCGCCCGCCCAGCCTGGACCAGCGACTGCCACACGGCTTGCGTCGCCGCGACGTCGCTGCCCGGCGGCAGGGCCGACAGGGTGGCGACCGGCAGCAGCCCAACCGCATGCAGCAGACGGTACCAGACGTCGATCACCAGGAAATAGCCGTAGCCGGGATGGTCGAAATACTCCTGCGGCAGCCCGTCGCCGAACAGAAGCCCATGATAGGCCAGCACCAGATCCTGGTCCGAATGTACCCAGTAAGGCAGCCGGAACCCCACCAGCAGGATCGACAGCGCCATCGCCGCGGCGAGCCCGGCGCACAGCAGCCACCAGGGCGCCGCCGCGACGCGGTCGAGAAGGGACGGACGGGCGGTGGAGGGAACGGGCGTCATCGGCTTCCTGCGCTCACGGTTCAGGTCGGCGGGCGCCTTGTGGCATGGAATGCGCCGGTTGGGAACTGTCTCCCGTTCCCTTCGGGAACCACTCCGATTCCACGGTGTTGCCCTCATGGAACGGCGGAGTCGGGAGTCTCCGCCTCTTTCGTGGTGCCTCGCACGAGTGGCTTTGCAACGTTGGCGGGTCGCTGCCACAAAATACGGTATGGCAGACCCGCCGGGCAGACAAATGGGGGACTCGATGGCCGATACCGACGACATCCAGGAGCGTATCCGACGCCGCGCCCATGAGTTGTGGGAAAGCGAAGGCCACCCGCAAGGCCGGGATGCCGACCATTGGGCCCAGGCGGAAGCGGAAATCCGTGGCGCCAGCGCGCTGGAGCCGACCGAGAAGGTCGCCGGGTCGCGCAAGAGGACCGGCACCTCCAAGAACGCAGGCAAGAGCACCCGGGCCGCCGCCGAATCCCTGTCGGAGGTCGCGAAGGCCTCGGCGGAAGCCCAGCCCGCTCCTGCCGCACAACCAAAGGCGAAAGCATCCGCCAAGCAGCCTGCGAAGTCGAAGGCCGCCGCAAGCCCGCCGGAAGAGGCCGCTCCCGCTAAAGCTCCCGAGGCGAAAGCGCCGCCAAAATCCGCCGCCAAGGCTTCGGCCGCCAAGGCTCCTTCCGCCAAGCCGCCGCGTGCCACAAAGAAGGACAACGGCAAGACCGCTTCGGCCGGCTGAGCCCAGCCCCCCATCCATCAGGGAACCCTGCGGCGCCGGGGCCGGTTGTCAGGTTTATCCTGCAACCTTCCCCGGAGGACCAGCCATGTCCGTCCTGCCGTCGATGGACGACTGCATCCGCAACTGCACCGACTGCCACACGATCTGCCTGGAAACCGTCGCGCATTGCCTGAACAAGGGCGGGGCGCATGCGGAGGCCGGGCATATCCGCCTGATGCTGGACTGCGTCGACATCTGCCGCACCAGCGCCGATTTCATGATCCGCGGCTCCCGCTTCCATCATCTCACCTGCGGCGCCTGCGCCGAGATCTGCGCGGCCTGCGCCGACGACTGCGACCGCATGGCCGACAACCCGATGATGAAGCGCTGCGCCGACATGTGCCGCCGCTGCGCCGAAAGCTGCCGGGCCATGTCGCACATGGCGGCGTAACGGACGCCAGCCGGTTCGGGCGCCCCGGCACAAGCACTCCTCCACGCCCTCCGTCGCCGCAGACCTCACGGCGTGCATGGCAGGGCAACGCCGCCGTCGCGCCTCTGGCGTCCGCGACAGGATCGCGCCTCTGGCGCAGGCGACAGGAGATTGCTAAGGTGCCCACCCGTTTCGTTCCATTCCTTTCGCCAACTCGCCGAAATCGACCAGCTGAGGACCGATCCATGCCGCACTACCGTTCCCGCACCTCCACCCACGGCCGCAACATGGCGGGCGCGCGCGGCCTGTGGCGGGCGACCGGCATGAAGGACGGCGATTTCGGCAAGCCGATCATCGCCATCGCCAATTCCTTCACCCAGTTCGTCCCCGGCCACGTTCACCTGAAGGATCTGGGGCAGCTGGTGGCGCGCGAGATCGAGAAGGCCGGCGGCGTGGCGAAGGAGTTCAACACCATCGCGGTGGACGACGGCATCGCCATGGGCCATGGCGGCATGCTGTACAGCCTGCCCTCGCGCGAGCTGATCGCCGACGCGGTCGAATACATGGCGAACGCCCATTGCGCCGACGCGCTGGTCTGCATCTCCAACTGCGACAAGATCACCCCCGGCATGCTGATGGCCGCGATGCGGCTGAACATCCCGGCGGTCTTCGTCTCCGGCGGCCCGATGGAAGCCGGCAAGGTCAAGTGGCGCGGCAAGGTCAAGTCGGTCGACCTGATCGACGCCATGGTCGCCGCCGCCGACCCGACCGTCTCCGACGAGGAGGCGGCGGAGATGGAGCGCGGGTCCTGCCCGACCTGCGGGTCCTGCTCCGGCATGTTCACCGCCAACTCGATGAACTGCCTGACCGAGGCGCTGGGCCTGTCGCTGCCCGGCAACGGCACCATCCTGGCCACCCACGCCGACCGCAAGGAGCTGTTCCTCGCCGCCGGCCGCCTCGCCGTCGACCTCTGCCGCCGCTGGTATCAGGAGGAGGACGCCACCGCCCTGCCGCGCGGCATCGCCAGCAAGGCGGCGTTCGAGAACGCGATGACGCTGGACATCGCCATGGGCGGCTCGACCAACACCGTGCTGCACATCCTGGCCGCGGCGCAGGAGGGCGGCATCGACTTCACCATGGCGGACATCGACCGGCTGTCGCGCCACGTTCCCAACGTCTGCAAGGTTGCCCCGGCAGTGGCCGACGTCCACATCGAGGACGTGCACCGCGCCGGCGGCATCTTCGGCATCCTGGGCGAACTGGACCGCGCCGGCCTGTTGAACCGCGATACTCCGACCGTCCATGCCCCGACGCTGGGCGAGGCGCTGGACCGCTGGGACGTCATGTGCACCCAGGATTCCGCCGTCCACACCCTGTACCGCGCCGCCCCCGGCGGCATTCCGACCGTGGTGCCCTTCAGCCAGGAGCGCCGCTGGCCGGAACTGGACCTCGATCGCGAGAAGGGCGTGATCCGCAAGGCCGAGAACGCCTTCAGCCAGGACGGCGGACTGGCCGTGCTGTACGGCAACATCGCGGAGAACGGCTGCATCGTGAAGACGGCGGGCGTCGACGCCTCCAACCTCGTCTTCGCCGGACCGGCCCGCGTCTTCGAAAGCCAGGACGACGCCGTCGCCGGCATCCTGGGCGACGTGGTCAAGGCGGGCGAGGTCGTGGTCATCCGCTACGAGGGTCCGCGCGGCGGCCCCGGCATGCAGGAAATGCTGTACCCGACCAGCTACCTGAAGTCGAAGGGGCTGGGCAAGGCCTGCGCTTTGGTCACCGACGGCCGTTTCTCCGGCGGCACCTCGGGCCTGTCGATCGGCCACGTCTCGCCGGAAGCGGCGCAGGGCGGCGCCATCGGTCTGGTGCAGGACGGCGACCGCATCGAGATCGACATCCCCAACCGCATCATCCGCCTGGCCGTCGGCGATGAGGAGATGCAGCGCCGCCGCGACGCGATGAACGCCAAGGGCGTCGATGCCTGGAAGCCGGCCAGCCGCGAGCGCGTGGTCTCCCCGGCGCTCCGCGCCTATGCCGCCCTGACCACCAGCGCCGACCGCGGCGCCGTGCGCGACGTGACCCAGGTGGAGAACATCGCCGTCCGCCGCTGAGCGGGGGACCCTTCGCCTGCGCTCGTGTCATATTTCTCCGAGTCAGGCACGGCAAACATTCATCACAAGTAACAATCAAGGCGCCGCGCAAGTCGCGGCGCTTTCTTTTTGAGCAGAATTACATACAAGGATATGCTAGCTTCCGCCTGCGCGAATTTCTTGGAGCGATGCATCGCTCGGATGTTCGCAAAATTCGAAATGCATGCTCTAATATGCCGACGCGATTTTCGCGAGGGGGGCGGGCATGGCGGACGCCATGTGGGGCACAGCGACCGACGACGGCGGTCCCGGACAGGATGCATCGCGCCTGTCCGCCGATAAGCCGCGCGAACGCAAGGTGGTGACGGCGATGTTCGTCGACATCGTCCGCTCCTCCGCCATGGTTGCCGGCCGCGATCCCGAAGACGCCGACGATCTGCTCCTGTCCATCCTGAACCGCGTGACGGAAGCGGTGCCGCGTTTCGAGGGCACGGTGACCCAGATGCTGGGCGACGGCTTTCTGGCGACCTTCGGCGCTCCCGGCGCCAAGGAGGACCACGCCCTGCGCGCCTGTCTGGCCGCCCAGGACATCCTCAGCGCCACCCGCGACGAACAGGGCCGCCCGATCTTCCACATCCGCATCGGCATCAGCTCCGGCGATGCGGTCGCCCATGTGGTGACCAACGGCCTGTGGACGGATTACCGGGCGGTCGGCGAATGCGTGCATATGGCGGCCAAGCTGCAGCAGCGCGCCGCCTCCGACACCGCCCAACTCACCCGCGACACGCTGGACCTGATCCCGGTCGGTGTCGCGGTGCGCCCGATGGGGAGCCTCCGTTTGTCGGAGGAGGTTGAGCCGATGCCGGCCTTCCTGCTCGACGGGGCCCGCGCCGTGCGCCGCACCGCCACCGACCTGCTGTCCGCCACCAATGCCCCCTGTGTCGGCCGGGAGCAGGAGGTGGCGGCCCTGTTCGCCATGGCCGATGCGGTGGAGGGCGGGACGCCGGTCCAGCTCCTGCTGCAGGGAGAGGCCGGGATCGGCAAGTCGCGCCTTGTCGGCGAATTCCTGCGGGACCCGCGCAGCCGGCGCTGGACCCTGCTGCAATGGCCGCAGATGCCGATCCGGCGGCTGGCCGATCCGGACGATCTGGAGGCGGTGGCGCTGAGCCTGGCGGAGCAGGTGGCCGGCTGCGCCAGTGAGCAGGGAATCGACTGGGTCTGCGAAGCGGCCGGGCGCCGTTCCGGTTCGCTGGCCGGCGACGCGGTGCGCACGCTGTTCGGCCGGCCGAGCCTGGATCCGCTGTGGACCGGTCTGGACGCCGCACAGCATCTGTCGCTCGGGATCGAGGGGCTGGTGGGCGCGACGCTGGAATTGGCGGCTCCGTTCCGGCGCCCCGACGGCGCCGAGCCCGCCGGCGAGGCGATGGACGGCGTCGTGGGCCGGCCGCTGCTGGTTCTTGTCGAGGATGCGCACTGGGCGAGGCCGGTGATGGTGCGGCTGCTCGAACGGCTGGCCGAGGCCCTGCCGGGCTCCGGCTCCCGCCTTCTGCTGCTCGCCACCCGGCGGCCGCCGCCGCTGGGGCCGGAGTCGCAGGAGCAGGGTTGGAACGGCCGCCCGGGTGGCCGGCGCATGGAACTGGGCATGCTGTCGGCGGAACAGGTGCAGAGTTTCCTGGCCCATTGGCTGGGGCCGGACTGGTCGCTGGTGGAGCTGAAGGCCCAGGTCGCCGCCCGCTGCCAGGGCGTTCCGCTCTATCTGGAGGAGGTCCTGCGCACGCTGGAGGCAACCAACGCCATCGAAGGCACGCCGGGCGCCTACCGGCTGATCGATCCGCTGGTGGTCCACAAGCTGCCGCGCACGCTGCACGCCCTGCTGGCCGAGCGCATGGATCTGATGACGCTGGAACGGCGCCGGCTGCTGATGAACGCTGCGGTGATCGGCACGACCTTCGACGTCGGACTGCTCCAGGCCCTGACCGGCATGCCGATGACGAAGCTGTCGGACTGTCTGGCTTATCTGGAGCGCGCCGGCTTCGTGCTGCGCACCCGCCTGCTGCCCAACCTGGAATATTCCTTCAAGCACGCGCTGATCCAGGAGGTCGCCTACGCCACCCTGACCAAGTCCGACCGCCGGGCGCTGCATGCCCGCGTTCTGGAGGCGTTGCGCCACCGCCGCGACCACGACCTGCCGAATCGCCTGGACCTGCTGGCCCACCACGCCTTCATGGCGGAGAACTGGCCGGTCGCCCACCTGTTCGGCCGCCGCGCCGGCGTGCGGGCGGAGCTGCGCTCCCGGCTGGAGGATGCGAGCCGACATTACCGGAACGCGCTGGATGCACTGAATCGTTGCCCGAACACGCCACGCAACCGCCTGCGGCGGATCGACGGCTCCATCGCCCTGGCACGCGCCAATCTTCCGCGCGGCCTCACCGATACCGGTCATCCACTGGAACAGGCAAGGCAACTCTCATTGTCCATACCGGATCCACGTCGTTATGCACGCACGTCGTCAATGCTGGCCGCAATAGAATGGGCACACGGGAACATCGACAAAGCTATTCATTATAGTGAGCAAGGCTTAGAAGCTGATGATGGAAAATTCGACCTGAATACCCGTGTACAGCTTCTCGGCCGTCTTGGCGGTATACTTGCCGAAAAAGGACTATACGCTCAAGGATGCGAAGTACTTTCGAGCGCATATAACCTTGTGTCTGCTCGCCGTTCATACGAGCGCTTTGGCTTAGCTGTGGTCGGTGAAGTCGGCATATGCTCGAATTTGGCTCGCAGCTATGCGGAAATCGGTCATGATGCTGAAGCAATTGCTGCAGCTAAAACTGCAGTAGATGCGGCGGAAGCAAGTGCGCATAATTTCTCCCGCCTGTTTGCCTATGAGCACATCAGCCTAGCAAATCTATTACTGGGGAAAACAGATATTGCTCTCAAGTACCTTGAATTAGCTTTAGATCTCTGTGAAGCGGTAAACTCACGCCTTCATCGCGCTTTCCTGATCGGCGCAACTGCTTACTCACATGTGCTGCGCGGAAGCGTTGAGAAGGGGCTTGATCTATTCGAAAATTCACTCGCAGTTTCTCGCGGAGAAAGCGCAAATGCTTATATCCACCAAGTTCATCTCTGGCTTGGGGAGACCTTTCTGATTGCTGGCAGACCGCAAGAGGCGAGGAAACAGGCAAGAATGGTTTTGTTGTTGGCAAAAGATACCGGTAGGATTGGATACTTTGCCAAAGCAGAGGCGCTCGATGCTGAAGCAGCATTTATTTTAAATAATGGCAGCGAGAATTCGATAAAAGCGCTTCTGAATGCTGAAGAAAAAGCGAAGCAACTTTCGCTTTTCCGGACGGCCGATCGTTGTGCCACTTTACGCAATGGTACCGCAATGGCTCACCATTCCGGCATGATCGACACGAGATCGACCGCATAGCGCAAGACTAGCGCGCCTCAGCTTGCCGATAATAGTCGAGAACGTAGTTGCGAATTGCGCTGGTCAGTGGCGTATTTGACGGTCGCGATGCGTCCACGTCCCGGCACAATTCTTGAAGCGGCCGACGTTCCTTGCGCGCGATGTCGTCCAGCCCGTGCCAGACTGCTGTCTCCAACCGAACGCGGGCACTCCGCCCAGGCAGCGGGATAGTGCGCGAAGTCACCGTCGGCCAAGTCATCAGGGCATCGAGATCAATGATGCCGGGCATGCGACCAGTCGCCTTCTTCTGAATGAACATCACACCGCTCCCCTATGCCCTGTACGGCGGCAACCCGCGCAGACACGACGCTGCCTGCACATCTGTCTACCCGCCGACGCAAAATCAGCACTGTGAAATTCTTCACAGCGAAACATCCCTTCGAATGTGAAGAGTTCAGCGTCATCACACACTTGAAGGAATGGCTTGATGAACGTTTCGATCTCCCAGGCTTCGATGATCCGTGGCGCCGATGGCCGTCTGTATGCCGTGACTGCCAATGGCGTGTCCGAGGTCGCCGACAGCGCCATCGCCACCGCCCGCACCCATGTCCGTTCGGGCGACCGCGCCGGCTTCCAGTCCGCCGACCATGAAGCCGCCCGCATCATGATCACCCCGGGCGCCTGATCGGGTTCCCGGTTCCGGTTCTTCGGACCGTGGCCTCCAGCACCGCTTCAGGTGCTGACCGGCCACGGACCCGGGAACGGGACGCGCTCTCTCGATTTTCCTCCGCCCCGGACAAGCCGCGATGCCCTTCGATCTGCTCGATGTCAAAGCCTCCGTTTCGGATGCGGTGAAGGCCCACACGGTCGGCACCCACCGGGTCATGGCGCCCGAACAGACCCTGGCTCGGGTCGCCCCGTTCCTGCCGATCATGGGGATCACCCGGGTCGCCAACGTCACCGGGCTGGATGCCGTCGGCATTCCGGTGGTGATGGTGACGCGGCCGAACTCGCGCTCCATCTCGGTGTCGCAGGGCAAGGGAGTGACGCTCGCCGCCGCGAAGGCGTCGGGGGTCATGGAATCGATCGAGAGCTATCACGCCGAACGCATCACCCTGCCGCTGAAGTTCGCCAGCTTCGAGGAGCTGCGCTGGACCCACCCGGTGGTGGACGTCGACCGCCTGCCCCGGCTGTCGACCGGCAGCTTCAACCCCAACAGCCCCATCCTGTGGATCGAGGGGCAGGATCTGCTGAACGGCGGCCCGAAATGGGTTCCGTTCGAGATGGTCCACCTGAATTTCACCGTGCCGATGGCCCCCGGCCACGGCGCCTTCCTGGCCGGCTCAAACGGGCTGGCGTCGGGCAACCACAAGGTGGAGGCGATCAGCCACGCCGTCACCGAACTGGTGGAGCGCGACGCGACCACCCTGTGGCGCCTGCAGGACCCGGTCGCCCAGGCGACGACCCGCATCGACCTGGACAGCATCGACGATCCGGTCTGCCGCTCGCTGATCGACCGGTTCGAGGCGGCGGGCGTCGCCGTCGGCGTGTGGGAGACCACCAGCGACGTCGGCCTCCCCGCCTTCCTCTGCCGCATCGTCGAACGCGAGGAACTGCCCCAGCACTCCATCCGCCCGGCCACCGGCATGGGCTGCCATGTGGCGCGCGAGATCGCCCTGTCCCGCGCCCTGACCGAGGCGGCGCAGAGCCGCCTGACCTTCATAGCCGGCGCCCGCGACGACATGCCCCGCGCCGAATACGAGCGCCACCTCGACCCCGCCCACCATGCCCGCTGGAAGGCAATGATCGTCGATGGCACCGGCCGGCGCTCCTTCCATCACTGCCCGACCAGCACTGCCCCCACCATCGAGGCCGACCTCGCCCACCAGCTCGACCGGCTGCGCGCCGTCGGCATCGAAGAGGCGGTGGCGGTCGACCTGACCAAGCCCGAATTCGGCATCCCCGTCGTGCGCGTCGTCGTGCCGGGGCTGGAGGGTGCCGACGAATCCCCCGATTACCTGCTGGGCGAACGCGGCCTGCGCGTGCTCGGCACCCAAGCCATGGAGAAGGCGGCATGAGCGGCGTCTATGTCTTCCTTGGCCCCACCCTGCCGCGCGAGGATGCGGCGCGGGAGCTGGACGCCACCTACCTGCCTCCGGTCGCCCAGGGCGACGTGCTGCGCCTGTGCGCGGAGAAGCCGGCGGCGATCGGCATCATCGACGGCTTCTTCGAAAGCGTGCCGTCGGTCTGGCATAAGGAAATCCTCTACGCCATCCATGCCGGGATCCCGGTGTTCGGCGCCTCCAGCATGGGGGCGCTGCGCGCGGCGGAGCTGTATCCCTTCGGCATGGTCGGCGTCGGCGCCATCTTCGAGGCGTTCCGCGACGGCCGGTTGGAGGACGACGACGAGGTCGCGGTGATCCACGGCCCGGCCGAACTCGGCTACACCGCACTGTCGGAGGCGATGGTCAACATCCGCCGCACCCTGTCCGACGCGGTGGCCGACCGGGTGCTGACCGCCGGAACCTCCCTGCGCCTGGAGTCCATCGCCAAGGAGCTGCCTTACCGCGAGCGCGGCTATGGCCGGATGCTGCGGCTGGGTGGCGACATCGGCCTGCCGGCGGACGAACTGGCGGCGTTCCGCGGCTGGCTGCCGCAAGGCCGCTTCGACCAGAAGCGCGACGATGCCAAGGCGATGCTGCGCAGCATGGCACGGCGCCTCGGTCGTCCCGCCGGCAACGATGCGGTGCCGGAAGCCCGTTTCCATTTCGAACGAACCGTCCTGTGGGAACGTGCCCTGCGCGACGCCGCCCCCCTCGCGATGTAGGTGCGTTTTCGGTAGACTGATCGCGCCGGGGTGGCGATTGTCGCCGCCGCGGTGTGAAACGGTGCCGGGACGGATGGATGAACGCGCCCATGGATGTGGCGGCGGTGCTGAGGCGCAACCGCTTGCTCGGAGAACTCGACCCCGGGCAAATGGCGGAAATGCTGGGGCTGGGCCGTATCGTCCGCTTCGATGCCGACCGGATCATCTTCGACAAGGGCGATCCCGGCGACAGCCTGTTCGCCGTGCTGAAGGGCCAGATCGCCATCCGTACCTCCTCGGCGGATGGCAAGACCATGCTGCTGAACATCCTGGAGGCCGGCGATGTCCTGGGAGAGATCGGCCTGATCGACGGCCGGGAACGCACGGCCGCCGCCGTCGCCCTGCGCCCGGTCGAGCTTTACCGTATCGACCGCGCCGATTTCATTCCCTTCCTGGAACGCCATCCGCGCCTGTGCACCAGCATGATGGTGGTCCTGTGCGACCGGCTGCGCTGGGTGTCGGAGAACATCGAGGATGCCGTGTTCCACGACGTCCCGCGCCGGCTCGCCCGCAGGTTGCTGCTGCTGTCGGACAGCTACGGACAGCCGACCCCGGCCGGCTTGCGCCTGACCTTGCCGCTGTCGCAGGAAGCACTCGCCAACATGCTGGGCGTCACCCGCGAAATGGTGAACAAGTGTCTGGGCGCCCTGCGCAAAACCGGCGCAGTGACATATGCCAAAGGTTTTATCGTCATCAACGATCTGGCCTTGCTCAAGGACATGGCCGGGGATCCCGAACGGGCTCCCTAGGGAGAATCCTTACCTGCCGAAAGTTTTGTTCCCAAAGCCGGTTGTAGTCGCGTTATAGTGAGCGCGCGTTGGGGGCAATCGCACGGGCAGGACGAGGAATTAAGAGCATGTCGAGCGATGGGAACAATAGGTCTCGCACTGGTCAATTTGCGGGTGTCGCCTCCCTGGTCCCCCGCACGCTGAAATTGTCCGGGCGCGATGTCTCCATCCGGTTGGAGCCGTCCTACTGGGAAGGGCTCGAGGAGATCTCCCAGCGGGAAGACCTGACGGTGGAAGAGCTGTGCGGGGATGTCCGCGACCGCATGGAACAGCAGGGCCGCCGCTCCTCCCAGGCCGGCGTATCGCTCGCGAACGCACTGCGCGTGTTCGTGGTCGGCTATTTCCGGCAGGCCGCGACCGAACGCGGCCATGCCCGCGCCGGCCACGGCCAGGGCCGTCCGTTCATCGCCACCCCCTTCGATACGGTTCCCGCCACCAGCGAAAGCTGAGAAGGGCCGGGATTCCGGGAAGGGGCGGGCACTTCGGCCCACCCCCCTTACGGCATTGGAAGGGCCGCCTTACTGGGCGGTCCAGCCGCCATCCATGGTCAGCGCGGCTCCCCGCATGTTGCCGGCCGCTTCCGAGCACAGGAACACCGCCAGTTCGCCCAGCTGTTCCGGGGTGACGAAGGATTTCGACGGCTGCTTCTCGCTCAGCAACTCGCGCCCGGCCTCCTCCACCGATAGGCTGCGCGAGGCGGCCAGCGCGTCGATCTGCTTCTGCACCAGCGGCGTCAGCACCCAGCCCGGGCAGATGGCGTTGCAGGTGATGTCGGACTCCGCCAGTTCCAGTGCCGTCACCTTGGTCAGGCCGATCACGCCGTGCTTGGCGGCGACATAGGCCGACTTGTTGACCGATGCCACCAGGCCATGCACCGACGCGATGTTGATGACCCGGCCCCAGCCGCGCGCCTTCATGCCCGGCAATGCCGCGCGGGTGCCGTGGAAGACGGCCGACAGGTTGATGGCGATCACCGCGTCCCAACGCTCCACCGGGAAGGCGTCGACCGGCGCCACATGCTGGATGCCGGCATTGTTGACCAGCACGTCCAGCCGGCCATAGGCCGCCTCGGTGGCGGCGACCATCGCCTCGATCTCCTCGGGCTTCGACATGTCGGCGCCGTTGTGGGCGACGCGCACGCCGAACTCCGCCGACAGCGACTGGCACAGCTCGGCGATGTAGGCGGCGTCGCCGAAGCCGTTCAGCATCAGGTCGGCGCCCTGGCCTGCAAGCTGCCGTGCGATTCCAAGGCCGATCCCGCTGGTGGACCCAGTGACGAGCGCGGCCTTCCCCTTCAGATTGGTCATTGTTCTTTACCCTTAGAGCGGCATGGGACGGAGATCCGGGGCGACGATCAGTTCGCACCCGGTGTTGGCGATCACCTGCTCCACCGTGACACCGGGGGCGGTTTCCTTCAAGACGAGGCCGGCGTCGGTCGGCTCGATGACGGCGAGGTCGGTCACCACCAGGTCGACCCGGCGGACCGAGGTCAGCGGCAGGGCGCAACGCTCGACGATCTTCGGTTCGCCCTTGGCGCTGTGCTGCATGGCGACGATCACCCGGCGGGCGCCGGTGACGAGATCCATCGCCCCGCCCATGCCCGGCACCATCTTGCCCGGCACCATCCAGTTGGCGAGCCGCCCTTCGCGATCCACCTGCAGGCCGCCCAGCACGGTGACGTCCAGATGGCCGCCGCGGATCAGACCGAAGGAGAAGGCGCTGTCGAAGGACGCCGCCCCCGGCAGGGCCGAGATGGGCGAGCCGCCGGCATCGGTCAGGTCGTGGTTCTCCGCCCCGGTGATCGGGCCGGACATGCCGAGGATACCGTTCTCCGACTGGAAGAACACGTGCCGTCCGGCGGGGACGTAGCGGGCGACCAGGGTCGGCAGGCCGATGCCCAGGTTGACGAGGTCGCCGTCCATCAGCTCCAGCGCGACGCGCTTGGCGATCAGGGTCTTTTCATCCATGGCTCAATACTCCCCGATCAGCGCGGCGTGGCGGTGACGATGTGGTCGACCAGAACCGACGGCGTCATCACGGCGTCGGGCGGGATGCAGCCGACCGGCAGGATGTCCTCGGCCTCGGCGATCACGGTGGCGCCGGCCATCGCCATCAGCGGGTTGAAGTTGCGCGCGGTCAGCGCGTAGGTCAGGTTGCCGTACAGGTCGGCCTGCTTGGCGGCGACCAGAGCGAAGTCGGCCTTGATCGGCATTTCCAGCAGATAGGTGACGCCGTCGATCTCGACCGTGCGCTTGCCCTCCTCCACCGTGGTGCCGACGCCGGTGGGGGTCAGGACGCCGCCCAGCCCGACGCCGCCGGCGCGGATGCGCTCGGCCAGCGTGCCCTGCGGCACCAGTTCCACCTCGATGTCGCCGGCGATCATCTGCTTCTGCGTCTCGGGGTTCAGGCCGATGTGGCTGGTGACGACGCGGCGCACCAGCTTCTCCACCACCAGCTTGCCCAGGCCGTTGTTGGGCCGGGCGGTGTCGTTGGCGATGATGGTCAGGTCGCGCTTGCCCTGGCGGATCAGTTCGTCCACCAGCCGGTTGGGGCCGCCGACGGCCATGAAGCCGCCGATCAGCAGGGAGGCGCCGTCGGGAATGCGCGCAACGGCCTCTTCCAGGGAAACGAGTTTGTTCTTCATGATCAGACGATCCCGGTCAGGTAATAGACGGCGATCACGAAGAAGACCGCCAGCGTCTTGATGCAGGTGACGGCGAAGATGTCGCCGTAGGACTGCCGGTGCGTCAGCCCGGTGACGCCCAGCAAGGTGATGACGGCGCCGTTGTGCGGCAAGGTGTCCATGCCGCCGCTGGCCATCGAGGCGACGCGGTGCAGCACCTCCATCGGGATGCCGGCGGCGTTGGCGGCGGCGATGAACTGGTCGGCCATGGCCGCCAGCGCGATGCTCATGCCGCCCGACGCGGAACCGGTGATGCCGGCCAGCGCCGTGACGGTCACCGCCTCGTTCACCAGCGGGTTGGGGATGGCGGCCAGCGCGTCGCGGATGATCAGGAAGCCCGGCAGCGCCGCGATGACCGCGCCGAAGCCGTATTCCGAGGCCGTGTTCATGGCGGCCAGCAGCGACCCGCCGATGGCGGCCTTGGTTCCGTCGGCGAAGCGCTGGGACACCGGCTTCCAGGCGAAGGCCAGCACCATCAGGATGCCGCAGAGCAGAGCCCCTTCCACCGCCCAGATGCCGGCGACGGAGGAGACCTGCGTCACCAGCGGCTTGGCGCCCGGGGTCAGCGCCACTTCGCTGGTGGTGCCGTAGATGCCGGGGATCGCCATGGTGAATAGCTTGTTCAGCACGCCGACGGCGACCAGCGGCGACAGGGCCAGGATCGGGTTCGGCAGCGCTTCCGAGGCGACCGGCTCCGGTTCGTTGCTGTGGCCGCTGCCATAGCCCTCGCCCCGCGCGATGGCCGAGCGCACCCGCCATTCCAGATAGAGCAGCCCCAGCGCCAGGATGAAGATCGAGCCGATCACGCCCAGCCAGGGGGCGGCATAGGCATCGGTCTTGAAGAAAGTGGTGGGGATGATGTTCTGGATTTGCGGCGTGCCCGGCAGCGCGTCCATGGTGACGGTGAAGGCGCCGAGCGCGATCACGCCGGGGATCAGGCGCTTGGGGATGTCGCTCTGCCGGAACATCTCCGCCGCGAAGGGATAGACGGCGAAGACCACGACGAACAGCGACACGCCGCCATAGGTCAGCAGCAGGCAGACCAGCACGATGGAGGTCACCGCACGCTCGCGCCCGACCAGCTTGATGACGGCCGAGACGATCGACTTGGAGAAGCCGGACAGCTCGATCACCTTGCCGAACACCGCGCCCAGCAGGAAGACCGGAAAGTACAGCTTCACGAAGCCGACCATCTTGTCCATGAACAGGCCGGTGAAGATCGGCGGCACGGCGGACGGGTCGGTCAGCAGCACGGCCCCCATCGCCGCGATGGGCGCGAAGAGGATGACGCTGAAGCCCCGATAGGCGACCAGCATCAGGAACGCGAGCGCTCCCACGCAGATCAGGAAACTCATTTGGACGATGCTCCCTCGGTTATTCTTTTCGGACGGTGACCGTCACGGGTGTGTTTTCGGGATTTACGGCTGAAGCAGACTGCGGAGCCGGGCCATGCCGGCGTCGTAGAGGTCGCGGACGAAACGCTCCGCTTCCGCCTCCGCGCCCTGGTTCGGGTGGGAGGTAATCGGACGGAAGGTGGCGGTCCAATCCAGGGCGGCCTGCCGTTCCCCATCGGCGCGCAGACGGATCTGCGCCAGAAGGTCGGCGACCGGGTACGGCCCTTCGACCACCGCATAGGTGTAGGCATCGTCGATGCGGCTGACATGCTCCAGCCGGTGGACGACCGGTGCCCCGTCATAAAGCCGCAGACGCCGAAGAGCGCCCTTCCCCACCCCCTCCACGACCATGGAGACCGCACCGGGATACCAGTCGCCCAACGCCCCGTTCCACCGAACCAGCGGCCACACGCGGCGTGCCGGAACGGGCAGATGAGAGGTTGCGGTGACCAGCGGCATCGGGGGCGCTTTCTCATGGCGGCAGTCCCCTGAGGGCGGGGTGAAACCATGACAGCAAGGGTCATGCCAGAATTCCATGGACCGATAGTGACAGCCGAAACCTTTGATAAGGCTGATTTTGTGCATTGCACACAAAACTTACCGACCGACCACCTGTCTCATAATCGAGATTGTGCGGGGGAAAATCGTCTATTTTGAGAGACGACGTCTCTAATTATAGACAGATGCAACGAGCGAAACGATCGTCTCGGAAGGCGGTTGAGCCGACTTCTGAAAAGCCGCTTGACCTTCCAGCCGCTGGAAGGCTCAGCCTGTGGAAATCGGGTGCGCCGTCGCACCGCCAAGGGAGAACCCCCATGCTGACATTGAAGGTATCCGGAATGTCCTGCGGCCACTGCGCCCAGACGGTGACCAAGGCGGTGGAAGCGCTTCCGTCGGTCGAGCGGGCTCTTGTCGACCTGAAGGAAGGCCAGGTGACCGTCGAGGGCAACGCCGAAGAAGCGACCATCCGCCAAGCCATCGAGGACGCCGGGTACGAGGTGCAGGGCCGGGCCTGAGGCACCATCCACAAAAAGAATGGGCGCCGGCCATATGGCCGGCGCCCATTCCCGATGGCATTTTCCCGGAAGGTTCTTTTGACGGTGTTTACTTGGTGAGGATCAGCTTGTTGGCGCGGGTCACGCGCAGGCGATAGCTCTGCCCGGCGTGCTGGATCACGATCTCGCGGCTGCCCGACATCAAACGGGCGGATTCGACCACCGGCAGGGACGCGGCGATGAAGGAGGCGGGAGCGGAGACGGCGCTGTCGTGCATGGCGTGTCTTTCTTGCTGGACGGACGTTGCGGTCGGCGATGTCCGGGCGTGAACCCTGAACCGGACACTACGCCCGTCCAAATCCAATTGCAAGTCATTCTCATTCGCTATTATAGCCCGACCCCAACCATGGTTCCGGTGGTCAGCCCTTGACCGTCCGGTGCACCATCCAGCGCAGGCCGACCACCAGCAGCTTGTTGTACTCGTTGATCAGCAGGTTCGCGGTGCCGGGCCACACCCACCATTCGTCCAGATGGACGGTGGGGGCGACGACGGGATGGGGCACCAGATCCACGTCGGGCATCGCCATCGACAGTTCCAGCAGGCTGCGGCGCATGTGATAGTTGGCGGTCACCAGCCGCAGCGACCGGAACCCCTGGTCGCGCATCCAGTCCGCCGTCTCATAGGCGTTGCCGATGGTGCTGTCCGCCGAATAGCCCAGCGTGATGCAGCATTCCATCTCGGTCGGGGAACGGCGGGACAGCTTCAGCAGTTCCTGCACTTCCACCCCGTCATAGACGCCGGAGACGAACAGTTTCTTCGCCCGTCCGGCGGCCAGCAGCTCCAGCCCGGTGCCCAGCCGGTTGCTGCCGCCGGTCAGCACGACGATGGCATCGGTCGGCCGTTCGGCATCGGCGCCGACGGGGGATGCACGCGGCACGTCTGCGGCGTACCAGACCAGACCGCCAAGCCAGAGGACGGCCGCCACCAGCAAGCCGGCCAGCAGATGCGCCACCGCCCGCGCCACCGCGCCGCCGTGCCGCCGGTGCGCGGTTCTCATCGCGCCCCCCGGCTCACGGCATGGACTCCAGCGTGCGCAGCACGGTCCAGCGTGCGGTCGCCAACGCCAGAAGGGCCAGCATCCCCGGCACCAGAAGCAGCACCACCCACTGCCAGGGCTGCAGCGACAGGTCGGCAAGCAGGCTGGCCCGCAGCCCCTGGGACGCCCGGTACAGCCCATACAGGGTGCCGCCGGCCAGCAGCAGGCCGATGGCGCCGCCGCGCAGGCTCAAGGACACCACATGCCGTTCGAACTGGCGGGACACATAGCGGTCGGTCGCACCCATCAGGTGCAGCAGCTCCACCACCGGACGGTGGATGGCCAAGCCGGTGCGCACGGCGAAAACCACCGTCATCACCGCCGCCGCCCCGATCAGCAGCACCACGCCCAGCGCCGCCAGCCGCACCGCCCCGGCGAAGGAGCGCAGGTCGGCCAGCCACACCGCATGATCGTCCAGCGTCGCCCCCGGCGCCGCCGACGTCAGGCGAAGCCGCAAGGCCGCGACGTCGACCGGCCCGTCGGCGGCGACGTCGATCAGCCGCGGCATCGGCAGCAGCGGGTCCGACGCCCCCGACCCCAGCCAGGGTTCCAGCAGCCGGGCGATCTCGCCCCCGCCCAGCACGGTGGCCGAGCGGATCCCGGGGAAGGCGCGCAGGACGGTCACCGCCGCCTCCACCCGCTCGTCCAGCGGCGCGACCGGAGCGCCCGGCATCGGCGCCACCTGGACGGTCAGCCCGCCGGCAAGGCCGCTGTCCCAGCGTTGCGCCATGTCCGACACCAGCATGGCGCCGGCCAGCGCCAGCGCCGCCAGGAAAGCCATCAGCGCGGTGATCCAGCCAAGGAAGCGCGAGGAGGGATCGACCGCCAGCGGCAGGTCGGAGCGGGGACGGACCGGACGAAGCGCCATGCCGCTACTCCCACCGCGACTCTTGCGGGCGCGTGTCGCCGGCACGGCCGTCGGACGCACGGCCATCATGAACCCGGCTTCCGCGCGCGGGCAGCACCATCAACCGGCCATTGTCGAGATGCAGTCGCGGGTGGTCGAAACGGCGGATCAGCGCCTCGTTGTGGGTGGCGATCACCACGGTGGTTCCCAGCTTGTACAGTTCCTCGAACAGATAGAGCAGGCGCATGCCTATGCCGTCGTCGACGTTGCCGGTCGGCTCGTCCGCCAGCAGAAGCCGCGGCCGGTTGATGACGGAGCGCGCGATGGCCACCCGCTGCTTTTGCCCGCCCGACAGGGTGGACGGTTTGGCGTGCAGGTGGTTGCCCAGCCCCACCCAGCGCAGGATTTCGGTGCAGTGGGCGACCACGTCGACCTCCGGCGTGCCGGCCATGCGCAGCGGCAGCGCCACATTGTCCAGCGCCGACAGATGGTCGAGCAGCGCGAAGTCCTGGAACACGACGCCGATCTGGCGGCGCAGCTCCGGCAGTTCGCGGCGGGTCACCATCGCCATGTCGCGGCCGAACAGGGTGACCAGCCCGCGCGACGGCCGGTGGGCCAGATACATCAGCTTCAGCAGCGACGATTTGCCCGCCCCGCTGGCACCGGTCAGGAAATGGAAGGACCCCGGCAGCAGGGTGAAGCTGATGTCGCGCAGCACCTCCGCCTCCGTGCCGTACCGCAAGCCGACATTTTCGAAACGAATCACGGTCCCACCACAGCCACGACACCCCTCCACGCCGGGGACAATGCACCCGGCGCGGGACGGAGTCCACCCCGCCCCGCGCTGCGGAACCATCTCCGCAACAGCGCGGAATACTTGAGAAGTCGGTGAAGACCTGACAAGTTGCCGGCCATGATCTGGATCCGGTCCCTTGCATTCAACATCGCGTTCCACCTCTGGACCGCGCTGATGTGTTTCGCCCTGCTGTGGATGCTGCTGCTGCCGCGTCCGCAGATGGTCGCGGTCGTGAAATGGTATCTGAGCACCGTTGGCTGGCTGGAGCGCACGCTCGTCGGCATCCGCTACGAGGTGCGCGGGCGCGAGAACCTGCCCGACGGCCCCTTCCTGCTGGCGGCCAAGCACCAGTCGGCCTGGGAGACGATGAAGCTCCACCTGCTGGTGAAGGACCCGGCGATCATCCTGAAGCGCGAGCTGATGTGGATCCCGATCTGGGGCTGGTACGCCGCCAAGGCGAAGATGATCCCGGTCGACCGCGGCGCCGGCGGAGCGGCGATCAAGTCCCTGATCCGCAATTCCCGACCGGTGCGCGACGAAGGCCGTCCCATCGTGATCTTCCCGCAGGGCACCCGTGTCGCCCCCGGCACATACCGTCCCTACCGGATCGGCGTGGGCGTGCTCTATGAAAGCCTGAAGATCCCCATCGTGCCCATGGCGCTGAACGCCGGCCTCTATTGGCCGCGCCACAGCTTCCTGAAGCGCCCCGGCACCGTGGTGGTGGAGTTCCTGCCGCCGATCATGCCCGGACGCCCGCGCGCCGAAGCGATGCGCGAGTTGGAGGAGGAGCTGGAGGCCGCCAGCGACCGCCTCGTCACCGCAGCCGGCGGCCCGCCCACCATCCGCCCGCCGCTGGCCGAGCCGGAGCAGAGCAAGCAGACGGCGACCGCAGTGTCGTGACGCTTCGTCCGGCCACCGGCCAGCTCACAACTGCTTGACTGCGACTGATAAATCCTTGAGCACCGTCGCGTATCTGCCTACGCTCGCGCAACGAATCGCCGGGAGGGCCGGTTGAACCGGCTCCCGATGACGCGCGAGAGGACGGATGACGCAGACCGCGAAGCCCCGGTGTCCCACCCGGCATCGAGAGCGCTGGAAAGATCGATGGCGTGCCGCCGCCGTCGCCCTTCTGATGACGGCGCAGCCGCTGGCGGTCCCCGTCGGCGCCATCCTGACCGTGCCGGCGGCACCCGCTCCGCTCGCCATCGCCGCCACCGCGGCGGTCTCCGTGGCACTCGCACCGGACGAGGCGCAGGCCCGCGCCGGTTCCCGCAGCAGCCGGTCCTCGTCCTCGGGCGGGTATTCCCGGCCTTCGCGCACCCCGTCCGTCGGCAGCGGCAGCAGCGGCGGCTATGCCCGCCCGTCCGCCCCGCGCACGCCCTCGACCGGAAGCAGCGGCGGCGGATGGTTCTCCGGCGGTTCCTCCAGTTCCAGCGGCGGCTATGCCCGGCCGGGCAACAGCGCCCCATCGGTCGCCGCCCCGCCCACGTCGGCAGGTGACCGGACCTTCAGCCAGCAGGGCTCGGCCGACGCGCTGAACCGCTACCGCACCCGCCAGGAAGCCGACCGCACGCCGCCGGCCCAGCCCAGCGCGCCGCCGCCCGCCGCCTCCACCCAGGGCCGCACCGGCAGTTCCAGCAGTTCCAGTGGATCGGGCTGGGGTTGGGGCTGGGGATCGGGCGGATCGTCCTACCGCACCCCATCCACCCGTCCGGCGCCCGTCAATCCCTATGGCCGTTACGGCTGGAACCCGCCGCCCTACGCCTACAGCGCGCCGCGCCGCTTCGGCATCTGGGACGGGCTGTTCCTGTGGTTCATGCTCGACACGCTGACCCGGCCGGGCCACGCCGCCTTCTTCCACAACAACGCCGACGACCCCGGCTATCGCGAATGGCGGCAGGAGGCCGACCGGCTGGCCCGCGACAATGCGGAACTGCGCGGCAAGCTGGACCAGCTCGACCAGTCGGTGTCCGCCCAGGCCGGCACCCCGCGCGAGGCGGGACAACTGCCGCCCGACGTGCCGCCGGAGCTTGCCCGCGCCGACTCCTCCAGTTCGGTGGACAGCGCCAGCGCCGCGCAGGCGTCCCAACCTTCCCAGGGCTCCGGCCGCGGTTTCTGGTGGTGGGGCATCCTGCTGCTCGGCGTGGCGGTGCTGTTCCTGCTGTGGCGGGCACGGCGGCGGATGGATGCCCCGGCAGCGAAACCAAGCCCAGTCTCCAATGGCCCAGTCTCCAAGGGAGGATCGGACGTGCCCCTGTTCGGAACGCTCGGCAACTACGTGAACCAGAAGCTCGGCGGCAAGGCCTACAGCCCGTCGCTGTTCCGGCTGGGCATGGCGGTCACCATCGACCCCACCCCCTTCCTGCTGGCGGAGAGCGCCACCAAGGTGAAGGCGCCGGACACCGGCAGCGACCGGCTGGTGTCGATCGAGGCGGTCGGCACCGTCACCTCCGGCCCGGCCACCGTCTATCGGCTGCATCTGCCGGGCGGCCCCGGAAAGACCGGGGGGTTCTTCCAGATCCATCTCGGCCCCGACGGGCAGCCCGACGAATGCCGCTACTTCACCCCCATCGACAGCGTGACGCCGTCCGACGAGGGCGAATGGGGCTTCTGGCTGGACGATGCCGAGGGGATGATCGGCTGGCCGGAGTTCCAGACCAAGGACGGCAAGCTCTATCCCCGCGTCTGGCAGCCGGGCGCCGGCCGCATCCAGCCCTTCACCCTCAGCGAGGCGCGCCAGACCGTGCGCGGGACCGAGACGGTGGTCAGCCAGGCCATGCTGTACGGCGCGCCCACCGGTGCCGCGGCTCCCGCCCCCACCACGGAATACATCCTGGTGGAAGCGGTGGAGCGCTCCGGCCGCGCCTCGGTCGAGATCGCCGCCGGCATCGACGTGAATCCCGCCTCCCTCTCCCTGTCCTAACCCACACGACAAGAGTGCCGGCCCCATGGAAAGCACCTTCGGTTCCATCCTGACCGCGCTCGGCACCGGGCTTCCGGTGCTGCTGGTCCAGCTCGCCGTCACGCTGGCGCTGCTGGCAGTCGGCGTTGCCGTCTACACCCGCATCACCCCCTTCAACGAACGCCGGCTGGTGTCGGAAGGGAACACCGCCGGCGGGCTGACGCTGGCCGGCTCCATCGTGGCGCTCGCCATCCCGCTGGCGGCGACGCTGGCGACCAGCGCCTTCCTGCTGGACATCCTGCTCTGGGGCGTGGTGGCGGTGATCCTGCAGCTGGTCGCCTTCGCGGTCGCGACCCTGCTGATCCGCGACCTGCGCGGCCAGATCGAATCCGGCAACGTCGCGTCGGCGGCGACGCTGGTCGGGGTCCAGCTGGGGGTGGCGTTGATCAACGCGGCGGCCATGGCCGGTTAAGCCAGCCCCCCCCGAGAGGTAAGGATAGGGGGTCTGGTCGCCGGATCATCCCCTCCCCATCTGTGCAGGCGAGGCGCCTTCCGGGGCGCTTCCAACAACCCTCATCGACAGGATTCAAGCCATGCTTGCCTTCATCCGCAACCTTATGGGTGTCAAGACCGACCAAGCCGTCCAGGGCGCCATGGAGGCGCTGGTGCGCTGGGATCCCAAATCCGCGACCGAGGCGGAACTGCGGACCATGGAGCAGCATCTGGACGGTCTGGGTCGGCAGGTGGCGGAAGCCCGCGCCATCTACGACCGCGAGCAGCGCGAAGCCGACGAGATCAAGGCCCTGTCGACCCAGCGCATGGCGGCGGCCGAGCATCTGCAGCGCCAGATCGACGCCCAGACCGATCCCGCCCGCAAGGCCGGCCTGGAAAAGAGCCTGGAGACCATCGTCGCCATGCTGGAGGAGATGGCCCCGGAGATCGAGCGCGAGGCCCGCGACGCGGTGGATGCCCGCGAGTTCCTGGAGATGCTGGAAAAGAACTATGCCGAGGCCGGCGCCAAGCTGAAGGCCGCCCGCGCCGAGCTGACCCGCGCCCAGCGCGACATGGGCCGCGCCGACCAGCAGCGCGCCATGGCCGAGCGTCAGGCCGAAGCCGCCCGTCAGGCCGCCGGCCTCGCCGGCGCCACCAGCGGCCTCTCGGTCGCGCTGAAGGCGATGCAGGACACGGCAGCCAAGGATTTGGCCGCCGCCGAAGCCGCGAACGCCAAGGCCAAGCTGCTGCGCCCCTCTGCCCCGGAAAAGGAAGACCCCAACATCGCCGCCGCCCTGGCTGCCGCGTCGGGCAAGGCCACCGCAACCAGCCTGTCCGACCGTCTGGCGGCGCTGAAGGCCAAGCAGGGCTGAGGGTTGGAGGGGATCGGTGGGGGAGACTCCGCCGATCCTTACCTCCTGGGGGAGTCCGGAGGCTTGACGTAATAACGCAAGTTATTACATTGTCCGGTGTTCCTGGGCTGAGGTCGCCATGCACACTGCCAAGCTGACGAAAATTGGAAACTCCACTGGATTGACTCTGCCGCGCGATGTTCTGGCAGCTGCCAATCTGGAACGTGGCGACGAGGTGGCGGTCGAGGTCAAGGACGGCCATATCGAGATATCCAAGGCCGATGATACCTATAATCGCGCACTGAATATCGGCCGGAGATTTTCCGCACGGTACCGCCGTACAATGGAAATTCTTTCAAAGTAGGCGGACGTGGACCAACCGACCGTCCGTGGGCGCCCCTATGTAAATCTTCCCTTGCAGGCTGTACTCGACCTGCATGGTGAATTGCTTGCCGAACATGGCGGAGCTCCCGGCATTCGTGACCTGGGAGCACTTGAGGCCTCGCTGGCACGCCCCTATCAGCTGATCGCTTACGGCGATGAACTGCTGACCATCTTTGATTTGGCTGCGGCCGCCTGCGCCAGCGTTTGCCGCAACCATCCTTTCGTAGATGGCAACAAACGAGCCGCTTTCGTCACGCTCGGCCTCATCCTGGGGCTCAACGGTTTTGAGCTTGATGCATCGGAACGTGAAGCCGCGGACGTCATCCTGGCGCTTGCTGCCGGCCAAATGGAAGAAGCAGCCTTTCGAAACTGGGTTGCCGATCACTCCTATGACATCAGTGACTTGGAATAAGGTGATTTCCAAATCCGGTTGACCCAAACCCTTACGTCTCGGGGGAAGCTACCTTCGCCGCCTTCGCCTTGCGAGCCGCCACCTCGAACGCCACGTCCTCGATCATCCCGGCGGTGAGCGAGGACAGGGCGGACTTCAGGCTCGGCCAGTGGTTCATGCGGGCGGTGTCGGCGACGGCGGCGTTCCTAGCCTTCAGGACGAGGCGGCGGCCGCCCTGGGGGGCTTCCTCCACCCGTTCCGGCTCCAGTTCGGCCAGCAGCGGGGCGGGGACCTTGCCCTTCAGGGCGTGCAGGACGGCAGCCCACAGCGCCGTCACGTCATCGGCGTCGGGCAGCGGGCCGAGATCGGCGAGGCCGGCTTCCACCGGGTCGGCGGGGGCGACGGTGTCGACCTTGCCGATGCGCCGGGCGCGGCGGCCGGCGCTGTGGCGTTCGCGCTCCAGATAGGTCTCGGCCGCCTCTTCCTCGTCCTTGGCGTGGAAATCGAGGGTCACGGCCTCGATCTTGCGGCCTTTCCGCTTCATCTTGTCTTCCGGCATGCTGACCCGGAAGGGGGCGAGCTGGTTCACCTCGGAGATGGCGCGGTCGATGGTGCGGGTGCGCAGGATGCCGAAATCCTTGTAGGCGCCCTCCGGCACGTTCATCAGCTTGCGCAGCGTGTCGATGTCCAGTTCCAGCGACGGATAATCCATCTGGTAGCGCTGCATGCCGATCTCATAGAGCTTCAGCGCATAGGTGCTGGTGACCTTGACCATCGCCGGCCCGGACAGCTTGGCCCACAGCTGGGACGAACGCTGGATTTCCAAGAAGGCGTCGGTGAACTGGAAATGGATGTCGGCGGCGTCGCTGTCCTCCTCCTCCTCCGGCCGGACATAGCTGGAGAGGATGCGCAGCTCGGCGCGCGACCGGCGGCCGCGGAAGGGGCCGATGACCACCAGGCTGGAATCGAAGATTTCCTTCAGCGCGTCGAAGATCCGCTCGTTGCCCTTGTGATTGCCGCGCACCACCCGCTTGGGCATACGGTAGAGCTTGTTGGCGAAATTCTGGCTGCCGGCCAGATGGATCATGAAGTTCAGCATCTTCTGCGCCGGCAGCGACAGGCGCGTGCCGTTGGCCGGATAGCTGTAGACCGCCTCCGCCGCCTTGATCAGATGCTTGTAGCCGTCGCGCTCGAAGGTGGCGCTGGCGACGCGGGCGGTGAGGCCGGCGACCGGAGCCGCGGATTCGGTGCCGACCGCCGGCAGGGCGGCCGCGGCACCGTCACCGTCGATCACCGCGCCGCCCGCCAGATCCTCCGGCCCCAGCACGACAAGGCCGGGAGCGGCCTTTGCCGAACCGGCCGTGACGGGCGCAGCCGCGTCCGACGGGACGGACTCCTCCGCCACCGCACCGCGCGCCTTCCTGCGCCCCGTCCCCGCCATCGCAACCCTCCGCCAGAATCGCGCGAGGCTAAATCAATCCTTACCCCAAAAACAAGTAAGGAAAGGGTCGCGCCATAGAATCCTGTTCATCCTTACATCCTGGGGGCGGAACCCTTACGCCCCGGGGGGTGTGCGACTCGCCCCCACCCGGTAAGGCTGTTTCCCCCACCCTGTAAGGAAGATTCGATGCGACTCGCGGACTCCTCTGGCTTTTCGCGCCGACGAATCCTCTTAAAAGGGAAAGGGAGAGCCAAGCGCCTGCTAAGTGTCGGATCTGCCAACGCTTCCCAAGTGCGAATCTCACCCGAAGTCCCCCTCCGGCATCCTTACACGATCCGAATCGGTCCGACTCGAGTCTGGGAAGCCTCCCCATGGAGCGTGCTCTATCCTTACTCCCTGGGGGCGTTCGGCCATTTTTGCTGTCCGGGGGTCCACGAACAAGCGCCATCCTTACGGCTTGGGGGCACTCACGGCCTGATCCGGGCCCCCAAGAGGTAAGGATCGGCGGATTCTGGAGATCTGCAGGGTCTTCTTCAGAGCCATGTAAGGACTCTCAAGGGCTTAAGTGCCCCCAGGATGTAAGGAAGCCCGCCCCCAAGCCGTAAGGATCGGGAGGCGGGCCGGTCGGTCGCAGGAGGCCGGGATCCAGCCCCCAAGCAGTAAGGATAGCGAACGGAATTTAAGCTAAACAGCTGATATGAAATGGTTTTTCAGTGGGCAGCCAGCAGGAACAGCCCCTGCCCCAGATAGAAGCTGGCGGTGCCCATCACCAGATAGCGGCTCCACAGGCGGAACTGCGCGTCGCTCATGCGGTCCAGCACGCGGCGGGAGAGATTCGTGCCCAGCAGCGCCATGGCGACCGACACCAGGATCACCGTCGATTCCACCGTTCCATCCACACCACCGGCGACCAACGAAGCGAAGTAAGCGATCTTCACCAGATGGCCGACCGACTGGATCGCGGCCTTGGTGGCGACCACGCTCTGGCGGGTCATGGCGCTGCGGACGAAGAACACGTCCAGCAGCGGGCCGGAGATGCCGGCGACCAGCTGCACCCCCATGCACAGGAAGCCGCCCACGAGGCCATGCAGCGGCTTCTGGGCGTCCAGGGCCCAGCGTGCGGGCACCGCCAGTGCAAGGAAGGGGGTCAGCCCCAGAATCAGCAGCGACACCGCCCGGTCCGGAATGGCGCCGACCAGGGCGAACAGCAACCCGGCCCCGGATCCGCCCAGCGCGAATCGCAGGATGATCGGCCAGACCACATGGCGCCGCCACAGCCATGCCCGCCAGCCGTTGGAGGCGAACTGGGTCACGCCATGCAGAAGCATCGCCGACGGCACCGGCAGCAGGATCAGCAGCAGGCCCATCAGCACCATGCCACCGGCCATGCCGAACAGGCCCGACAGAAACGAGGTCACGAGAACGGTAAGGCCAAGCCCCACCATCAGCGGAAGCGTCAGCATGAATCGGTCCAAATGTCGGAGATCAGGCTGAAAATCTCACATGCGCGCGGTTGCGCCGCAAACGGCATTGTTCGATGCTCAGCCTCAGGAAAAATTGGGGTCAAGTAAGGATGGACCGATGCGCCGCCTCCCTTCGCTGAACGGCCTGCGCGCGTTCGAGGCGGCGGCCCGCCATGGCAGCTTCACCGCCGCCGCGGCGGAACTGCACGTCTCCCAGGCCGCCGTCAGCCGGATGGTCAAGCTGCTGGAGGAACGGTTGGGTTTTCCCCTGTTCGACCGAAGGGCGAACACGCTGGTGCTGACCGAACGGGGCCGGGCGCTTCAGCCGACGCTGACCGAGGCGTTCGACGGCATCGCCCAGCGGGTGGAGCAGGTGTCTTCGATGCGGGCCGGGCCGGTGCTGACGGTGGGCATGGGGGCGACGGTGGCGGTGCGCTGGCTGATCCCGCGCCTGTCCAGCTTCCACATCGACCACCCGGAGATCGAGGTGCGGATCGCCACCGGCGGGGCCGGCGCGCCGATGAACGACGACTGGACCTGCGCCGTCCTGTTGGGTGACGGCCAATGGCCGGGCTACGAGACGGAGCGGCTGTTCTCCTCCAGCCTGCAGCCGGTCTGCGCGCCGCGGTTGGCGGCGGGACTGCGCAGGCCGGCGGATCTGGCTGCCGCCACCCTGCTGCACGTCTCCCATTGGGCGGAGGACTGGCCGCGCTGGCTCGCCGCCGCCGGGGTGGCGGATCCGGGGGCGGCTTCCGGAACAAGGGGGCTGTCCTTCGGCAGCTATGCCATGACGCTGCAGGCGGCCATCGACGGCGTCGGGGTGGCGCTGGCGCCGCGGCTCTACATCCTGGACGACATCGCCGCCGGGCGCCTTGCCACTCCCTTCGGACTGGCGGTGCCGATGGTCCATTCCTGGTATCTGGTCTATCGCGCATCCCGGCGCGAGGATGCCGGGCTGGCGCCCTTCCGCGACTGGCTCTATGCGCTGTGTGGCGAGGTGGAGTAGGCCCCTTTGTCTTTTTGGCGCATGGCCGGGCGGCACAATTCGCCGATGCGTTGCCTGCGGGTGCCGACATAGGGTGGCCGCTGTTTCCGTTTCGCTTCCCAGCAGTCATGACCCTACAGGACCGCGCGATGCCGCCCACCGCTGTTCCCCATCCGGCTGAAGACGCCGCCCATCCGGCCCTGTCGCGGTCGCTCGTCATGCTGATGGCGCTGGCCTGCGGGGTGGTGGTCGCGAACATCTACTATGCCCAGCCGCTGGTCGGACTGATCGGCCCGGCGGTCGGGCTGTCGCCGGAGACCGCGAGCCTCGTCGTCACCCTGACCCAGGTCGGCTATGGCGCCGGGCTGGTGCTGCTGGTCCCGCTGGGCGATCTGCTGGAGAACCGCCGGCTGGTGGTCGCGACGCTGTGCAGCACGGTGGCGGCGCTGCTGGTGGCGGCCGTCGCCCCCACCGCCTCGCTGTTCCTGGCGGCGGCCTTCCTGATCGGCGTCACCTCCGTCGCCGTGCAGATGCTGGTGCCGCTCGCCGCCCATATGGCGCCGGAGGCCTCGCGCGGGCAGGTGGTGGGCAATGTGATGAGCGGCCTGCTGCTGGGCATCCTGCTGGCCCGCCCGGTGTCGAGCCTGATCGCCGACAGCCTGGGCTGGCGTGCCGTGTTCGGCCTGTCGGCGGTGGTAATGGTGGGGTTCGCCATCCTGCTGTGGCGGGTGCTGCCGCAACGGCGGCCGCAGAGCCAATCCAGCTACGGCGCGCTGATCGGCTCGCTCGGGCGGCTGCTGGTGCGCACGCCGGTGCTGCAGCGCCGGACCGTCTACCAGACCATGATGTTCGCCGCCTTCAGCCTCTACTGGACCTCCGTGCCGCTTCTGCTGGCGGGGGCGCCCTTCCATCTCAGCCAGCGGGGGATCGCGCTGTTCGCGCTGTCGGGAGCGGCGGGCGCCCTGGTGGCGCCCATCGCCGGGCGGATTGCCGACCGCGGCTGGACCCGGCCGGCTACCGGTTTCGCACTGGCGATGGCGGCGCTGTCCTTCTTCGTCGCAAGAGCGGGAGAGGGCTCCATCGCGCTGCTGGTGCTGGCTGGGCTGCTGCTGGACATGGGCGTGCAGATGAACATGGTGCTGGGGCAGCGCGCGATCTATTCGCTGGGGGCGGAGACTCGCAGCCGGATGAACGCCATCTATATGGCGATCTTCTTCCTGGGCGGAGCGGCCGGCTCGGCGCTGGCCGGCTATGCCTTCGCCGTCGGCGGATGGGAGCCGGTGACCTGGATCGGCTTCGCCTTTCCCGCATTGGGCCTGCTGTTCTACCTGACCGAATTCCGTGGGCGGCCTGCCGCCTGACCCGATATCCAAGGAGACGATGCAATGGATCAACGTCCGCCCGATCAACGCCCGCTTGGCCATAGCGGCCTGACGGTGTCCCCGCTCTGCTTCGGCGGCAACGTGTTCGGCTGGACCGCCGACGAGGCGACCTCCTTCCGGCTGCTCGACGCCTTCGTCGATGCCGGCTTCAACTTCGTGGACACCGCCGACGTCTATTCGGCCTGGGCGCCCGGGAACACGGGCGGCGAGTCCGAGACCATCATCGGCAACTGGATGAAGAGCCGCGGCAACCGCGACCGCATCGTCGTGGCGACCAAGGTCGGATCGGAGATGGGGCCGGGGAAGAAGGGGCTGTCGCCTGCCTGGATCCGCACCGCGGTGGAGGATTCGCTGCGCCGTCTCCAGACCGACCGCATCGATCTCTACCAGTCCCACTGGGACGACCCGTCGACGCCGTTCGAGGACATGCTGGGCGCCTACAAGGAACTGATCGACCAGGGGAAGGTCCGCGCGATCGGCGCCTCCAACCTGACGGCATCCCGCCTGCGCGAGGCGCTGGAGGTCAGCGCCCGCACCGGCCTGCCCCGCTATGAGACCCTGCAGCCGGAATACAACCTCTACAGCCGCGAGGGCTACGAGGCGGAGCTGGAGGGGATTTGCCGGGAGAACGGGCTGGGCGTCATCAACTACTATTCGCTGGCCGCCGGCTTCCTGACCGGCAAGTACCGCTCCACCGAAGATGCCGGCAAGAGCGCGCGCGGCAATGGTGCGGTGTCGAAGTACCTGAACGACCGCGGCCGGGCGATCCTGGCGGCGCTGGACGAGGTCGCCGGCCGGCATGGGGCGACCCCGGCACAGGTGGCGCTCGCCTGGCTGATCGCCCGTCCCGGCCTGACGGCGCCCATCGTGAGCGCATCGAAGCCCGAACAGATGGGCGACCTGATCGCCGCGGCCAAGCTGCGCCTGGATGCCGAGGACATCGGACAGCTGGACCGCGCAAGCGCCTGGTAGGACGGACCAGCCGACGCGGCGGCGGATCCATCACCGCGCCGCGCTCCGTCCCCAATTGGAGTGGAACGAATGGAACAGTGTGAAACGGTTTTCCGGCGATGTTCCATTGTTCAACACGCGCCGCTCGACACGCGCGCAGGCGCAGGCGTCCGGCAGGCCGGAGGCGTGGTGTCGCAGTGGTGTGGGGGCATCGGCGCGGCGGGATGCAGTGGCTGACCATCGGCACGCCTCCACGGTCGGGAACGGACGGTTCCGTCATACCATGGCGGCAGGGCGAGGCTAAGCGTGGAGCGAAAAATCCCGTGCGGGGAGACCGTCAGCGGCGGACGACGCTGACCGAATGGGTCTTGGGAGCGGCCTTGGGAGTAACTTGGGAGGCGGAGCGGCCGGTGCGGGCGGCGATGGTGGCGCCCTGCAGGTTGCGCTGCCCGCGGCGCTGCTGCGCCAGTTCCACCTCGCGGCGGAAATTCGGGCCGAGCGCCTCGTAGGCGGCCTTCAGATCCGGGTCCTGCATCCAGAATTCACGTCGTTCCATGGTTTCCTCTTGAATTGGCTGGTCCTCGGCGGAACGCCGACCAAGCCCGCGGCATGCCGCCCGTGTCGAAGACGGTTCGGTGACGAGACATCCGATGTGTTTCACAGGATGACTCCCGGCGTCCTTATTTCAAGGCGGGGGCGGCATGACGAAGTGACAGGTTGGGGTGGTGAGTCTTGACTTCAAGATCCCTCCGGCGTCAGGCCGGGTGACTTTTCGAAAGCCTTAACGTCCTGCCTACCCCAAGGTTCCAGCCGAACCCTTTCCCGGCCGCGGGTTCTAGTACCCGCGGGCCGGGGTCCGAGATCCCCCTCTCCCCCCCTGGGGAGAGGGTCGGGGTGAGGGGGATGCACAACGTGGATTTGGTGGAGAATGGGGACTGCGCGATGCTTGAAGATCCTCGCTGCGCGCCCCCCTCACCCTAACCCTCTCCCCGGGGGGGAGAGGGGATTTTCGACCAAGAGAAAAGGAGAGGATCAGCCCAGCAGTCCGATGTCGCCGTAGGCGATGTGGTCGAAGCCCAGCCCGTAGACCGGCGAGGTCGCCGACAGGCTGAAGTCGTCCGCACCCGGATTGACGAAGCCCGGATTCAGCGTCACCGAGCCCTTGTCGTAGCCGGCAGCCTGCCAGTTCGACAGGGTGCCCCAGGCGCCGCTCGACATCACCTGCGGCCAGGCGTCGAACTCCTTCTCGGCAGTGTTCAGGCTGCTGTAGAAGTTGTTGTGGAGGTTGCCGACGCCGGCCGGGCCGTAGATGTGGACGGCGGTGCCCTCGCGCACGTCGATGACGTTGCCGGAGATGTCGTTCCCGCTCATCACCTTGCCCTTCCAGCCGCCCCAGGCGACGTCCTGCTGCAGGCCGATCTGGGCGCCGCTGTTGCCGGCGATGACATTCTCGGTGACCGTGTTGTTCCAGCCGCCATGCAGGAACACGCCGCCGATGTTGTCGTGGACGACGTTGCCCTTCACCGTGGCGCCGCTGGTCCAGTCGTCGAGATAGATGCCCCAGCTCGCCACGTCGCCCGACGGGTTGGTCGCGGTGGTGCCGGACACGTCGTTGTTGACGATGGTGTGACCGGTCAGGTCCTGCTGGCGGTTGATCAGGTAGATGCCGCCGCCGTCGTTCGATTCCAGGTTGGCGTCGATCACCTTGTTGAAGGCGATGGTCGCGCGGTAGGTCGCATCGCTGCCGTCCGTCTGGACCGAGCCGACGGCGATGGCCTTCTCCGGCGAGTCTTCGATCTGGTTGTGGGTGATCTTGACGTCGGAGCTGCCGTTGACCCAGATCCCGGCGTCGCCGCGGTCGGCGGCGTTCGGATGCTTGATCAGGTTGTCGGACACCACCGTGGCGTCGGAACCGGCCTTGACGAAGATGGCCTCGGCGCCGGTGCGTTCGAACTGGTTGCCGACGACCTGGCTGTTGGCGCTGTTCTGCACCGTGATGCCATAGCCGCCGCCCGACACGACATTGTTGGCGAAGGTCAGGCCGGCCGCATTGTCGGCGAAGACATAGTGGCCGTTCGCGACGCCGCCGGTGAAGGTCAGGCCTTCGATGGTCACGTCCTTGGCGCCGCCGATGCCGAACGACACGGACGCCTGCGCGCTGCCGTGGATCACCGCCTTCTCGTTGCCGTAGCCGGTGAAGGTGACTCCCGAATCCTGGCCGTCCAGCCAGATCGGGTTGTTCGGGTGATAGTCGCCGCCGCGCACATAGGTCGTGTCGATATCGCTCGACCGCATGGCCGACTGTGCCTTCTGCAGCGAGGCGAAGGGACCGTCGGTGCCGTCGGCATTGGGAGCCGCCAGCTTGCCCGACCAGCTGTCGTTGCCGTTCTTGGCGACGTAGAAGCCGGGGCCGCTCGGCTTCGGCACGCTGGGGGTGGGCTCGGTCGGCGTGGGCTCATTCGGCGCAGGCTGGGCGGGCGCGGGCTGAACGGGCGCCGGCTCCACCGGCGTGGGTTCGGCGGGCGCGGCCACCTCGTCCCCGGCGAAATAGCTCTTGCCGGCATTCACGACCAGCGCGCCGTTCCACCACAGGCCGTCCTGTCCGTCGACCACGTCGCGGCCGTCCAGCGCCCCCTTGTCGTAGGTGACGATGTCGTCGGTCGGCAGGACCGATTTGCCGTTGATCGTGATCTCGTTGACGATCAGGTTGCGGTCCGTGCCGTTCACATATCCGTCGTTGTCGTACTGGACCTGCACCTTGTGGGCTTGGTCCTCTGCGAGATCCGTCTTGAAGACGAAGTCCTTGGCCGTGGCACCCGTGGTGCCATCACCGATCTTCTTGCCGTCGACCAGCAGGGTGAAGTGCGCGTTGGCGGTGCCTTCGGCGGTCACGATGATGGTCGAGTTCCCGGAGGTCGTGGCCATTGATCCGTATCCTTAGCGGTTGCGATGCGGCGCCACGATGGTCGGACGGCTGGGGCATTGGTGAGGCATTTTTCCTGGAATCATCGAATAGGTGGTAAATTCTGTTACATTCCTGAGATCAATGGCAAATACATACGAAAGTTTATTAAACAGAATAGACAGTCGTTTTCGCAACAGTCTTAGATTTACCCCTTACGATGCTTGCAGATATTCGCCGATGATCTTCTACATAGCTTCCAGCAGGCTGTTTTCGCGCTCCGGATCAATAGGGCAGCAAACAGAAAAAAGGCCCCTCCCGGTCGGGGAGGGGCCTTTTCTGTCTGCAGCACAGCGGACCGACGGCGCGTCAGGTCATGCTGCGCAGCTCCTCCGAACGGGTGGAGCGCGAGGCGGCATAGTGGTCCTTGGCCAGCAGGGTGTAGACCGCCGGCAGGACGAACAGCGTGAACAGCGTGCCGATCAGCATGCCGGCCACGATGACGAGGCCGATGGAGAAGCGGCTGGCGGCACCGGCACCCGCCGCGGTCAGCAGCGGAAGCAGGCCGACCACCATCGCCGCGGTGGTCATCAGGATCGGGCGCAGGCGGACGCGGGCCGCGTGCTCGATCGCGGTGCGGCGGTCCACGCCTTCGTTCAGCTGCATCTCGCGGGCGAATTCCACCAGCAGGATGCCGTGCTTGGAGATCAGGCCGATCAGCGTCACCAAACCCACCTGGGTGTAGATGTTCATGGTGGCGAGGCCGAAGAACAGCGGCAGCAGCGCGCCGCAGATCGACATCGGCACCGACACCAGGATCACCAGCGGGTCGCGCAGCGATTCGAACTGCGCCGCCAGCACCAGATAGATGACGACCAGCGCAAAGGCGAAGGTGACCATCAGCTGGCTGCCCTCGGTCACGAACTGCCGCGATTCCGACAAATAGGCGTGGTTGAAGCCGGCCGGCAGGTTGATGCGCGCCTGCTCCTCCAGGAAGTCGACGACCTGGCCCATGGAGACGCCCGGCATCGGCACGGCGGAGAAGGTGGCCGACGGCAGCTGGTTGTACTTGTTCAGCGCGTTAGGCTCCACCGCCGTTTCCACCGACACCACGGTGGACAGCGGGATCTGGGCGCCGGAACCTGAGGTGACGTAATAGCCGGTCAGCGATTCCGGCGTCAGGCGGTCGGCCCGCGGCACCTGCGGAATGACCTCGTAGGAGCGGCCGTTCAGGTTGAAGCGGTTGACGTAGTTGCCGCCGACCAGCACCGACAGCGTGCTCGACACCGACTGCATGGTCAGGCCGAGGTCGGCCGCCTTGGCGCGGTCGATCTTCAGCCGGACGACCGGGCTGTCATATTGCAGGTCGCTGTCGGTGATGATGAACATGCCGCTCTTGGTGGCGGCGTCCTTGATCCGCTCGATGGCGTCGTAGATCGTCCGGTAATCGCCGGGGCTGGAGATCACCATCTGCACCGGGAGGCCGCCGGTGGAACCGGGCAGGGCAGGGGGCGAGACCAGGAACACGTTGATGCCCGTCACCTTGCTCAGCTCCGCCTGGGCCAGCGGCTGCAACTCCTTGGCCGACCGCTCGCGCTCGTCCCACGGCTTCAGGATCATGCCGGCGAAGCCCTGGTTCAGGGTGGGCATGCCGGTCAGGACGAAGCGGGTGTCGGTTTCGGGGAAGCTGGCGAAGGTCTCGTCGATCTGCTTCCCGAAGCTGTCGATATAGTCGAGGTTGGCGTATTGCGGCGCCTTGGAGATGCCGAACAGGATGCCCTGGTCCTCTTCCGGCGCCAGTTCCGACATGGTGTTGGCGAACAGGTAGCCGACGCTGGCCAGGATGCCGACCGCGAACAGCAGCGTGGCCGCCCTATAATCCAGCGTGCCGTGCAGCCGCCGCTCGTACCAGTCCGCCAGCTTCTCGAACTGGCGGTCGAGGAAGGCGGCGAAACGGCCCTGGGACCCACCCTCCTTGAGGATGACGGAGCACATCATCGGCGACAGCGTCAGTGCCACGATGCCCGACACGATCACCGACGCGGCGAGCGTGAAGGCGAACTCGCGGAACAGCGCGCCGGTCAGGCCGCCCAGCAGGCCGATGGGCGCATAGACCGCCGCCAGGGTGATGGTCATGGAGACGACCGGCCCGACGATCTCCCGCGCACCGATCAGCGATGCGGCGACCGCCGATTTTCCGTGCTCGATATGCCGGTGGATGTTCTCCACCACCACGATGGCGTCGTCCACCACGAGGCCGATGGCGAGCACCATCGCCAGCAGCGTCAGCAGGTTCAGCGAGAATCCCATCGCCAGCATGAAGCTGGCGGCGCCGATGATGGACAGCGGGATGGTGACGATCGGGATCAGCACCGACCGGAAGGACCCCAGGAACAGGAAGATGACGACGATGACGATGGCGACCGCCTCGAGCAGCGTCTTCACCACCTCGTCGATGGAGGCCTGGATGAAGCGCGTGCTGTCATAGACGATCTCCATCTTCATGTCCGGCGGCAGGTTGCGCCGCAGGTCCGGCTCCATCTTGCGGATGTCGGCGACGATGTTCAGCGGGTTGCCGGTGGGGGTGGCGTCGACGCCGATGAAGATCGCCTGCTGCCCGTTCATTGCCACGCTGGCGTCGAAGCTGCGGGAACTGAGCTCGACCGTGGCGATGTCGCGCATGCGCACCAGCGCCCCGTCCTTGGCCTTCACCACCATGTCGCGGAACTGCTCGACGTCGGTCAGGCCGGTGTTGGCGGTGACGTTGGAGATGACGAAGACGCCCTTGGTCTGGCCGGGCGCCGACTGGTAGTTGTTGGCGGTGACTGCGGCCGACACGTCGGCGGGCGAGATGCCGCGCGCCGCCATCTTGACCGGGTCCAGCCACAGGCGCATGGCGAAGGTCTGCCCGCCCAGGATCTGGGCGCGCGCCACGCCGTCCACCGTGGACAGCACCGGCTGCACCACGCGGGTCAGATAGTCGGAGATCGCCGCCCCCGACAGGTCGGGGCTGGAGAAGCCCATATAGAGGATCGAGGTCGTCTCGCCGGTCGATTTCAGGATGACCGGGTCGTTGGCCTCGCGCGGGAGCTGGTACTTGACCTGGTTGACCTTCGCCATCACGTCGGTCATCGCGACGTTGGGATCGAAGTTCAGCCGGACATAGGCGGTGACGACGCTCTGCCCCTGGGTGGAGGAGGAGGTCAGGTAGTCCAGCCCCTCGGCCGAGGACACCGCCTGTTCGATCGGCGTGGCGATGAAGCCCTGCATCAGTTCGGGCGAGGCGCCGGGATAGCTGGTGGTGACGGTGATGACCGTGTTCTGCAACTGCGGATACTGCCGGATCGGCAGCTCCAGCATCGCGCGGGCCCCGACCAGCAGGATCAGCAGGCTGACCACGACGGACAGGATGGGCCGGCGGATGAAGATGTCGGTGAAATTGCCCATGGCGTCGGCCTCAGTTCTGCGGCAGGGACTGCGGCGGGGTCAGCGGGTTGTTTTCGGCCGGGACGACGGCGGCGCCGTTGGCGAGCTTCAGCTGGCCCGACACCACGACGCGGTCGCCGGGGTTGATGCCGCTGCGGATCTCCACCCGGTTGGCCAGACGGTCGCCGGTCTTCACCGCCTTGCGCTCCACCACCAGCTGCTCCTTGCCGTCCGGGGTCTTCTGCGACGACGCCACGAACACGGAATCGCCGTAGACGGTGTAGTCCACCGCGGTTTCCGGAACGGTCAGGGTGTTGGGCTGCGGCGGCAGGACGACGCGGACATTGGCGAACATGCCGGGCCGCAGCAGGCGCTCGCGGTTGTCCATGGTCGCCTGCACCTTGACCGCGCGGGTGTCGGCGCTGACCTGCGGCTCGATGGTGGTGATCTTCGCCCCGAAATCGCGGCCCGGCAGGGCATCGACGTTGATCAGCACGTCCTGGCCGACCGACAGCTTGGGGAAGGCCTGCTCCGGCAGGGTGAAGTTGATGTAGAGCTGCGACAGGTCGGTCAGCGTGACGATGGTGGCGCCGGGATTGACGTAATCGCCGACATTCACCTGCCGGATGCCCAGATCGCCGTCGAACGGCGCCTTGATCAGCTTCTGGCCGATCAGGGCGCTCGTGCGCTTCATGTTGGCGTTGATCTCGTCGAGCTGCGCCTGATACTGGTCGACGTTGCTCTGGGGCGTGGCCTGGCTGCGGCGCAGGTCGCGGTAGCGTTCCAGGTTCAGCTCCGCCAGCCGCGCCTGGGCGCGCTGGGCCAGCAGGTCGGCCTGCTCCGTGGCGTCGTTCAGCTGCACCAGCGGATCTCCAGCCTTGACGCGGGCACCCGATTCGAAGGGGATGCGGTCCACACGGCCCGCGACCTCGGGCGCCACCGTCACCTGACGCGCCGCCTGCAGCGTGCCGATGGCGGACATGTATTTCGGCACCGTCTGCACCGTCGCCTCCGCCAGCGCCACCGGGGTGGGCGGCGGCTTGTTGTTGGCGAAGAAGTCGGCGATGGCCTTGGCGCGGAAGGTGTTGAAGCCGTACAGCGCCGCCCCCAGCAGCCCCAGCACCACCAGCATGATGATGATGCGCACGGTCAGCCGCCCGCGGGTGACGGGCTTGCGCGGGGGGCGCGGCGGGGACGGCGGCGTGCCGTGGCCCGGCTCCGACGCCGGATGCCCGAACGACGTCTCGGTCTTTGGCGAATGATCCAGGGTCACGATCGGCTACTCCGCTCTCTCGGGTGTGGATTCGTCATTTCTTGGTCCGCCTTCCGGCGGCGGTGGGGGAGGCACGAAGACCAGATGTCCGCAGCGCTCCTGCTCGGCAATGGCCTCGTCGCGCAAGCCTAGTCCACGCAGGATGAACCATGCGGTCCGCCGTGCAAGCTCTGGACGGCCGCAGCTGTAGGGAACCACCGTGCCGCCGGACAGGCAGACGGTCGCCATCATCTCGCAGAGATGTTCGGCAAGCCAGAGCCCGCTCTCCGCATCGATCGGGCCGGGCACCAGATCGCCGTCGGCGATGGCGGCCTCGATGGAGGCGGTGAAGCAGGGCAGGAACCGGCTGCGGATTCCCTCATAGACCTGCCGCATGAACTCGCCGTCTTCCAGCAGGCTGATGATCGAAAGGCGCTGGCGGGCCCGTTCGTTGGCGTTGGCCGGGACCTCCATCACGAAATAGCCGACCAGCCCCTGGATCATCTGCACCAGCGTCGCGGTGCCCGGCGGCAGGGCGATCAGCCGCTCATATTCCGGGTCGCCGTCGACGCAGCTGAGGAAGATCGCCTCGTAGAGCGAGGCCTTGGACGGGAAATGCTTGAAGATCAGGCCTTCGGACACACCGGCGGCCTGCGCGATCTCCTTCGTGGTGGTCGCGGCGAAGCCCTTGCGCGCGAAAAGCGGCAAGGCGGCATCGACGATGGCCCGCCGCCGGGCGCGGCTGTCCAGGCGTGGAGCCATGGGCTGCGGTCTTTCAAAAACTGGATATATTAGGGAAGTGAGCGCACACTCACCTCAGTCGGGCGGTTTGTACACCGGCCCGATGCGCTTGTCCATCGGGTGCGCGTTGTCCGCTTTCCCTGTCCGTCACATCGGATCGTGGCGTGAACGCCTGTCAGCCGTCATTCCCGCGAAGGCGGAAATCCAAGCTTCGCAAGCCCTGCACTGGAAAGTCTGGATCCCCGCCTTCGCGGGGATGACGGCCGAGAGACGTTGTCCGTAAGCGTCCGGCCTCACCCCATCCCCAGCCGTTCCTTCAGCGGCCCCAGGAAGCGGCGGCTGACCGGCACGGTGTGGCCGCCGGTGGTCAGGATCTCCGCCAAGCCGCCATCGACGAAATGGATTTCGCGAATGCGTTCCGGGTTGACCAGGAACTGGCGGTGGCAGCGGAACAGCTGGCTCTTTTCCTGGATGGTGTGGAGCGTCAGTTCGGTGAAGCGCTCCTGCCCGTCCTCTCCCACTACATAGACGCCGGCCGGGCGGGAGACGACATACTCGACGTCCGCCAGCTTCATCAGGGTGATGCGGTTGACCCCGGTGCAGGGGATGTGGCGCAACTCGGCCGCCCCCGGCAGCACGCCGACCTCCTGCGGGGCATGCTGCCGGCGCAGGCGCTGCAGGGTCTTCGCCAGCCGCGCCGGGTCGGCCGGCTTCAGCAGGTAGTCGAAGGCATGCTCCTCGAAGGCCTTGACGGCATACTCGTCATGGGCGGTCAGGAAAACGATCCGCGGCATGCGGTCGGGGTCGAGCATGCTCAACATCTCCAGCCCGCTGACCCGCGGCATCTGGATGTCGAGGAACACCACGTCCGGGGCCTGCCGGTTGATGGCGCCGATCGCCTCGATGGCGTTGGCGCATTCGCCGACGACGCGGATGTCGGCGGCCTCCTCCAGCATCCGGCGCAGTTCCTCCCGCGCCAACGGTTCGTCGTCGACGATCAGGATGTTCATCATGGGCAGACCATCAAGGAGAAGACCATCAGGGAGAGGGCCATCACGCGGGAACCGTTTCTTCGACAGGCAGGGGCAGGCGCAGGGTGACCCGGGTGAAGACGTCGGGATCGCAGGCGATCGAGACGCCGTACGCCTCACCGTAGCGGTTGCGGATGCGGCGGTCGACGATGGTCATCCCCAACCCGTCGCCGCCCGGCTTGGCCTCGTAAAGCCCGGCATTGTCCTCCACCGACAGCAGCAGGTCGCCGCCCTCCCGCTTCGCGGCGATCCGGACATGGCCGTCGCCGAGAAGCTGCGCCGTGCCGTGCTTGATCGCATTCTCCACCAGCGGCTGGAGCGAGAAGGCCGGCAGCGCCGCATGGCGCAGGTCGTCCGGCACGTCGATCTCCACCGCCAGCCGGCCGGTGAAGCGCGCCAGCTCGATCTGCAGATAGGCGCTGACATGCTCGACCTCGTCGGCCAGGGTCGCCGTCTCGCTGGGGCGCTTCAGGTTCTTGCGGAAGAAGGTGGACAGGTTCTGCACCAGCTGGCGCGCCCGTTCCGGATCGTTGCGGATGACGGCGGAGATCGTGTTCAGCGCATTGAACAGGAAATGCGGGTTCACCTGCGCATGCAGCAGCTTGATCTCCGACTGGGCCAGCAGGGCCTTCTGCTGCTCGTAGCGGCCGGCCAGGATCTGGTTGGACAGCAGCCGGGCCACGCCTTCGCCGAGCGTCCGGTTGATGGTGGAGAAGATCTTCGTCTTCGGCTCGTACAGCTTGATGGTGCCGATCACCCCGCCATCCTCGCCCACCAGCGGGATCACCAGCGCCGCCCCCAGCCGGCAGGCCGGACTGATCGAGCAGCGATAGGCCACCTCGTTGCCGTCGGCATAGATCACCTGGTTGTTGGCGATGGCCTGATGAGTCTGGCGCGAGCTGATCGGCGTGCCGGGCAGATGGTGGTCGTCGCCGATGCCGATGAAGGCCAGCAGCTTTTCCCGGTCGGTGATGGCGACGGCGCCGACGCCGGTCTCCTCATAGATGATGCGGGCGACGCGGGTGCTGTTCTCGCTGTTGAAGCCGCCGCGCAGCACGCCGTCGCAGCGCGCGGCGATCTTCAGCGCCTTGGCGGAAAAGGCGCTGGACTGCTTCTCGTCCAGGACGCGCCGCTCCAGCAGGATGCGCATGAACAGCGCCGCGCCCAGCGTGTTGGCGACGATCATCGGCGCCGCCACCACCTCCACCAGATGCACAGCCGCCTCGAAGGGCCGCGCCACCGCCAGGATGATCAGCATCTGCACCAGTTCGGCGACGAAGGTGACGGCGCCGACGCGCAAGGGGTTGAACAGCGGCTCGATCCGGCCGTGGCGCACCATGTGGCGATGGACCAGCCCGCCGATCAGCCCCTCCGCCATGGTGGAGATGGCGCAGGCAACCGCCGACATGCCGCCCAGCGAATAGCGGTGCATGCCCCCGGTCAGCCCGACCGCCAGCCCCACCGACGGCCCGCCGAAGATGCCGCCCAGCACCGCGCCGATGGCGCGGGTGTTGGCGATGCTGTCGTCGATGTGCAGGCCGAAATAGGTGCCCATGATGCAGAAGATCGAGAAGATCACGTAGCAGGCCAGCTTGTGCGGCCAGCGCACCGTCACATGGGTCAGCGGCAGGAACAGCGGCGTCCGGCTCAGCAGATAGGCGATCACCAGATAGACGCACATCTGCTGAAGCAGGGAGAGGATCAGGGTGAAGGGTTCGACAGGCATGGCGGCATTCCCGGCAGCCGCCGCGGACATCGGGCGCTGCTCGGCCGCCATCCTACATCAGCATGCCATCGCCGCCGATGGGACATCCTTGCATCTCTGGCGATAGCCGGCGGCGGTTACCGCCGATGCGGAACCGGATGCAGCAGCGCCAGCGACGGGGTGGCCGCATCGCGCATCGCCGCCTCCCATTCCGTCATGGTGACGAAGCGGTATCCCCGCCGCTCCCCCTCCTCCAGGATCGCCGGCAGCGCCGCGACGGAAGCGGCCTTGGTGCTGTGCATCAGCACGACGGCGCCCGGCGCCAGCCGCTCGACAACGCGGCGGCTGATGATTTCGGGGCCGGTGTCCTTCCAATCCTGGCTGTCGGCGGTCCACAGCACCGTCGCCATGCCATGCCTGCGCGCCAGCGCCGCCAGCGCATCGTCGACATCGCCGTAGGGCGGCCGGAACCACGTCGCCTGCACGCCGACGGACGCCAGCGCCGCCTCCGCCTGCGCCAGATTCCATTCGCGCCGGGCCGGCTTCAGGTCGGTGGTCATCGGGTGGGTCTGGGTGTGGCTGCCGACCTCGTTGCCCGATGCCGCGACTAGCCGGGCGATGTCCTGGTGGGCGGGGATCTTGGCGCCGATGTAGAAGAAGGTCGCCCTCGCCCCATGGGCCCGCAGGATGTCGAGAATGCGCGGGTCGTTGGCGTCCGGCCCGTCGTCGATGGTCAGCGCCACGACATTGGTCCCCGGCAGCGTCAGATCGACCTGTTCGAGGTCGAGGTCGGACCCCGGAATCAGATGCTCCGTCTCGAAGGGAGCGGCGCCATGGGTGGCGGCATAGCTGCGCTGTCCGGCCATGGCGGAGGAGGCCAAGGTGGAGACGGGCAAGGCCACCACCAGCCCCAGCAGAAGGACGGCGCGGCGGAGAAGGGTCATCATCGCAAGGCACGCAAGGGAAGGTCGGCGCCCCTCTACACCTTATAAAGGGGTAGGGCGGGCTGGGTGCGCGAGCTTTGCTCCCGGCGGCGATGATGGACAAGCGATTTCTCGGGGGCTTCGGCCAGCCCCCCCGCGCTCAGCCGAACAGCCCCTTGCACGTCTCCCGCAGCAGGTTCTTCTGCACCTTGCCCATGGCGTTGCGCGGAAGCTCCTCCATGAAGGCCACCGCCTTCGGCACCTTGAAGTTGGCGAGCTGCTCCCGGCAGGCGCGGATCACCGCCGCCTCGTCCACCGTTCCGGCGCCCGCCCGGCGCATCACCACCGCCATCACCGCCTCGCCGAAGTCCGGGTGCGGGACGCCGATCACCGCCGACTCCACCACGCCGTCGATGGCGTCGATCACCGTCTCCACCTCCTTGGGGTAGACGTTGAAGCCGCCGGAGATCACCAGATCCTTGGCACGGCCGATGATGTGGACATAGCCGCGTTCGTCGATCCGCCCGACATCGCCGGTGATGAACCAGCCGCCGGGGCGGAACTCCTGCGCCGTCTTCTCGGGCATGCGCCAATAGCCGGAAAAGACGTTCGGCCCCTTCACCTCCAGCACGCCGATCCCGTCATCCGCGACCGGCTCCCCCGTCTTCTCGTCCACCACCCGCACCGACACCTCGGGCAGGGGGGAGCCGACGGTGCCGGGAATGCGGTCGCCGTCCAGCGGGTTGGAGGTGAGCATTCCGGTCTCGGTCATGCCATAGCGCTCCAGGATGGCGTGGCCGGTGCGCTCGCGGAACTCCCGATGGGTGTCGGCCAGCAGCGGGGCGGAGCCGCTGATGAACAGCCGCATATGGGCCGCCGCCTCCGGCGTCAGGCGCGGGTCGGCCAGCAGGCGGGTGTAGAAGGTCGGCACCCCCATCATCACGGTGGCCCGCGGCAGCAGGCGGAAAACGGCGTCGGCGTCGAACTTGGGCAGGAACAGCATGCCGGTGCCGTTCATCAGCACGCAGTTGGTGGCGACGAACAGCCCGTGGGTGTGGAAGATCGGCAGGGCGTGCAGCAGCACGTCGTCCGGCCGGAACCCCCAGATGCGGTGCAGGGTGGCGGCGTTGGAGGACAGGTTGCGGTGGCTCATCATCGCCCCCTTCGACCGCCCCGTGGTGCCGGAGGTGTAGAGGATCGCCGCCAGATCGTCCGCCGCGCAAGGCACCGTCGCGAAGTCCGCATCCAGCCCCGCCGCCCGCTCCGGAAGGCTGCCGTCACCATCGGTCCCCAGCGTCAGCAGGGTCCCCACCCCGGCGCCCTTCGCGGTGTCGGCCAGCGCCGCCGCATTGCCCGGCGTGCAGACGAAGACCCTCGGCTCCGCATCGCCCAGGAAATAGCCAAGCTCGGCCTTGGTATAGGCGGTGTTCAGCGGCAGATAGGCCGCCCCGGCGCGCAGGCAGGCGAGATAGAGGAAGACCGCCTCCGCCGACTTCTCCACCTGCACCGCCACGCGGTCGCCCTTGGCCACACCCAGCCCCACCAGCAACCGGGCATAGCGTCCGCTGATCTCCATCAGGTCGCGATAGCCGTAGCGTCGTCCGGACTCCAGCTCGATGAACGGGGCGTCGGCATCGGCGGGGAAGCGCGCGGCGGCGATGTCGAAGAAGTTGTCGGTCATTCTCGGTCGGCCCCCTGCGGAACGGATCGCCCATCATACACCGGCGCAGGGCAGGCGGAATCCCCTCTCCTCCCTGAGAGGGGGGGAGAGAGGCCACACCCACGCAACGCATGACTGTGGGACGCCCCACATCGGCGCCTCCGGACAATGAGGAGAACATCTGTTCTTTCACTCAACCGAAACGGCGCTGCTCACCGATCATTCTCCGATACAGCAAAAATGTGTGAGCAACTGATTATTTCCAGTGGAAACCCCTGGAGTGCTCGCGTAAGCACGACTTACGTTGCGGGAAAATCCATTCATCAAAACAACTTTTCCATCCGCGTATCCACCCTTCCCGGCACCCCTGCCGGACGATTCAGGAGACGGAGCGTATGACGGCCAAAGATTCCTCCCCGATTCCCCCGTGCTTCGACTGCGCGACCAACGCCACCCAGCGGCTGGACGAGATGTTCATCGCCATGGGCCAGATGAAGCGCATCGCGCTGGGCCAGACGCCGGCGGAACGCGCGGTGTTCCGCAAGCTCCACGGCGCCGCCCATGGCCGGCTGGTGATGGACCCGAACCGGCCGGAGTCCTTGCGCGTCGGCGTCTTCGCCAGGGACGAGCTGCCGGCCTGGGTGCGCTTTTCCAGCGACACCGGCCCGACCTCGCCCGATCTGGGCTCGACGCTCGGCATCGGGCTGAAGGTCTGGGGCGTCGATGGGGTCAACGCGCTGGGCGAGACGGGCGACGTCGCCGACTTCATCATGCAGAACTTTCCCGTCTTCTTCGTCGATAATGCGGAGGAGATGTGCGAGTTCACCTATGCCGGCACGGTCCTGAAGGATTATCCGGGATATCTCAAGAAGCACCCGAAGACCGACGGCATCCTCAACGCCATGTCGGCGCAGGTGGACGGCAGCGTGCTGACCACCCGGTACTGGGCGATCCTGCCCTTCGATTTCGGCCCCGACAACTACGCCAAATACTCGCTGGTGCCGGAAGCGCCGCCGCCGGGGCATCCGGCGGTCAACGTGCCGACCGACGACAAGAACTATCTCGCCACCGACCTCGCCAACCGGCTGCTGGACGCCGAATACCGCTTCACCTTCAAGGTGCAGGTGGTTCCCAAAAGCGCCGGCTATCCGCTGGACAAGGCGACGGAGGAATGGCCGACCGACCAGTACCCCTACCAGCCGGTGGCGACGCTGATCCTGCCGAAACAGGATGTCTGCGCCCGTGGCCAGGCGGAGTATGGGCAGGAGCTGGCCTTCAACATCTGGCGCACACCGGAGAAGCAGGCGCCGCAGGGCAGCATCGCCGCGGTGCGCAAGGTCGTCTACAACCACGGCGCCGATGTCCGCCATCAGGCCAACGGCCAGCCGCTGGAACAGCCGGCGCAGCCGCGCGGCGAAGCGCCACCGCTCCCCAAGGACGACTGCATCGTCAAGGCGGTGATCTACCCGCCCATCGGCATCGCCCGCATCGGCAATGCGCCGCAGGGCTATGTCGTCGGTCCCGAGGTGCCCAACCCGAAGCCGCTGATGGCCGGCGACGATCCGGCGCAGAACCCCTATCGTGACGCCGAAGGCCGGCTGCTGCCGCAGGCCGCGCGATTCCGCATCTATGGCGTCAACGCCATGGGCCGGATCGTCCGCGAGCTGACCGCAGCCGACAGCGGCGCCGACATCACCTGGAAGGTCCATCTCGCCAACAAGAAGTCGGCTTGGTACGGCTTCCAGCTGGCGCTCGACATTCCCGAAGCGGCCTCGGCCGATCCGTCGACGCTGCGCAACCCGACGGTCACCGACCGCGAGGCGCTGGTGCTGGATGCCGGCGAGCACAAGATCCACGCCGGCCACGGCAAGCAGAGCCGCAAGCTGGTCGCCGGCAAGTTCATGCACCAGGGCGAGCCGGTCCATCTCGGCCGCATGTGGTGCGAGGAGGGCGACCATCGCCTGCTGGTCACCGGCGGCCGCGGCTTCTCCTCGTCCTACAACGGCACCAAGGCGATCACCTTCGGCAACAACGAGGGCTGGCACGACGACACCTCCGACGGGCCGGTCGATGCGGTGGTCACGCTGAACGGCATGGAACTGCCGGTCACCCCCGCCTGGATCGTCGTCGCCCCGCCGAACTACGGGCCGCAGCGCAAGTCGGTGCGCACCATGTGGGACCTGATGCGCGACGTGGCGATCCAGGCCGGCACGCTGCCGAAGCCCGCCCGCCCGTCCTTCACCCACGACATCTACCCGGTGTTCGAACGGATGACCGGGCTGCAATGGGTCAATGCCGGCTTCGCCGCCGGGTTCGGCTGGAACTCCGCCAACGACTTCACCAAGCCGGAATGGATCGCGCGGCTCGGCGACCGCAGCCTCGCCAACCAGGAAACCCGGCGGGTGCTGAAGAACTCCTTCCGGCATGACGCGGTGGACAGCTGGTCGCCGATGCCCTGGCCCTGGGTCTATGGCGACGCGATGAGCATCCCGCCGGCCCAGACGCCGCGCCAATACACCTCGCTGACAAAGACCCAGTTGGAATTCCTCGACCAATGGGTCGCCGGCGACTTCGACGACGACTGGGGCAAGGTCCCGGTCTACACCGAGTTCGATCAGGTCCCGCTGGACGAGCAGGGCGAGGTGCTGACCCGCGCGGCGCTGGATTTCTGCCTGGCCGACGCCTTCCATCCCGGCTGCGAGATGACGTGGCCGGTCCGCGCCGCCACCATGTATATGGAGCCGTTCCGCTTCGCCCATGCGCCCAAGGGCTGGGTGGAGCCGGGCATGGGCGCCATACTGTCCAGCGACACCGTCACCATCCCCAACGGCCCGCTCTATGGCCAGCTTCCCGGCGGCATCACCCGCTGGATGGCGGTGCCGTGGCAGACCGACACCGGCAGCTGCCGCTCCGGCTACGACTCCGGCTACGATCCCAACGTCCCCACCTTCTGGCCGGCCCGCGTGCCCAACGAGGTGCTGACCCGCGAGAACTACCGGATCGTGATGGATGCCGAGCAGCCGGCCCAGGTGCGTCTGGCCGCCTTCGCCAACCGCGCCGCCTGGGTGGCGCCTCTGGGCAGCACCAGCTACACCGACCAGATCAACAACATGATCCATCACTTCGACCATCTCGGCGTGGTCGAGGTCAATCCCGGCCCGACCGATCCGGAAGGCGCCAAGCTGTTCCCGCCGCTGATCGAGGTGGAGGACCAGCACATCCCGATCCCCGACGTGGACGACACGGTGGACACCAAGGCGGTCCGCACCGCCCACCGCACCCTGTCCACCAAGGCGCCGGCCGCGACCGGCGGCGGGGCCGGGCTGCGGGCGACCCAGCCGGTCGATCTCAGCCGGATCGACAAGGTCCGCCGCTTCCCGCGCGGGCTGCGGTGATCCGGACAGGCGCGATCGAAGCGGACGTGGTCGTGGTGGGGGCAGGCCCCGCCGGGGCCGCCTTCGCCCTCAACCTCGCGCCGCTGCACCGGGTGCTGGTGCTGGACCGGCGGGACGGCTCCGCCCTCCGCATCGGCGAATCGCTGGCTCCGGCGGCCCGCCGCCTGCTGGCCGACATGGGGCTGTGGGATGCCTTCCTGGCGGAAGGCCATTCCCCCTGCCATGGCGGCCGGTCGGTCTGGGGCGGCCCGCAGCCGGTCGAAGCCGACAACCTGCGCGACCTCGACGGGCCGGGCTGGCACCTCGACCGTGGCCGCTTCGACGGCTGGCTGCGCCGGGTGGCGGCCTCTCGCGGCGCCGCCCTGCTGGTCCCCGCCCAGCCGCTGTCGGTGAACAGGGCAGGGGAGGGCTGGCTGCTGGAGGTGGAAACCGCCGGCCGCCGCCTTCCCGTCCACGCCCGCCTGCTGGTCGATGCCGGCGGGCGCGGTTCGCCGCTGACGAAACGCTTCGGCGCCCGGCGGACGGTGTCGGACCGGCTGGTCTGCGGCTGGGTCCATGGCTTCGATGCCCCCGGCCGGCAGTCCGGCCTGACCTGGATCGAGGCGGAACCGGACGGCTGGTGGTACAGCGCCCCGCTGCCCGGGGGCCGCCGGGTCGTCGCCTTCCACACCGACGCCGACCTGCCCGCCGCGGCGGATGCCCGCGACACCTCATCGCTGCTGCGCCGGCTGTCCGGCTGCTCCGTGCTTTCGGACTCGGTGCGCGCCTGCGGCTTCGAAGCGGAGGGGGAGGGGAGGGGAGGCTTCTGCGCCGCCCACAGCAGCTCGCTGTCACCCGCCTCGGGCGAGGGCTGGCTGGCGGTCGGCGACGCCGCCCTGGGCTTCGACCCGCTGTCGTCCCAGGGCATCTTCAACGCGCTCTACACCGGCCTCGCCGCGGCGGAGGCCGCCGACCGCCATCTGTCCGGCGATGCGAACGCACTCTCCGGTTATGCCGCCGGCCTGACGCCGATCCGCGACGCCTACCGCGCCCATCTGCACGCCTGGTATGGGCTGGAGCGCCGCTGGCGGGACCGCCCGTTCTGGAGCCGCCGGCTGGCGGCCTGAGCGGTCAGGCCCCGCTTTCCACCCCGTCATCCGCCCCGCCAAGGATCGCGTCGATCTCCGCACGCAGCCGCATCAGCCGCTCGCGGTTGTCAGGGTCGAGGTGGCGGCGCTGCTCGCGCACCACGGCGACATCGCGCATGATCCGCTTCACGCTGGCCTGCAGGGAGCGCATCGCCTCCTTCGGGCCGGGATCCGGCGGAGCGGCTTCTGCAGCGGCCCCCGCAATAGTCCCTTGGGCATGCTCGCGCTTGGCCTGCCGGACCGCCTTGACGCTCGCCCCCTCCTTGGCACGCTCCCACAGCCCGGCGCGCAGGTCAGCCGGGGCGGCGGCGATCTCGATCATGACGGAGCGCGAGACATGGGCGAAGGCGGTCGCATACTCCTCCCGCATCTCCGCCGGCAGGCCCATGATCGCCAGCAGCTTGGTCACGTCGGTGCGGTCGCGCCCGACCACGGCGGCCAGCTCGTCATGGGTGTAGCCGTGCTTGTCGATCAGCCGGGCCAGCGCCGCCGCATATTCCACCGCATTCAGGTCGACGCGCTGGACATTGTCGATCAGGCCGATCTCGTCCGGATCGCCGGAGGTCAGGATGGCGAAGACCGTCTTGCGGCCCAGCATCTCGTGCGCACGCACCCGGCGCTCGCCGCCGATCAGCAGATATTCGCCCTGGGGCAGCGGGCGCACCAGGATCGGGTTCTGCAGCCCGTGCCGCTCGATGGAGGACGCGAGGCTGTGCAGTTCCGCCTCGTCGAAATGGCGGCGCGGCTGGTCGGGGTTGCGGTGGACGCGGGCAAGGTCCAGCTCCACCACATGCGGGAAACCGGCCGAGGTGCCGAACAGCCGGTCGCTGCCCACCGTCAGCCCGCCCGTCATGGCGCCCCCCGCCACGCCGCCCGGCTCGCCTGCGCCGCCCAGAAGCTCGCGGGTCTTGCGTTCGAACTTACGCGACATGCGGCAACTCCCGGTTCTGGGCATAGGCGCGGATCTGGCGCGCCACCTCGCGGAAGGTCTCGGCCCCCGGCGCCTTCGGATCGCCGGCCAGCGTGATCATGCCGGCCGCCGCCGCCTTGCCATAGACGGTGGCGCGCGGGATGGGCGCGAAGACCGGCACCTGATCGGCGTAGGATTCGTGCAGCTCCTGCAGCGTGGCGCGGTCCTGGGTCAGCCGGTCGTTGTACATGGTCGGGATGATGCCGGCGATGCGCAGGCCGGGATTCACCCGGCGGCGGATGCGGCCGATGGTGTCGACCAGCCGCTTGACGCCCAGCAGGGCCAGCGCCTCCGTCTGCACCGGCACCACCACCAGCTCCGCCGCCGACAGCGCGTTGGCAGTCACCAGCCCCAGGTTCGGCGCACAGTCCATCACCACGAAATCATAGGCGTGGCGCACCTCGTCCAGCTTCTCCCGCAGGATCAGCCCGCCGGTGGAATCCGCCGCCAGTTCCACATCGGCGTCGGCCAGCGACAGACCGGCGGGCGCCAAATCCAGCCCGCGCTCCGCCGTCGGCATGATGACCGAGGTCAGCGGCTCTTCCGAGCGCAGCACATAATAGAGTGTCTTGCGCTGCTGCTCCAAAGCGACGATGGCGGCGTTGCCGATGCCGACATGGACGGTGGCGTTGCTCTGCGAATCGCAGTCGATCAGCAGCACCCGCGCCCCGCCCTCCGTCAGGGCATAGGCGAGGTTGACGGCGGTCGCGGTCTTGCCGACGCCGCCCTTCTGGTTGGCGACCGCCAGATAGGTTGCTGCGCGGGGACGCTCGTCCGCCTTGTGGCGGGTCAGGAAATCGACCAGCTGCTGCGGGATCCGCTCCGCCCCGCTTTCCCAGCGGCTGATCCGCGCCTTGGTGTAGCTGCGGCCAAGCTGCGCGTTCAGCCATTCGGCGAACTGCGTCTGGTTCTCCCCGCGACGCTCGCGCAGCTGGCGCATCTCGTCGCCCCCAATCGACAGCATTCCCGTCATTCCCCCTCGACTCCGGTCCCGGTGTGGACGGCCACATCGGTGGGCGGAGTCTGAGCAAGTTGCCGGAACTTTGTCAATGGAGGGCGCGGCGAGTTGCCACAACAATCACCCCGGCAGGGCCGGTCCCGCCCGCAGTTCGGTGAAGACGCGGCGGATCTCGGGAAAGCGCTCCTTCACCCTGCGGTCGATACGGGCCAGCGCCTTCTCCACCTCGCCCGCGCTCACCTCGTCCCGCAAATCGAGGCTGAGATTGACGATCACCACCTCGGGGCCGAGATGGGTGGTCAGGACCTCGTTGACGCGCTCGATGGCGGGCTCCTCCCTCAGCAGGGCGCGCACCCCGCGCACCAGATCGGGACGGGCCGATTCGCCGATCAGCAGGCTCTTCGTCTCATAGGCGAGGAAGCCGGCGGTGGCCGCCAGCACCAGCCCGATCAGCACCGACCCGATGCCGTCGAACACCGGCTGGTCCAGCAGCAGGTCGGCGGACAGGCAGGCGGCGGCGATGATCAGGCCGACCAGCGCGGCGCTGTCCTCGAACAGCACCATGAAGATGGTGGGGTCCTTGCTGGCCCGGACGGTCTCGAACACGCCGGCCCTTCCGCGCCGGGCGTTGAAGGCGCGTAGCGCCACCAGCCAGCTGACCCCCTCCATCACCACGGCGATGCCCAGCACGACGAAGTTGATCCAGGGCGACTCGACCGGTTGCGGGTGCAGGATCTTCTCCACCCCTTCATAGATGGACACCACGGCCCCGCCGGCGAAGATCACCAGCGCCACGACGAAGGTCCAGAAATACAGCTCGCGCGCGTAGCCGAAGGGGTGGCGCTCGTCGGGCGGCTTCCGCGACCGCTTCAGCCCGACCAGCATCAGCGCCTCGTTCCCGCTATCGACCAGGGAATGGACCGCTTCGCTCAGCATCGACGAGCTGCCGGTCAGGAACGCCGCCACGAATTTGGTGACGGTGATCGCCAGATTGGCCGCGATGGCCGCGACCACCACCTTGCCGGACTCCGCCTCCGACCCTCCCACCGAAGTGGTCATCGCATCCTGCGCCATGTTCCCCCGCCAATTAAGCCCCCGTGGGCAAACAACTCCGCCGTTGCCGCCCGGTTCCGCGGAACAGGAGCACCTGAACCTTGGTGACGCCCCAATGACGCCCCGATGGTTTCCGACGGGGTTGCGAGCCTCCGGAGTTTGAACTTTGGTGACGCTCCCATCCGGACCGACTCGGCATGACTCCTGAACTTTGGTGACGCCGGGGGCCTGTGGCTTTGAACTTTGGTGACGCCGAGGGTCCGGAATCGACTCGACCAGCCGTTTGAACTTTGGTGACGCCCCGACGACGGCGGGGCCGGTGAAGGGCCGCAGAACCCGGAAAATCCGCATCAACGTCTATCGGCGTCATCCCAGCGGAGGCGCTGACTTAGAGGGCTTTGCTCATTTTCCGATGGTCAGGCACCTCTTTCGGCGTCATCCCCGCGAAGGCGGGGATCCAGGCTTACCTATCGGTTCTGCTTGGGAAAACACTGGATCCCCGCCTTCGCGGGGATGACCCATAATCCATTGATTTCATGTATAATTCCACATTTGCAACCTCGGTCAGAAGGCAGGAGCGGACACCAGCCCGCCCACAGGCTCCCCGCCACACCCCCGCAAAGCCGGTTCCTTTACCTGCTGGAACCCTTGAACTTTGGTGACGCCCACCATGTCTCGGCCGGCCCGACCGACCCCGACTCGCCTGCCCGGGCGTCACCAAGGTTCAAACCCACAAGGCTCCCGACGCCGCGATTCGTCCACAGAGGCACCGCTTTTCCCCATGAACTCTGGTGACGCCATCCTTGAACTGTGGTGACGCGACTCGGACTTATCCCCTGAACCTTGGTGACGAATCTAATAGCAGGTTCCAAATAGCTTCCAATTAGCCTGCGTCACCAAGGTTCAAATTGCCTTCGGCGCGATCCGGGGTGTTGTATCTGGCAGGTTCGGTCATCCGGCGGTCACAGGACGGTCATGGAGGCCAAAAGCGGGTGACCCAAAGCGGGCGGCCAGGAACGGGAGAGCGGCATGGGCAGCATTCATCGGTTGATCGAGACTCACGGCCGTGACGGCGCGTTGGCCCTCGTTTCGGACGAAGAGCGGCCGCTGATCGACATCGCCGCCGCAGTCCAGGCCGCGGAAAACGGCAAACTCGGCATCACCTATGCCGGATTCTGCCAGACGGCACTGCCCCATCGCCAGCTTCCCGACGATCAGCATTGGGAACGGCCGGGCCACAAGGTCAAGCTGGTCATCCAGCCCGGCGTGATCGAGGACCGCAACGGCGTCACCCGCCGAATCGGCGTGCCCTATGGCAGCCGGGCACGGATGATCCTGCTCTATCTTCAGACCCGCGCCATCCAGACCGGCAATCCGGAGGTGGAGCTTGGCGGCTCCATGCATGACTGGCTGAAGCGGATGGACATCCCGATCTGCGGCAAGGCCTATCGCGACGTCGAGGATCAGGCCGCGCGTCTCTCCGCCTGCCATCTCACCTTCTTCACCGACGCCGACGGCGGCCGGCGCCAGAGCAAGGAATCGATCGTCGCCGACGCCATCCAGCTGCGCCGGCCCGACGACCGTCAGGGAACCCTGTTCACCGAGACGGTGCGGCTCAGCGACAGCTTCTTCAAGGCCCTGCGTGAACATCCGGTTCCGGTGGCGGAAGAGGCGCTGAAGGCGATCAGCGGCAAGTCGATGGCGCTCGACGTCTATATCTGGCTCGCCTACCGCCTGCATTCGCTGGAAAAGCCGACTCCCATCACCTGGGCCGCCCTGCACGGCCAGTTCGGCGCCGGCTACGCCCTGGTCCGCCAGTTCAAGACAAAGTTCATCCCGAATCTGAAATACGCCATGGCCGCCTATCCCGACGCCCGCGTCGAGGAATCGGGCGAGGGGCTGATCCTCTACCCCTCGCGCCCGCCGATCAACGAGCGTGTGATGGCGCGCATCGCCTGATTGCAGGGCTGAACTTTGGTGACGGGGTGCGTGCCCGCTCTTGAACTCTGGTGACGCTTCAGCCTCCCGGACACCCGTCACCAGAGTTCAGCACGCCGAGAGTCAGCCAACCGCGTCCCGGACCAACCGCAGCCGGGAATTTCGACCCCACGCCTACCACTCTGTCCGGTCTTGTGATAGGAACGATTACCTGTCGCGGAGTTTGGGAGAGAGAGCGTGGCCAGCCGGGTTGCATCGTCGCGATTCCCGTCACCATACGACGCTCCCGCTCACGAGTTGAACAGTGAAACAGGTCCAAATTCCTGTTTCATGCTGTTTCAAATGTTCCATTCCCCCTCCGCCCCGGGGGAGACGAAAGGGGAGGCGAAGGGGGAGCGGCGCGGAGGCGGAGCGCTAGGCCCGGCCGCCGGAAACATCCCGCAGAGGGTTGCGCGGCAGCGTCCCGTTCAGCCCGTCGATGCCGGTCTGAACCGCACGGGCAAGCGCGGTGCGGGCCAGCACCACCAGCAGGTCGGTCTGGGTGACCATGCCGAGGACGCGACGGTTCTGGTCGACGATGACCACGTCATGGGTGCGCCCGTCCGACAGGCGGCCCAGCAGGCGGAAGACGGGGGTATCCGGCAGTTCGACCGTCGCCGGGGCCATGACGCTGGCGACGCGGGCGCCGCTGCGGCCGATATCTCCATGCGACAGCTGCTCGTGTCCGACGATGCCGACCACGGCGTTCTGGGCATCCACCACCGGCAGCGTGCGGAAGCCATGTTCCAGCAGGCGGGCGCGGGCCACCTGCGGATGGGTGTCCAGCGTGACCGAGACGACATCGCGGGACATGATGTCCCGGCAGCTGATGTCGGCATGCAGGCGTTCCAGCGCATGAAGCTCGGCATTGACCAGCAGCGCGCCGAGATCCTCGCGGCTGACGTCCAGCGTCTCGGCCAGCCTGCGTAGCGCGACGTCCACGTCGCCCTGGGTCAGGCCGGGGCGCAGCTGCGGCGGCGGATCGCTGGTGCGGTGGGTGTTGACCGCCTTGTGCGGATAGCGATGGCCGGACAGCCGGTGGAACATCAGCCCGGCCGTCAGCAGCAGGATGGAGTTCACCGCGACGGGGAAGAAGGCGAACTTGATCCCCATCTCCGTCACCGCCGGCCCGCCCAGCACCGCAGTCAGGGCGGCGGCCCCGCCCGGCGGATGAAGGCAGCGGGTCAGCGACATGGTTGCGATGGCCAGCGCCACCGCGGCGGCCCCCGCCAGCATCGGGTCGGGAATGACGGCGGCAACCAGCACCCCGACGACGGCCGACAGCGTGTTGCCGCCGACGATCGACCAGGGCTGGGCCAGCGGGCTGGCCGGCACGGCGAACAGCAGCACCGCCGACGCTCCCATCGGCGCAACCAGCACCGGCGCGCTGGACATATAGGTCAGCATGTTGCGGCAGAGCAGCCCGGTCGCGGCGATGCCCAGCAGGGCGCCGCAGCAGGCGATCAGGCGGTCGCGCAGCGTGGCACCGGGCAAGATCGGCCGGAACACGAACTCCCCCCATCCCGCCAGACGGTCACGCAGGGCGGCAAGCTTTCCCCTCGTCATACGGTCCCCATCCCCCTGATTACGCAATCGGCACTCTGCCCGTTTGGTCGGCAAAGTCGGGGCAGGCTAAAACCTCAACAGAACTTGAGGTCAAGCGGAAATGGCTGCACACTGGCGGGACGGTGGGTTGCGGCGGAGGGGAGGGCCGGGATGCTGTCGCCGGAGGAGTATGACAAGGACCTGACGGTGGGCGAGGTGGCGCGCCGGTCCGGCGTGGCGGTCTCGACCATCCACTTTTACGAGGCGCAGGGGCTGATCCGCAGCTGGCGCAATTCCGGCAACCAGCGCCGCTTCACCCGCGACGTGCTGCGGCGGGTTGCGGTGATCAAGGTGGCGCAGCGGCTGGGCATCTCGCTCGCCTCCATCGCCGACGCGCTGAACGCCCTGCCGGAGGACCGCACCCCCACCACCGCCGACTGGCAACGCATGTCGGAGCGCTGGCGGCAGGAACTGGACGAGCGCATCACCAAACTGACGAAGCTGCGCGACAATCTGGACGGCTGCATCGGCTGCGGCTGCCTGTCGATTCGCGACTGCCCGCTGCGCAACCCGTGGGACGAGCTGGGGGATGGCGGCGCCGGACCGCGCCTTCTGGATCCGTCCTGAGGAACGCGGCCCGGCGGCACCTCCTCAGGCGCTCAATCGACCTTCAGCGTCAGCGTGCCCATGGTGCCGTAGCGGGCGACCGACCGGCTGCCCGGCTGGACGAAGACGGTGCCGGTGCAGGAGCCGGTGGTGACCACCTCGCCCGCATGCAGGCCGCCGAAGCTGCGGGCGCCGACATTGGCCATCCACACCAGCAGCCGCACCGGGTCGCCGGCGCTGTTGCCGCCGACGACATCCACCTTGGTCTCGCCGTCGACCTCCAGCGTCACCGACTCCTTGAGCGGGTCGAGGGCGCGCCAGTCGGCGATGGCCGGGCCGACGATCAGCGCGCCGTGGTTGAACTGGTCCGCCATATGGCTGAGCCTGTCCTGGCTGCCGAAGCCGGTGTAGCGGGTGTCGACGATCTCCCAGGCCGGATGGACGGACGCCACCGCGTCCAGAACCTCGTCGCGCGTATAGGGCTGCTCGCGCGCCGGCAGGTCGCGGCCGAAGCGGTAGGCGATCTCCGCCTCCACCCCGATGACCTGGAACAGGTTGGCCGGCAGATGGTCAGTGCCCTCGAACACGGTGGCGGCGTTGATCGGCGCGCGGAAGGGCTCGGCCTCCGGCGTGGCGGCGCCGACCTTCCAGGCGGTGACGGGGCCCAGGCGGCGGGCGACGGCGTCCTGGATCGCGTAGGCCTCCGCCTCGTCGGCGGGGCGGCTGTCCAGCCCGGTCAGCCACTTGCGGGTCTCGCGTGCCGCGATCAGGGCCTCGACGGTATCGGTCATGACAGGTCTCTATGGTGGATGGAAGGGGTAGGGGCGCCGCAGGATTGGCGGACGACCAGCCGGCTCGGCAGGATGATCCGCTCGGGCGGGCCCTGCGGGTCGGCGATGCGGCGCAGCAGCAGCCGGGCGGCTTCCTGCCCGATCTGCCTCGCGGAGGTGGCGACGGTGGTGAGCGCCGGGCGGCTGAGTGCGGCCTCCGGCACGTCGTCGAAGCCGGTGACGGCCAGATCGCGCCCGGCCCTGAGGCCGCGCGCCTCCAGCCCCAGCATCAGCCCCAGCGCCACCACGTCGTTGTAGCACAGGGCCGCCGTCGGGGCCTGCGGCCGATTGAGCAGATCATCCGCCACCTCAGCACCCGACCGCCGGGTCAACGGACAGCGCAGGACCAGATCGTCCGCCAGCCCATGCCGCCGCATCGCCGCGGTGAAACCGGTATGGCGCGCCGCATAGGCGGAATGGTCCAGCGTGCCGCCGACGAAGGCGATCCGGCTGTGCCCGAGGGAGACCAGATGGTCGACGAGCGTCTCCACACCCGCCTGGTAATCCACCCCGGCATAGTCGCGGCCCCGATCGGAGACGAAGCGCAGGGCCTGCACGCAGGGCAACCGCCAGCGGTCCAGCCGGTCCAGAAGCTCGCCTTGCGTTCCGGCGGCGGGGCAGAGGATCACCCCGTCGACATTGTGTTCCCGCATCCGCTGCAGGAACCGCTCCTGCCGCTCCGGCTGCTCGGCGGTGTTGGCGATGAAGGCGACGAAGCCTTCGGCGTCCAGCACATCGTCCACCCCCGCCGTCAACTCGGCATAGAAGGGGTTGTTCAGTTCGCAGACCAGCAGCCCGATCGTCTGGGTGCGGGCGGCGCGCAGGGTGGCGGCGCCGCGGTTGTAGATGTATCCCAGCGCCGCCATGGCGGCCTGGACCCGCTCCCGCGTTTCCGCCGCCACCAGCGGGCTGCCGCGCAGCACCAGCGACACCGTCGACCGCGACACCCCGGCATGGCCGGCGACCTCCGTCAGGGTGATGCGGTCGTTCCCCGGTTTGCTGCTATCCGGCGGCGGGGCCACGATGGCGGAGCCTCACACCACGGCGGTCGGCAAGGGCCGGCCGGCGAAGAAGGCTTCCAGATTGTCCAGCACCAGCTGGCCCATCGCCATGCGCGTCTCCACCGTGGCGCTGGCCTGATGCGGCTGCAGGACGACGTTGTCGAGGCCGTAGAAGCCTTCCGGCACGTTGGGCTCGTCGGCGAAAACGTCCAGCCCGGCCCCGCCGATCCGGCCTTCTGTCAATGCCGCCAGCAGCTCCGGTTCGTCCACCACGCTGCCGCGGGCGACATTGACCAGGATGCCGTCGGGGCCCAGCGCATCCAGCAGGTCGCGGCCCACCATGTTGCGCGAGTCCGGCCCGGCCGACGCCGCGACCACCAGGATGTCGCTTTCCCGCGCCAGATCGACCGGCGAGGCGACGAAGCGGTAGGACACGCCGTCGCGCGGCTTGCGGTTGGTGTAGGCGACGGTCATGCCGAAAGCCTCCGCGCGCTTGGCGATGGCCTCGCCGATGCGGCCCAGACCCAGCACGCCCAGCCGCTTGCCGCTGACCTTGCGGGCGAGCGGCAGCTTGCCCGTCGGCCACTGCCCGGCGCGGACGAAGCGGTCGCCCACCGCCATGCGGCGCGACGTTGCGATCAGCAGACCCATGGCAAGGTCCGCCACGTCGTCGGTCAGCACATCCGGCGTGTTGGTGACGCGCACGCCGCGGCCGCGGGCATGCTCCAGATCGACCGCATCGGTGCCGACCCCGTTGATGGCGACGATCCCAAGCTTCGGCAGGGCGTCGACCACCGCGTTCTTCACGCCGGTCCCGCCGCCGGTGACGACGGCGCGCACCCGATCCGCCACCTCGGCGATCAGCCGGTCGCGGTCGGGGGCCGCGGACAGGCGGTGGACGGTGTAGGCCGCGTCGAGCGCCTGCTCGATGGCGGGCATCATGGGTTCGACGAGGAGGATTTCGGGCTTCATCACGACTGTCCTTGGTGGAACGAAAGATCCTTAGTGCGCCAGAATCTGGCCGAGGAAGCTCCGCGTCCGCTCCGATTTCGGGGCGGTGAAGAACTCCTCCGGCGTGTTCTGCTCGACGATCTCGCCGCGGTCCATGAAGATCACGCGGTGGGCGACCGACTTGGCGAATCCCATCTCGTGCGTCACGCACAGCATGGTCATGCCGTCTTCCGCCAATCCGATCATGGTGTCCAGCACCTCCTTGACCATTTCGGGGTCGAGCGCCGAGGTCGGCTCGTCGAACAGCATCACCTTCGGGTTCATGCACAGCGACCGGGCGATGGCGACGCGCTGCTGCTGTCCACCCGAAAGCTGGCCGGGATACTTGTCGGCCTGTTCGGGAATGCGCACCCGCTCCAGATAGCGGATGGCGGTGGCCTTCGCCTCGTCCTTCGTCACGCCGCGCACCTTCAACGGCGCCAGCATGCAGTTCTCCAGCACGGTCAGGTGCGGGAACAGGTTGAAGCTCTGGAACACCATGCCGACCTCCCGCCGCACGGTGTCGAGCTGGCGGTGATGGGGGCCGAGCTCGACGCCGTTGACGGTGATGCGGCCCTTCTGGTGGCGTTCCAGCTGGTTGATGCAGCGGATCAGGGTGGATTTCCCCGACCCGGACGGGCCGCAGATGACGATCCGCTCGCCCCGGTGGACCTCCAGGTCGATGTCCTTCAGCACTTGGAAATGATCGTACCATTTCTGGACGCCTTCCATGCGGATGACGACATCCGCGCTCATCGGTTCGGACACCACTGCCATGGTCTTACCCTCCACCGGGGAAATGCGGTTGTCTCAAGCTCAGGACTTGCCGGACGTGACCGCCGCCGGCAGATCGGTGCCCAGCCACTTCTGATGGATGGCGTTCAGCTCCCCGTTCTTCTTCACCGTGTCGAGGAAGCCGTTGACCCAGCTCTGCAGCTTGTCCTGGCCCTGGCGCATGGCGACGCCCTGTACCTGGCTCTTCAGCACGAACTTCATCTCGTAGTTGGCCTGCGGCGCCATCGTCTTGATCTGCTGCGCCACCACGTTGCTGACGCCCAGCGCATCGACCTGACCGGACAGCAGGGCCTGCACGGCGCTGGCGTCGTCGTCGAAGCGCATGATGCGGGCATCCTTCGGCGCCACCGCGGTCAGCGACTGGTCCTGGGTGCTGGCGCGGGCGACGCCGGCACTCTTGCCCGACAGATCCTCGGCCTTGGCGATCGGCGATTTCTGCGGGGCGAGCAGCCCGATCTCGATGGCTGCATAGGGATCGGAGAAGGCGACCTGCTTGGCCCGTTCCGGCGTGATGCCGAGCGAGGCGACCAGCACGTCCACCTTGCCGGTCAGCAGGTAGGGGATGCGGTTCGGCCCGGTGACCGGCACGATGTCCACCGGCACGCCCATGTGCTTGGCCATCAGCTTGGCGACGTCGGCGTCGTAACCGTCCGGCTTGCCGTCGGCGCTGGTGATGCCGAAGGGCGGGAAGTCGACCAGCATGCCGACGGTCAGCTTGCCCTTACCCTTGATGTCCTCGACGCTCTGGGCGTTCGCCGTGGCGGTGAGGCCGATTGCGGCGGTCATCAGGGCGCCGGCGACGATCAGGCGGCGGGTGACGGAGAAGGCCATGGTTGTTTCCTCCAAGTGCGGGAGTTTTTTAGGGTTTTACCGAGAAGGCGCGGCGTAGCGGGCTTCCAGCCGCTGGCTCAGCAGCGACAGCGGCCAGCACAGCGCGAAATAGATCGCAGCGACGATGCCGAAGACCAGGAAGGGCTGGAAGGTGGCGTTGTTGACGATCTGGCCGGCGCGGGTCAGCTCGACGAAGCCGATGATGGCGGCCAGCGAGGTGCCCTTGATGACCTGGACCAGATAGCCGACGGTGGGCGGCACCGCGACCTTCACCGCCTGCGGCAGGATCACGTAGCGCATCAGGCCGGGATAGCGCAGGCCGAGCGCGGACGCCGCCTCCCATTGCCCACGCGGCACCGACTGGATGCAGCCGCGCCAGATCTCGCCCAGGAAGGCGCTGGTGTTCAGCGTCAGGCCAAGTGCCGCGGCCACCCACGGGCTCATGTCGATGCCCATCACGGTGGCGCCGAAGAAGACCAGGAACAGCTGCATCAGCAGCGGCGTGCCCTGGAAGACCTGGATGTAGCCGGTCGCCAGCCAGCGCAGCGGCTTCACGTCGGACGTGCGGCCGAGCGCCACGAACAGGCCGACGATGCCGCCGCCGATGAAGGCGATGGCCGACAGCAGCAGCGTCCACTGCACGGCGCTCAGCAGGAACAGGAATTCGTTGTATCCGAAGGCGCGGATCATCTTGCGGCCTCCTTCAGCGCCGGTCGACGGAATAGGCGAAGGCCAGCCGGTAGATGCCGGCGAACAGGGCCGAGAACATCAGCGCCAGCACCAGATAGATGCCGGTCACGACGATGTAGATCTCGAAGCTGCGGAAGGTCTGCGACTGGATGTTGTTGGCAACCGACGTCAGCTCGTCCGCGGAGATGGCGGACACGATGCTGGAACTCAGCATCAGCAGGATGAACTGGCTGGTCAGCGCCGGATAGACCGTGCGCAGCGCCGGCTTCAGCACGATGTAGCGGAAGACCTGCAGCGGGCGCAGCCCCAGCGCCAACCCGGCTTCGATCTGGCCCTTGTGGATGGATTCGATTCCGGCGCGGATGATCTCGGTCGCATAGGCGCCGACATTGACGACCATCGCGATCAGCGCCGCCACGTCCGGCGACAGCCTGAGGCCGACGGTCGGCAGCCCGAAGAAGATCAGGAAGATCTGGACCAGGAAGGGCGTGTTGCGGATGACCTCGATATAGGCGTTGATCAGCCAGCGCACCGGCTTCGGACCGGAGGTCTTGCCCAGCGCGCAGAGGATGGCGACCACCAGCCCGATGGCCATGGCGCCGAACGACAGCTTGATCGTCAGCCAGGCTCCGCCCAGCAGCATGTCCCACGACGCGAACACCGCGTCGAATTGAAAGTCGTAGGTCACGGGCGTTCCTCCGCACCCGCGTCGCACCGGCTTTTCCAGGGGCCGGCGTCGCGCGGATCGCCTTTGTCCGTCGGGCGTCCATCCGGGATCGGCACCCGGAAGTCATGCCGGGCTCTCGCGGCTTCGCAGCCATCGTCCCGATGCCCTCAGTCTTTGGACAGGCTAATTGGATCGATCTAAATGTGCAACGGAAAATGAGGAGAGTCGTGACAATTCGTGTACCAGATGTTCGGCGGGTGCTCGGACGGAGCGCTGGCGAAACCTTCCATTGCGACGGGACGTTTCATCCGCAGCCGGAACGCCTCACCCGGTCCATCCATCAGCACGAGGAGTGCCGTCCGCCATGACCGCCAGACAAAGTGCTGCTCCGGACCGCGTGTCGCGGAATGCCGCGGTGAGCAGCCTCGTGCCCGCCCGGATGGACCGGTTGCCCTGGGCCCGCTTCCATTGGATGGTCGTGGTGGGGCTGGGCGTCAGTTGGATCCTGGACGGAATCGAAATCCAGCTGATCTCGGCCTCCGGCTACAAGGAAAGCCTGGGCATGTCGAGCGCGGAGGTCGGGCTTGCCGGCACCATCTATCTCATGGGGCAGGTGGTCGGGGCACTCGTCTTCGGGCGGCTGACCGACCGCTGGGGGCGCAAGCGGCTGTTCATCACCACGCTGGCCATCTACCTGATCGCCTCCGGCATCGCCGGATTCGCCTGGACTCCGTGGTTCCTCTATCTCTGGCGTTTCGTCGCCGGGATGGGGATCGGCGGCGAATATGCCGCCATCAATTCCGCCATCGACGAGCTGATCCCCGCCCGCTACCGCGGCCGTGTCGATATCGCCATCAACGGCACCTATTGGGGCGGTGCGATGATCGGCGCCGTCGGCAGCGTCTTCCTTCTCGACCACTCCCTGGTCCCGGAGGATCTCGGCTGGCGCATCGCCTTCTTTATCGGCCCGATTCTGGGGCTGGCCATCATCTATCTGCGCCGGTTCATCCCGGAGAGCCCGCGCTGGATGGTCACCCATGGGATGGAGGAGGAGGCCGAGCGCATCGTCGACGGCATCGAGGCCAGCGTTCGCGACCAGGGAAAGACGTTGCCGCCGGTCGATCCGCGGCGGGCGATGACCATCATTCCCGAGGACTCCGTGTCCTATCCCCAGTTGGTGGACGTCTTCTTCCGGCAATATCCGTCACGCACCTTCCTGGGCGTGACGATGATGGTCACGCAATCCTTCCTCTACAATGCGATCTTCTTCACCTATGCCCTGGTCCTGCAGAATTTCTATCACCTCGACCCATCGCAGACGGCGCTCTATTTCTTCCCCTTCGCCGCGGGCAACCTGATCGGTCCGCTGCTGCTGGGGCCGCTGTTCGACACGGTGGGGCGGCGGCGGATGATCTTCGGCACCTATGTGCTGGCGGGAACCGTTCTGTTGGCCTCGGCCATCCTGTTCCGGCAGGGGGTGCTGACGGCGGACACGCACACCGTGTTCTGGTGCGTGTCCTTCTTCTTCGCCTCGGCGGGCGCGTCGTCGGCCTACCTGACGGTCAGCGAAATCTTCCCGCTGGAGGTCCGGGCGCAAGCCATCTCCTATTTCTTCGCCGTCGCCCAGGTGGTGGGCTCCACCGGGCCGCTGCTGTTCGGCTGGCTGGTGGGGGAGGGAACGGAGCGCGACCCGCTGTTCTGGGGCTATGTTCTGGGGTCGGTGGTGATGATGTTCGGCGGCGTGGTCGCCCTGATCTACGGCGTCGATGCCGAAGGCAAGGGGCTGGAGGAGATCGCCGAACCGCTGACCAAGGCCAACCGCGACCGCGGGGTGGGGGAGGAGGCGACGGAGACGATCTGACCGTCGCCGGGTCTCATCCGGGAATGGCGGTGCCGGACACGCGGGCGCCGCTCAGGAACAGCCGCACCGCCTGCCGGACATAGCGGTCGAGGTCGGGGATGGCCGGTGCGCTCTGCGGTAGGATCAGGCGGCGTATCAGCAGGTTGCCGGTGACCATGCCGAGGAAGGCCTGGGCGGCCACGGCCGGATCCTCGATCTTCAAGGTCCCGCTGTCCGACAGGCGTTGCAGATATTCGGCAAGGCGGCGGATGGCGTTTTCCGGGCCGATGCGGAAGAAGGCCTCGGCGATGTCCGGCACGCGGTCGCCTTCGGAGATCAGGATGCGGACCGTGCCGGTCGTCTCCTCGTTCAGCAGGGCCTTGACCAGATGCAGGGCGAAGGCGGTCAGCCCCGCCTCCGGCGTGACGCGGTCGTCGGCCTGGGCCGGGGCGAGGCCGGAGAGGATCATGGCGTTGTCCTCTTCCATGATCGCGCGGAACAGGCCTTCCTTGTCGCCGAAATGCTCGTACAGCGTGGCGCGGGAGCCGCCGGCAACGGCGATGATGTCGCTGAGCGTCGTCTTCTCGAACCCTTTTTCGATGAACAGCCGACGGGCGGCGGTCAGGATGGCCTGCCGGCGCGCCAATCCCCGCGGCCCGCAGGTGGCGGGTCCGGCCGCCGGCGGTCCGGCAGTGGCTCCGGCGGCGACTTCGGCCTTGTGGCTGCTGCTCGTCATGGTGCGCTTTCCTCCGGCGCGGCGGCGCCCGCGTCCGGTCTGATTATCCGTTCCACGCCGATGCGCGTGCGCCAATGGTGAACGTCTGCACCGGGAAGGGGGACCGGCGCGAGTTGTAAAAAAGACGCAGGGGCCCCTTCTCCGGCAAGGTCATCGCGACAAAAGGATCGGGGTGTTCGCCTTCGCCAGAACCGTCCGGGTCGTCCCGCCGAAGACGAACTCGCTGATCCGCGGCCGGCCATAGGCGCCCATCACCAGCAGGTCGGCATCCACCGTGCGCGCATGCTCCAGCAGCACGGTGCCGGCATCGGTGCCTGGGCGCTGTTCCAGCACCACCTCTACCCCGTTGCGCGCCAGATGGCGGGACATGTCGGCCCCCGGATCGCCGCCGAGCAGGCCATTCGGGCGCGCTTCCGGCACCACGACCAGATGCACGATGTCCGCCGCGCTAAACAATGGCATGGCGAGCGCGATGGCGGTCGCCGCCTCGCGGCTGCCGTTCCAGCCGACGACGATGCGCCGGCCGATGCGGTGCGACGGCCAGCCTGCCGGCAGAAGCAGGGTGGGACGGCCGGAGGCGAAGATCACATCCTCCGACAGGCTGAGCATCCGCGCCGGCCGGGTCGGCCGCAACGGCGGGCCGACGATGGCGAGGCTGGCATGGCGGGCGTGGAGCATCAGCGCTTCGCCATCCTCATGGTCGGACAGGCGCCATTCGCCGCTGATGCCGGTGTCGGCGACGATGCGCTCGAACAGCGTCCGCGCCTCCGCCGCCGCGTTGCGGGAGGCGGTATGATGCTGGCGCAGCATGGCTTCCAGTCCGCCGCCGCGGGCGAAGCCGCTGCCGGGGGTCAGTTCCAGCCGGTTGACGACGAAGGTGGCGATCAGGTGCGCCTGCCAGCTTTGCGCCAGGGCGGCGGCATAGGCGAGCCGGCCCGCCCGCTCCTCGTCCGCCTCGATGAAAACGACGATGTCTTTCGGCATTCCGGGGGGTATTCCGGGGCGCATTCTACGGGCCTCTTACTTGGCAATTCGTTCGGGAACTTGGTCGGGGCGGAGCGCCGTCAGGAGACCGGCGGGGGCGGGGCGGCGCCGCGAAGGAACAGGCGGACGCAGGCGCGCACATACGCCTCCACCGCCGGCATATCGACCGGCCGGTCGGGCAGGATCAGCCGCTCCATCAGGAGGTTGCCGGTCACCATGCCGCAGAAGGCCTGTGCCGCCGCATCGGTGTCGGCAACGCGGATCCGTCCTGCCTCGGCCAGTTCGCGCAGGCAGCCGGCCATCCGCTCGCGCGTACGCTCCGGCCCGACGCGGACGAAGGTCTCGACAAGGTCGGGAATGCGGGCGCCTTCCGAAATCAGCGTGCGCAGGATCGCCGTCGTCTGCGGCTCCGTCAGCGCATGCATGATATGCAGCGCGATGCGGACCAGCCGCTCCTCCGGATCGGCAACCTGCTCCGAAACGCTGCCGGCGGGGGCATCCAAGGCGAGGGCGTCCGGTGCCATGCCGTCCAGCACCCGGGCGCAATGTTCCTCCATCATGGCGCGGAACAGGCCGTCCTTGTCGCCGAAATGGGCATAGAGCGTCGTGCGCGACCCGCCGGCGAGCCGCAGCACATCGCTGAGCGACGTACCGGCATAGCCCTTCTCGACGAATAGCGCCGCCGCGGCATCCAGCAGGGCTCGGCAGCGCGCATGGCCGCGGGTGACCGTTCCGGCGCCGTTATCCACCCCCCTTGCATCCAGCCCCGTATCGGGCATTGCGGAACCCCCTTGCGCGCTGCAGCATTCTGAATGTATCGTCTAGTACAGTGTACTGTATGAGACAGTACTAAGCAACGGGGATGTGCCGGTCCACCCGCAGCCCGGACCGAAGGCCGGCCCAAAGCCCGGCCGTAGCAGGGAGACGGGACCGCAGACGCGCGGCGCCGAGACGAGGAAAGAGATGTTCAGATCCAACTCATTCATGACGCTGGCCGCGGCGGCTGCGCTGATCGCGGTGCTCGCCGGCTGCAACCAGCAGAAGCAGGCGGCCGGCCAGCCCCAGGCCGGCGGTCCGCCGGAGGTGTCGGTCATCACCATCGGGCCGCAGCGCCTGACCGTGACGACCGAGCTGCCGGGCCGCACCGCCGCCTACCGGGTGGCTGAAATCCGCCCGCAGGTCAGCGGCATCGTGCTGAAGCGCCTGTTCCGCGAGGGCAGCGACGTCAAGGCCGGCGACCAGCTCTACCAGATCGACCCCGCCACCTACGAGGCGTCGCTGGCGAGCGCCCAGGCCGACGTGCAGAAGGCGGAAGCCAACCTGCAGGCCGCGCGCAACAAGGCGGCGCGCTATGGTGACCTCGTCAAGAATAGCGTGGTCAGCAAGCAGGACTTCGACGACGTCCAGGCCACGCTGAAGCAGAACGAGGCGCAGGTGGCCGCGGCCAAGGCCGCCTACAACCTTGCCAGCATCAACCTCAACTACACCAAGGTGTTCGCGCCGATCTCCGGCCGCATCGGCAAATCGGCGGTCACCGAAGGCGCGCTGGTCACGGCCAGTCAGGCGACGGCGCTGGCGACCATCCAGCAGTTCGACCCGATCTATGTCGACGTGACGCAGACCGCCTCGCAGCTGATGAAGCTGCGCGAGGACATGGCGACCGGCCGCATCCGCCCGGCGGAGCCCGGCAAGATCCCGGTGACGCTGTTCCTCAACAGCAACGGCGACGACACCCCCTATCCGGCGAAGGGCGAACTCCAGTTCTCCGACGTGACGGTGGATGCCGGCACCAGTTCGGTCCAGCTGCGCGCCGTCTTCCCCAACCCGAACAAGGATCTGCTGCCCGGTCTGTTCGTCCGCGCCCGCGTGGAGCAGGGCGTCGCCGAGAATGCCATTACCGTCCCGCAGGCGGCGGTCAGCCGCGGACCGGACGGCAGCGCCCGCGTCTGGGTGGTGGGCGCCGACAACAAGGCGGCCCAGCGCACCATCAAGACCGAACGCGCGGTCGGCAATGTCTGGCTGGTGTCGGACGGGCTGGCCGCCGGCGAGCGGGTGGTCGTCGAAGGCCTGCAGAAGGTCAAGCCAGGTGCCGAGGTGAAGCCGGTGCCGGCCCAGAATGCCCTCGCTGCGCTGCCTGAAAAGGCCGCGTCGGCCCGCTGATCCAGGATACCGTCCCCAGGAACCGCTCCCATGTCAAAATTCTTCATCGACCGGCCGGTCTTCGCCTGGGTCATCGCCATCGTCATCATGATGGCGGGCGCCCTGGCGATCCTGCGGCTGCCCGTCGAGCAGTATCCGAAGATCGCGCCGCCGACGGTGTCGATCACAGCCAGCTATCCCGGCGCCTCGGCAAAGACGCTGGAGGACACGGTCACCCAGGTCATCGAACAGAAGATGACCGGGCTCGACCATTTCCGCTATATGTCCTCCAACAGCGACTCCTCCGGCAACGTCACCATCACGCTGACCTTCGAGCCGGAGGCCAACCCCGACATCGCCCAGGTCCAGGTGCAGAACAAGCTGCAACTGGCGGTTCCCCTGCTGCCGCAGGAGGTCCAGCAGCGCGGCCTGCAGGTGTCGAAGGCCGGCAACGACTTCCTGCTGGTGGTCGGTTTCGTGTCGAGCGACGGGCGCCTCAGCCAGGGCGACATTGCCGACTACGTCACCTCCAACCTGCAGGACACCATGAGCCGCGTGGAGGGTGTCGGCGACGTCACCGTCTTCGGCCCGCAGCATGCCATGCGCATCTGGCTCGACCCCGATGCGCTGAACAACTTCGCACTGACCACGACCGACGTCTCCAACGCGGTCAAGACCCAGAACGCACAGGTCTCCGCCGGCCAGCTCGGCGGCGCGCCGGCCGTTGCAGGCCAGCAGATCAACGCCACCATCACCGCCCAGTCGCGGCTGCAGACGCCGGAGCAGTTCGGCGCCATCCTGCTGCGCGTGAACCCCGACGGATCCCAGGTGCGGCTGCGCGACGTGGCGCGGATCGAGATCGGATCCGAGACCTACGAGATCAGCGCCGCCTACAACGGCAAGCCGGCGGCGGGCGTCGGCATCAAGCTGGCGACCGGCGCCAACGCGCTGGACACCGCCGCCGCGGTCAAGGCGCGCGTGGCGGAGCTGCAGCCCTTCTTCCCGGCGGGCATCGAGGTCATCTACCCCTACGACACGACGCCCTTCGTCGAGCTGTCGATCCATGAGGTGATCAAGACGCTGTTCGAGGCCATCATCCTCGTCTTCGTCGTGATGTACCTGTTCCTGCAGAATTTCCGCGCGACGCTGATCCCGACCATCGCGGTGCCGGTGGTGCTGCTCGGCACATTCGGCGTGCTGTCGGCCTTCGGCTTCTCGGTCAATGTGCTGACGATGTTCGGCATGGTGCTGGCCATCGGCCTGCTGGTGGACGACGCCATCGTCGTGGTCGAGAATGTCGAACGCGTGATGAGCGAGGAGGGGCTGCCCCCGCGCGAGGCGACGCGCAAATCGATGGACCAGATCACCGGCGCGCTGGTCGGTATCGCGTTGGTGCTGTCGGCGGTGTTCGTGCCGATGGCCTTCTTCGGCGGTTCGGCCGGCGCCATCTACCGCCAGTTCTCGCTGACCATCGTGTCGGCGATGGCGCTGTCGGTGGTGGTCGCCCTGGTGCTGACCCCGGCGCTCTGCGCCACCATCCTGAAGCCTGTGACCGTCGGCCACGGCCATTCGAAGAGGGGCTTCTTCGGCCTGTTCAACCGCGGCTTCGACGCCAGCAGCCGGGTCTATGTCCGCGGCGTGCGCGGCGCGGTGAACCGTCTGGGCCGCTATTTCATCGCCTATCTGCTGATCCTCGGCGGGCTGGGCTACCTGTTCCTGCAGATGCCGTCCTCCTTCCTGCCGACGGAGGACCGCGGCCAGCTGTTCGTGCTGTGGTCGGCCCCGCCGAATGCCAGCGCCGAGCGCACGGCCGAGACCGCCAAGGCCGTCACCACCCATTTCCTGGAAAAGGAGAAGGACAGCGTCGAAGGCCTGTTCACCATCGTCGGCTTCAACTTCTCCGGCCGCGGCCAGAATGCCGGCATGGCCTTCGTCCGGCTGAAGGACTGGAGCGAGCGCGAATCCCCGGCGCAGAAGCCGCAGGCCATCGCAGGGCGGGCGATGGGGGCGCTGTCTCGGCTGAAGGATGCGGTGGTCTTCGCCTTCCTGCCGCCGTCGGTTCCCGGCCTCGGCAACGCCACCGGCTTCGACCTGCAGCTGGTCGACCGTGGCGGGCTGGGCCATGACCGGCTGATGCAGGCGCGCAACCAGCTGCTGGGCATGGCGGCGCAGAACCCGAAGCTGGTCGGCGTCCGTCCCAACGGCCTGGAGGACACGCCGCAGTTCAAGCTGGACGTCGACCGCGAGAAGGCGAGCGCGCTCGGCCTTGCGCTCAGCGACATCAACACGACGCTGTCGGTGGCCTGGGGTTCCTCCTACGTCAACGACTTCATCGACCAGGGCCGGGTGAAGAAGGTCTATCTGCAGGCCGACGCGCCCTACCGCATGCAGCCGAGCGACATCGACCGCTGGTACGTGCGCAATTCCAGCAACCAGATGGTCCCCTTCTCCGCCTTCACGACGGCGCAGTGGATCTACGGTTCGCCGAAGCTGGAGCGCTACAACGGCGCCTCCTCGCTGAACATCCAGGGATCGGCCGCGCCGGGCATCAGCTCGGGCGAGGCAATGGCCGAGATGGAGGCGATGATGCAGAAGCTGCCGCCGGGCATCGGCTTCGAATGGACCGGCCTGTCCTACGAGGAACGGCTCAGCGGCTCGCAGGCCCCGGCGCTCTACGCCCTGTCGATGATCATCGTCTTCCTCTGCCTGGCGGCGCTCTATGAGAGCTGGTCGGTGCCGGTGTCGGTGATCATGGTGGTGCCGCTGGGCGTCATCGGCGCGGTCATCGCCGCGACGCTGCGCGGCCTGCCGAGCGACGTCTATTTCCAGGTCGGCCTGTTGACCACCATCGGCCTGTCGGCGAAGAACGCCATCCTGATCGTGGAGTTCGCCAAGTCGCTCTACGACGAGGGCATGGAGCTGAAGGAGGCCGCGATCGAGGCCTGCCGCCAGCGTCTGCGGCCGATCATCATGACGTCGCTGGCCTTCGTCCTCGGCGTGCTGCCGCTGGCTATCGCCACCGGCGCGGGGTCGGAGAGCCAGAACGCCATCGGCGTCGGCGTGATGGGCGGCATGATCTCCGCCACCGTGTTGGCGATCCTGTTCGTACCGGTCTTCTTCGTCGCGGTCTACCGCCTGTTCGCCCGCCGGCGCCCCGGCCAGGGCGCCATGCCGCAGCCGGCGGCAGGGGACTGAGCGGGCAGGCCGTTCGGCCGGATCAACGGAAAGCGCCGGGTCCCTCGTGGGCCCGGCGCTTTTTCTTGGGCGGCAGGATGGAACACCGTGGAACAGGTCCGCCCCATCCGTTCAATCCGCCTACCTCCCTTCGATCGTGGGACGTCCCACGAAAGGAGGGGGGCGCTTGTGGGCCATGCGGCGTCGGAAGAGACGCGTCCTCTACGTTTCAGGCTTTATTGGGCCGGCAGAGCCGGGACGCCGTCCTTCCACTGGTCCCAGTGGCCGACGATGTGGTCGACCATGCGGGAGCCGACCAGTTCCACATTCTCCACCGTCTCGGCGAATCCGCCGGCGGTTTCGCCCGGCTTCGGGTCGAGATGCTGCAGGGTGGTCTCGTTGGGGTTGCCCTGGTCGAAATTGACGGCGCCGCGCAGGCTCATCACCCGGTCGGAGCCCTGCAGCCGCTTGATCACCAGAGTGATCGCCGCCGCCTCCATCTCGGTGATGACGTAATCGTCGGCGCCATAGAGCTTGGCGATGTACTGCGCCTGCTCCGACATGCCGGGGCCGTGGAAGAAGGTGTCGCCGGTCATGTGCGTGCCGGTGCCCACGAAAGGAGCACGTTGCGCGGTCTCCTGCGGATAGCGCTTGCGATAGGCACGGGCGGACTCGCTGTCCTTCAGCGGCGTGTCGGCGGTCAGCCGCATCGCCCAGGAGACCAGCGCCGGGTTCATCGGGAACAGGCGCACCGCTTCATAGCCCTTGCGCGGCATGAAGGTCGGCTCGCCCGGCTTGCCTTCCTCCGGCGCCCAGCGGTGGCCCAGGTCATAGTCGACCACCCAGGTCGCCCAACTGACCTCGCCGATGGTGCCGCGCGACGGCGGCGTGCCGGCCACGCCGGTGACCAGGAAATAGGCTTGCGACAGGTCGAGCTGCGGGTTCAGCAGGATCGCCTGCATCGAGGCGGAGGAACTGACCTTGCCCATGCCCAGCACCGACCCGCACACGCCGTCGGCGTTGCAGTAGACCGGGTTCAGCGCGCCCTTCACCGTGATCGGCTCGGCAGTCTGCCAATAGCGATCGTACCAGTGCTGGAACTCGCCCGCCCGGTCGCCGGTGTTCTTGCCGATCTCGAACATCGACCCGACGAACACCTTGACCTTGACCGGTTCGGCGGCCTGAAGAGATCCGTTCAGCCCGAACAGGAGCAGGGCCGACAGGGCGGCGCTGCGGCAGCAGGAGAGCAACGGCATCGAACTTTCACTCCGTGGGACAAAGACGCACGGGAGTATGCAATGCCCGAGCCATGCCCGTCCGTTTCGTTCGTATAAAAACGGAAAACGCCCCGCACCGGGCGGTGCAGGGCGTTTTTCCAAACTGGACAGGCGGTCAGGCCGCGACGCGCTCTTCCTCCGCGTCCACCGTCACCGGTGGCACCCAGGGGATCAACTCCCGGCCGGTGTTGGCGAGGCGCCTGGGCTCAATGCGGCCGATCACGCGGGTGCCTTCCTTGGCGATGCGCAGGATGTCGCCATCCTCCGGAACCAGGGCACGCTCGACACCGCAGGCGCGGGCGAGGCGGGCGTGGGCTTCCATATGCTCGATGGTGCCGTGGACCGGAACCGCGAAGCGCGGGCGGACCAGCCCATACATGCGGGCGAGGTCGTCGCGCTTGGGGTGGCCGGAGACGTGGACCGGCGCATCGGCCGGGGTGACGATCTCCACCCCCATGCCACGCAGATGCTCGTGGATTTCGGCCAGCGCCTCCTCGTTGCCGGGGATGGTGCGGGCGGAGAAGATGACGGTGTCGCCCTCTTCCAGCCACAGCTCGCGGTGCTCGTTGCGGGCCAGACGGCTGAGCGCCGCCCGTTCCTCGCCCTGGCTGCCGGTGCACAGGAACACGAGGTTCTCGCGCGGCGTCCAGGAGGCCTCGCGGACATCCATGAAGTCCGGCACATGGTCGAGATAGCCGCAGGCCTGCGCCGCCTTTTCCATGCGCAGCATGGAGCGGCCGACCAGCACCACCTTGCGCCCGACCGCCGCCGCCGCTTCCGCCACCGCGGTCATGCGGGCGACGTTGGAGGCGAAGCCGGTCACCGCGATGGCGCCCGGACGGTTGGCGAAGGCGCCGATCAGGCCGGCGCGGGCGTCGGCCTCCGATCCCGTCGCACCGGGCACGTCGGCGTTGGTGCTGTCGCACATCATGGCGAGCAGCCCCTCGTCGCCCAAGCGCTTCAGCGCGGCGACATCGGTGGTCCGGCCGATCAGCGGATCGGGATCGAACTTCCAATCGCCGGTGTGCAGCACTGTGCCGGCCGCCGTGCGGATCGCCAGCGACATCGGTTCGGGGATCGAATGGGTGACGGCGATGGTCTCGACCCGGAACGGACCGATGGTCAGCGTGTCGCCGATGTCGAAGGTCTGCACCTTGGCGGCCCGATGCGCGCCCTTTTCCTTCAGCCGGTCGCGGATGATGTGCGAGGCGAAGGGGCTGGCATAGATCGGGCAGCGCAGACGCGGCCACAGATGGTGGATCGCACCGATATGGTCCTCGTGCGCGTGGGTCACCACCAGACCGACGACGTCCTGCATCCGCTCTTCGATGAAGGTCGGATCGGCCATCAGGCTGTCGATGCCCGGCGCCTCGTCGCCCATGAAGGCGACGCCGGCGTCCACGATCAGCCACTTTCCGGCATGGCCGTAGAGCGCCATGTTCATGCCGATGCGGGAACAGCCGCCCAGCGGAAGGAACAGGATCTCGTCCTTGCCCGGAACCGGGCCGGTGGGGCCGCCGCCATGGACCGTGTTGGCCGTCGGGCGGGAGCCGTCGAAGTCATCACGCGGACGTTGGTTGCGTGCGCGGTTGTTCGGCGCCATCCGGCGCCGCCTTGAATCAAACGTCATGCCTCTGTCGTACGTCTCACTTAGGCCGGCATTCGACGCTGCCGGACGGGCGTGCATCGCTCGTCGATGCGGATCTCGGTGTGGAGGGACCCGGCCGGAGGCGCCATGCGGCGGCCATCGGTACGGCTGGGGTGCGAATGTTTCGTAAGGGCTTATGTGGGCAAAGGGAGGCGGACGTCAAGGGCGCGCGTGAAAGGTCACACGAAATGGTGGGGCATTGCTGGGATGCGTGGGGGGAGATGGGGGTCAGGGATTGAGCGCAGAGCTCATCTGACAGTACGCTCTGGATGATTGTTCAGTAGGCGTGGCGGCGTGGCGTCGAACGTTCGCGTGGTTGTTAAAGCTCTTATTTCGCTGTGCGCCAGCCAAACTCACCACTCAACAGTGTGTTTCAGTGGCTGAGAATGCATATTCTGCAGACTGGCCGCTTGATATAAATTCCAAGTTCCATTAAAATCCATAAAACTCTCTATTTGAGAAATGTCATTCTGGTTAAGTGATATTGAAAAATGAGCAAAAAGCGCAGAACACAATCCTTTGACGATCCGGTGATCGCAGCGCAGAGGATTGTTGCCGATGCTGAAATCGAATTGCATCAAGAAATTGCAAAGATATGGAAGCGCCTCGATTGGACGGATCCGAGCGTGGCGTTTTATGGTGAGACGAACGCCGGTAAGTCAACTTTGATCGAGGCCCTGCTGCTTCTGTTCCGCTCTGCCGGAGACAAACCCGGCGACGCGATCGGGGATGGCTCTCCGGATTACACGCGCAAAGCCAGCGCCTATCCCTGCCTGTATGACGGTACCGGTTTCAACCTTGTCGACGTACCGGGTATCGAGGGCGACGAGGCGAAAGTCGCTATTGAAATAGAGAACGCTCTCCACCGTGCCCATGTGGTCTTTTACGTTACCGCCGATGCCCGGCCGCCGCAGGGCGGCGACGATGGGCGGGACGGGACGCTGGAAAAGATCAAGCGGCAACTTAAGCCGCAGGCAAAGGTCTGGGCGGTCTATAATAAGAAGCTGAACAACCCACGGCAAATCGGTACTTCGCTTGCCAGCGACGATGAGAATCAGAGCCTTGCCGACGGCGTGAATTCGCTCGATGGGAAGATGCGCGAAGTGCTGGGTTCTCATTATCAAGGGCATGTTGTTCTAAGCGCCTTGCCCGGCTTTCTGGCACTGGCCGATAACCTGCCGTCCGACAGCCGCTTCGCCAGCCAGCGAGAGAAATTTCTCACGAGAGTGAGTTCCACTGACCTGCTGGCGTTCAGCAACGTCGAAGAGTTTGGAAGATTGTTGAGAAACAATGTTCCGACCCGGAGTGAAATCGCTCAAACCAATCTCGACAAGCTGCTTCCACCCATCACGGCGGCTGTCGATTCCTTGGAAAAGAAAGCTGAGCACCACTTCGCCAAACCTGCCAGAGAGTTGGGGAAGCAGCTTAAGAGGCTGGGGCCGGAACTCGAACTGATCGCCGAAGATGCGTCGAAAGCCGTGAAACGCCTCACCGATGAGGTGACGAATGGGTGCGTCTTGCGCGTGCGGAAGGAGATGTTGCAGGCGATTGAAAAAGGGCTGAGCGGGGATGACGAGCTGAAGAGGAAGCTTGAGCAGGTTCTTGATGATGAGCGCGATCGACTTCCGGAGACTGTCAATAGCAGGGTAGGGAGTACCGTTCGTAATGCCCAAAACTCGTGTAAGGAAGCGCTTCAGCTCGTCGAGAAATACCTCAATGATAACCATGCATTTGACAGTAAGGATTTTGTCTCTTCCTTCTCTCATGCTGCAGAGGTTAGCACGAATAGCGGCATCGACTGGGGTGGGGTTGTTGGGACCGCCGTAAACACGGCAGTGGCTTTGCTGGCCGGCGGGCCGATAATTGCTGGAATTACTGCGGTTATGGGCATTTTTCGCAGCTTCTGGAATTTCTTCAGCAGCGATTATCACAAGGATCAGCAGAAGCTTTCCCTAAATAAGAACATCGACATGATAAAACCAAAATTGCGCAAAGATGTGAATGAAACACTGCGACAGGTTGAGAGCGATCTTAGGAAACACGTTCTTGATATGACGCTTCCCTTGCAAGCCGTGGAACAGAATTTTCGGGCGGCAGACAATTCGATGAGAGAGGCAGTTGGTGAACTGAGGCAGCTTGCTGAAGACCCTTCCTACCTTTACCGCTATGCCGAGGTGTATTCGTCGACTGGCTGAGAGAGATGTCGCAGGCATCCGAGACCGGCAGTCAGTCCAATCCATTTCACCCTCCAGGAATGATCATGATGGCCTCCCACCAGACCCATGACGTGAGCGATATTCTGACTTTTCTTGAAACCGGCGAGAAGCTGGGGATTACGCTTCCTAGGCATCTGAGAGAGAAGCTCGACAAGCTCAGCGTCGCCGGGGCAGGGAAGCTGAAGGTTGCGCTGGTTGGCGGTTTCTCCGAGGGCAAGACGTCGCTTGCGGCCGCTTGGCTCGGCATGGTGCCCGACGACATGAAGATCAGCCAGAGCGAGTCATCGAACGCGGTCACGGTCTATGACGCCAGCGACGAGGTTGAGCTGATCGACACGCCCGGCCTGTTCGGCTTCAAGGAAAAGAACATTGGCGATGGTATAGCGGAAAAATACAAGGAGTTGAGTCGGAAATATGTGAGCGAGGCCAATCTCGTCCTCTATGTCCTGAATCCATCCAATCCGCTGAAGGACAGTCATCGGGACGAACTGAACTGGCTTTTCCGTGAGCTTGCCCTGCTCTCGCGTACTGTCTTCGTCATCGGCCGCTTCGACATGGTTGCCGATGTCGAGGACGATGCAGATTACGAGCGCAATCTGGAAATCAAGAAAGCGAACATCAGATCCCGCCTGCGGGATTTGATCGAACTAACGGCCGATGAGGAAGCAAGCCTGTCCATCGTCGGCGTTGCGGCCAATCCGTTCGATGAAGGCATCGCAAACTGGCTGGAGCGTCCCGACGAATACGTTCGGCTGTCCCATATCGACGATTTGCGCACAGCCACCGCGGAGAAGGTCGATGCCGTAGGCGGAGCGGAGGAGGCAAAGCGCCAGACCTGCCTCTCGATCCTTCGGGATGTAACGGAGCGTCTGCTGCTGCCGGCGCGTCAAGCGGCGGAAGAGGCCGAGCAGTCGGCCGCCATCGCCGATGGGAAAGCCAAGGAGGAAGAGCCGCGCCTTGCCCGCTACAAGCGGGAGGCCGCAGAGGCTCAGATGGCGCTCCGTCGGGAAGTGGACGATTATTTCGCCGATCTGATCACCGAAGCCAAGCACACCGGTATGGACGGTTTCGAGGAATTCTTCAACCGCAAGATCGGGCGGGATGGGGTTGCCGTGACGGCAGCGATCAAGAACGCCTTCACACGGGAACTCGGTCCGATCAGTCAGCAGATCGTCACAATGAGTGCGAATTTCGTTGCCGACGGTTCCGGCGAGACTGCGTTGACAAACACGCTCGGCAAAATGGCCGGCAAGTTCGGGGGCAGCGCTACGATCAGCAACACGATGATCCTGAAAGCTCGCGACTGGGTGATGCCCGCATTCAAGTTCAAGCCGTATGGTGCCATCAAGGCGGCGCGCTTCGCCAATGGTGCTCTGGCAGGGATAGGTATCGCGCTGGAAATCTGGTCGATGTGGCGGGAGTCGCAAAGGGTTGAAAAATTCGAGGAAGATCGCCGGGAAATCGTGAAGGATTTGGAGGACCAACGCTCCAACCTTCTCACGCACATCGACTCTCCCGACTTCATGTCGACCTATTTCCCCCAGATCGAAGCGATGCATGCGCTGTTCGAAGCGTTGCGCAACGCGTTCATTGAGGCTGCAGAACGCAATGGCGCAATGCGTGACTGGGCGAGGGAGGCCGAGACCCTCCACCTACGCTACGGGGGTGAACCGCCGCGGTTGCCCGGGGCGGGAGTCGTCATCGACATGTAGAGAGCGTCGCAACCCGGGAACGACATCACTTCCGTTCGGGAAGAGGACCGCCGCCCTCCTACAACGCAGGAGGGCGGTCGCCGACCCGAAGCCTCACGGCCTCAGTGGTTATCCCGCGGAATCCCCATCGTCTGCGCCACGCGCTGGTACTTGACCGCCGGCTTCAGGACCATGCCCTCGTCCAACTGGTCGACGATGCCGCGCTGGATCTCCTGCCACGGAGTCTGCGACGGCGGGGCGGGGTAGCCGCCGGCGGCCTCCAGCGTGGCCTTGCGGTCGGCCAACTCCGCTTCGGAGATCAGGATGTCGGCGCTGCCGCGGCGCAGGTCGATGCGCACGCGGTCGCCGCTGCGCAGCAGGCCGAGATTGCCGCCGGCCGCCGCCTCCGGCGAGGCGTTGAGGATGGATGGGGAGCCCGACGTGCCCGACTGCCGCCCGTCGCCGATGCAGGGCAGGGAATGGATGCCTCGGCGGATGAGGTCGGCGGGGGGCCGCATGTTCACCACCTCCGCAGCACCCGGATAGCCGATGGGGCCGGTGCCGCGGATGACCAGGATGGTGTAGGCGTCGATGCCCAGCGAAGGGTCGTCGATGCGGTGATGGTAGTCCTCCGGGCCGTCGAAGACGACGACCTTGCCCTCGAACGCCTCCGGGTCCTGGGGGTTGGACAGGTAGCGCTCGCGGAACTCGTCGGAGATCACGCTGGTCTTCATGATGGCGGCGTTGAACAGGGTGCCGCGCAGCACGACGAAGCCGGCGTTGATCTTCAGCGGGTCGTCGATCGGATGGATGACGCGGGTGTCGAGGATCTCGGTGTTGCGGCAGTTCTCGCCGATGGTCCGGCCATTGACGTTGGGCGCGTCCTCGCGGATCAGGCCCTGGCGCATCAGCTGCGACACCACCGCCGGCACGCCGCCGGCGCGGTGGAAGTCCTCGCCCAGATACTCGCCGGCCGGCTGGAGGTTGACCAGCAGCGGCACGCCCAGCCCGTGGGTCTGCCAGTCGTCCACGGTCAGCGGCACGCCGATGTGCTTGGCGATGGCGTTGATGTGGATCGGCGCGTTGGTCGAGCCGCCGATGGCGGAGTTGACGACGATGGCATTGAGGAAGGCGTCGCGGGTCAGGATGTCGGACGGCTTGATGTCCTGGCGCACCATCTCGACGATGCGCTTGCCGGTCTCGTAGGCGGCCTGCTGGCGCTCGCGGTAGGGGGCGGGGATGGCGGCGGAACCGGGGAGCTGCATGCCCAGCACCTCCGCCAGCGAATTCATGGTGGAGGCGGTGCCCATCGTGTTGCAGTAGCCGGTCGAGGGGGCGGACGAGGCCACCAGCTCGATGAAGCCCTGATAGTCGATCTCGCCGGCCGCCATCAACTGGCGGGCCTTCCACACGATGGTGCCCGAACCGGTGCGCTCGCCGCGGAACCAGCCGTTGAGCATCGGGCCGACCGACAGCGCGATGGCCGGGATGTTGACGGTCGCCGCCGCCATCAGGCAGGCCGGGGTGGTCTTGTCGCAGCCGATGGTCAGCACCACGCCATCCAGCGGATAGCCGTGCAGCACCTCGACGAGGCCGAGATAGGCGAGGTTGCGGTCGATGGAGGCGGTCGGCCGCTTGCCGGTCTCCTGGATCGGGTGGACCGGGAACTCGATGGCGATGCCGCCGGCGGTGCGGATGCCCTCGCGCAGCCGTTCGGCCAGGACCAGATGGTGGCGGTTGCAGGGGCTGAGGTCGGAACCGGTCTGGGCGATGCCGATGATGGGGGCGCCGGACTGCAGCTCCTCCCGCGTCAGGCCGAAGTTCAGGTAGCGCTCCAGGTAGAGCGCGGTCATGTCGGGATTGGCGGGGTTGTCGAACCACGCGCGCGACCGCAGCCGACGCCCTTTATCGGAGGAGTTGGGAGGGAAGGGGGGCTTCGTATCGGTCATATCGACACCGGTTTCAGGTTGGGGCGCGGGCCGGATCGGCGGCGCCGGAGTTGGGGGTGCGTCGCTGCGGCGGCGTTACCAGTCGAAGGCGTCGGTGCGGTGCCAGCGCCCGACCATGCAGGCGTCGGCGACCAGGGACAGCGGGCGGGCGTCGACGTCGCTCGCCCCATCGCCTATCAACCGGTGGAAGTGGCGATAGATGCGCTGGTATTCGGTGTCCGGCTCGGCCAGCACATGCGTGCCGTCCACCATCAGGCGGGTCCCGCCATGGGTGAGCTCGAGGCGGCCGCCATCGGTTTCCCCATCGGTCTCGATGACGATGGACCAGGTCTGCTCGCCCTGCTGGAGGAAGTCGAAATCGGCGGTGACGCGGCCGATGCGGGAACCGGGAGCGGCCGACATCTCCAGCGTCGCGGCGATGGGGGTGTCGCGGTTGGCCGGCACATGCAGGTCGGCGGAGCGGACGAAGACCGGGGCCGGCAGGATGTCGGTCAGGATCGACAGGGCGTTGATGCCGGGGTCGAAGACGCCGAAACCGCCGGCCGCGAAGATCCAGTCCTGGCCCGGATGCCAGCGCCGCACATCCTCCTTCCAGGTGATGGCGACGCTGCGGATCTCGGCATCCGCCAGCCGGCGGCGGGTTTCCTCCACCGCCGGGTTGAACTGCGAATGCCAGGCGGTGAACAGGGTACGCCGCGCGGCCTCGGCCTCCGCCACCAGATCGTGAAGCTCCGACAGGGTGGCGGCGGGCGGCTTCTCGATCAGCACATGGCAGCCGGCGCGCAGCGCCTCGACCGTCAGGCCGTGACGAACGGCGGGCGGGGTGCAGAGCGCCACGGCGTCGAGGCCGGGCAGGGCCGCGAGCACCTCCGCCTGGGAGCGGAAGGTCGGAACGTTGTCGGCAGAGGCGCCGTCCGGGCTGACCACGGCGGCCAATTCGAACAGGCCGGTGGCGGCAATGGCCGGGATATGCTGGTCGCGGGCGATCTTTCCCAGACCGACGAGGCCGAGGGTGGGGAGCGTCATGGTGATTGTCCGGTCGGGGCGGAAGGCCTCAGGCCTTGCCCTTGTTGTAGACGTCGAAGCAGACGGCGGCGAGCAGCACCAGACCCTTGATCACCTGCTGCCAGTCGATGCCGATGCCGAGGATCGACATGCCGTTGTTCATCACACCCATGATGAAGGCGCCGATCACCGCACCGGTCACCCGGCCGACACCGCCGGAGGCCGACGCGCCGCCGATGAAGCAGGCGGCGATTACATCCAGCTCGAACGACACGCCGGCCTTCGGCGTGGCGGTGTTGAGCCGCGCGGCGAAGATCAGGCCGGCGAGCGCAGCCAGCACGCCCATGTTCACGAAGGTGTAGAAGGACAGGCGGCGGGTGTCGATGCCCGACAGCTTGGCGGCCTTCTCGTTGCCGCCCAGCGCGTAGATGCGCCGGCCGATGGTGGTGTCGCGGGTGACGAAGGCGTAGATGCCGATCAGCAGCGCCATGATGATCAGGACGTTCGGCAGCCCTTTGTACGAGGCCAGCAGCATGCCGATATAGGCGACCACCGCGAACAGCCCGGCGCTCTTCAGCAGGAACAGCGGCAGCGGCTCCTGTTCGATGGCGAAGCGGTGGCGGCGGATGCGGGCGGCGACGCTGAGGCCGATGATGATCGCCGGCGTCACCAGGCACAGCAGAAGCGTGGTGGTGTGGAAGCCGGCCGTGCCGAAGACGTCGGGGATGAAGCCGGAACTGAGGCGCTGGAACTCCACCGGGAAGGGACCGACGGATTGGCCGGCCAGCAGCGCGAGGCTCAGGCCGCGGAAGACCAGCATGCCCGCCAGCGTCACGATGAAGGAGGGGATACGGAAATAGGCGACCCAATATCCCTGTGCAGCGCCGATGGCGGCGCCGGCCAGCAGGCAGAGGATGGCGGTCGGGATGAAATGCAGCTGGAACTGCACCATCAGGATGGCGGCCAGCGCGCCGATGAAGCCGACGATGGAGCCCACCGACAGATCGATGTGCCCGGCGACGATCACCAGCAGCATGCCCAGCGCCATGATGACGATGTAGCTGTTCTGCAGGACGAGGTTGGTGAGGTTCAACGGCTGCAGCAGCGTGCCGTTGGTCATGTACTGGAAGAAGGCCACGATCGCCAGCAGCGAGATCAGCATGCCGTAATCGCGCATGTGGCTCTTCAGGAACCTGGCCATGGAGGCCTGGCGCGGCGGGGCGGCCGGAAGATTCAGTTCGGCGCTCATTGCAGGGACTCCCGGGCAACCATGCTCTGCGTGACCGCCGGAGCCTTCACGGACGAGGACATGATGGCGTGCATGATCTTTTCCTGGCTGGCCTCGGCCGCCGGCATCTCGGCGACCAGCGCCCCTTCGTTCATCACGTAGATGCGGTCGGCGACACCCAGCAATTCGGGCAGTTCCGACGAGATCAGGATGACGCCGCGGCCTTCGGCCACCAGCTGGTTGACGATGGTGTAGATTTCATATTTGGCGCCGACGTCGATGCCGCGGGTCGGCTCGTCCAGGATCAGCACCTGCGGGTCGGCGAACAGCCATTTGCTGAGCACGACCTTCTGCTGGTTGCCGCCGGACAGGTTGACCGTCTGCTGGAACACGTCGGAACAGCGGATGCGCAGGCGGCGGCGGAAGTCGTTGGCGACCTCGATCTCGCGCTCGTGATGGATGACGCCGCGCCTGGCGACCCCGTCCAGATTGGCCAGCGTCACGTTGTGGCGGATGTCGTTGTCCAGCACGAGGCCGTAATGCTTGCGGTCCTCGGTGGCATAGGCCAGCCCGTTGCCCATGGCTTTGCTGATGGTGGACACGTCGATCTCGCGCCCGCCGAGGAAGGCCTGGCCACGGATGTTGCGGCCATAGGACCGGCCGAACAGGCTCATGGCGAATTCGGTGCGGCCGGCGCCCATCAGGCCGGCGATGCCGACCACCTCGCCCCGGCGGACATGCAGGTCGATGTCCTTGACGACGCGGCGGCCGGGATGGATGGGATGGTCGGCGCTCCAGCCCTTCACCTGGAAGAGGATGTCGCCGGGGTTGCCGGCGCGGCGGGGATAGCGGTCGGCAAGGTCGCGGCCGACCATGCCCTTGATGATGCGGTCCTGGCTGATCGGGCCGTGGTGGCAGTCCAGCGTCTCCACCGTGGTGCCGTCGCGCAGGATGGTGACGCGGTCGGCGACCTTGGCGATCTCGTTCAGCTTGTGCGAGATCAGGATAGAGGAGATGCCCTGTTCCTTGAAGCGCAGCAGCAGGGCAAGAAGCGCGTCGCTGTCGCTTTCGTTCAGGCTGGCCGTCGGCTCGTCCAGGATCAGCAGCTTGACCTGCTTGGACAGGGCCTTGGCGATCTCCACCAACTGCTGCTTGCCGACGCCGATGTCGGTGATCAGCGTCTCCGGCGAATCCGTCAGCCCGACCATGCGCAGGAGTTCGCGCGCCCGCGCAGTGGCGGCCATCCAGTCGATGACGCCCCGTTTCGCCTGCTCGTTGCCGAGGAACAGGTTCTCGGTGATCGACAGCAGCGGGACCAGCGCCAGTTCCTGGTGGATGATGATGATGCCCAGCTTCTCGCTGTCGGCGATGCCGCGGAAGGCGACGGGCTGGCCGCGGAATCGGATCTCGCCGTCATAGGTCCCATGCGGATAGACGCCGCTCAGCACCTTCATCAGCGTCGATTTGCCGGCGCCGTTCTCGCCGATCAGCGCGTGGATCTCCCCCTCGCGGACCGAGAGGTTGACGTCGTCGAGCGCCTTGACGCCCGGAAACGTCTTGGTGATGCCGCGCATCTCAAGAATGCTGTCCATGGATGACCCCCGGTCGTCCGCCTGCATGGTCCGGCGGAGCGCTGGAGCGGAATGCCGGGCGGCATCCGCTCCAACGCCGCTCACTCACTTGATCTGCGATTCCTTGTAGTAGCCGCCGTCGACCAGGACCTGCTTCCAGTTCATGGAGTCGACGCTGACCGGCTTCAGCAGATAGGAGGGGACGACCTTCTTGCCGTTGTCGTAGGTCTTGGTGTCGTTGACCTGCGGGGTGCGGCCGGCCAGCAGGTCGTCGACCATGCCCACCGTGACCTTCGCCAGTTCGCGGGTGTCCTTGAAGACGGTGGAGCGCTGCTCGCCCGCCAGGATCGACTTCACCGACGGCACTTCGGCGTCCTGGCCGGTGACGACCGGCATCGGCTGCGAGGCCGAGCCGTAACCGACACCCTTCAGCGAGGAGATGATGCCGATGCTGATGCCGTCATAGGGCGACAGCACGGCGTCCAGCGTCTTGTTGCCGTAATAGGCGCTCAGCAGATTGTCCATGCGGGATTGGGCGGCGGCGCCGTCCCAGCGCAGGGTGGACACCTTGTCCATGCCGATCTGCCCGCTCTGCACCTTCAGCTTGCCGCCGTCGATGTAGGGCTGCAGCACCGACATGGCGCCGTTGTAGAAGAAATAGGCGTTGTTGTCGTCGGGGGAGCCGCCGAACAGCTCGATGTTGAACGGACCCTTGCCCTCCTTCAAGCCGAGAGCCTTCTCGATGTAGGCGGCCTGGAGCACGCCGACCTGGAAGTTGTCGAAGGTGGCGTAGTAATCGACGTTGGCGGAACCGCGGATCAGCCGGTCGTAGGCGATGACCTTCACGCCCTGTTCCGCCGCCTTCTGCAGCACGTCGGTCAGCGTCGTCCCGTCGATGGCGGCGATCACCAGAACCTTGTCGTTCTTGGTGACCATGTTCTCGATCTGGGCGAGCTGGTTGGGGATGTCGTCCTCGGCATATTGCAGGTCGGTCTTGTATCCCTTTTCCTGGAAATACTTGACCATGTTGTTGCCGTCGTCGATCCAGCGCGCCGACGACTTGGTCGGCATGGCGATACCGATGGTCGGCTTGTCCTGCGCCATCGCCGGGGCGGCTGCGGTGCCGGTGGCGATCAGCAGGCCGATGGTGAGGCCGCCAAGTTTGCCAGCCAGTTTTGAACCGAAGGAAGAACGCATAGGAGACGACATGGACCGGAATCCTCCCCGTTTCTACGGCACGCGCTTCGCAGCCCCCACGTTCGGTGTCGCGGACGGCATGGGACGCGATGGTTTGTACCCCTAGCAATCCTCCGTTTCCCCATAACTGTCAAATATGATTATTCGGCAATCCGATATGCATTTCGATATCGGATGACGGTTCCGCCAACTGGCGCATCTTGCGTTCCGACGCCGCGCGCACCGCCGACAGAACGGTGCGGGCCCCCGGCGACAGCGGCCGGTCCTTCAGCCAGAAGATGCCGTAGGGCTCCACGCTGAAGCGCTTGTGGAAAGGCATGATGGTGTAGCAGCCGCCGGGCGTGAACACCTGGGCGAGCGCGCGGGCGAAGACGGTGATCGACTCCGTCTCCGCCACCATCGCCATCGAGATGACCGGCGACGCGCTTTCGATCACCTTGTGCGGCAGCCGGGCGCCCTCGGCGCGGAACAGCGCCTCCACCCGGTCGCGCAGCAGCGTGCCGACCGGCTGCAGGATCCAGGTGGCATCAGACAGGTCGGCGGCGGTCAGCGGGCGGCCGAGCCGCAGCAGCGGGTTGCCCGCGCGGCAGATGAAGCAGAGTTCCTCGCTGCTGATCTCCTGATACTCGAAGGCGGTGGGGTCGAAATGGCCCGGCAGGCGGCCGATGGCGAAATCCATCACCCCCTGATGCACCCGCTCGGCCAGCACGTCGCTGGTCTCCACCGCCACGGCGATCTTCAGGTTGGGATGCTCGCGGGTCAGGCTGCTGATGACGGGAACCACCAGTTCCACCGCCGGGGCCATCACCGTGCCGACCGACACCCGGCCGCTGTGCCCGGCCAGCAGCGCGTTCAGTTCCTCCCCCGTTTCCTGCAACTCGCTGAGGATCATCCTGGCGTGGCGGATCATCAGGCTGCCGTACCAGTTCGGCTCGATCCCGCGGCCATGGCGGTCGAACAGCTCGATCCCCAGCGTTTCCTCCAGGTCGCCCAACAATTTGGAGGCCGCCGGCTGCGACATGTTCAGGCTGGCGGCGGCCCGGTGCAGGTTGCGGTGTTCGTCGAGCGCTGCGAACAGCTGGAGATGGCGCAGCTTCAGCCGGGCCTTCTGGAACCAGTTCGGGGGGAAGCGCTGGGGGGTCACGGGTGGTTGCCTCCGGTCGGGCGCCGGCACCGGGTTGCGGAATGCCGGTATACGACAATTGATATCGCAGATGCCCATCTTCGTATTGGACGATTATCAAGAGGCCTCTTATCGTTCGGGTCGTCAACAATTTTTCAAATGGCTGGCGGCAACGACAGCCTCAGGGTGCGAGGGGGAGTGAAGCGGCATGGCGCAGGAAGTGCGTTGCGTCTGGCAGGCCGGGGCGCTGCTGGGGGAGGGCCCGCTCTGGTCCCCACGGCAGGATGCCGTTTACTTCGTCGACATCCGCGGCTCCCGCATCCTGCGCCACGGCCTGTCCGACGGGGCGCAGGCGGGGTGGGAGCTTGACGACGCCGCCTGCTGGCTGGTGGAGCGCGCCGACGGCAACGGCTTCATAGCCGGGCTGCGCTCCCGCAGCGTTGTCCGCCTGCTGCTGGAGCCGGGCGAGGCGATGATCGCCGAGGAGTTGGCGCGGATCGAGCCGGACCGGCCGGGCAACCGGCTGAACGACGGCAAGGCCGATGCGCAGGGCCGGCTGTGGGTCGGCAGCATGGACGATGCGGAGGAGGCGCCGGCCGGCAGCTTCTATCGCATCGATCCCGACGGCGCCGTCACCAGGGTCGACGAGGGCTACACCGTCGCCAACGGGCCGGCGCTGTCGCCGGACGGGCGGACGATCTATCACACCGACAGTGCGGCGCGGACGGTTTATGCCTTCGACATCGGCGCCGACGGCAGCCTGTCCGGCAAGCGGGTCCACATCCGCTTCACCGAGGCCGACGGCTATCCCGACGGCATGACCTGCGATGCCGAGGGCGGGCTGTGGATCGCCCATTGGGATGGTGCGCGCGTCAGCCGCTTCCGTCCCGACGGCAGGCTGGACCGCGCCATCACCCTGCCGGTCTCCCGCGTCACCTCCTGCGTCTTCGCCGGTCCGAACCTCGACCGGCTGTTCGTCACCACCGCGGCGCACGGCCGGCCCGAGGAGCCGCTGGCCGGAGCGCTGTTCGAGTGCGACCCTGGCGTCCGCGGCCTGCCGCCCGGCCGCTTCGGTTCCCCGTCGCACTGACTGCCGATCCGATTTCGATGAAGGACCCCACCGCCATGCCGTCCAGCGCCCGCCCTTACCGCGGAGTCTTCCCCGTCGTCCCCACCATCTTCACCGAAACGGGGGAGTTGGATCTCGACGGCCAGAAGCGCTGCGTCGACTTCATGATCGACGCCGGCTCCACCGGCCTGTGCATCCTCGCCAACTTCTCCGAACAGTTCGTGCTGACCGACGACGAGCGCGCGGTGCTGATGGAGACGATGCTGGCCCATGTCGCCGGCCGGGTGCCGGTGATCGTCACCACCACCCATTTCAGCACCCGCGCCTGCGCCGAGCGCAGCCGCCGCGCCCAGGATATGGGGGCCGCGATGGTAATGGTGATGCCGCCCTACCACGGCGCCACCATCCGCGTGCCGGAGGCCGGCATCGTCGAGTTCTTCCAGCGCGTGTCCGACGCCATCGACATCCCGATCATGATCCAGGACGCGCCGGTGAGCGGCACCCCGCTGCCGGCTCCGCTGCTGGCGCGGATGGCGCGGGAGATCGCGCAGGTCTCCTACTTCAAGATCGAGGTGCCGCAGGCGGCGGCCAAGCTGCGCACGCTGATCGAACTGGGCGGCGACGCCATCGAAGGACCGTGGGACGGCGAGGAGGCGATCACGCTGCTGGCCGACCTCGACGCCGGGGCGACCGGGGCGATGACCGGCGGCGGCTATCCCGACGGCATCCGGCAGATCATCGATCCCTATCTGGCCGGCGACCGCGAGGCGGCGGTGGCGGCCTATGGGCGCTGGCTGCCGCTGATCAACCACGAGAACCGCCAGTGCGGCATCGCCACCGCGAAGATCCTGATGAAGGAGGGCGGTGTCATCAGGTCCGACGCGATGCGTCACCCGATGTCCAGCCCGCACCCGATCAGCCGCGAGGGGTTGCTGGATGCCGCGCGGCGGCTCGATCCGCTGGTGCTGCGCTGGGGGCGGTGAGTGGTCCCGGTGGTGCCCCCTCCCCATCCCTCCCCCGCCCTCGGCCGGGCGAAGGCCGGTCCGATCGCGGGAGAGGGGGTGAGATGCTTGGCAGCGTGGCTTAAATGCAGAACCGGCGGCAGTCCCCTCTCCCTCGAAGAGGGGGAGGGTTAGGGAGGGGGCAAAACGCTCCCAACAAGGAGACCCATCATGACCATCACCGGCGAGATGCTGATCGGCGCCGAGACCCACCGCGGCAGCGAGGGCGAGTTCCGCGCCGTCGACCCCGCAACCGGCGAGGCGCTGGAGCCCGCCTTCGGCGGCGGCGGGACGGCGGAGGTGGAGCGCGCCTGCGCGCTGGCCTGGGCCGCCTTAGACGCCTTCCGCGAAACCGGCCTGGAGCAGCGCGCCACCTTCCTGGAGGCGGTCGCCCAGAACATCCTCGATATCGGCGACGACCTGATCGCCCGCGCCATGGCGGAAAGCGGTCTGCCGCGTGCGCGGTTGGAGGGCGAGCGCGGCCGCACCGTCGGGCAACTGCGCCTGTTCGCCCAGGTGGTGCGCGAAGGAAGCTGGATCGAGGCGCGCATCGACCCGGCCATGCCCGCGCGCACGCCGCTGCCCCGCCCCGACATCCGCCAGCGCCACATCCCGCTGGGGCCGGTCGCGGTGTTCGGCGCCTCGAACTTCCCGCTCGCCTTCTCGGTGGCCGGCGGCGACACCGCGTCGGCCTTCGCCGCCGGCTGTCCGGTGGTGGTGAAGGGCCATGGCGCCCACCCCGGCACGTCGGAACTGGTCGGCCGCGCCATCCGGGCGGCGGTCGCCTCCTGCGGGCTGCCGGAGGGGGTGTTCTCCCTGCTGTTCGGCACCGGCAACGAGATCGGCACGGCGCTGGTCGCCGATCCGCGCATCAAGGCGGTGGGCTTCACCGGTTCGCGCCGCGGCGGGCTGGCGCTGATGGAGGTGGCGTCCAGGCGGCCGGAGCCGATCCCGGTCTATGCCGAGATGAGCAGCATCAACCCGGTCTTCCTGATGCCGGCGGCGCTGGCCTCGCGCGCCGAGGCGCTGGGCAAGGGCTTCGTCGCCTCGCTGACCATGGGGGCGGGGCAGTTCTGCACCAACCCCGGCATCCTGCTGGGCGTCGAGGGCCCGGATCTCGACCGCTTCGTCGCGGCGGCGGTGGAGGCCATCGGCGGCAGTGCGGCGTCCACCATGCTGACGCCGGGCATCCATGCCGCCTATGATTCCGGTGTCGCCAAGCTGGCCGGCAGCGGCGAGGTGACGATTCTGGCGCGCGGCATGGCCTGCAGCGGGCCGAACCAGGCGCAGGCGGCCTTCTTCACAACGACGGCGGACGCCTTCCTGGCCGACACTGAGTTGCAGGAGGAGGTGTTCGGCGCCGCGTCGCTGCTGATCCGCTGCCCCGACGTCGCTGCGATGAAGGCGGTGGCGGAAAAGCTGGAAGGGCAGCTGACCGCGACGGTGCAGATGGATGCGGAGGACAAGGCCGCCGTGGCGGCGCTGATCCCGACGCTGGAGCGCAAGGCCGGCCGCATCCTGGCGAACGGCTGGCCGACGGGGGTGGAGGTCTGCCACGCGATGGTGCATGGCGGCCCCTTCCCGGCGACCTCGGACGCCCGCAGCACCTCGGTCGGCACGCTGGCGATCCGCCGTTTCCTGCGCCCGGTCTGCTATCAGGATCTGCCGGCCGACCTGCTGCCGGAGGCTGTGCGCGACGGCAACCCGCTGGGACTGTGGCGGCGGGTGGATGGCGAATTGGGACGGGGATAGGCGAGCCGACCGTCCGACGATATGCGCGCTCTCCCTCGGGTGCGTCGGCCCCGGTTTCTCATGAAGTTGTTTTTCATGGACCGGTGTCACCTTGCGGCCGGGCGGCCTTGCGCTGCCCGGCCGTTCTTTTGACCGGACATATCCTTTTCAGCATCGCATCGGTCAAGAATCGTATTGGACAGTTATGGTTCTGCGTACTTAAAGTGGGCATGGCGAACAAATTTGACCGGGCTGGGATCACGAACTTTCAGCGCGCCATTCCGCCGCCTGCCCCCATCCGAAAGCACGGCAATAAAACCTCAGGGAGTGAAACAGATGTCCAGGAAATGGGTGATCTCCGCCGCCACCGCCGCTGCGGCGCTCTTTATCGGGCTTGGCGCGGTGCAGGCCGCCGACAAGAAGCTGGTGGTCGGCTTCTCGCAGATCGGATCGGAATCGGGCTGGCGCGCGGCCGAGACCAAGACCGCCAAGGCGGAAGCCGAGAAGCGCGGCATCGACCTGAAGATCTCCGACGCCCAGCAGAAGCAGGAGAACCAGATCAAGGCCGTGCGCTCCTTCGTCGCCCAGGGCGTGGACGCGATCTTCATCGCGCCGGTGGTGGCGACCGGCTGGGATTCGGTGCTGAAGGAAGCCAAGGAGGCGAAGATCCCGGTGGTGCTGCTCGACCGCCAGATCGAGACCAAGGACTCCAGCCTCTACATGACCGCCGTCACCTCCGACACCGTGCATGAGGGCCGGGTGGCCGGCGAATGGCTGGCCAAGCAGACCGGCGGCAAATGCGCGGTGGTGGAACTGCAGGGCACCGTCGGCTCCTCCCCCGCCATCAACCGCAAGAAGGGCTTCGACGAGATCGTCGCCAAGAATCCGGGGATGAAGATCGTCCGCACCCAGTCCGGCGACTTCACCCGCGCCAAGGGCAAGGAGGTGATGGAGAGCTTCATCAAGGCGGAGAACGGCGGCAAGGGCATCTGCGCCGTCTACGCCCACAACGACGACATGGCGGTCGGGGCCATCCAGGCGATCAAGGAAGCCGGGCTGAAGCCGGGCAAGGACATCCTGGTCGTCTCCATCGACGGCGTGCCGGACATCTTCAAGGCGATGGCCGAAGGCGAGGCGAACGCCACGGTGGAGCTGACGCCGAACATGGCGGGTCCTGCTTATGACGCATTGATCGCCTTCAAGAAGGACGGCAAGGCGCCGCCGAAGTGGATCCAGACGGAATCGGCCCTGTTCACGCCCGAGACCGCCAAGGCCGAGTACGAGCGCCGCAAGGACGCCTACTGACTTGGGGTAAGGTTTGCAGAAATCCCCCTCTCCCCCCTGGGGAGAGGGCCGGGGTGAGGGGGATGCACAAGGTTGGATTCTCGAGAATCCTCGCCGCGCCACCCCCTCACCCTAACCCTCTCCCCGGGGGGAGAGGGGATTATCCACTTGTTTTTCCGCGCATCCGGCGAGGTCCGTCATGACGGCGTCCACCGCTCCCCCCTCCGCGCCGTTGCTGGCGATCCGCGGGCTGTCGAAGGCCTTTCTCGGTGTCCAGGCGCTCGACGGCGTCGATTTCACCCTGCGCCATGGCGAGATCCATGCCCTGCTGGGCGAGAACGGCGCCGGCAAATCGACCCTCATCAAGACGCTGACCGGCGTCTATCAGCGGGACGGCGGCACCGTGGCGCTGGAGGGGCGGGAGATCGCACCGCGCGGCGTGGAGGAGGCGCAGCGTCTGCACATCGGCACCGTCTATCAGGAGGTGAACCTGCTGCCCAACCTGTCGGTGGCGGAAAACCTGTTCCTGGGACGACAGCCGATGCGCTGGGGGCTGGTCGACCGCGGCGCCATGCGGCGGCGGGCGCGTGCCATTCTGATGCCCTACGGCCTGTCGATCGACGTGACGGCCCCGCTCGGGCGCTTCTCGGTGGCGACGCAGCAGATCATCGCCATCGCCCGCGCGGTGGACATGTCGGCCAAGGTGCTGATCCTGGATGAGCCCACCGCCAGCCTGGACGCGCAGGAGGTGGCGGTGCTGTTCAAGGTGATGCGGACCCTGCGGTCGCGCGGGATCGGCATCGTCTTCGTCACCCATTTCCTCGATCAGGTCTATGAGGTCTGCGACAGCATCACCGTGCTGCGCAACGGCCGGCTGGTGGGCGAGCGGCGCACGGCCGACCTGCCGCGCCTCGATCTCGTCGCCATGATGCTGGGGCGGGAACTGGAGGCGGCGGCCCACCGCATCGACCTCGGCCCGGAGGAGATCGACACCCGTCCGCCGCTGGCCAGTTTCAAGGGATTCGGCAAGTCGCGCAGCGTGGAGCCCTTCGACCTCGACATCCGTCCGGGCGAGGTGGTGGCGCTGGCGGGATTGCTGGGCTCCGGCCGGACGGAGACGGTCCGGCTGGTCTTCGGCATGGACCGCGCCGACCGGGGCGAGGCGACGGTGGACGACCGTGCGGTGCGGCTGAAGGGGCCACGCGACGCCGTGCGGCTCGGCTTCGGCTTCTGTCCGGAGGACCGCAAGAAGGAGGGCATCGTCGGCGAGCTGTCGGTGCGGGAGAACATCATCCTGGCGCTCCAGGCGCGCCAGGGCTGGCTGAAGCCGATCCCGCGCCGCCGGCAGGAGGAGATCGCCGACCGCTTCATCCGCCTGCTCGACATCCGCACGCCGGACGCCGAACGGCCGATCCAGCTTCTGTCCGGCGGCAACCAGCAGAAGGCGCTGCTGGCGCGCTGGCTGGCGACCGAGCCGCGGCTGCTGATCCTCGACGAGCCGACGCGCGGCATCGACGTCGGGGCGCACGCAGAGATCATCCGCCTGATCGAGCGGCTGTGCGCCGACGGCATGGCGCTGCTGGTGGTGTCGTCGGAACTGGAGGAGATCGTCGCCTACAGCCGCCGCGTCGTCGTGCTGCGCGACCGCCGCCATGTGGCGGAACTGAGGGGAGGAGAGGTCAGCGTGGAGCGCATCGTCGCCGCCATCGCGTCCGAGACGCCAGTTGGAGAGGTGCGGCAATGACGCTGTCCGCTCCCGGTCCGGCGCGCAACCTGCCGCAATATGGCGCGCTGATCGCCGTCCTGCTGGCCAACTGGCTGCTGTTTCCCGATTTCTTCGCCATCCGCCTGCAGGACGGCCGGCTGTTCGGCAGCCTGATCGACGTTCTGAACCGCGGCGCCCCGGTGGCGCTGCTCGCCATCGGCATGACGATGGTCATCGCCACCCGCGGCGTCGACCTGTCGGTCGGTGCGGTGATGGCGATTTCCGGCGCGGTCGCCGCCACCATGACCGGGGCGGGGTGGAGCCTGCCGGCGGTGCTGGCGGCGTCGCTGGCCGCCGGGCTGCTGTGCGGGCTGTGGAACGGGCTGCTGGTGGCGGTTCTGCGCATCCAGCCGATCATCGCCACGCTGATCCTGATGGTCGCCGGCCGCGGCATCGCCCAGCTGATCACCGAGGGGCAGATCGTCACCTTCACCAGCCCGGCGCTGGCCTTCATCGGCGGCGGGTCCTTCCTGACCGTGCCGATGCCGGTGGTCATCACCATCGCGCTGCTGGCGGTCACGGCCCTGCTGGTGCGGGCGACGGCGCTGGGGCTGATGATCGAGGCGGTCGGCATCAACCGGCTGTCCAGCGCCGGGGCCGGCGTCAACACGCCGGTGGTTCTGGTCGCCGTCTATGTCTGGTGCGGGCTGTGCGCGGCGGTGGCCGGGCTGATCGTCACCGCCGACATCCGCGGCGCCGACGCCAACAATGCCGGGCTGTGGCTGGAGCTGGACGCCATCCTGGCGGTGGTGGTCGGCGGCACCTCGCTGCTCGGCGGGCGCTTCGGGCTGGTGCTGTCGGTGGTGGGGGCGCTGATCATCCAGGCGATGAACACCGGCATTCTGCTGAGCGGCTTCAAGCCGGAATTCAACCTGATCGTCAAGGCGGGCGTCCTGATGGTCGTCCTGCTGCTGCAATCGCCGACGCTGACCCTGTTCCTGCCGCGCCCGAAGGGGGCGCGGCCGATGGGCACGGTCAAGCCGCCGGTGGCGCCGTCGAGCGGGGGTGCAAAACCATGACCAACGCAGCGATCCAGCGCTTCCTTCCCCTGATCGTCACCACTGCGGTGCTGGTGGTCGGATTCCTGATCTGCGCGGCGCAGTTCCCCAATTTCGCCTCCTGGCGGGTGGTGGCAAACCTGCTGACCGACAACGCTTTTCTGGGCATTACCGCGGTCGGCATGACCTTCGTCATCCTGTCGGGCGGGATCGACCTGTCGGTGGGAGCGGTGATCGGCTTCACCACCGTGCTGCTGGCCGTGCTGATCGAACATGGCGGCTGGCACCCCATTCCCGCCTTCGCCGTGGCGCTGATCGCCGCCGGCGGCTTCGGCGCGGCGATGGGCGGGGTGATCCATGTCTTCCAAATGCCGCCCTTCATCGTCACGCTGGCCGGCATGTTCATCGCCCGCGGCCTGGGTTTCGTCCTGACCACCGATTCGGTGCCGATCAACCACCCGCTCTATGGCGAGCTGAACGACATGGCGCTGCGCTTCGACTTCGGGCTGAAGCTGAGCCTGCCGGCGCTGCTGATGCTGGGGGTGGTGGTCGCCGCGGTGGTGCTGGCGCACTGGACCCGCTTCGGCGCCAACCTCTATGCGCTGGGCGGCAACCGGCAGTCGGCGGAGCTGATGGGCGTGCCGGTGGGGCGGACGACGGTGGCGGTCTATGCCCTGTCCGGGCTGCTGGCCGGGCTGGCGGGGATCGTCTTCTCGCTCTACACCGGTGCCGGCTATTCGCTGGCGGCGACGGGGGTGGAGCTGGACACCATCACCGCCGTGGTGATCGGCGGCACCCAGCTGACCGGCGGCTACGGCTATGTCGTCGGCACCTTCGTCGGCGTGCTGATCCAGGGGCTGATCCAGACCTACATCACCTTCGACGGCACGCTCAGCAGCTGGTGGACCAAGATCGCCATCGGCGTGCTGCTGTTCGTCTTCATCCTGTTGCAGAAGGGCCTGCTGACGGTCTGGGCCGGCCGCGGCGGCGAACCGGCGGAGGCATGATGCCCATCGGGAGTTTCCTGTTCGATACCGTCGAAGGCCGTCCGGTGGAGGGCTTCACCCTCTCCGCCGGCGGGCTGGAGGCGACCGTGATCGCCCATGGCGCCCGGCTGGTGCGGATGTCGGTGCCCGGCCGTGATGAAAACACGACCGACGTGGTGCTGGGCTTCGACCGGGTGGCCGACTATTTGGCGAGCGACGCCTATTTCGGCGCCACCTGCGGGCGCTACGGCAACCGCATCGGCGGGGCGGCCTTCACGCTGGACGGCGTGCGCCATGAATTGAGCGCCAACGAGCCGCCGAACCAGCTGCATGGCGGGCCGGACGGCTTCGACCGGCGCATCTGGGACGCCGAGGTGGAGGAGGCGGAGAACGCCGTCACCTTCACGCTTGTCTCGCCGGACGGCGACCAGGGCTATCCCGGCACGCTGACGGCGACGACGCGCTACCGGCTGACCGACGACGGCGTGCTGGACATCCGAATGACCGCGACCACCGACCGGCCGACCATCGTCAACCTCGTCCATCATAGCTATTGGAACCTTGGAGGGCATGCTTCCGGCGACCTGCGCGACCACCGGCTGGCGGTGCGCGGCGGCTTCACCACGCCGGTCGGCGACGACCTGATCCCGACGGGGGAGGTGCGGCCGGTGGACGGCACCCCCTTCGACCTGCGCGGTGGGGTGGCGCTAGGCGAGGCCCTGGACGCGGTCGGCGGCTTCGGCTTCGACCACAACTGGTGCCTGGAGGGGCCGGCGGGGGAACTGCGCCCTGTGGCGGTGCTGGAGCATCCGGCATCGGGCCGGCGGATGGAACTGGCGACCGACCAGCCGGGACTGCAGGTCTACACCGGCGGCTATCTCAGCGAGCAGGTGATGGGAAAGGGCGGACAGCGTTATTGCCGCTTCGCCGGGCTGGCGCTGGAAAGCCAGCGTTTTCCCGGCAGCCCCAACATCGGCCATTTCCCGTCGGCGCGGCTGGACCCCGGCGGGACATACCGGCACCGCATGCAGCTGCGATTCCGGGCGGGCTGAGCGGAAAGCGGGGAACCGTCCACCGGTTTGCGGGGTTCATCGAAGGCACGGCAGCGGTTCCGCTGCTGCCATTGCGAAACCCCACCATGCCGGAAGGAAAGGTCGACATGGCCGCGACGCCGGACGCCGCCCGCCCCAGTCCCGTTTATCGGACCGACCAAATCCCGGCTGGACCGATCCTGGTGCCCGGCCGGACCTGCTGGCGCGTGGCGAAAGCGGACCGGATGGCCGTCATCATCGACGCCGCCGCCTATTTCGCCCGGCTGAAGGCGGCGATCCTCGGCGCCCGCCACACGGTGATGCTGATCGGCTGGGATTTCGACACCCGGATCAAGCTGGAGCCGGAAGACCCGATCCCGGACGTGCCGAACGAACTGGGCGACTTCCTGTCCTGGATCGTCCGGGTGCGGCCGGAACTGACCATCAACGTGCTGAAATGGGATCTGGCGGTCCTGAAGATGCCGTTCCGCGGCCGGACGCCTCTGGTCCTGCTGGACTGGCTGAGCAGCCGGCGCCTGCGCTTCCGCCTGGATTCCGCCCATCCGCCCGGCGCCTGCCATCACCAGAAGATCGCCATCATCGACGATGCGCTGGCCTTCTGCGGCGGCATCGACATGACCACCGACCGCTGGGACACCCCCGAGCATCGCGACGACGATCCCCGCCGCGTACGGCCCAGCGGCATAGCCTATGGTCCCTTCCACGACGTGACCACCGCCGTCGACGGCGAGGCGGCGCGGGCGCTGGGCGAGCTGGCGCGGGAGCGCTGGCGCCGTGCCACCGGCGATGCGCTGCTCCCGCCGCCGCCGACCGAGGCCCATTGGCCGGAGGACCTGGAGCCCGACTTCCGCGACATCCCCGTCGCCATCGCCCGCACCGACCCGATGGCCGATGACGAGGACCGCGGGAAGACCGGCAAGCGCGGCGTGCGCGAGATCGAGGCGCTGTATCTGGCCGCCATCGCCGCGGCACGGCGGTTCATCTATCTGGAAAGCCAGTATTTCGCCTCGCAACGGATCGTCGGCGCCATCGCCGCCCGTCTGTCGGAGCCGGATGGGCCGGAGGTGGTGGTCGTCAACCCGGAACGCGCCCCCGGCTGGGTGGAGGAGGAGGCGATGGGCAGCGCCCGCTCGCTGCTGGTCCGGCGGCTGCGGGAGGCCGATCCCCACGGCCGCTTCCGCATCCTGGCCCCGGTGACGGAGGGCGGGCAGGGCATCTATGTCCATGCCAAGGTTCTGGTGGTGGACGACCGCTTCCTGCGGGTGGGATCGTCCAACATCAACAACCGGTCCCAGGGGCTGGACACCGAATGCGACCTCGCCATCGAATGCCCGCCCGGCGATGGGCAGGAGGAGTCGGAGAACTGCCGCGCCATTCGCTCCGTCCGCACGCGGCTGATGGCGGAGCATCTGGGCGTGGCGGTGGAGGAGGTCGAGCGGACGGAGGAGGGGTGCGGCTCGCTGGTCGCCACCGTCGACCGGCTGATGCACCCCGCCGGCCGGTCGCTCCGGCCGCTGGAGCCCGAACCGCTGAGCGAGGCGGAGGTGGCCCTGGTCGACGAGCGGCTGCTCGATCCCGATCGGCCGGAGCCGATGGCGAAGATCATCCTGCGCGGCGCGACGGTGTTCGGCGACGTGAACCGCACCACGCTGCGCATCGCCGCCGGGGTTGCCGCGGGTGCCGCGATCGGGATCGGGCTTGCCGTCTGGGCCGGCCGAAAAGGGGTTCGGAAAGGGCTTGGGAAAAATTTTCGCGGAGAGTGAATTCTGTGCTTGCGGGCCGCGGTCCATCCCGCTACATAGGCGCTCCCCGCGGCGCACAACGCGGTGCGGGGAAAGCGCTTGTGGCGGAACTGGTAGACGCGCTAGGTTCAGGTCCTAGTGGCTGAAAGGCCGTGGGGGTTCGACTCCCTCCAAGCGCACCAACACTCCAAGTGTTGGTGAGGGGTAGCAGAAGTATAGTGGGGCCATAGCTCAGCTGGGAGAGCGCTACAATGGCATTGTAGAGGTCAGGAGTTCGATCCTCCTTGGCTCCACCACTTCTGAAGGTTTGGGTAGAGTTTAGGTCTTGTCTATCGGGGTGATGTCTTGTAAAAGGCGCCGCTCCTCAGCGCGGGTGTAGCTCAGTTGGTTAGAGCGCCGGCCTGTCACGCCGGAGGCCGCGGGTTCAAGTCCCGTCACTCGCGCCACTTTGCGGGCGTAGCTCAGGGGTAGAGCACAACCTTGCCAAGGTTGGGGTCGAGGGTTCGAATCCCTTCGCCCGCTCCATTACTGGAGCGACAGTTT
>NZ_DASPIS010000001.1:0-31374 GCF_035628975.1 Azospirillum sp. | reverse complement strand
AGGGCGCCGACCGTCCCCTGGATCAGGGTTCCCAGGGTCTGCAGCCGATAGCCGTCGCGCGTGGTCATGTTCGAGAACTGCGTGACCACCCAGAAGAAGCTGTCGTTGGCGTGGGAGACCACCATCGCCCCGGCGCCGATGGCCACGGTCACCAGCGCCTTGGCGGTGTCGCTGTCGAGGCCCAGTGCCGGCAGCAGCGGAGCCATGAGGCCGGCGGTCGTGATGATCGCGACGGTGCTGCTGCCCTGCGCCGTCTTGATGCCGGCCGCCACCAGGAACGGCAGCCAGATCCCGAGGTTGGCGCTCGCCAGGCTCTCGCCGATGACCTTGGCGATGCCGGAGTTCTGCAGCACCTTGCCGAACGCGCCGCCGGCGCCGGTGATCGTGATGATGATCGCCGCATCGATCACGGCCTGTCCCACCCAGCCTGAGGTGGACAGCATCTCCCGGGTCAGCCGCTTCGGCAGCATCAGCGCCAGCCCGACGCCGATCAGAAGCGCCACGACGGGCTGGCCCAGGAAGGACAGGACCGGCACGAGGCCGCCCGTGCCGAACGGCTTGGCCGGCAGCTCGGCGATGGAGCGGAGCACGATCAGCAGGATGGGAACCGCGATCGGAACCAGCGCCTTGCCGGCCGACGGTGCATCGGCGTCGGCCTGCGGCGCGTCGCGGGCGGGTTCCTCGTCGGGACGGTAGGGCTCGATCGGCACGCGCGCGGCGAACAGGATGGCGAACAGCCAGCCGGCGGCTGTGGCGACGGCGCCGATCGCCATGCCCCACAGGATGACGAGCCCCAGGTCGGCGCCGAGGATGCCCGCCGCGGCGACCGGCCCAGGGGTCGGCGGCACCATGGTGTGGGTGGCGTACAGTCCGAGCGCAAGCGCGATGGATGTGGCGGCTAGGCTGATCCCGGCCTTGCGCGCCACAGCCTTGTTCAGGGACGACAGGATGACGAATCCGGAATCGCAGAACACCGGGATGGAAACCAGATAGCCCATGACGGACATGGCCAGCGGCGCGTTCCTCTCCCCGGTGATGCGCAGGATGCTGGAGGCGAGGCGGAAGGCGCCCCCGGATTTCTCCAGGAAAACGCCGATGATGGTCCCGGCGATGATGACGATGCCGATCGAGCCGATGGTGCCGCCGAACCCCTCGTTCACCGATTTCACCACCTCGGCCAACGGCATGCCGGACAGGATGCCGAAGCCGAACGCAGTGATGAGGAGCGCCAGGAAGGGGTGCAGGTTCAGCCGCGCGGTGGCGAGCACGATGAAGGCGATGGACAGCAACAGCAGCAGGACCAGCAGCACGGCGTCCCTCCCAAGCAGCGAAGTTCTCCAGGCCTACCATGCCCATCGGTGGCGCGGATTTGCTCCATTGGAGTGTTCGCGGCCTCATGAGGCTTGCCGCCCTTGGGGATTCCCCGTCGGATAAGCCCGTGGTCACCACCCTGCGGGGGACGCGTGTCCGCCGACTTGCGGCCCCGAGTAGCCTGATGGGCTCGATAACGCGCCAGGGCACCCGATGTGCCGGCAGCCGGCAGGAGCAGGGCATTCCGGGAGCACCGATGCACGAGATCGCCCCCAAGCGGGGGCTCTAACCCGTGGCACGCCGCAGCAGGGCCCGGCCGGCGAAGCGCAGGCGCTGCGACAGCGGGAAGCGGCGGAAGGTGGACTTGGCGGTGCCGCTGGTGAAGGCGGTGCGCTTGCCGTAGTCGATGGCGACCTCGACCACCACCGGGCCGTGCTTCGCCCGGGCGCGGGCCTCGCCGACGGCCGCGGCGATGCCGGCGTCGTCGGGCATGAAGACATAGGCCGCACCGGTCGCCTGGGCCACGCCGGCCACGTTCAGCACGCCGACCGTCGTGCAGGGCTTGCGGTTGTAGGGGATCTGCTGGGCCTGGGCGATCTGGGACAGCTCGCCGTCGCGGAAGACGAAGAAGACGATGCCCAGCCCCCGTGCCGCCGCGGTGGCGATCTCCATGCAGGTCATCATGAAGCAGCCGTCGCCGACCACGGCGAACACGTCCTTCTCCGGCCGGGCCAGCTTGGCGCCGATGGCGGCGGGCACGGCGTAGCCCATGGCGTTGAAGTCGCTGGGTGTCAGCAGGCGGCCACCGCGATGGATGGGAAACAGCTCGGCGGCGAGATAGGTGTGGTTGCCGTCGTCCAGAACCGCGATGGCGTCGTCGGGCATCTGCCGGCGGAGCTCGTCGAAGAAGCGTGCGGGGTTGACCCGTCCCCGGCTGTCGTGGGCATACCATTCCTCGCGCCAGGCAGCCTTGTCGCGCGCGATCTGCCGGGCGAGCCCGTCCGCATCGCCGGCCCGGCCGCCACGGCGGCGGATCTCCTCGACCAGCGCCGTCAGCACCGTCGCGGCATCGCCGACGATGCCGGTCTCGGCAGGATAGTTGGCACCGATCACCTCGGGGCAGATGTCGACGTGAATGAGCGCCGGAGGCACCGCTGCCGCGAAGCTGCCGGTCGGGATCTCGCCGAAGCGGGTGCCCACCGCCAGCAAGGCATCGCAGCCTTTGAAGGCGTTGCGGGCTGCCGGGACCGCCGACGGGCTGAAACCGAAGCCGGCATGGAGGGGATGATCGGCGGGAAAGCTGGCCAACCCCTGCAGGGTGGTGCTTACCGGCGCGTGCAGCAACTCGGCCAGGGCTGCGATCTGGCCGGTGGCGGCGCGTGCGCCCCAGCCTACGAACAGGCCGGGGCGTCCAGCTGCCAGCAGACGGTCTGCGGCGCGACGGATCAGCACCGGATCGGGCGGCGGCGGGGAAGGAGGCGGCGTCCAGCGCGGCACCGCGCCGGCCTCGCCGGGGAAGAGCTGCAGATCGAGCGGAATCTCGACCAGCACCGGGCCGGGCTGGCCGCCGGTGGCGATGCGATAGGCGTCGAAGAGGGTGGGGACCACGTCCTCGTGCCGTTCGACCCTGAACGCCGCCTTGGTCAGCGCTGCCGCCAAGGCAAGCTGGTCCAGGCCGTGCAGCTGGTAGCGCCGCCCGGTGTCGCTACGGATGCCGCCGGTCAGCACCAGCATGGGGATGCCGTCGAGGAACGCCTCGCCGATGCCGCTGGCGGCATGGGTGAAGCCGGCCGCCGGCACGATCACCAGCGTACCGATGCCGGTGTCGGACACCCGGCTGACCGCGTCGGCCATGAAGGCGCCGCCGCCCTCGTGGGTCACCAGGACCGGCGTGATAAGGGCGCTGCTGTTCAATTCGTCATAGAGTTCGGTGGTGTGGACACCCGGGATGCCGAAAATATACCGGACGCCCAACTGCTCCAGGGCATGCACCGCCAACCAGGCCGCGGTCTTCTTCATCGCGATCGCTCCCTTCCGGGACTTGGTCGCTCAAGCGGCGTGGCAAAGGGGCGGCTTGCGCGGCTGGCAATGATGAACGCTCGCCGCATGGTTCCACAGGCGGTCCATGTTGGCAATCGTCCCACATCTTCATCGAGCCAATGCAGATAAGTAAAATTTTCATCACGTTCGTCTTAAATATTGTGAAATACTGACGGATACCGAGTGCATACTTCACAACAGGATATGAATTTCTTCTCACGGGCTTTGCGGTGAAAGGGCGGCGCGCCCGGCGCCGGCCAGAATCATGTCGTTCTGCGGAGCGTGGACGCGGGCGCACAGGACGTCGCGATGATGGCGCTCCAATGGATTGTCGCGTGACAGGCCGGGATTGCCGGTGACCTCCAGAGCCCGCGCCACCGTGTCGATGGCGTTGTTGGTCACCGTGTATTTCACCAGCAGTGCGTCGCTCTGCGAAGGCGGAGTGCCGCCATCGACCGCCGCCGACAGGGAGCGCAGAAGGATGCGGTTGGTCAGCAGCAGCGCCTCGATCCCGCCCAGCGCCTCTTGCAGGCGGGGAACTGTGGCCAGCGAAGCCCCGCCGAGCCCGGTCGGCCTGCGGGCTTGCAGGAAGCCGATCAGCCAGTCGCGTGCCGCACGGGCGATGCCGTCATAGACGCCACTGAACAGGGCGGACATCCAGGCGGTGGCGACCGCATCGGGGGCGGCCCAGCCGGCGGGCGGGCGCAGCTCTCCGGCATGGTCGTCGGGCACGAAGACGTCGTGGAACACCACCTCGTGGCTGCCGCTGGCCCGCATGCCGATGTGGTTCCAGGTTTCCCGCACCTCGATCCCCTGTTCCGCCAAACCATTGCCGCGCGGAACCACCCAGGTGCCGACAAGCGGTTCTGCATCGTCGGTGCGCGCCCAGACGCCGAGCCAGGACAGAGCCGGAACGCCGGTGGAGTAGATCTTGGTTCCCGATATGCGCCAACCGCCCGGCACCTTGCGCGCCATTGTGGCCGGCAGGCCGCCGCGGTGGGGCGTGCCCAACTCCGGCTCCACCCGCAGGATGTTGACCAGGGCACCGTCTGTCGCGGCGGAGCGGGCAATGCGGTCGCGCAGAGCCTCCGGCCAGGCGGACCCGCGCCAGAGCTGGTTGTGGATGACATATTGCAGCACCAGAACCAGCGCGGTGGACGGCTCGCCGCGGGCGATGCCGTTCACCACCGCCAACGCATCCCCCAGCCCGCCGCCCTTGCCGCCTGCCGCCTCCGGCGTGACCAGCGCCAAAATCCCCTCATCCGCCAGCCGGTCGAAATTCTCGAACGGGAAGCTGGCGGCGGCGTCATGCTCGCCGGCGCGCTGCGCGAACTCCGCCGACAGGGCTGCGATCAGCGACGGGTCGACCACCGGAGCAGTGCGGGGCTCGCCAAACTTGGCGGCCGGGAAGGGCAGGTCATCGAAGGGCATGGCAGGCTTTTCCGCTAGGGTGGAGTGGAAATCAGGCGAGGTCGACCGTGATGCGCCCGGCGAAGCGCTGGCTGTCGGTGGAGCGCTTGATGACCGACACGCTCTTCAGCTCGTCGGTGTAGAGCGCCAACTGCTGGCGCAGCTCATCGCCGATGGGGGTGACGTTGTGGGCGTGGCTGCGCAGCATCGCCTCCAGCTCCTCCACCGGGAATTTCGGAGCGAAGGGGGCGTAGGCCGCTGCGGCGGCGCGCAGGTCGGCATAAGCGGCGTGCTGCGCCTCGATCAGCGCCGTTGTCAGCGCCTTGGCCGCCGGGCGGTTGTCGCGCAGCAGGCTGCCGCGCACGCCGACGAGGCAGCAGGTGCGGGTGGCGAACTCGCCGCAGACATTGTTGGTGATCTCCACCATCCGTGGGTCCTTGGTGTGGCGCCAGACCAGCGGATCGCCGTCGGCGATGGCGTGGATCTCGCCCTTCTCCACCGCCAGCCCCAGCAGGTCGGCGGGGAACTGGCGCCATTCGACGTCCTTGTTCGGGTCGATGCCGAATTTCGTCAGCACGACGGAGAAGAAGTTCTTCGACGGGCTGGCCATGTCGCTGACGCCGATGGTCTTGCCGGGCAGGTCCAGCACGGTCTTCACCCCCGCCTCTTTGGCCCCGAACAGCCGCATGCAGCCGCCATGCAGGCCGGCGGAGATCTTCACGTCGAAGCCCTGCTCCAGCGGCTTCAACCAGCGCAGGGCCATGCCGACGCCGGCATCGGCCTTGCCGGTGGCTATGGCTTCAAGCAGCTGGTCGGTGGAACCGGTGAAGTTGATCAGCTCCACCTCCAGCCCATGCTTCTTGAACAGGTCGAGCTGGAACGCCAGCGGCACGGCGGAAAAGCAGACGGCGCCGGCATTCCAGGACAGGCGCAGCGGTTCGGCCGCCACAGCCCGCCGGCGCAGGACGAAGGGAGCGGCGAGGGTGACGGCGCCGGCTGCGATCAGGCCGCGGCGGGACAGGGGGCGGGCCAATGGGCGCAGTAGGGAAAGGGCCGAATTCGCGGTCATTGTTCGTGGGCCTTCGCGAAGGATGGGAAGCAAAGGGGGGGAAGCTTCTGGAGCAGCACGCTCACTCCGCCGCGACGGCCTGGGCGCGTCGGCGCTCGGCCACCAACTGGCGGACGCGCGGCAGAAGATCCCGGCCATAGGCGATGGCGTCGGGCAGCGGGTCGAAGCCGCGGATCAGGAAGGTGGTGACGCCGAGGTCGTAATAATCCAGCAGCGCGTCGGCGACCTGATCGGGCGTGCCGACCAGAGAGGTGGAGTTGCCCTTGGCCCCGGTCAGGCCGGCGATGGCTGTCCACAGGCGCTTGTCGTGGCGATGCCCCTTGTCGGCGATGGACAGCAGGCGGCGGGCACCCTCGTTGTTCGGCAGCTCGCCACGGCTGAAGCCGGTCTTCTCCAGCAGCGCCTTGGCCTTCTCGTAGGTGGCCTCGGCCTTGGCCCAGGCGGCGTCCTCGGTCTCGGCCAGGATCGGGCGCAGAGACAGGCTGAAGGCCGGCTGCGGACGGCCGGCCTTGGCGACGGCGGCACGCACGCGGGCCAGCAGCTCGCGCACCTGATCATGGGTTTCGCCCCACACCGCATAGGTGTCGGCATGGCGCCCTGCCACCTCGACGGCGGCCGCGGAGGCGCCGGCGATCCACACCGGGATGCCCGACGGGTTGTAGGGCTTCACCTGCGAGAATGCCTTTTCGACCTGATAGAAGCGGCCCTGGTAGTCGAAGGGCTTGTCGCTGGTCCATTCGGCGCGGACGATGTCGAGGAATTCCGACGTGCGGGAATAGCGGTCGTCCTTGTCGTCCACCGTGTTGCCGTCGCGGGCAAGCTCGCTGCGCTCCGCGCCGGTGATGACGTTGATGGCGACGCGGCCGCGGCTCAGCTGGTCCAGCGTGGCGAGCTGGCGGGCCAGGATGGTCGGCGCCTGGAAACCGGGTCGGTGGGCGATCAGCACGCCCAGCCGGTCGGTGACGCTGGTGATGTGCTGGCTGACCTGCAGGCTGTCGGGTGCGTCGGCGTGGAAGGCCTGGAGCACCGAATCGAAGCCGCCCAGCTCATGTGCCTTGGCGACCGTCTCGATGTAATCGCGATCCACCACCGGACCCTGGCGCGGGATGATCTCCGACGCATTGTGGTTGCCGACGAAGCCGACGAAGCGAAGCGGGTGGGTGGCGGAATCATGAGTGGACGTCATGGCGTTGGTCCCCTGTTTTCGGTGACGAGGGTATGGGAGGCTGTCGGTGGTCAGAGGCTGGGCGCTGCGGCGGCACCGGTGGGCAGGCCGTAGCCGCCGGGCTTCGCGCCGGAGGTTCTGGCGTCGGTGCGCTGCGGTTCCCGTGTGGCGAGATGCTCCTCATCGACGCCCAGCTCGGCGAGCAGGCGGGAGCGCAACGCGATGAAGCCGGGGTCGCCGTGGCGGCGCGGGCGGGCGAGCGGGATCGGGATGTCGGCGGCGATCTTGCCGTTCGCCATCACCACGGCGCGGTCGGCAAGCAGCAGCGCCTCGTCCACGTCGTGGGTCACCAGCAGGACGGCGGGGGCATGGGCGCGCCATAGCGTCTCCACCAGCCCCTGCATGCGCATCCGGGTCAGCGCGTCCAGCGCCGCGAAGGGTTCGTCGAGCAGAAGCAGCCGCGGTTCGCGGACCAGGGCGCGGGCCAGCGCCGCCCGCTGCGCCTCGCCGCCCGACAGGGTCAGCGGCCAGGCACGGGCACGGTGGGACAGCCCGACCTCGGCCAGGGCCGCCAAGCCGCGGGCTTCGGCATCGGGATGGCGCAGCCCCAGCGTGACGTTGCGCAGGACGTGCATCCAGGGCACCAGCCGCGGCTCCTGAAACACCGCCGCGCGTTCTTCCGGCAGTTGCACGGTGCCCTCCGGCGCCTGGTCCAGCTTCGCCAGCGTGCGCAGCAGCGTGGACTTGCCGCAGCCGGATCGGCCGAGCAGGGCGGTGAAGGAGCCCGGTTGAAGGTCGAGCGACAGCCTGTCCAGCACATTGCCGTTGCCGAAGTTGCGGATGAGGCCGCGGACGCTGACGACGGGTTTGGACGGAGTGGAAATCCGGGAAAGGGCGTGGCTCATGGAGGGTCACTCCTTGATGAAGGCTGGGCGCCAGACCAGCGCCGAGCGTTCGATGAGGCGGACGATCAGGTCGGCGAGCAGGCCGAGGATGGCGTAGACGATCAGGGCGACGATGATCACGTCGGTGCGCAGGAACTCCCGCGCCGTCATCGCCAGATAGCCGATGCCGCTGGAGGCGTTGATCTGCTCCCCCACCACCAGGCTGAGCCAGGCGACGCCGAGCGCATAGCGCAGCCCGGTCAGGAAGGCCGGCAGGGCGCCCGGCAGGATGACCTGGGCGATCAGTTCCCACCGGGTCAGGCCGAGGGTGGACACGGCCTCCACCACCTTGGCGTCGACGGTGCGGATGCCGGCGAACAGGTTGAGGTAGATCGGGAAGGCGGTGCCGAGCGCCACCAGGGCGATCTTCGGCGTCTCGCCGATGCCGAACCACAGGATGAACAGCGGCACCAGCGCCAGATGGGGCAGGGTGCGCAGCATTTGCAGTAGGGCGTCCAGCGCATCCTCTCCCCGCCGCGACAGGCCGGCGATCAGGGCGCAGACTGTGCCGGCCGACACGCCGATGGCTAGTCCGGCACTGACCCGGCCGAGCGAGACCAGCAGATGCACCGCCAACTCGCCGCTGATCGCCAAGTCCCAGAAAGCGGTGAGGATCTGGCTGGGCGACGGGATGGAGCGGGTGGAAATCCAGCCGAGCCCGACGCTGGCCTGCCACAGCACGAGCAGCGCCAGCGGTACGGCACAGCGGCGGAGACCCGCCGGAAGCGTCCAGGCGCGGGATCGGCGTCCCGTTTTTTGGATCGCGGTGGCTGGCGTCATGCTCTCTCCCGAGGCCGGTCTGTTGCGATGGCTACGGGAGAAAGCGTATCCCTATTGTGTAAATAGGGAAAACAAAAACACAAGAAAAACCGTTGAGAAAAACTTAAGTAACAAGTCAATTTCGTTGTTTGTATGCGCCTGCATCACACGGGACTCCGGCCATCGATTCCGTCAGGGTCCCGTGCAGCCGGTCGACCGCCGCCCACAGGCCGGACAGGCTGGGGCTGGTGAAGGTGATGCGCCATGGGCGCCCGCCGCCGTTGTGCCGCTCGATGCCGTGCCGGCGTCCATCGCCCGGCCGCGGGCGGCCGTCAGCGCCTCGTCATTCAAGGCGACGATGCGGCGTGCATAGCCGAGCAGCAGGTCGCCGACATCGGTCGGCGCCACCGTGCGCCCGGCTTTGCGGAACAGCGGCTGTCCAACCTGCTCTTCCAGCTTCTTCATTTGCAGGCTGATGGCCGACTGGGTCCGCCCAAGCCGCTCGGCGGCGCGGGCGAAGCCGCCATTCTCCATAGCGATCACCAGCGCCCGCAGCACGTCCATGTCGAGGTTGGTGGGGAACATCGCCAACTCGCCGACTCCCTATCGTCAGGCAGGAAGGGCGCTGTTGAAGCCGGGGTCGAAGATCGCCGCCGCGTCCAGCCGTTTGGGGATGATGCCGAACTCCCGCCAGACATCGGATGTCGCCTGCTGGTCGGCGATGACGGAACTGTCGATGGCGACCGGCCGCGCCCGTTCGACGCCGAAGGTGTGGCGGGCAATGGTGGAGTCGACGCCGACCGTTTTGGCCCAGATGCCGGCATAAGCGTCGCTGTTCTCCAGCGCCCACAGCCTGGCAGCGGCGAAGCGGCGGATCAGGTCGGCCAAAGCATCCCGTTTGGTGGCGATGGCCTCCAGTGTGGCGGACTGATAGGACAGGCCGCTCATCAACCCGGTGCCGGTGACAACCGCGCGGGCACCGTCGACCAGCAGCGCCTGCGACACATAGATGCCCCAGCTCGACCAGGCGTCGATGGACCCGGCGGCCAGCGCCGACTTGGCGTCCGACGGCAGCAGGAAGGCGATCTTCGCGTCGCCGGGCTTCAGGCCGTTCGCCTTCAACGCCGCCAGCACGAGATAGTGGCCGATGGAGCCGCGCCCGGTCCCGATGGTCTTGCCCTTCAGGTCGGCGACGCTGCGGATGGAGGAGTTGCCCGGCACCAAGATGGTCGTGCTCTGCGGGTTGGAACGGACGGCGCCGATGATCTTGGCCGAGGTGCCGGCGGCCAGCGCGAAGGTGGTCGGCGCGTCGCCGGCATAGCCGACCTCGATGGCGCCGGCGTTCAGCGCCTCCAGCAGCGGGGCGGCGGCCGGGAACTGGCTCCATTCGATGCGATAGGGCAGGTCGGCCAGAAGCCCGGCGGCCTCGATCACCGACTGCACGCCGCCCTTCTGGTCGCCGACCTTCAGCACGGTGCCGGCGGGAATGGCCGCCCGTGCCTGCCGCAGAGGCGGAAATGCGAGACCGGCGGCGAGTGCGCCAACACCGAGGCCGAGGGCATGGCGGCGCGACAATGACGGGAGGGGATTGGTGAACATCGTCATGGCAGGCTCCGTCAGATGACGTGGAAGTTGTGGGCGCCGTCGCGCTTCAGCTGATCGACCAGTTCAAGCTCCCAGTCGATGTAGCCCTGCATGGCGGCGGCGCTGTTGTCGGTGCCCTCGTAGGGGCGCTTGTAGACGTCGTCGGGCTCACCCCCCAGACGGTCGAGGTCGGTGCTGAGCGGCAGTCCGGCCGCGATCCACCCCTTGGTGCCGCCCTCCAGCAGCAGCGGGCGCTGGCCTGCAGGGAAGTCCGCGACCGCATAGCGGGTCAGCGTGCCGTCGCCGCAGGTCAGCACCGGCCGCACGCCCGTGGGCAGGCGGGCGATGGTCTCGGCCAGCCGGGCGCGGGTGGAGAAATACGCCCCCGGAATGTGGCCGGCGCGGTAGCGCGGGCTGCGGGTGATGTCGATCACCGCCGCCTCGCCATTCTCCAGCAGGGCCAGCAGGTCGCGCGGGGCGATCGTCTCCGCCCCCGCATCCGGCTCCGGCGGCAGGCGGCGGCGGTCGGATCCGCTCTCGCTGCCCAGGGCCGACACGTCACCTTCCAGCACATGCACCTCCCAGCCGAGCTGGGCGAGCCAGGAGGCGGTCATGTCGGCGCGCGGTCCGCCGCCGCCCGCCGGATCGTCGGCCAGGACGATGCGGGCGCCGCGCACCGCCACATGCTCGTCGGTCGCTTGGACCAGCTGGCCGCCGGCGGCATGGCGGAAGCCCGGCAGATGGCCGGCCTCATACTCCTCCGGCGTGCGCACGTCGAAGAGGTGGAGCGTGCGGCGCTCGTCGCCACGGAAGCGGTCCAGCGTCTTCGCATCGATCCGGCCGACACCGGCCCGGTCGGCCACCGCGCGCGCCGCCCGGCGGCCGGCGGCGTCGCCCTCGGCCGAGACTTCGGGGAAGCGTCCCTCGCGCCCGCTGTCCAGCGTCAACCCGGCCAGCGTCCAGCCGATGGTGCCGTTGCGCAGGGCGGCGACCCGGTTGGGGATGCCGGCATTCACCAGGGATTGGGTTCCGATGATCGACCGCGTGCGGCCGGCGCAATTGACCACCACCAGCGTGTCGGGGTCGGGGGCGATGTCGCGGATGCGCTTGACCAGTTCCGCCCCCGGCACGCTGATGCCGCCGGGGATCGACATGGTGCGGTATTCCTCGAAACGGCGGGCGTCGAGGATGACCAGATCGGCCTTGGCGTCGAGCAGCGCCTTGACCTCCGCCGCCGGCAGCGAAGGGGTGTGGCGATGGTGCTCGACCCACTCGCCGAAGGCCTTGCTGGGCACGTTCACGTCCCGGTAGACCTCGAAGCCGGCGGCGACCCAGCCGGCCAGACCGCCTTCCAGCAGAGTCACATCGCTGTACCCCAGCGCCTGGAGCCGGCGGGCGGCGGGCTCCGCATAGCCCTCTCCATCGTCATAGACGGTGATCGGCACGTCGCGCCGCGGCAGCAGGTCGTAGGCCAGCAGCTCCACCCGGCTGAACGGGACGGAGACGGCGAACAGCGGATGGGCCAGCGAATAGGGGCCTTCCTCCCGCGCGTCGAGCAGGGCGACCTCGTCGCGCTCGATCCAGGCGCGGCGGATGTCGGCGGGCTTGCGGGTGGCGAGCGATACGGTTGCGGTCATGGTGTTTGGGATCCTCAGGCGGCGTGGGGGACGGGCTGCGAGCGGTCCCACAGGTTGGGTAGGGCGCTGTTGGCGTAGCCGGAGATGAAGGGCTTGCGCTGGCCGGTCAGCGGGTCGAACACCGACCGCCGGACGGCGCCGATGTTGCCGCCATAGACGTGGATGCTGACGGATGGCCGGTCGGGCAGCGCGTTGGCGATGGCATGGACATCGCCGATGCGGGGCGATACCCCCTCCACCGAGCCCGCCTTCAGGATCTCGGGCGGATGGGCCACGGGCGGGCCGCCCTGGGGCTGGAGGTCGTACCGTTGCGAGCGTTCCGCCCCGCGCAGGATGCCGACGAGGCCCCAGACGGTGTGGTCGTGGATCGGCGTCCGCTGCCCAGGTCCCCAGACGAAGCTGACGACGGAGAAGCGCTCGTACGGGTCGCAATGCAGCAGATATTGGCGGTAATGCACCGGATCTGGCCGGGCATAGGCGTCGGGCAGCCAGTCGTCGACGGCGATCAGGTCGGCCAGCAGGGTCCGGCCGGCGTCCAGCACGGCGGCTTCGTCGTCGCCATGCCGTTCGATCAGCCGGGTGAAGTCGGCGATGAACCCGCGCAGGCGGGCCAAGTTGGGGGTGGCTGTGTCGGATGAGAGGCTGTCGGGCATGGTCGGGGGTCCTCACCAGGTCTCGGCAAGGCCGAGCAGTTCGAGAATGCGGTGGCGCAGGTCGGTCAGAACGGGATCGCCGCGGTGGCGGGGATAGGGGCGGTCCACGGCCAAGTCGGCCTTGATGCGGGCGGGGCGACCGCTGAACACGATGACGCGGGTCGCCATGAACAGCGCCTCTTCGATGTCGTGGGTCACCAGAAGGCCGGTGAAGCCCTTGCTGCGCCACAGATCGACCAGCTCGCTCTGCATGGCGAGGCGGGTCAGGCTGTCCAGCTTGCCCAGCGGTTCGTCGAGGATCAGCAGGCGCGGGTCGTTGACCAGCGCGCGGGCCAGCGCCGCCCGCTGCGCCATGCCGCCCGACAGCTGGTGCGGAAAGGCCTTCTCGAAACCGGCCAGCCCGACCAGGGCCAGAGCCTGGTCCACCCGGTGGCCTTGCGAGCGCAGCAGGCCGCGCGCCTCCAGCCCCAGTGCGACGTTGTCGCGCACGGTGCGCCATGGATAGAGCGTCGGGTCCTGGAACACGACGACGCGCGACGGGTCGGGGCCGTCGATCGGGCGGCCGTCGGCCAGGATGCGGCCATGGCTGGGCGGCTCCAGCCCGGCGACGAGGCGCAGCAGGGTGGATTTTCCGCAGCCGCTTGGCCCCAGCAGGGCGACCAGCTCGCCCGGCTCTACCCGCAGCTCCACCCCGTCCAGCACCGGCAACGGCGCGCCGTGCAATTCGAAGCTGTGGCTGACCGCCTGCACGTCGATCGTCATTCCGGCGGTTTCGGTGTTTTCGAGCGCTACCATTTCAGCATTCCCTTCTGCCAGGCGAGCAGGCGGTCGCGGACGCGGAACAGCAGCGTCACCAGACCGGAGCAGACCAGCGCCATCACCAGCAGCGCGGCGTACATGTTGCCGTAGGCGGCCCAGCCCTGGGCCCATTGCAGGTACCAGCCGACGCCGGACTTCACGCCCAGCATCTCCGCCACCACCAAGACGGCGAAGGAGGCGCCGAGCCCCATGAACAGCCCGACGAAGACATGCGGCATCGCCGCCGGCACGGCGACCTTCAGCACCAGGAAGCGCTGGGACGCGCCCAGCGTGCGGGCGATGTCGTAATAGGCGCTGTTGACGCCGGCCACGCCGGACCAGGTCAGCACGGTCACCGGCACGCCGCTGGCCAGCGCGATCAGGAAGACGCTGGCGCTCCAGCTGGTGGGAAAGGCGAAGAAGGCGATGGGAAGCCAGGCGGTTGCCGGCAGCGGACCGATCAGCCGCAGCACGGGATGGACCCAATAGCCGACCGCCCGCGACCAGCCGATGGCGACACCCGTCACCACCCCCAGCACCGAGCCCACGGCATAGCCGGTGACCAGCAGCGTCAGCGAGGCGGCGAAGCAGTCGAGCAGCCGCGGCCAGTCGTCGAGATAAACCTCCAGCAGCGCCTGCGGCGGCACGAAGAAGGGGCGCGGCAGCAGACCGAGCTTGGCGGTCAGGATCTCCCAGCCGATGACACCCAATGCCAGGGCGATCAGCCAGGGCACGGATGCCGACAATCCCGCAATGGATGATGCCAGCCGGCTGCGCGGTGCCGGGCGGATGACCGCGGTCAGCGGTGCGATCAGCGCCAGCAGCCCGGCGGCGACCACCAGCAGGCTGGCGAACTCGCCGGTCCGCTCCCACGGCTCGGCATCGGCGGCATCGGGCCACAGGGCGGTCACCCCGGATGCCGCGAACCACAGCAGGGCGGCGGCGGAAAAGCGCAGCGGGAGGCCGGATGGCAGGGGGGCGCCACTCGGCAAGGCTCCGCCGTTGGCCGCCGGCAGGGCGGCGGCCGTGTCGTTCACGCTCATGATGGGTCTCCGGTTCGGCCGGTTCGGTCGTTGGACGGGCCGGCCGTTACGGCGTTTGGGTCACAGGCAATCGAATCAAAGGACGACCACCGCTTTCGACGCATCCAGCCGCGGGGCGCGCGGGCGCGACGGCGGTCCGTCGGCATGGCCCAGCGCCACCAGCAGGTTCGTGCGCAGCCGGCCGTCGGCGAAGAACTCCGCATCGACCGCTTCGGCGTCGAAGCCGGACATCGGCCCGGCATCCAGCCCCAGCATCCGGGCGGCCAGGATCAGATAGCCGGCCTGGAGCGACCCGTTTCGGAACGCCGTGGTCTCGGCCAGCGACGGCTCCTCGACGAACATCGGCGAAGGGTCGTAATGTGGGCTCAGCAGCGGCAGATGTTCGAAGAAACGGCGGTCATAGGCGACGATGGCGATGACGCCGGCCGTCAGTTTGGATTGGTTGCCGCGGCTCAGCGCCGGGCGCAGCCGTTCCTTCGCCTCCGGCGTGGTCAGGAAGACGAAGCGCGCCGGGCTGCCGTTGAAGGCGGTCGGCGCCAGCCGGACCAGATCGTAGAGGCGATGCAGCGTCTCCACCGGGACCGGCCGATCGGACCAGGAATGCGGCGTGCGGGCGCTGAAAAACAGGCGGTCGGCGGCAAGGGCGATTTCGTCGGGCAATGGTTCGGTGACGGGAAGATGGGTGTCCGGCATGGGAGCGGTCTCCGTCAGGGAATTGGGTCACGACCACCCATGCTGGCGGCGGTCGTCGATACGTTTGGCCTTGTGCACGGCGCGGGGCAGAGTGCCGGGGGCGAGCAGGGAGTGTGGAAGTGGCCGGCAGCCCGGTCAGGCCAGCGCCGCCAGCGATGCCAGCAGAATGGCCGAGACGATGCCGAGGCCGAGGGGAAGCAGGCCGCCGTCCTCATTGCCGTCTTCCGCGACGACGCCGTCGCTCACCCCGACAGCCGGGTCGGCCGCCGGCCCATCCGGCGGCAAAAGCGGCAGCACGAGCGCGCCGGAGGGACAGAGCGACGCCATCACCATCCGGTCGAAATCATCCAAATCCTGCATGGCGGATCTCCTTGTCAGGTGGTGGGGCCGTGGCGCTTCCGAACGGCTGCGGAGATATCACAGCGCTATACCGTTCAATTTCGAAATTACCTATAGGAAAATAGGAAAAAGGGGCGAGGTCAAGCGCCAGCTTCGTATCAGGTGATGTTTTTGGCGGAGCCGCTACCGCTGACGGGCTGCGGAGGGTGCAGAAATCCAGCCTGACAAAGCGCTCGGGACCGCACTAGGAACAGGAATCAACAAAAAGAACACGTGTTTATAACATATTTCCCTGTAGGAAAGTAGATTTTAGCGTGACAACGGCCGGAGCGTCGCTTTAGAGTTCACGGACATTCGGATTTCCGGCGCTCGCATGCCGGCATTCACAACCGTGACGGGGGGAACGACGATGAAGCCCATTCTGCCCACACTCCTCTATGCCGCGCTGGCCGCGGTCGCCCCCTTTGCCGCCTCCACCATCGCCGAAGCGGCGTCCGGCAAGGTCGTGGTCGGCTATCAGACCGACGCGCTGCCGTCCTCGGTCGCCATCGCCAACGGTGAATTCGCCAAAGCGACCGGCACTGAGATCGACTTCCGCAAGTTCAATTCGGGGGCCGAGATCTTCGCCGCCATCGCGTCGGGCGACGTGCAGGTCGGCTATGTCGGCTCCAGCCCGTTCGCCGCCGCAGTCAGCCGCGGGCTGGACGTGAAGGCCTTCCACCTCGCGACCATCTCCGGCACCGACGAGGCGCTGGTGGTTCGCAACGGCTCCGGCATCGAAAAGCCGTCGGACCTGAAGGGCAAGAAGCTGGCCGCCGCCCCGGTCTCCACCGACCATTACCAGCTGCTCGCCGTCCTGAAGCAGGAGAAGCTGACGGAGCGTGACGCGCAGGTCTTCGCCATCCCGCAGCCGGACATCGTCGCCGCCTGGAACCGCGGCGACCTGGACGGCGCTTTCGTCTGGGATCCCGCGCTGACCGAGCTGAAGAAGACCGGCAAGGTGCTGCTGACCTCGCGCGAGGTGGCCGACCGTGGCGCCCCCACCTTCACCGCCTGGGTCGCGACCGCCGCCTTCGCCAAGGACAATCCCGCCTTCCTGAAAAGCTTCGCCGGCACCGTCGAGCGCTACAGCGCCTCCTTCCGCAACGACAAGGCGGCCTGGGGGCCGGACTCGGAGAATGCGAAGACGCTGGCGAAGCTGCTCGGCGGCACGCCGTCCGATCAGGCGTCGGCGCTGACCAACCTGTCGCTGGTCCCGGCGGAGGTGCAGGCCTCCACCGCCTGGCTGGCCGGCGGCGAGGGAAGCGGTGCGGGCAAGATCCTGAAGGACACGGCGGAGTTCCTGAAGGAGCAGAAGAAGATCACCACCGTGCTGCCCAGCTACGGCGGCTTCGTCACTGCCGATTACGTCAAGGACGTCCGCTAAGCCAAACCGCCGACAGGAGAGCGCCCATGCTCCAGGTCCGCAACGCCAGCGTCTTCTTCTCCGCCCGCGACGGCCGGGTGGTCCATGCGCTGGACCGTACGTCGCTCGACATCGACGCCAACAGCATCGTCGTGGCGCTCGGGGCATCGGGCTGCGGGAAATCGACGCTTCTGAACGCCATCGCCGGCTTCCTGCCGCTGTCGGAAGGATCGATCACGCTGGACGGCCAGCCGGTCGCCAGCCCCGGCGCCGACCGCGGCGTGGTGTTCCAGAAGGACACGCTGCTGCCCTGGAGCAGCGTCGCCGACAATGTGGCGCTCGGCCTGCGCTTCGCCGGGGTTCCCGCCAGGGAGCGGCGCGAGCGGGCGGAGGCGCTGCTGGGGCTGGTCGGACTGGAAGGCTTCGCCGACGCCGCCCCCCATGAGTTGTCGGGCGGCATGCGCCAGCGTGTCGGCATCGCCCGTGCGCTGGCGACGGATCCGAAAATCCTGCTGATGGACGAGCCCTTCGGTGCGCTCGACAGCCTGACGCGCGAGCAGATGCAGGAACTGCTGATCGATGTCTGGTCCCGCACCGGCAAGCGCATCTTCTTCATCACCCATTCCATCGAGGAGGCGCTGTTCCTCGGCACGACGGTGGTGGTGATGTCGCCGCGTCCCGGCCGGATCGTCGCCCGCTTCGACCTGGACTTCGTCCGCCGCTTCGCCGCCGAGCGCGACGTGCGAGCCATTTTGTCGGCACCGGAATTCGCCGAGCTCTACGACGAGATCCGTTCCCTGGTGCATCGGCCGCATGCCCAGACGCACTCCCGCCGGACGGTGCTGCAATGACCGATATCGCTCGCCCCGCCGACCGCGTTATCGGCCCCGCGGACCGGCCGAAGATCGTCCGGCTCCACCCCTTCAGACTGGACGGCGCGCGCACCGGCCCGATCAGTCTCGTCACCGCCGCCCTGCTGCTGGCGGCGTGGTTCCTGGTGACGCAGTATCGGCTGGTCCCGCCGCTGTTCCTGCCGACCCCGCAGGAGGTGGCGACCCAGTTCCTGGCGATCGTCGAAGACGGCTATGCCGGCGCGACACTGTGGGAGCATGTGTGGGCCAGCCTGTTCCGCATCTTCTCCGCTGCGGTCATCGCCGCCTCGCTCGGCATTCCGCTCGGGCTGGCGATGGGGCTGAACCGCTGGGCCAAGGGCGTCTTCGACACGCCCATCGAGTTCTACTGGCCGCTGCCGCCGCTGGCCTATCTGCCGCTGATGATCATCTGGCTCGGCATCGGCGAGGTGTCGAAGATCGTCCTGCTGACGCTGGCGATGTTCGCGCCGGTCTGCCTGTCGGCCCAGGCCGGCGTGCGGGCACTGCCGATCGAGCGGGTGAACGCCGCGCTGTCGCTGGGCGCCGGCCGCTGGCAGCTGTTCCGCACCATCGTGCTGCCCAGCGCCCTCCCGGAGATCCTGACCGGCCTGCGCATCGGCATCGGCGTCGGCTGGAGCACGCTGGTCGCGGCGGAGCTGATCGCCGCCACCCGTGGCATCGGCTTCATGATCATGTCCGCTTCGCATTTTCTCGCCACCGACGTGGTCTTCGTCGGCATCGGCATCATCGCCGTCTTCGCCTTCGCCTTTTCCTACGGAATGCGCCTGCTGGAAGCGTGGCTGGTGCCGTGGAAAGGCAAGTCCTGAGACTCCGCAATTCAAAAAACGACTTCGTCGAACGACAAGATTCGGGGAACCGCCATGCCAGACATCGCCCTGTCCACCTTCACCGTCACGCCCGTCAGCCCCGCCATCGGCGCGCGGGTGGAGGGGATCGACCTTTCCCGTCCGCTGTCCGACAGTGAAGCGGCGGCACTGGAACGGGCCCTGGTCGCCCATCAGGTTTTGTTCTTTGAAAACCAGCCCCTGACCCCCAAGGCGCAACGCGACTTCGCCGCCCGCTTCGGTCAGCTGCACATCCACCCGATCTACCCGAAGGTGGCGGAGCAGCCGGAGATCATGGTGCTGGACACCGGCCCGCACAATCCCAGCGACAACGACGTCTGGCACACCGACGTCACCTGCATCGAAACGCCGCCGGCCATCGTCGCCCTGTCCGGCAAGCTGATCCCGCCGATCGGCGGCGACACGGTGTGGGCCAGCAACATCGCCGCCTATGACGGCTTGTCCGAACCGATCCGCCGCCTGCTGGAGCCGCTGAAGGCCCTGCACGACTTCACCCGTTCCTTTCCTGAATGGCGGCACAATGGCGACCCTGAGACCCATGCCCGCTGGAAGGCGGCGCGGGACAAGCACCCGGCGGTGGTCCATCCCGTCATCCGCACCCATCCGGTCAGCGGGGCCAAAGCCCTGTTCGTGAACGAGAACTTCACCGCGCGCATCGTCGGGCTGAGCGACCGGGAGAGCGCGGCGATCCTCGATTTTCTGTACGACCATATCAGCCGGCCGGAATACACGGTGCGCTGGCGCTGGAAAGCCGACGATCTGGTGCTGTGGGACAACAGGTCGACCCAGCATTACGCGGTGAACGACTATTCGCCGCACCGGCGCATCATGCACCGCGCCACCGTTCTCGGCGACCGGCCCTATTGAGGAGGGGGCAGGGAAGCAGGGCGTCAATCCTGCTACGCTCAAGAGCGGTTCATCGTTCGGTAAAAGCCAAATCCTGCCCCCGCAACCATCGACACTTGGCAGCCCGCCTCCAACGAGGCGGGCTGCCGGCGCCTCGGGTCCGCTTCGGCGCACGCCTCCAGAATCGCCACCAAGTCGCCATGAAGCTGCGCCTCCAGCCCGGCGCCGGACGGGCAGGCTATGGCGTGCACATTTCTCGCATCGGCGAAGAAAAGGCTGCATCCGGTGGCGAGTGGCCCTTCTCCCCTTGCGGGGCGGGATCGGCCAAACGCCAACGGCGTTTTGCCGATCCCGCCCCGCGAGGGGAGAGGGGCTTTCCTCAATGCCAAGCTGCACAATTCTCCGCAAGTGCGAGATGTGTGCATCCCGTAGGGACGGGTGGGGGGAGAGCACGACGCGGTCGACCATGGCCCGGATCATCTCCATCGCGGCCATCCCCTCGTCGCCGTCACCGAGCACCGATTCAAGTGATCTTGCCCTGAGGTAGCGATCCGCGGCGCATCCCACCCGCGATCGCCTCTGGTCCTTGGAACCCGCGTCCTGCGAGTTGGCTCGGCATAGGCATGAAAAATGGAATGCTGCGGGTCGATGTTTGTTAGGATGGCGCCGGGATTATCAGGAGCCGTTTCCTTGAGCACAGGACTGATCGCACTGCTTGACGACGTGGTCGGCTTGACGAAGATCGCCGCCGCTTCGCTGGACGATGCCGCCGGGCAGGCTGCAAAGGCGGGGGCCAAGGCCGCCGGCGTGGTGGTCGACGACGCTGCCGTTACGCCACGCTACGTCGTCGGGTTCACTGCGGATCGTGAACTGCCGATCATCGGCAGGATCGCTCTCGGTTCCTTGAAGAACAAGCTGATCCTGCTGTTGCCGGCCGCCCTGGTGTTGAGCCTCGTGGCGCCCTGGGCCATTACGCCGCTGCTGATGCTGGGCGGCGCATTCCTTTGCTACGAAGGGGCGGAGAAGGTCTTTGAAGCCATCTGGCCGCACGGGACTCATGACGGCCACGGCGCGGAGGGCACGGCCGGCGGGCAATCGGCCCGGCAATTCGAAGATTCCAAGGTGAACGGCGCGATCAAGACCGACCTGATCCTGTCCGCCGAGATCATGGCGATCACGCTGTCCGCCGTCGCCGCGGAGGTTTCCTCCTTCTGGATGCAGGCACTGATCCTGGCCATCGTCGGAGCCGGCATCACCGTCGCGGTGTACGGCACGGTGGCCCTGATCGTGAAGGCAGACGACGCCGGCATTGCCTTGGCGCAGAACGACCGGCCCGTTTCCAGCCTCTTCGGGCTGCGGCGGCTGGCCCCCGGCGCACCGGGCGGGGCGGACCGGCTGCTGCGCCCGCTGACGCAGGGGCTGGGCCGCGGTCTCGTCTATGGAATGCCGCTGTTTCTCAAGCTGCTCAGCCTCGTCGGCACCGCTGCGATGCTCTGGGTCGGCGGCGGCATCATCATCCATGGGCTGGAAGGCTATGGCTTGGAGGAACTCGGGCACGCGATCCATGACGCCGCCGTGGCGGTCGGCCATGCGCTTCCGGCGGGGGCGGCGGTGATGGAATGGCTGGTGGCCGCCGGGTTCGCAGGCATTGTCGGGCTTCTTCTCGGCGCGCTGCTGATCCCGCTGGTCCACCGGGTCGCCATTCCGGCTTTTGCGATGCTGAGACGCTGACGCGGCTCCGTGACGGGAACCGCGTCGCCCGACCGTCATCAGCGTGCCGACTGACGGTCCCAGCTGTCATGCACGGCCGCCGGCAGGCGGTGCTTCATGATGCGCTGGCTGGGAGTGCGCTCGAACTCCTCCACCACCGCGATGTAGCGGGGGTTCTGATAGGGAGCCAGCTGCCGGCCTAGCCAGTTGGACAGCGACGGGATGTCCAGCGCGGCTCCGGCCTTGGGCTTCACGAACAGCTTGATGTCCTGTTCGCCGATCTCCGCCGCCACGCCGATGACGGCGCAATCCTCGACGGCCGGGTGGGTGGCGGCGATATGCTCGATCTCCCAGGCGGAGACGTTCTCCCCCTTGCAGCGCATGCTGTCGGTCATCCGTCCGTGGAACAGCAGCGTGCCGTCGGGCAGAAGGGAGCCGAGGTCCCCGGTGTGCAGCGCCCCCTTCCGCAAGGCCCGCGCCGTTGCCTCCGGATTGCGGAAATAGCCGGTGAACAGGGCGCCGGGCACGCCGGTGCGGACCACGATCTCGCCGCGTTCGCCCTGGGGAACCGGGTTGCCGGTCTCGTCCAGCAGCTGGACGGTGAACCAGGGCATCGGCCGCCCGACCGCGCCGACAGTGCCCTCGTCGTTGCAGGTGGTGATGCTCGACGCCTCGGTCATGCCGTAGCATTCGCGGATCTGGACGCCGAACCGCTCCTCGAACAGCGTCCAGGTTTCCTTGGGGCAGCCGCCGCCCCAGGCGATGCGCACGGGATGATCGCGGTCCCGCGGGCTCGGCGGCTGCTTCAGCAGGATTTGCAGGATGCCGCCCAGGTAGTGGATGTGGGTGGCGCCATAGTCGCGGACCTGATCCCAGAAACGGCTGGCGCTGAAGCGGTCGACCATCGCCAGCGACACCGCGCGGATCAGCGGCAGCACGATCATCTGGGCGCCGCCGATGTGATAGAGCGGTTCCCAGACGAACAGGACGTCGCCATCGCGGGCGGCGGACACGCGGGCCACCGCCTCGCCCGCCAGCCGCATCATGCGGTGGGTGACCAGCGCCCCCTTCGGCCGCCCGGTGGTGCCGGAGGTATACATGATGGCGAAGGGCTCGTCGGGGCCGGGAAGCGCTCCCTCGAACCGGGCGCCGCTGTCCAGCATCGGCTCCAGCCGCAGGGCGCCGTCGGGGGCATCGGCTCCAGCCCCGCTACCAGCCACGATCAGCGGCTTGCCGGACAGGTCGGCGCCGCACTCCGCGATCACCGGGACGAGGTCGGCGTCGGCCAACACGGCGGCGGGGTCCGAATGGTCCAGGATGTAGCGCAGCCCGTCGCCGCGCTGCTGGGCGTTGATCGGGACCCAGACCAGCCCGGCCTTGGCGAGGCCGAACAGCGTGGACAGAACCGCCGGGCTGTTGCGCTGCATCAGCGCCACCCGGTCGCCGGGAACCAGCCCGATCCGCCGAAGCTCCGCCGCGACGCTGTCCGACTGGCGGTCGAGCGCATGGACGGTCAGCGGATTGCCGTTGTAGCGGGCGAACAGGCGCTCGCCGTCGGTCCGCGCGGCCTGGGTCAGCAGGCCGGCGAACCCGGTGTCGAAATCGGACATGATCGATGGATCTCTGAAAGGATGGCAGGGGTGGCGTCTTGATGGTGGCGTCTTGATGGCGGCGTCTTGGGGGTGGCGACTCAGCGGCCGGAGCGGCGCAGCCGTTCGGCGATCAGCAGAAGCGCCATGACGATGACGAAGACGACGACCGACACCGAGGCCAGCGTCGGGTTCAACTGCAGGATCATGTCGTCCCACATCTGCTTGGGCAGGGTGGTCTTGACCCCGCCGCTGACGAAGATCGCCACGGTCAGCTCGTCGAAGGAGGTGATGAAGGCGAACAGGAAGGCCGCCACCAGACCGCCGCGGATCAGCGGAACCGTGACCCGCATCAGCGTCTGCACCCGGTTGGCGCCGAGCGTCGCCGCCGCCTGGTCCAGGCGCCAGTCGTGGCCCTTCACCACGGCGGCGATGGCGACGAAGGCGAAGGGCAGGGCCAGCACCGTGTGGCCGATGATCAGGCCGAGATCGGTGGCGACCAGCCCGATCTGGGCGAACAGGTAGAACAGCCCGACGGCGATGACGATGCGCGGGACGATCATCGGCGCCAGGAACAGGGCGAAGATGGCCCCGCGCCAGCGCGAGGTGGAGCGGGCGAGCGCCAGGGCGGCCAGTCCCGCCACCAGGGTCGCAAGTATGGCGGTGGCGAAGGCGACGCCGAAGGAGCGCAGCGTGGCGCCCAGCCACAGGTCCGATCCGAAATAGACCTCGAACCATTTCAGGCTGTAGCCCGGCGGCGGGAAGTCGAGGAAGGGTGAACTTGTGAAGGCGATCGGCACCACCACGACGGCAGGCGCCACCAGGAAGACCAGCACCAGCGTCGAATAGACCGCCGGCAGACGGTCGCGGCCCCGCTCGCCCAGCACCGGCGCCGTCACCCGCACCGCCGCGGCGGTGAGTGCCGCCAGGGCCGACAGGATGCGCTGGCCGGCCTTGCGCATGCCGCCGCCGCCCGTCTTGCGCCGGGCTCCCTCGCCCGACAGGGTGGACAGGCCGAAGACGCGGTCGTAGACCCAGCAGGTGACCAGCGCCGCCGTCAGCATGAAGGTCGCCAGCGCGCCGGCGAAGGCCCAGTTCAGCATCTCCTGGATCTGGGTGATGATCAGCTGCGCCAGCATGGTCTGCTGCGGTCCGCCCAGCAGGGCCGGGACGATGAAGAAGCCCAGCGACGAGATGAAGGTCAGCAGCCCCGCCGCCGCGACGCCCGGCAGCGACAGTTGGAAATAGACCAGCCAGAAGGCATGGCCCGGCGCCGCCCCCAGCGTTTCGGCCGCCTGCACCAGCCTGCGGTCGATGCCGGTCATCACCGGCAGCATGGTCAGCACCGCCAGCGGCAGCATCGCGTGCACCATGCCGACCATCACGCCGAATTCATTGTGCAGCATCTCAGGCGCCGGCAGGCCGCCGGCCGACAGGATGCCGTTGATGACGCCGTTCCGTCCCAGGATCACCATCCAGGCGAAGGTCTTCACCAGATAGCTGGTCCAGAACGGGATCATCACCGCCAGCACCATCGCGCCGCGCCTGCGCTCCGGCAATTGCGCCAGCCAGTAAGCCAGCGGATAGCCCAGCAGAAGCGAGAACAGCGCCGTCAGCCCTGCGATGCGGAAGGTGCCCATTAGGACGCGGAAATAGACGCCGGTGTCGACGATGCGGGCGTAATGGTCCCCCGTCCAGGCGCCGGTGTCGGCATCCTGGACGCTGAGTCCCAGCAGCCGCAGGACCGGATAGATGAAGAAGACCGCCAGAAAGGCGATGCCGGGCGCCGCCAGCCAGAGCGGACCGAAGCGCAGCCGCTGCCTCAGGCCGCCCTCGGCGGAGCCGTGCAGGATCGCGGCGCTCATGACACCAGCACCCCGGCGTCGCTGCGCCAGCGCACGGCGACCCGGTCGCCCAGCGGCGGCGGCGACATGCCGCGCCGCAGCCGCACGGTGATGGTGGACTGGTCGCCCAGCGCCACCAGGACGCGGGTTTCCGACCCGGCATAGACGGTATCGACCACTTCGCCCGACACCTCGTTGTCGCCCTCGCCGTCGAGGTCGAGCTGTTCGGGGCGAACGATCAGCGACGCCTCGCCCTGGCCCGAGGCGGCGGTGGCGGCCGACAGGCGGAAGCGGCCCCCGCCGGTCACCAGGATGGGTGCGCCGCCCTCGTCCTGCTGGATGCGGCCGCGGAAGATGTTCGACACGCCGATGAAATCGGCGGCGAAGGCGGTCTTCGGACGGGCGTAGATGTCGTGGGGGGTGCCGATCTGCTCGATGCGCGCATGGTTCATCAGGCAGATGCGGTCCGACATGGCCAGCGCCTCCTCCTGGTCATGGGTGACGTAGATGATGGTGGCGCCGGTCTCGCGGTGCAGCCGCTTGATCTCGTACTGCATGTGCTCGCGCAGTTTCTTGTCCAGCGCCCCCAGCGGCTCGTCCATCAGGATGACGGAGGGCTGGTAGACGAAGCAGCGCGCCAGCGCGACGCGCTGCTGCTGCCCGCCCGACAGTTCCTTGGGGAAACGGTCGCCGAGATGGCCGAGATGGACCATGTCGAGCGCGTCGCGCACCCGGCGGTCGAGGTCGGAGGCGGCGACCCCCCGCATGCGCAGGGGGAAGCCGATGTTCTCCGCCACCGTCAGATGCGGGAACAGGGCGTAATGCTGGAACACCAGCCCGATGTCGCGCTTGTGGACGGGGGTGCGGGTTTCGTCGCGGCCGTCGATCAGGATGCGCCCGCCGTTCGGTTCCACCAGCCCGCAGATCATCTGCAGAAGCGTGGTCTTGCCCGAGCCGGAGGGGCCCAGCAGCGTCAGGAACTCGCCCGCCGGAACCTCCAGGCGGGTGGGTTGCAGGGCGACGACGGAGCCGTAGCTCTTGGTGAGGCCATCGACCAGCAGCTTGCAGGCGGGAGGGGCCGTTCCGTGGGAGGGGGACATGGCGGCGGGTCTCCTGTGATGGTCGTCAGCCGAGGATCCAGGCGTTGAAACGCTCGCTCATCTTGGACCGGTTGGCACCCCACCAGTCCTCGCGGGCGATGGTCATCCGCTTCAGGTTCTCGGGGAAGGTGGGCAGCGCCTGCGCGCGCTCCTTCGGAATGCTGTCATAGGCCTTGAGGTTGGTCGGGCCGTAGGACAGCGCTTCGGTGAAGATCGCCTGGCGCTGGGGATCGGCGCAGAACTTGATGAATTTGCGGGCGGCGTCCGCACGCGGGTTGCCGCGCGGGATCCCCCAGCCTTCGATGGAATAGAGACCCTGGTTCCACGAGATCTTCACCGGCGCGCCGCCGTCGATGGCGGCCTGGGCGCGGGCGTTCCACAGGGCGATCATGTCCACTTCGCCGCTCTGGATCAGCTGGGTGGACTGGGCGCCGCCGGTCCACCATGCGGCGATGTGCGGGCGGATGCGTTCCAGACTCTTGTAGGCGCGCTCGACGTCCAGCGGATAGAGCTGGTCGAGCGGCACGCCGTCCGCCAGCAGGGCTTGTTCCAGCGTGTCGATGGGGTTCTTGCGCAGCGATCGGCGGCCGGGGAACTTCTCGACATTCCAGAAGTCCGCCCAGCTCTGCGGCGGGTTGGACGGGAACTTGTCGGTGCGGTAGGCGAGGATCGTCGAATAGACGTCCGTTCCCATCCACTGGCCGGTCAGCGCCTCCGGCATCAGCCCCGGCGCTTCGGAGGCCGGAAAATCCAAGGGTTCCAGCAGGTTCTGGCGGGCCAGGATGTCGCGGGCCGACAGGGTCAGGGTGCAGACGTCCCAGCTGTAGGATTTCGTCTCGACAATCGCCTTGAACTGGGCGGTCGGTTCGGCCTCGCGGGCGACATTGACGACCTTGATGCCGGTCGCCTTCTCGAACGGATCGTAGAACGCCTTGCGGAAGGCCGGGCTGTAGGGGCCGCCCGGATCGGCCACGGTGATCTGGGTGGTCTGCGCCATCGCCGGCCGGCTCATGCCGGCCGAAAGGGCGACCGGCAGGGCGGCGCCCAGCGCGGTGCCCGCCGCCCCCGTCACTGCGGTGGCAAGCAGGCTGCGGCGGTTGATGGTGAAATCGTCGGTCTTGCCCATGGTCCTAATCCCTGTTCACTGGCCGGGTCTTGTGGTCGCCCGGTTGATGGAGGAAGCTTCGAAGGGGGGCGGGGACGGCCGCAGGCCGCCCCGCTCCGCCCCGGTCCGGTTTCGGGCGGATGCCCCGTCAGGCCGCCGTCTTGCGCGCGGCGCGCTTTGCCAGGAACTCCTCCATCATCCGCGTCGGTTCGCCCGAGGCGTAGGCTTCGCGCTGGATGCGCACGCCGGCGGCCAGGCAGTCGCGGAATCCGGCCTCGGTCATCTCGCGGAAGCGCTGCTTGTCGAGGCGCATGGCGACCGGGGGCTTCGCAGCCAGTTCGCCGGCCAACTCCAGCGCTTCAGCCATCACGCGCTCCTGCGGGACGATGCGGTTGATCAGGCCGATGGCGTGGCATTCCTGCGCGTCCATCAGCCGGCCGGTCAGGGTCAGGTCGATGGTGCGGGCCAGCCCGATCATCTCCTTCATGATCCAGGGGCCGGTGGTGCTGGCGATGCCGGAATTGATCTCCGGCTGGCCCATGCGGACGCCGGGATGGCCGACGCGCAGGTCGCCCAGAAGCGCGACCTGGAAGGCGGAACCGGCCGCCACGCCGTTCAGCGCCACCACCAGCGGCTTCGACAGGGTCCGCATGCGGTGATAGAGCCGCTCCCACTCCGCCACCCATTCCTCGGCGCGCTCGGCATCGAAGCTCTTGGTTTCGTTGAGATCCTGCCCCGCACCGAAGGCGCGGTCGCCGGCCCCGGTCAGGATGATGGCGCGGATGGCGCCGTCGGCCTCCAGCCGGTCGAAGGCGACGACCAGTGCGTCGCGCATCGCCTTGTTCCAGGCATTCAGCACCTCAGGACGGTTCAGCGTGATGACGCCGACCGGGCCGCGGGTCTCGGTGAGGATGAAGTCGGTCACGGATGCGCTCCTGTGGAACGGCAGGGCAGTCCGGGGCCGGCGCAACTCTGCGCCCACGGCCGGAATGCCCCGCGGGAAAGGGGATCGAAGGCGGGATCGCCGCGCTTCGTATTGAATAGCAATACTTTGTATTGATTAGCTTGGCTTGCTTTCGGTACGCTGTCAACGGTATCTCTCACCGCGCACTTTCAGGACCGACCGACATGGCACCGCGCCGATCCACCACCTCTTCACCCAAGGCCGCCGCCAAGGCGACAGACGGGACTGCCGGGAACGCGCCCGCAACCGGCTCCCCGGCCGGAAATGCGCAGGTCGAAAGCGACGGGCAGGAGGGCCGGGCCGCCGATCCCTTGATGGTGATGTCGGTGGACAAGGCGTTCCGCGTGCTGCACGCCTTCGATTACAGCCGCCCATCCATGAGCCTGACCCAGGTCGCCGCCACCGTCGGCATGGACAAGAGCGCCGCGCAGCGCTTCACCTACACGCTGGAGAAGCTGGGCTATCTGCGGAAGGACCCGGTCACCAAGCGGTTCGAACTGACCGTCCGCACGCTGGATCTCGCGCATCACTATCTTCGCAGCAATGCGATGCTGGAACGTGCGATGCCGTACCTAATGCATCTCAGCAAGACGACCGAGGAGACGATCAACCTGACCGTCATGGACGGGCCGGAGATCGTCTTCGTGTCGCGCTTCATGAGCCGGCATGTCCTGAACACCGACGTCATCGTCGGCACGCGGATGCCGGCCTACTGCACCGCCCCGGGCATCGCCATCCTGTCCCGCCTGCCGACGGCGGATGCGGCGGCCCTGATCGACCGGATGGATCTGAAGCCCTACACCCCGCACACCACCTGGCAGAGGGAGGATCTGCTCGCGAAGATCGCGAAATCGGCGGTCCGCGGTTATGCAACCGCGTTCGAGGAATTCTATCACGGCGACCTGTCAGTCGCGGCGGCCATCACCGGGCCGGGGGGAGTGCCGGTGGGGGCGCTGAACATCGCCGTCTCCCGCGCGCGCTTCACCCCGGAGGAGATGGAGGAACGCTTCGCTCCGCTGGTGGTGGCGGCGGCGGGATCGGTCTCGCAACGCTGACGGACCGCTCGACGGGCCAGCCGGAGCGAGCCTGCGGCAAACAAGCCCCGGAATTCAGCGCGCTAATCGGGGTGGAAACCACCACTCCGCTTGGCATGTGCCGAAGTCCTCGCCATTTCGGCCAACAGCTTGGCCGTCGCAACGGCGAGTTGGTTCTGCGTGTATGGCTTGGCGAGCCGCGGCAGGTCGGCGACGACGCCCTCCGGCAGATCGGCGTATCCAGTTGCCAGCAGAACCGGCAGGTCCGGGGCCATGGCGCGGGCCGCCCGGGCAAGCTCGACGCCGGTCATGCCCGGCATCGCATAGTCCGTCAGCATCAGGTCGACCGCCTGGCCGCTGCGCAGAAGCTCCAGCGCCTCGGTGCCCGAGCTCGCTTCGAGGACCGTGTGCCCAAGGTCGGCCAGCATATCGACGGTGCTCATGGCGATCAGCGCGTCATCGTCGACCACGAGGACCACGGCGGGAGACACGTCGACCACCGGGGCCGGCGGCAATTCGGTCGCCTGGACCGGTGTGGTGGCCTTGGGCAGCCACAGCTCCACGACCGTCCCCTGGCCTGGAACGCTGGACAGCCGGAATGCACCGCCGGACTGCACCGCCAGACCGTGGACCATCGACAATCCCAGCCCGGTGCCCTTGCCGATGCCCTTGGTCGAGAAGAAGGGCTCGACCGCCCGCGCAAGCGTTTCCCCATCCATTCCCGTGCCGGTGTCCCGCACGCTGACGTGCGGGTAGAAGCCGGGCGGCAGTCCCGAAGCCACGGAAACCGGCGCCTCGTCCACGGTCACGGTGAGCGTGCCGCCGTCGGGCATCGCATCGCGGGCATTGACGGCGAGATTCAGGATCGCGAGTTCGAGCTGGTTGGGATCGATCAGGGCCGGCGCCGTCGCCCGCGGAGCGTCGATGCGGATGACGACGCGCGGGCCGACAGACCGTTCCAACAGCGTTTTCATGCCGTCCAGCAGCCCGGCAAGGTCCACCGCCTGCGGCTGCAGATCCTGGCGGCGGGCGAAAGCCAGAAGCCTTTGGGTCAGCGTCGCTCCGCGTCGGGCTCCCTGCATGGCGCCGTCGAACAGGCGCTCCGTGGTCGGATCGGCGGGAAGGCGTTTGCGCAGCAATTCCAGATTGCCGAGCACCGCCATCAGCAGGTTGTTGAAGTCGTGCGCCACGCCGCCGGTGAGGCGGCCGACGGCCTCCATCCGCTGGGCGTGCATCAGCGCCGCTTCGGCGCGGGCCTTCTCGGTCAGCGCCTCGGTGACCCGCTCTTCCAGAAGCTCGTTGATGCGCTTCAGGTCGGTCTCGACCTGGTGCGCCTCGGTGACGTCGTAGGCGACGCCGACGAAGCCCATCAGCCCGCCCTGCTTGTCGAGCCGGGGCCGCGAGTAGGAGCGCAGCCAGCGGTACTCGCCGTCATGGCGCAGGTAGCGGGCCTCGAGCATGAACGGCTGCCGGGTGGCCTCGCCGGCCAGCGACTCCGCCCGGATCCGGTCGACATCGTCCGGGTGCAGCTTCTCGCGCCAGTCGGCGTCCCGCGCTTCCTCGTAGGTGCCGCCGTAGAACTCGACATAGGCCTGGTTGACGAAGGCGCGGCGGCGATCGGCCCGGGTCACCCAGATCAGCACCGGCGCGCTGTCGGCGATGGAGCGGAAGCGGGCCTCGCTCTCGCGCACCTCGATCTCGGCCCGGGCCCGCTCGACCGCCGCCCAGGTGCGGTCCGCCACGTCCTCCGCCAGCTCCGCCTCGTCGTCGGTCCATTGCCGTGGCGTCGGCGAGTGCAGGAACAGGAACGCCGTCAGGTGTCCGGCGCGGGAGATCGGCACGCGCAGGAAGGCGCTGGTCTGCATCGCGTGGAAGGCCGCCGCGGCGGCCCCGGCGGTGCGCGGGTCGGCAGTGACGTCGCTGACGCGGACGGTCTTGCGCGCCTTCAGGTCCCGGCTCAGGCGGGGACCGAAGTCGTCCATGCGGTAGACCCCGGCGGCCGTCTGCACGGTTCCGTCTGTCCAGATGGCGCCCATGTCGACGGTCGTCTCGGTCTCGTCGACCTCGCCGTAGCCGACGCGGGGGACGTTCAGGTGCTGGCCCAGCATGCGAGTCGCCGTGGCCATGATGGCCATGGGGTCTTCCAGCTCGCGGATGGTGTCGCCAAGCTGCAGGAGGAAGGCATGGCGCTGCTCATCCGCGCGCAGCGCGGCCTCCGCCTCGCGCGCCTGGGTGATGTCGAAGGCCATGCCGACGTAGCCGAGGAACCGGCCGTCGGCGTCGAACCGCGGCCGCGTGTTGGCGCGCATCCAGCGCCATTCGCCGGCGGCGTCGAGGAAGCGCGCCTCGAAGCCGAAAGGCTCGTTCCGGGGCCGGTGCGACTCGCGCACGGCCATGGCCCCGGCGAGGTCGTCCGGGTGGATGCGCCGTGTCCAGCCGTCGCCGAGGATCCCCTCCGCATCCTCGCCGAAGAAGTCGAGCATGGCCTGGTTGCCGAAGTCGATGCCGCCTTCCGGGCCGCTGACCCACACCGGAGAGGGCGCGGAATCGGCCATGGCGCGGAAGCGTTCCTCGCTCTCGCGCAGCGCCGCTTC